>JALZFC010000034.1 GCA_030861725.1 Actinomycetota bacterium | reverse complement strand
AGCACCTCCCGCGCGACCGTCCGGCGCGCGGCCTCGACCGGTCCCGCGGGGGCCGCGTTCGCCAGCTCGTCGAGGTCGGGGTCGGCCGCGCTCGCCACGACGAGGAAGTGCCGCCGGGCGAGGACGGGGGTCGCCGTGATCAGCGACCGCGCGGCCGGCTCGTCGACGAGGTCGGTGAACATCAGGACGAGCGAACGCTTGCCCCCTCCGACCGTGCGGAACGCGAGCTCGTAGTCGCTGTCGGTCTCGGTCGGCTCCAGGTCGAACAACGCCTCGATCACGCGGCGCGCTCCGGCGCGGCGCGGGCGGAGGTCGCGGCGGATGCGTCCGTCGAACGCGAGCGTGCCGCAGCGGTCCCCGACCTCGTCGGCGACGAGCGCGACCGCGACGGTCGCGTCGAGCGCGACGTCGAGCCTCGTCTTCTGGGCCCCCAGCGGCGCGCCCATGAGCCGGCCGGAGTCGACCACGCAGACGACGTCGCGGTCCTGCTCGATGCGGTACTGGTTCGTCATCGGACGGCCGACGCGCGCGGTCGCGCGCCAGTTCACCTGCCTGAAGTCGTCGTCGGGGACGTAGTCGCGCACGGACTCGAACTCCGTCCCGAGGCCGAGCGGCCCCCGGGAGAGCCGCCCCGGCTCGCGGAAGCGCCCCTCTCGTAACCGGTGGACGATGCGGCGCGCGCTCGGGAGGTCGGGGTACACGAGCACCTCTTGCGCGGCGCCCCGAGAGTGGAACCAGCGGCCGAGCCCGAGGGGGCCGGTCGCGACGGTCGCAGGGGCCGGGACCTCGTGGCGCCCGCGGAGCACCGGGAGCACGGTCCCGCGGACGGCGCCGTCGCCTTCCTGCGGGTCGAACGCGAGCGCGGGGACGTTCGGCTGGCGCACGCGCAGCGCTCCGCCGTCACGGTGCTCGACGGAGAACGGCGCCGGCGCGCCGCGGGCGAGAGCGTGCGCCAGCTCCCGCTCGAGCTCGGGCGACCGCCGCACGCGGCCTGCGTCGAAGGCGGCGACTACGAGGATGCAGACGATCGCGAGGCCGGACAGCGCGGGCGGCACGACGAGGCCCGACAGGGCCGCCAGCGCGACGAGCCCGGCCGCGCGCGGCGTCGGGCTCAACGGGGGACGGGCACCGACGCGAGGGCCGCGCTCACCGCCGAGCCGGCTCCGAAGCGCTCCAGCTCTGCCTCCGCGCTGAGGATCAGACGGTGCGCGAGGACGAGCGGAGCCATCGTCGCCACGTCGTCCGGCGTCACGAAGTCCCGGACCCCGAGCCTGGCGGCCGCTTTCGCCACCGCGAGGAGGTGCACGGCGGCGCGCGGGCTCGCGCCCAGGGACACGCTCGGCAGCGCGCGGGTCGCGCGCACGACCGCGGCGACGTAGCGCAGGATCTCGTCCGACGCAGTCGTCGCGTCGACGGCGGCACGTGCCTCCTCCCATTGCTCGCGCGTCACGACGACGGCGACGTCGTCGAGGGTCGCGGGAGCGACCCCGTGATGGCGGAGGCGCAGGATCGCGACCTCGTCGTCTTCCGACGGGTAGTCGATGTCGACCTTGACGGCGAACCTGTCGAGCTGTGCCTCGGGCAGCGGGTACGTCCCCTCGTACTCGATCGGGTTCTGCGTCGCGAGCACGAGGAACGGGTCGGGAAGGTCGCGCGACTCGCCGTCGGCGGTGACCCGCTGCTCCTGCATCGCCTCGAGGAGCGCGGCCTGCGTCTTCGGCGGCGTCCGGTTGATCTCGTCGGCGAGCAGCACGTTGGTGAAGATGGGACCCGGCCGGAAGACGAGCTCGCCGCCGCGCAGGGTCGTCGTGCCGGTCACGTCCGAAGGGAGCATGTCCGGCGTGAACTGGATCCTGCTGAACCCGACGCCGAGCGCGCGGGCGAGCGCGTTCGCGAGCAGCGTCTTCGCGACGCCGGGCGGGCCCTCGAGCAGGACGTGGCCGCCGGCGGTCGCCGCGCACAACACCGCGTCCAGCGAATCGTCCGCGCCGACGACGACCTTCGCCACCTCGCGCGCGACGGCGTCGCGCAACGTCTTCACGGCTTCCCCCTCCTCGCCCTCTCGGTGCGGGCGAGTGTAGCGGCGAGAGCTTCGACGTACGCCCGGCGCGGCGGCGGCAGGACGCGTTCCTTCTGCTCGGGGGGGCCGAGTCTCATGGCGCGAGCCCACATCCATAACGCGGCCGAAAGACCGAGCAGCGCGAGCGTCCACTTCCAGCGCGACGGGAGTGCGGCGAGCCCGGCGCCGAGGCCGTAGCCGTGGACGCTCTCGACGAACACGACCGCCCGGTCGCCGGGTCCCGCAAGCTCGAGACCGAGCGCGGCGTTGCTCCCCTCGTCCAGCATCCGGTTCTGCAACGGCGAGACGTCCGCGAGCAACAGCGCGACGCCGCGGCCCTCGTGGAGCTCGACGACGAGCGAAGCCCCCGGGCGGCCGACGATCGAGCTGCCGGAACCCTCGTCCAACCACGTCCCCTCGCCGGCGAGCCGGATCCCGGGGAAGCCCGGAGCGTCGGTGAACTCCGCGGTGCCGTGCTGCCATTGCGGGGGTTCGGCGAGCACGTCCTCGAGCCAGTACGGCGAGGACCCTCCCGCGACCAGGCGTCCCCCGCGCTCGACGAAGTCCCCCAATGCTTCCGCCCCCTCTGGTGGGACGGCGGGCGGGTCGAGCAGGACGACCGTCGTGTCCGGATCGAGGGGCTCGTCGCCCAGCGGGCGGCGGTAACGCTCGATCTCGTAGTCGAACTCCTCGAGCAGCGACGCGTACGCCGCGAGCCCGCGCTCGGTCGTGGCGTAGGAGGACGAGGGTGGACCGCCCGGCGCCCGCAGGTACGCGGCGAGCAGTGCCACGACGAGGTTGAGGACGACGACGGCCCCGGCGACGAGCGCGATGCGCGTGGCGGTGCTCCCGGTCGCGCTCAGGCCCGTGCCTCCTTCCGGGTCCCGCGCAGCAGCGCGTCCCATTCGGAGCGCGACGTCTCCGCGTCGGCCGCGGTCGCGGGGCGGCCGCCGTAGACGATCTGGTCGAAGACCGCCGTCAGGTGATCGAAGCGGGGGGACCGCAGCCGCCGGGCGACCTCCCGCGACGTCGTCGACTCCGTGTGGCGGATGTGCCCCGCGGCCTCCAGCTTCAACAACCCGGCGCGGAAGCGGAGGCGGACGGCCGCGGCGAAGTCCTGCTTGCGCTCGGCCTCCTCCGCCATCGCCTCGATCGCTCCGGCGTCCACTCCTCCGGAGGACCCGGCGCCGGTGCCCGCGCCCGCGGCCTGTTGCACGCCTCTGCGGCGGGAGATCTGCGCGGCCACGGCCACGGCCGCCGCGACCACCGCGGCACCGAGGACCGTCCACACGACGGACCTCGGTCCGGGCAGCAGGTCGTCGAGCGTCTCCGCGACCGCCTCCCATGCGTCCCGCAAGAACCTGCCGAGCGGGTCGAGGAGGCCCTCCAGGGGCCGGGGGACATCGGGCGCGCGGAACCTGCGCTCTGCCAGGATCCGCCTCGCCGCCTCCTGCGCCTCGGCGGGGTCGATGCGTTGCAGCAACAGGCCGGTCAGGTGCCGGAGCCCCCGGACGGCTTCCAGCCCGGCGGCGGCGGCCAGAACGGGGGCTGCTCGCCGCCGAGCGGCTGCACGGGTGGCGGCGGGAGGAAGTCCGGCCGGCGCGTGGGATCGGGCGCGGTCCCGATCCTCTCCGCGAGCAGCTCGAGGTCGAAGCCCTCCTTGCGCACGCGCAGGTCGAAGTAGATGACGGCGACGAGCGCCGCCTGGAACGGGGTCGTGATCACGCCGCCGATCGTGTTGACGAGCGCGTTCACGGCGGCCGTCAGCACGGCGTTGTCGCCGGCGTCGCTGAAGATAAGCGGCACGGTGACCGCACTGACGGCGGCGCCGACGATCCCCGACAGCACGAAGCCGACCATGGTGGCGCCGAAGACCGGCCACCACCTCCCCTTGACGAGCCCGAACGAGCGGCGCAACGCCTTCATCCCCTTGCGGCCGTCGACGAGGAGGACGGCCGGAGCGACGGTCCACGAGACCCACAGCCAGACGCCCGGGACGATCAGGGCGATCGCCGCGAGGCTGCCGAGGACGAACGTCAGCACGCTTATCCACACGAGCGAGTGGACGCGCCGCCCCGCGAACCGGAGCGACGATCCCGCCTCGGGCTCGGCCCCGAGGTAGACGTCGCTGACCGCCTTCATGCAAGCACCCGTTGCGATCGTCACCGTGACGAGGCCGACGACGAGGAGCAGCATCTCGGCGGCGAATATCGTCCAGATCTCGTCGTCGACGGTGTCGAAGGAATCGGGCCGCGTGCCGAAGCGCGGGTCGAGGACCTCGTCCGGGAGCGTCGACAGCGTCACGATCGCGCCCAGGACGTTCACCGGGAACACGACGAGCGCGACGATCTTCCACAGCGTGAGGACGTTGCGCGTGTAGATCTTTATCGCGACGTCGAGGAGCTCGCCGACGCGCAGCGGGCGAAGTGCCGGAGCCGCCATCGCGCAACTGTACTTGTACGATGCGGCGCATGCGGGTCCTCGTGTCAGAGAAGCTCTCCGCCGCCGGCCTCGAGCGCCTGCGGGAGCACGTCGACGTGGACGTGCGCCTGGGCCTCTCCGCGGACGAGCTGCTCGACGCGATCCCTTCGTACGACGCCCTCGTCGTCCGGTCCGGGACGAGGGTCACCGCCGACGTGCTGAAGGCGGGCGAGAGCCTGAAGGTCGTGGGGCGCGCCGGGATCGGCCTCGACAACGTCGACGTCGACGCGGCGACGCGTCACGGGGTGCTCGTCGTGAACGCGCCGCAGTCCAACGTGCTTTCGGCTGCCGAGCACACGCTCGCGCTGATGCTGGCGCAGGCGCGCAACATCCCGCAGGCGCACACGGCTCTCGTCGGCGGCGCGTGGGAGCGCGAGCGGTGGCAGGGGGTCGAACTCCACGGGAAGACGCTGGGGATCCTCGGCCTCGGCCGCGTCGGGACGCTCGTGGCTCAGCGCGCCAGCGCGTTCGGCATGATGCTCGTCGCGTACGACCCGTACGTCGCTCCGCCGCGCGCCGCGCAGATGGGCGTCGAGCTCCTCGATACGGTCGCCGGCGTCTGCTCCCGCGCCGACTTCCTCACCGTTCACCTGCCGAAGACGCCGGAGACCGTCGGGATCGTCTCGCACGCCGAGCTGGCTGCGTCCCGCCCGGGCCTCAGGGTCGTCAACACGGCGCGCGGCGGGATCATCGACGAGGCGGCGCTGGTGAAGGCGCTCCGGGACGGCGTCGTCGCCGGCGCGTCGGTGGACGTCTTCGACGGCGAGCCGGTCACCGAGCACCCGTTGTTCGACCTGCCGAACGTCGTCGTCACGCCTCACCTCGGGGCGTCGACCGCGGAGGCGCAGGACAAGGCGGGGATGGCGATTGCCGAGCAGGTGCTGCTCGCTCTCCGGGGCGACTTCGTCCCGTACGCCGTCAACATCGACATCGGCCCTGACATCCCCGAGCCGGTGCGGCCATACGTGCAGCTCGCGGAGCGGCTCGGGCGCGTCGCGGTCGCGCTGTCGGGGCCGGGGATCGAGGCGTTGCGCTTCGAGTACCACGGGGGCCTGGCGGAGCAGGACACGCGCGCGCTGACGCTCTCGGGTCTGAAGGGCGCGTTCTCCGCGGTCGTCCACGAGCCGGTCACGTTCGTGAACGCGCCGTTGCTCGCGAAGGAGCGGGGGATCGCGATCGAGGAGACGAAGTCGTCGCAGTCGCTCGACTACGTGAACCTGATCGAGGTCCGCGCCGCGTGCGAGGGCGACACCGTCTCGGTCGCCGGCGTCCTGGTGGGGAAACGCGACACCGAGCGTCTCGTGCGCGTCTACGGCTACGACCTCGACATGGCGTTCGCGCCGGTCATGGCGTTCTTTCGTTATCTCGACCGTCCCGGCATCGTCGGTATCGTCGGGACCCTCCTCGGCGAGGCCGGGGTCAACATCGCGAACATGCAGGTGGGGAGGCAGAACGTCGGCGGAGAGGCCCTCATGGGTCTGGCAGTCGACTCGCCTATCCCGGAAGATGTGCTGGAAGGGATCGTGTCGAAGGCCGGGCTCCGCGACGCCCGCCTCATCACGGTCGAGACCTAGGAACGGGAGCTCAGATGCCGATCTCGGCGGTCGAGAAGATCTGGATGAACGGCCGGATGGTCGCGTGGGAGGACGCGAAGATCCACGTCCTCAGCCACGCGCTCCACTACGGGACCGGCGTCTTCGAGGGGGTCCGCTGCTACGAGACCGCGGCAGGGCCGGCGGTCTTCCGGCTGCGCGACCACCTGCTGCGGATGGAGCGCTCCGCGCGCATCTTCATGATGGAGATCCCGTACGCGGTCGACGAGCTCGTCGAGGCGGCGCGCGAGCTGATCCGCGTCAACGCGCTGCGGTCGTGCTACGTGCGGCCGATCGCGTACCGGGGCTACGGCGAGATCGGCGTCAACCCGCGCGGCAATCCGGTCGACGTGTGCATCGCGGTGTGGCCGTGGGGGACCTACCTGGGTGAGGAGGCGCTGACGAAGGGCGTGCGGATGACGGTGTCGTCCTGGCGCCGGCACGACCCGAACATCATCCCGCCGCAGGCGAAGGTGACCGGCGCGTACGTGAACTCGGTGCTGGCGAAGGTGGAGGCGCTCGACAAGGGGTTCGACGAGGGGATCATGCTGAACCCGCAGGGCTACATCTCCGAGGCGACGGGCGAGAACCTCTTCATCGTGCGCGACGGCGAGCTGCTCACGCCCCCGCTCGCTGCCGGGCCGCTCCCCGGCATCACGAGGGACTCGATCATCGCGATCGCGGCCGACCTCGGTGTACGGGTGTTCGAACGGATGCTGACGAGGGCCGACCTGTACCTGGCGGAGGAGATGTTCTGCGTCGGCACGGCGGCCGAGGTGACGCCGGTGCGTGAGGTGGACGGCCGGGTGATCGGGGAGCCGGGCCCGGTGACGCTGGCGCTGCAGCAGAAGTACTTCCAGATAGTCAAAGGCGAGGACGAGAAGTACTCCGACTGGCTCGACTACGTCTCCTAGAGCTGCCAGGCGTCGTCGTGGATGATCGGGATCGTCTTCCCGTCGCTCGTGATCCCGTCTATCGACACCTCCGGGCCCCCGACCATGAAGTCCGTGTGCACCGTCGAGTGGTTCACGCCGGCCTCGAGCTGCTGCTCCGGCGATAGCCCGGCCGCGCCCTCGACTGCGAACGCGAACCCCGCGCCGTACGCGATGTGCGACGTCGCGTTCTCGTCGAACAGCGTGTTCTTGAACGTCACACCGGTCGCGCCGACGGCCGACGCCTCGTCGACCAGCGCGACCTCGCCGAGGTACGGCGCGTGCTCGTCCGTCTCCATCTGGGCGCGCACGACCTCGGCCCCCGAGCTCGCCCGCACGTCGACGATCTTCCCGCCCTCGAACCGCATCTCGAGGTCCCTGACGGTCACGCCCTCGTTCTCGAGCACGAGCGGCCGCGTCGACCGGACGGTGCCTTCGGTGCGCAACCGGTCGGGGGTCGTGAAGACCTCCTCGGTCGGGAGGTTCGGGATGTGGCGCTGTCCCCACGACGTCTCGAAGCGCGCGCTCATCCAGCGGCTTTCCGGCAGGAGCCCGACGGTGAGGTCGGTCCCCGGCCCCCGGTATCGGAGGACGTCGAGCTCCAGCTCGTTCAACGCGTCGGCGCGCGCTCCGAGCCGCTCGACGTGCTCCTTCCACGACGCGACGGGGTCGTCGTCGTAGAGGCGCGTCGCGCGCGCCACCGCGTCCCACAGCCTGTCGACGTCGGGCACGCCGAACACCGCCTCCGCCCAGCCCTCGTTCGGATAGGCGACGATCGCCCACGCGACCGAGCGCTCGTTCACCTGCTTCACCCCCTCTTCGCGCAACGCGACCATCCGCGCCTTGCCCACCCGGGCGGGATCGAGGTCGGCGAAGATCTCGGGGTCGGGGTCGCCGACGATCCAGATCGACGCGGCGCGATCGTCCGCCAGGCCGCGGCGCTGGTGCAGCAGGTGCGGCGGAGTCCACGTGAGGACCTCGTCCGCGGCGTTCTCGATCATCGCCTTCTGGACGTGGCGGTCCTCGTAGTAGACCTCTACGTGGCGCGCGCCGGCCGCGTACGCGGCGCGTGTGATGGCGCGGGCGAAGTGCGCGTGCTCGACGACGGTCTCGATCAGCAGCCGCTGGCCCGGCTGGAGGTTGCACCCCGCGCGGACCGCGAGGTCCGCGTAGGTCGCGATCAGCAGGTCCCTGTCCACGGGGGGACGATAAGCGTCCGCGCGCGCCGGCCGCGTACGGGCGCAAGCGGCTGGCGGAATCGGGCGGACGCGACGTCGGTTTGTGGCAAATCCGGCAAAACAGACGAAGCGGCATTGACCCGGCCATACCGCAGCAATACGATCGCCCGGTCGCGCGGGGACCCGGGTGAGGAGGGGGCACGAACCACTTCCAGTCCTTCTTCGTCTCAAACGCGTCCGCGCGCGTCGGTCGGGCATCGGTCGCGGAAAAAGGAGGCTCAATTGAGTAGACGGCACGGACCAGAGCGGTTCGGGAGCGGGCACCGCGTGCGCCGGGCGCTCGTCCTGCTCCTGACCGGGACGCTACTGGCGCTCCCGACTTTCGCAGCCGCACACCCGGAGGGCGAGGGTGGCCACGACTTCGAGGACTTCAGCGGGGGGGCGTACGGGTCTTCGCACGGCAACGCCGACCTCGCGAGCCCGAACATGTTCCACACGGCGAACCGCACGAACCCGCAGGTGACGAACTCCGACCTTGCCTTCTGGCAGGCCGGCGCCGTGCAGGGACCTCACCATGACCTTCTGGCGGCCGGGAACTACAACGGATTCCGCCTGTTCGACATCAAGGACCCGGAGAACCCGGTTCTCGTGAGCGACTTCCAGTGTCGCGGCCCCCAGAACGACGTCTCCTTCCACCAGGCGCAGGATCGGCTGCTGTTGATCCAGTCGATCGACCGGCCGCAGACGACCTCGGAATGCGCGACCAGCGCCGACACGCCCGTGTCGAGCGGGGTCCCCGCCTGCGAGCCGACGCCGGAGATACCGTTCCCCGAGTGCCCGACGGTAGCGCGCAACCTGTTCCAGCCGGGGTTCGAGGGGCTGCGCATCTTCGACGTGACGCAGCCGGAGGCGCCGGTGCATATCGCGTCGGTGCCGACCGCGTGCGGCTCTCACACCCACACGACGATCCGCGACCAGAACGACCGGCGCGGGATCGTCTACGTCTCGTCGTATCCGACCGGAGCAAGCCCCACGCCGACCGGCGCGGCCGACTTCGGCGGCCCGCGCTGCACGATCCCGCACGCGCGGATCTCGATCGTCGAGATCCCGGACGCGGCGCCCGAGAACGCTCGCGTGCTGAAGGAGCAGTTCCTCGACGGAGACACGCTTCCGTTCCGCGGGACGATCGGTAGTGGCGGGACGGGTGCGATCGGCTGCCACGACATCACCGTCTACTACGAGGACCAGAAGCAGGGGACTGCGGGCAAGCAGGCGAGCAACGTCCGGCAGAATCCCCGGCGCGTGGCCGGCGCCGCATGTCTCGAGGAGGGACAGATCTGGGACGTGACGCAGCCGGAGGATCCGACGACCACCGGGGCGCACACCCACATCCGCAACCCCTTCATCACCACCGGCGGCGGCGGGCTCTTCCACACCGCGTCGTTCACCTGGGACGGCCAGATCCTGCTGTTCACCGACGAATGGCAGGGCGGCGGTGCGCACGGCTGTGACGGCCCGCAGGACACCCGCGGGAACGTCTGGTTCTACAAGAGCGTGCCGCCGGGGACGCCGAACGCGCCGCTGTTCGGGCGGTTCATCATCCCGCGCGCGCAGCCCTCGCAAGAGGTCTGCACGATGCACAACGGGAACGTGATCCCCACGAACGACGGATACTTCGGCGTCTCGTCGGCATACGAAGGCGGGACGTCGGTCTTCGACTTCACCGGCGTGCAGGACAACCCGGAGATCTTCCTGGGCCACGACAGCCCGACCACCCCGGTCCCGCCCCTGGTGGCACGGGAGGTGGCGTTCTTCGATGCACAAGGTGTCGACGGACGTGGCCGCGACGACGTGTGGTCGTCGTACTGGTACAACGACTACATCTTCGCCAACGGGGGCCTCGGCCGTTCGCACAATCCCGGCGGTCGCGGTCTCGACGTCTACAAGCTCCTGACGCGCAACGGCCGGATCGTCGACTCGCAGGGAAACCCGACGTTCGGCGCCGGTGACGATCCGGACGCTCCCGGCGTGCAGCAGTACCGGGCGCGCAAACACCGGTACGAGAACCCGCAGACGCAGGACACGTTCCAGAAGGTCGGCGGTCCCTAGAGGCGCTCGCCACCCGACGCGAGAGGCGCGGACCGTCCGGGTCCGCGCCTCTGCGCGTCCCGCCGCGCCGTAGAGTGATCCGATGACCGTGAAGACCCGGCTCGAACCCGCGCCGTCCGGCTCCATCCACGTCGGCAACGCGCGCACCGGTCTCTTCTCGTGGCTCTACGCCAAGCACCACGGCGGCAGCTTCGTGCTCCGGATCGCCGACACCGACGCGAAGCGCGCGACCGAGGAGAACTACCGCGCGGTGCTCGAAGACCTCCGCTGGCTCGGCCTCCACTGGGACGAAGGACCGGAGGTCGGCGGACCCAACGCGCCGTACCGCCAGAGCGAGCGCTTCGACCTCTACCGCGCGAAGGCGGAGGAGCTCGTGGACGCCGGCCACGCGTATCCCTGCTACTGCACCCCGGGAGAGCTCGAACAAGAGCGTCTGAAGGCCCAGGCCGAAAAGCGCGCCCCGGGGTACTCCGGCCGGTGCCGCACGCTGACCGACGCGGAGCGGAAGGCGTTCGACGACGAAGGCCGCGGCTATTCGCTGCGCTTCAAGGTCCCGCAGGATCGCACGATCACGTTCGACGACGCCGTGCTCGGGGAGCTCTCGACCGACCTCGGCCGCACGCCGGACTTCGTGATCCGGCGATCCGACGGCTCGCCGACGTACATGCTCGCGGTGACCGTCGACGACGTCGCGATGGGGATCACGCACGTGATCCGGGGCAACGACCTCGTCGCGTCGACCGCGCGGCAGATGCTGCTGCGCGAGGCGTTCGGCGTGACGGAGATGCCGGTGTTCGCCCACCTGCCGATGCTCGTGACGACCGACGGCAAGCCGCTGTCGAAGAGGTGGGGTGACGTGTCGGTCGGGGCGTACCGGGAGCAGGGCTTCCTCCCGGAGGCGATGGTGAACTACCTCGCGCTGCTCGGGTGGTCGTACGACGACAAGACGAACGTCTTCTCCCTCGACGAGCTGATCGAGCGGTTCTCGCTCGAGCGCGTCGGCAAGAACCCGGCCGCGTTCGACGTCGCGAAGCTCGAGTGGCTGAACGGCCACTACATCCGTTCGCTCACCGACTCGGAGCTCGCCGAACGCCTCGTGCCGTTCTGCGAGAAGGCGGGGCTCGAGGCGGCGTCGCCTCAGGGCCGCGAGATCCTCACCGGCGTTGCGCCGCTGATCGGCGAGCGCCTCAAGCGTCTCGACGAGGCCCCCCCGATGATCCGCTTCCTGTTCGAGGACGTGCACCCGGAGGGGAAGGCCGCGAAGGCGCTCGAGGGGCAGGGGGACTACCTCGAGGCCGTCGCCGCGGGGCTGGAACGCCTCGAGAAGTGGACGACGCCGGCGATAGAGGAGGTTCTGCGCGGGCTGGCGGAGGAGCGGGGGCTGAAGCCGAAGCAGGCCTTCCAGCCCGTGCGCGCCGCCGTGACGGGAACGCTCGTGTCGCCGCCGCTGTTCGAGAGCATCGAGCTGCTCGGGCGGGAGAGGACGTTGAGGCGCCTGAGGTATCCTGCCTGACGCCCGAGATTCGGGGTCAAATTGGGGCGTGGGGTAACCTGGCAGCCCGTCGGTTTCTGGTACCGATAGTCCTGGTTCGAATCCAGGCGCCCCAGCGCTCAGCAGGAAGGAAAGGCCTGGCCCGGTAGTCTAGTTGGCCTAGGACGCCGCCCTCTCAAGGCGGAGATCACGGGTTCGAATCCCGTCCGGGCTACGAGCGGCACCGCAGGGTCCACCGACCCGCGGCGTGCAACGGAAGTGAACGTCCGTACAGCAAACGACCTAAAAGCAAGAGGAGTGGGAGATGAACCGGACGGATCTGGTCGAGAGGCCGTATCTGCGCGACGACTTGCCGTCGTTCCGCGCCGGCGACACGGTCAGGGTCCACGTCCGCGTCGTCGAAGGCGAGCGTGAGCGCATCCAGGTGTTCGAGGGCATCGTGATCCGGCGCCGCGGCTCCCAGCTCTCCGAGACGTTCACCGTCCGGAAGATCAGCTTCGGCGTCGGCGTCGAGCGGACGTTCCCGGTGCACTCGCCGATGATCTCGAAGATCGACGTCGCCGCCCGCGGCGACGTCCGCAGGGCGAAGCTCTACTACCTTAGGTCCCGCGTGGGGAAGAAGGCCAAGGTCAAAGAGCTGCGGGACAGGTAGGACTCCCCGAACGTGGAGTCACAGCACGCGCCGCCGCCACCACCCCCTCCGCCGCCCGCTGCGAGCGAGCCGGACCTTCCGGCCGCGCCCGAGCCGGCCGCGGAGAAGCCGAAGAAGAAGCACTCTTTCTGGCGCGAGCTCCCGGTACTGGTCGTCATCGCGTTCGTCGTCGCGCTCCTGATCAAGACGTTCCTGCTGCAGGCCTTCTACATCCCGTCGGCGTCGATGGAGCCGACGCTCGTCGAGGGCGACCGCGTGCTGGTCGAGAAGGTGAGCTACCGCTTCGGTGAACCGGCGCGGGGGCAGGTCGTCGTGTTCGAGAAGGAGTTCGTGTCGCTCACGCCGCCGGAGGACGACCCCTTCTGGGAGGACATCGCCAGCGCGCTGAAGGGTCTGTTCGGGTTCCCCACCGGCGGGACGCAGGACTTCATCAAACGCGTGATGGCGATCGAGGGCGACACGATCGAGGGCCGCGAGGGCAAGGTCTACGTGAACGGCGAGCCCGTCGACGAGCCGTATCTCGCGGAGGGGACCGAGACGTCTGCGTTCGGCCCGGTCGAGGTGCCGGACGGCATGATCTTCGTGATGGGCGACAACAGGGGGAACTCCGACGACTCGCGGGCCTTCGGCCCGATCCCCGTCGAAGAGGTGGTGGGCCACGCGTTCCTGTTGCTGTGGCCGCCGTCTGATTTCAACACCCTTTAACCTCTCTCGATGCCGAGGGTCCACGAGGTCGCCAAGCAGATCGGCGTCACCTCCAAGGAGGTACTCGCGTGCCTGGAGGAGCTCGGCGAGCCCCGTACCAGCCACGCCTCCTCGATCGACGACGCTCTGGCCGAGCGCGTGAGGGCCGCTCTCGCAGACGGGGCCCCTGCAGAGTCCGAGGCGGAGCCCGAACCCGAACCGGAGCCCCGGGCCGTGCCGGACGAGCCCGAGGCGGAGCCGGTCGCGGAGCCGGCGTCGCTCGGGACCGCGGCGCAGCCCCGGAAGAGACGCTGGTTGCGCCACCTCGCCGAGCTGCCGGTGCTCGTCCTGATCGCGTTCCTGATCGCGATCGTCATCAAGACGTTCCTCGTGCAGGCCTTCTTCATCCCGTCCGGCTCGATGATCCCGACGCTGCACGTGGGGGACCGCGTGCTCGTCGAGAAGATCTCGTACCGCTTCGGCGGCCCCGAGCGCGGCCAGGTCGTGGTGTTCGAGAAGTCGGTGTTCGGCGAGACCCCCGAGCTTCCCTGGTACGACGACGCGCGGAACTTCGTGCGCGAGCTGCTCGGGCTCCCGACGGGCATCGAGGAGGACTACATCAAGCGCGTCGTCGCCGTGGGGGGCGACACAGTCCGCTATTTCGGCCAGCCGCGGCAGCTGTTCGTGAACGGGACCGAGGTGTCGCAGGACTACGTCAACCGGGGGCGGGACCAGGCGAGCCCGACGATCACGGCGCAGGACTGCAAGCGTCTGCAGATGCAGATCGACGGCGGGGGCTGCGTCGTCCCCGCGGGCAAGGTCTTCGTGATGGGGGACAACCGGCCGAACTCCGAGGACTCGAGGATCCTGGGCCCGATCGACGAGGACAAGATCGTCGGCCACGCCTTCCTCGTCATCTGGCCGCCGCAGGATTTCGGGACGCTATAGGTTTCTTCCTGATGGTCATGGACGCTACCGGGCTCCTCGAAGCTCGCCTTGCCGGCGCCGGCTTCGAGCGCGTCGCGGGCGCCGACGAGGTGGGCCGCGGCGCACTCGCAGGCCCCCTGATGGCGGCGGCCGTGATCCTCCCGACCGGCACCTGCATCGAGGGCCTGCGGGATTCGAAGATGTGCACGGCGCTCCAGCGGGAGCGGCTCGCGGAGGAGATCCGCGCGATCGCCCTCTCCTACTGCGTCGTCAGGGTGAGCGCGGACAAGATCGACCGCGCCGGGCTCCAGCGATGCAACCTCGAGGCGCTGAGGCGGGCGCTGAAGGGGCTCTCGGAGGAGCCCGAGTACGTGCTGCTGGACGCGTTCCGCTTGCGCCGGGCGGCGTGGCCGACGCTCGGCGTCAAGAAGGGCGACGCGGTGTCGACGAACGTCGCCGCGGCTTCGATCCTGGCCAAGGTCGCGCGCGACCGTGCGATGCGCCGGTACCACCGGCGCCACCCCGAGTACGGGTTTGCGACGAATGTCGGATACGGGACGCGCGAGCACTGGGATGCGCTCCAGCGCCACGGGCCGTGCCGCATCCACCGCCGGTCCTTCTACGGAGTCGAGGGATTCGTCGACGCCGATGGCGTCTTCCGGCCGCATATGGCGCGACACTTGGAGACCGAGAGCGATTACGAAGACGGCACCGGTCGCCTCGGCGAGCGGTCCAGGATCAGACGGGAGACGGGATGAGCGTCGAGGACCTCGAGAAGTACGAGGCCGAGATGGAGCTTCAGCTCTACAAGGAGTACCGGGACGTCCTCCCGATGTTCAAGTTCGTCGTCGAGACGGAGCGGCGCTTCTATCTCGCTAACGGCGTCAACGTCGACACGCGGCACATGGGCGCGAAGGTCTGGTTCGAGGTCGAGCTCACCGACGCGTGGGTCTGGGACATGCACCGCCCCGCGCGCTTCGTCTCCCACGTCAAGGTCGTGACGTTCCGCGACCTCAACGTCGAGGAGCTGGCCGAGCTCGCGGAGCGCGACATCATCCCCGAGCCTCCCGGGATGGCTCCCTAGCTCCGGGTTTCCGTCACACCCCCTCGGTAGCTTCACGCGCATGCATGCGCGCTCTCTGCTCGGCCGCGACGGCGAGGCGGCCGCGTGCGAGCTGTACCGCCGGCTCGGCTTCGAGATCGTCGACCGCAACTACCGCGCGGGCCGCGGCGAGATCGACGTCGTCGCCCGCCGCGGGGAGACGGTCGTGTTCTGCGAGGTCAAGACGCGGCGCTCGGATCAGTGGGGGCTGCCGGCCGAGGCCGTAGGGCCCGCCAAGCAGGCACAGCTGCGCCGTCTCGCCGCCGCATGGCTCGCCGAACGTCAACCGGGCTACGTCGAGGTCCGGTTCGACATCGTCTCGGTTATCGTCCGCGACGGCACTACGGAGACCGAGATCACGCACATCCCCGACGCGTTCTAGGAGGGCCGGTGGCGGAGTACGAGTCGCTGAGGTGGGAGGTAGAAGGCCACGTCGCGACGGTGACGCTCGACCGGCCCGAGAAGAAGAACGCGATGTCGTGGACGATGTTCAACGAGATCCGCGACGTCTTCGACCGCGCGTCGGACGACGACGACGTCCGCTGCCTCGTCGTGACGGGCGCCGGCGGGTCGTTCTGCTCCGGCGCCGACCTCTCCGACACCGCGAACCTGGTCGACTCGACGTTCGCCTTCAAGGACCGGATGCGGACGATCCACGGGATCGTCTCTGCCGTCGTGAACTGCACGGTCCCGACGATCGCGAAGGTCACCGGCATTGCCGCGGGGGCCGGGTGCAACCTCGCGCTCTGCTGCGACCTCGTCGTAGCGACGCACGACGCCGCGTTCGCCGAGCTGTTCGTCAAGCGGGGCCTCGTCGTCGACTTCGGCGGCTCGTGGGCGCTCAGCCGGCTGCTGCCCCTCAACCGGGCGAAGGAGCTCGCGTTGCTGGGCGAAACGCTGCCGGCGGACGAGGCCGCGCGCTGGGGCCTCGTGAACCGCCTCTGCGACGCAGGCGAGGTCGACCAGGTGGTGAAGGACCTGGCGGCGAGGCTCGTCGCCCTTCCCCCGAGGACCGTCACGATGATCAAGGAGAACCTCAACCGCGCGGGCGAGCGCTCGATCGAGGCGAACCTCGATGCCGAGTCGCTGACGCAGTCGCTCGCGTTCGGGAGCGAGGACACCCGCGAGGCCCTCACGAGCTTCCTGGAGAAAAGGGAGCCGCGCTTCACCGGCAGGTAGCGCGTTTTCTGTCGTACCCCGTCTCTAGCGTGACGTCCGGGCCGCGAACCCGGGACCGACTGGAGGCGAGATGCTGGCAAAGACGCTCTCGGTCGCGCTCGTAGGCGCGGATGCCCACGTGGTCGAGGTCGAGGTCCACGCAACGCAGGGCGTCCCGAACTTCACGATCGTCGGGCTCCCGGCGAAATCCGTGCGCGAGGCGGAGCAACGCACGCGCTCGGCCCTGCTCTCGAGCGACCAACGCTGGCCCCCGTCCCGCACGCTGGCGAACTTGGCCCCCGCGGCCCTTCGGAAGGAAGGCACCCACTTCGACCTGGCGATTGCCGTCGGAATCCTCGCGGCGGATGCTCGTCTCGATGCGGAGGCTCTCGAGGGGTGGGTGTTCGTCGGCGAGCTCGGCCTGGACGGCAGCGTTCGACCGGTACGCGGGACGTTGGCTGCGGCGATGGCGACCGCGCACGCGGGTCTGCGTGGGATCATCTGTCCCGCCGCAAACGCGGGCGAGGCCGCCTTGGTCGAGCCTCTCGAGGTCGTGCCGGTCGAGACGCTAACGGAGTGCATCCGGTTCTTGCGGGGCGTGTGGCAGCCGGGCCCTGTGGAGGCTCGTCCAGAGGAGACTGCCGGCGAGGTCCACGACATGGCCGACGTGCGGGGGCAGGACGTTGCCGTGCAGGCGCTCGAGCTCGCCGCCGCCGGCGGCCACAACCTGCTGATGCGAGGGGCACCCGGTTGCGGAAAGACGATGCTGGCCCGTCGCATGCCAGGGATCCTCCCGAGGATGTCCACGCAGGAGGCGCTGGAGGTTACTCGTCTCCACTCGATCGCCGGATTGCTCGGGCCGAGCCCGGGGCTCGTGCAAGAGCGGCCGTTCCGTACGCCGCACCACAACGTCTCCGCGGCCGGGTTCGTAGGGGGCGGTCCCGGCCTCGCGCGACCGGGGGAAGTCGTGCTTGCGAACCATGGGGTCCTGTTCATGGACGAGCTGCCGTTATTCAGACGAGACGTTCTCGAGTCATTGCGGGGGCCGATCGAGGACGGCATCGTCAGGATCGCGCGTGCCGGAGGGATCGTGACGTTCCCGTGTCGGTTCTCCCTCGTCGCCGCGATGAACCCATGCCCGTGCGGGTACATCGACGACCGGAACCGGTCCTGCCGTTGTACCAGCCACGCGTTGCGCCACTACCAAAGCCGCCTGTCCGGTCCTCTGCTTGACCGCTTCGACATCCAGGTCGCGATGACGCGCATTACGGGAAACGACCTTCTGAAGGCGCCCGACGCCCCGTCGTCCGGCTCGATCCGGGCGCGCGTGGAGGCCGCTCGCGACGCTCAGCGCCGGCGCTATGGATCGCCCTCGGCGACAAACGCGTCGGTGTCAAAGCGGGAGCTGCGGACGTCTGGCCGGTTCAGACCGGACGCCTATGCGCCGTTGAAGGCGCACGTCGACGCCGGGATCCTGACAGCGCGCGGGTTCGATCGGGTTCTGCGTCTCGCGCGCACGCTGGCCGACGTCCGCGGGGATGCCGAGGTCGACGGGGAGCACGTGGGACGGGCGCTTGCATTCCGCTCGGACGAGGACTGTGCGGGAGTCGCCGCATGACCAAACGGCTGATCACCCGCGCCGATGCCGAATGGCCCCAGAGCCTCGACGAGATGACGTCGGTGGACCCTCCGGACAACCTCTTCCTGCAAGGGCTGCCGCTCCGGAGCGGAGAGCGAACCGTCGCCGTCGTCGGGTCCCGTACCCCGAGCGCCGCGGGCATGGAGATCGCAACGGAGTTGACGAGAGGCCTGGCGGAGGCCGGATTTGCGGTTGTATCGGGTCTCGCGGTCGGAATCGACAGCGCGGCCCACCGCGCCGCACTCGACGCGGGGGGATACACGGCCGCCGTGCTCGGCTGCGGCCTCGACGTCGACTATCCCCTCCGGAACGCCGGTCTTCGCCGCCGTATCGCCGCGCAGGGGACGCTGGTCTCCGAGTACGACTCGGGGACCCGGCCGAAACCAGGTCACTTCCCCGCTCGGAACCGCATCATCGCCGGGCTCTGCACCGCCGTCGTCTTCGTCGAGGGATCCGAACGCAGCGGTGGTCTCATCACTGCGCGCCACGCGATCGATGCCAACAGGAGCGTGTTCGCGGTCCCCGGCAGCGTCAGGAACCCGCTGGCGGCTGGCCCGAACGAGCTGATCAGGACGTCGCAGGCGAGCCTCGTCACGAGCGTCGACCAGATCCTTCAGGACCTCGCGCCGTCTTTGGTGTGGAACGACCGTGGCGCGGGTCGGCGCTTGGGGGACCCGCTCGTCAATCCCGCCGAAGCGCGGATGCTTCTGTTCCTGGACGACGTGCCGGTGCCGCTCGACCGCATCTGCCTCGATTTGGTTCTTCGCGTCGGCGAGGCTGCGATGACTCTCGCGGCCCTCGAGGTACGGGGGCTGGTGATCAAGAGATCAGGCGGCTATGCGGTGACGGAGCGGGGGGCCCGCCTGCGAAGCCGCATCCAGGTCGCCGAGGAGGACGCGGCCGCCACGTCATGATCTCTCTCAGAAGTGCTGTGCATGCCGTGCAACCGGTGCAGATTGCACCGCGTGCACGGGCTGCACCGCATGCACTGCAGGAGAGCACTCGGCCAAGATTGGGTATAGGCGGACCCCCGACGAAAGGCGGTGCCATGGACGACGAGAAGCGAGAAGCTCAGGCGACGAACGACGACGCGAACGACCCGAGCTCTGCTCCGGTCGACGGCCCCGGCGGCGCCGAGGAGCCGGGCGGCCTCGGCTCGAGCTCGCAGGGCGCCCCCGGCGAGGTCGAGGGCGGGGGGACCTCGGGAGTCTGACCCGCGAGCCGAAGGGGTCGTTGACTCGGCGAGCGCGCGACATGATCCTGGTTCCGCGATGGAACCCGCGGCCCCCATAACGACGGCGAGCGAGCGATTCCTGCGCGTCTGCGCGGCCGAGCGGGACCTGTCGCCGCACACGGTCGCCGCATACCGTCGCGACCTCGGGCAGTTCGCCGACTGGATGGCACGCCGCGGCGTGACCGACGTCGGGCGGGTCGACCGGACGAGCCTTCGCCGCTACGTCGCTTTCCTCGGCGAGCGCCGCTATGCCCGGAGGTCGATCGCCCGGAAGATGAGCGCGGTCCGGTCGCTCCTCAACTGGGCCGAGGGGGCCGGGCTGATCGAGTCGAACCCGGCCTCCGACATCGCGGTGCCGAAGCTCGACCGTCCGCTCCCGAAGGTGCTGAAGGCGCCCGACGCGGCGGCGCTGTGCGAGCTGCCGCCGGCCGACGACGCGGTGGGGCAGCGGGACCGCGCGATCCTCGAGCTCCTCTACGGATCGGGGCTGAGGGTCGCGGAGCTGTGCTCGCTCGACGTGGACGACGTCGACACGGGCGCCCGACGCCTGCGCGTCACGGGCAAGGGCCGGAAGGAGCGTCAGGTGCCGGTCAGCCGTCCCGCCGGCGACGCGGTCGATGCGTACGTGACGCAGGGCCGCTCCGAGATGCTGCGGCCGGACACGCCGGCGGGTTCGAGGCACGCGCTCTTCCTGAACGCCCGCGGGCGGAGGTTGGGTCCTCGGAGCGTGCGTTCTATGCTTGCCCGATACCTGTCCGCCGAAGGTGCCGCCCCGGTGGGCCCCCACGCGCTGAGGCATTCCTTTGCGACGCACCTGCTCGACGGGGGGGCCGATCTGCGAGCGGTGCAGGAGCTGTTGGGCCATGAGAGTCTCGCTACGACCCAGATCTACACGCACGTGTCGACGGAACGGCTGAAGAAGGTCTATGAGCAAAGCCACCCCAGAGCCTGAAGCTTCGCCGCCCGCGCAGGGGGGCGGCCCCCTGGCGTCCGCGCCCGAGGGCGTCCAGCAAGCGTGGGCGCAGTACAAGGCGGACGGATCTGCGGCCGCGCGGGACAGCCTCATCCTCCATTACTCGCCGCTCGTGAAGTACGTGGCGGGGCGAGTGGCGGTCGGTCTCCCCGCGAACGTCGAGCAGTCCGACCTGATCTCGTACGGGATCTTCGGGCTGATCGACGCGATCGACAAGTACGACCAGACCCGCAACATCAAGTTCGAGACCTATGCGATCAGCCGGATCCGCGGCGCCATCATCGACGAGCTCAGGGCGATCGACTGGGTCCCGCGCAGCGTCCGCTTCAAGGCGCGGGAGGTAGAGAAGGCCTACAGCTCGCTCGAGAACCGTCTGAAGCGACCGCCGTCCGACAAGGAGATCGCGGAGGAGATGGGGATCTCGATCGACGAGCTGCACCACATCTACACGCAGCTCTCGACCGTCTCGCTGGTCGCGCTGGACGAGCTGATGGCGGTCGACGGCGCCCAGGGCGACAAGCTGTCGCTGGTCGACACGCTCGAGGACACGAAGACGATCTCGCCGATGGAGGCCTTCGAGTCCACGGAGATGAAGGACATCCTGACCGAGGCCGTCAACCGGCTCCCGGAGAGGGAGAAGGTCGTCGTCACGCTCTACTACTACGAGGGCCTGACGCTGGCGGAGATCGGACAGGTCCTCGGCGTGACGGAGTCGCGCATCTGCCAGATGCACACGAAGGCAGTGCTGGCGCTCAGGGGCAAGATCGTCGAGGCGACCGACCCGGGGTAGAATCCCGCCGCACCAAAATCCACACGCCCGACATCCCGGCTCACGGAGCCGGGAGCTTCGGTGCCCGCCTGCGGCGGCCTCGGCCGGCGCAAGGAACCACACGGCGGGCTCAGCGGGCGGAGGCAGACCGGCCTGCATAAAGGCCGGCCATAACCGAAGGAGGTCTTTCGTGCCCGTCGTCACGATGAGGCAGCTGCTTGAAGCTGGGGTCCATTTCGGGCACCAGACGCGCCGTTGGAACCCGAAGATGAAGCGGTTCATCTTCGCCGAGCGCAACGGGATCTACATCCTCGACCTGCAGCAGACGATGTCCGGGATCGAGAAGGCTTACACGTTCACGCGCGACCTCGTCGCCGGGGGCGGGACGGTTCTGTTCGTCGCCACGAAGCGCCAGGTCCAGGACGCGGTCGAGGAGCAGGCACAGCGCTGCGGGATGCCGTACGTGAACTTCCGCTGGCTCGGCGGGATGCTCACGAACTTCCGCACGATGCACGACCGCATCAAGCGCATGCGCGAGCTCGAGGAGATGGAGCAGGACGGTGCCCTCGACTCCCTCCCGAAGAAGGAGGCGCTCGGCCTCCGGAGGGAGTACACGAAGCTGGCCCGCAACCTCGGCGGGCTCCGGGACCTCGAGAAGCAGCCCGAAGCCGTCTACATCCTCGACACGAAGAAGGAAGAGATCGCGGTCCGCGAGGCGAAGAAGCTCGGGATCCCGATCGTCGCGGTGCTCGACACGAACTGCGATCCCGACGACGTGGACTACGCGATCCCCGGGAACGACGACGCGATCCGGTCGGGGGCGCTGCTGACCAGGGTCATCGCGGACGCCGTGATCGAGGGCAAGTCGATGCGCGGCGAGCAGGTCGACGGAGCTGCTCCGGCCGCTGCGGCCGCGACGCCGGCGCCGGCCGACGTGCTGCCGGGTGCGGCGGCGGAGCCGAAGGCGGAATGGGAGCTGCAGCTGGAAGCGGAGGAGCAGGCCGAGAGGGAGAAGGCGACCGAGATCTCCACGGGCGGCGGCGACGCCACGCCGGCGGGCGGTACGACCACGGACCAGACGGCGGGCACGCCGGTCGAGGAGAGCTCGCTGTCCGCGCCCGTCACCGGTGCGGCCGGTGACGGCAACGAGGCGGGCGGGGGAGCAGACGAGAAGGGCGACGAGCCCGGCGACCTCTCGCACCCGCGGCCCAAGACGGAGGAGCAGGCGAATGGCTGAGATCAGCGCGAAGGACGTGAAGGCCCTGCGCGACGCGACGGGCGCGGGGATGATGGACGCGAAGAAGGCGCTCGTCGAGATGGGCGGGGACCTCGACAAGGCGAAGCGGCTCCTGCGCGAGAAGGGGCTCGCCGACGCGGCGAAGCGCACGGGACGCGCGGCCACCGAGGGCATCGTCTACAGCTACATGCACAAGCCCGACCCGAGCTACCCGCCGAAGCTCGGCGTCCTGCTCGAGCTCAACTGCGAGACCGACTTCGTCGCGAAGACGGAGGCGTTCGAGCGCCTCGCGAAGGACATCGCGATGCACATCTCGTTCGCCGACCCGACGTGGACGCGGCGCGAGGAGGTCCCGCAGGACATCCTCGACGAGGAGGCGGCGATCTACGCGAAGCAGGCGAAGGACTCCGGGAAGCCCGAGCAGGTGATCGAGAAGATCGTCGCCGGGAAGATGGAGTCGTTCTACAAGGAGCGCGTCCTGCTCGACCAGGAGTGGATCCAGGACAAGTCGAAGACGATCGCGACGCTGATCGACGAGGCCCGCTCGAGCATGGGGGAGAACGTGGGCGTCGGCCGCTTCGCCCGCATCCGCGTCGGCGAGGGCGCAGAGCGATAGCGCTTCCCCGTGCCGGCATGGTGCACGCAGACGCTTCGGGAGGGAGCTGAGTTGTTCGAGACCAAGGACGAGGTCCTGCGCGACGCCGAGTCGAAGATGAAGAAGGCGGTGGAGGTGAACCAGGAGGAGCTCGCGACCATCCGGTCCGGGCGCGCCTCGCCCGTGCTGCTGCACCGGATCACCGTCGACTACTACGGGACGCAGGCGCCGCTGAACACGATCGCGAACGTCTCGGTCCCCGAGCCCCGCCTCATGGTGGTCGCGCCGTACGACCCCGGCCAGATCGGCGCGATCGAGAAGGCGATCCTCGCGTCCGACCTCGGGATCACGCCGAACAACGACGGCCAGGTCATCCGGCTCGCGTTCCCGGAGCTCACCGAGGACCGGCGCAAGGAGCTCATCAAGGTCGCCCACCAGCGCGCGGAGGAGGGCCGCGTCGCCGTCCGCGGCGTCCGCCGGCACGCGAAGCAGGAGCTCGAGCGCATGAAGAAGGACCACAAGCTGTCGGAGGACGAGGAGCGCGGCGCCGAGGCCTCTCTGCAGAAGCTGACCGACCGCTACGTGACCGAGGTCGACGGCAACCTGAAGCGCAAGGAAGCAGAGCTCTCCGAGGTCTGAGTGCCTCCCCCCGCGCAGGCCTCGCCGCCGCCGTCCGTCCCCGGCCGGTCGCTGCGCCAGGCGGTGGTTACCGCGCTCGTCCTGCTCGCGCTCATCGTCGTCTGCGCGCTCGGGGGTCGCCGGTGGTTCTTCGTGCTCGCCGCCGTCGTCGTGATGATGGCGATGTTCGAGCTGCTCGACGCGCTCGTGCAGAAGGGCAGACGCCCCAGCATCCCGCTCGGGCTCGCGGGGACGCTCGGGATCCTCGTCGCCGCGTACCAGGAGCGGTTCGCGTTCATTGCGATAGTCCTCGCGACGGCGACGTATGCCGCTCTCGTGTTCGCGCTCCGGCCGGCGCGCGGCGCGACGCCCGCGAGCGACGCGGCGTGGACGATCTTCGGGCTCGCCTGGATCGCGGGTGGGGGAGCGGGCGCGGTCTCGATCCTCGTCATGCCGGGCGGCCTGCCGCTTCTGATCGCCGCGATCCTCGTCGTCGCGTGCGACGACATCGGCGCGTACTTCGCGGGGACCCACTTCGGCCGGCACAAGATCGCGCCGTCTATCTCGCCGGCGAAGTCGTGGGAGGGGTTCGCCGGAGGCATCGCGACCGCGCTGGCGGCCGGGCTGCTGTTCGCGTCGCTGCTGGACGAGATGACGGTGGCGACGGGGCTCGCCCTCGGCGCGATCGCGGGACTGCTCGCGCCGGTCGGCGACCTCGTGGAGTCGCAGGTCAAGCGCGAGCTTGGCATCAAGGACTCGGGGCGCCTGCTTCCGGGGCACGGCGGGATGCTCGACCGCCTGGACGCGATCATCTTCTGCTGTCCCGCGCTGTCGCTGTACCTGCACTTCGTCGCATGACCCTCACGTCTGCTTCACGTCCGTAGCGAAGGCACCGTGTGAGAATGCGCGGGTGAGGTCCGACCGCAGGAAGATCGTCGTGCTCGGCTCGACCGGGTCGATCGGCCGCCAGGCGCTGGAAGTCGTCGCCGCTCACCCCGAGGCCCTCGAGGTCGTCGGGCTGTGCGCGGGGTCGGACGCGCGCGCTCTCGACGCGCAGGTGCGGGAGACGGGAGCCCGCCACGCAGGGCTCGGCGCGGACGCCGCCGTCGACCTCGCCACGCTTCCGGACGCCGACGTCGTGCTGAACGCGATCGTCGGCTGTGCCGGGTTGCGTGCGTCTGTCGCCGCGCTCGGGGCGGGCAGGACGCTGGCGCTCGCGAACAAGGAGAGCCTCGTCGCCGGCGGACGCGCTTGTCTCGCGGCGGCAGACGCCGGCGGGGGACGGCTGGTTCCCGTCGATTCGGAGCATGCCGCGATCGCGCAGTGCCTCGCGCGCGTGCGCCGCGAGGAGGTCGCGCGCATCACGCTCACCGCCTCGGGGGGGCCGTTCAGGGCCCGCGACGACCTGTCGTCCGTGACGCCCGAGGACGCGCTCGCGCACCCCACCTGGTCCATGGGCCCGAAGATCACGGTCGACTCGGCGACGTTGATGAACAAGGGCCTCGAGGTGATCGAGGCCCACTGGCTGTTCGGCTTCGACTACGACGCGATCGACGTGCTCGTGCAGCCGCAGAGCATCGTCCACGGCATGGTCGAGATGAACGACTCCACGCTGCTGCTGCAGGCGGCGCCGACGGACATGAGGATCCCGATCCAGGCCGCGCTGCTCGGCGACGACCGGACGCGCGGCGCGTACGAGCGAATCGACCTCGGCAAGATCGGCAGCCTCGAGTTCGAGGAGGTCGACCACGAACGCTTCCCCGCCCTCGGGCTCGCGTACCGCGCCGGCCGCGCGGGCGGAACGGCTCCCGCGGTCCTCAACGCCGCCAACGAGGTAGCCGTCGCCGCGTTCCTCGCGGGCGAGCTGCCCTTCACGGGGATAGCGCGGGCGGTGGCGCGGGTGCTCGACGAGCACACCCCCGCCGACGACGCGGCCATGGAACAAGTGCTGGCCGCCGATGGTTGGGCCCGACGAGAAGCTTCCCGGGTAGTCGCAGGAGCAGCTGCATGAACGCCGTCGGCGTCCTGATCATCGTCGGCGCCATCCTCGCCGTGATCATGATCCACGAGGCGGGGCACTTCCTCACGGCCAAGGCCTTCGACTTCAAGGCCACGAAGTTCTTCCTCGGCTTCGGTCCGACGCTGTGGTCCATCCGGCGCGGCGAGACCGAGTACGGCGTCAAGGCGATCCCCGCCGGCGGCTTCGTGAAGATCGTCGGGATGAACCCCTACGAGGAGGTCCCGCCCGAGGACCAATCGCGGTCGTACCCGAACAAGCCGAGGTGGCAGCGCGCTCTCGTCGTCCTCGCGGGACCGGCGACGCACTGGGTCGTGGCGTTCCTCCTGCTGGTCGCGACCGTCATGACGATCGGCGTCGAGACCGACCGGGCGACCAGCCAGATCTCCTCGATCCAGGGGGTCGAGACCCCGACGGGCAGGGAGCAGACGGCCGCGGAGCAGTCCGACCTCGAGCCCGACGACACCATCGTCGCGGTAGACGGACGGCGGACGACGTCGTGGCGCGAGATCAGCAGGTTCATCCGCGGGCGCGCGGGCCAGGCGGTGACGTTCACGGTCGAGCGCGACGGCGCCGAGAAGACGATCGAGGTGACGCTCGGGAAGGCGATATTCGACGCGGCCGGAACGCCGATCGAGTACTCGGGGCCCGACGAGGCGATCCGGGAGCCGAAGGAGGGCGAGGAGCTGGTCGGCTTCCTCGGCGTCGAGCCCGCCCGCGCGTACGAGAAGTACGGCCTGACCGAGGCGGTCCCGAAGGCCGGGTCGATGACGTGGTTCTTCACGTACCGCTCGGTGCTGGGCGTCGGCACGATGTTCCGCGAGGTCTTCAGCGGTGACCTCTGGGGCGAGCTCACGAAGAGCGGCAACCGCGCGCTCGAGGAGGACACGACGTTCGGCATCGTCGGCTTCGTCCAGTTCGCCGGCGACAGCTTCGCGAAAGGCGAGCTGTTCGACCTCATGATGATGATCGTGGGCTTCACGGTCATCGTCGGGCTGATGAACCTGCTCCCGCTGCCGCCGCTCGACGGCGGCCATCTGGCGGTGCTGGGGATCGAGGCCGCGACGGGGGAGCAGGTCGACGTCCGGAAGCTGATCCCCATCGCCGCCGCGGTGATCGCGTTCTTCCTCGTGCTGTTCGTCGCCGTCCTCTACCTGGACATCGCGCGCCCCGTGCAGGTGGACTTCTAGGTGTCCGAGCGGAGGAAGTCCCGGCAGATCCACGTGGGCCGCGTCGCGGTCGGCGGGGACGCGCCGGTCTCGATCCAGTCGATGACGACGACGAAGACCGACGACGTCGGCGCGACGCTGATCCAGGTGCACGAGCTCGCGACGCAGGGGGCGGACATCGTCCGCGTCGCGGTCCCTCACGAAGGCGACGCGCGGGCGCTTCCTATGATCGTCCAGGAGGGCGGCGTGCCGATCGTCGCCGACATCCACTTCTCGGTCCGGCTCGCGATCCTCGCTCTCGAGGCGGGCGTCCACGGGCTCCGGCTCAACCCCGGGAACATGCGGAACCCCAAGCACGTCGAGGAGGTCGCGGTCGCCGCCAAAGAGCGCGGGATCCCGATCCGCATCGGCGTCAACGCCGGCTCGCTCGACAAGAAGCTCGTGGCGAAGTACGGGCGGCCGACGGCGGAGGCCCTCGTCGAGAGCGCGCTGTACGAGATCGGCCTCCTCGAGCAGCACGGGTTCACGGACATCAAGGTCTCGGTCAAGCACCAGAACGTGTCGGAGATGATCCAGGCGTACCGGCTCCTCGCGGGGCAGAGCGACGTGCCGCTGCACCTCGGCGTGACCGAGGCCGGGACGCCGAAGCAGGGGATCGTGAAGTCCGCCATCGGGATCGGGACGCTGCTGGCGGAGGGGATCGGCGACACGATCCGGGTCTCGCTGACGGCCGACCCGGTCGAGGAGGTCAAGGTCGGCAAGCAGATCCTCCAGTCGCTCGGGCTGCGCCAGGACTCGTTCGACTTCGTCGCGTGCCCGTCGTGCGGTCGGGCCGAGCTCGACGTGTTCGCGCTCGCGAACGAGGTCGAGGCGGCGATCGAGAAGATGGACCTCCCGCCGATGCAGATCGCGGTCATGGGCTGCGAGGTGAACGGGCCGGGCGAGGCGAAGGACGCCGACATCGGCATCGCGGCGGGGCCGGGGCGCGGGCTGCTGTTCTCCAAGGGCAAGCAGCTCGGATGGGTCCCGCACGACCAGCTCGTCGAGGCGCTGCTCCGGGAGGCGCAGCGCGTCGCCGACGAGATCCGTGCCGCGGGCGGGGACGAGGACGGCGAGGTCGTCGTCCGGAAGGGGGCCGGGAGGCGCACGGGGGTCCCGACCGTGCCGATCGGGATGGGGCCGCCCCGGAGCTGATCCGCCCGCGGCTCTTACTTGCGGCCGGCGTTCGGCCTCTTGCCGTGGTTCGCCTTGTTCTTGCGCCGCGCGCGGCGCTTGCGCCCCTTCTTCGCCATTGCGTCCCCTTTCTTAGTGCTTTCCGTGAGCTAGTGAAATCGGCCCTGTGGTAAGATCGAAAACCGCCGCTGACCTGGGGTTTTCGGTTTCGGCTGAGCAGTATAAGAGGTGCGATAACGAGTAGTTGTGAGAAGCCCCTCCCGTGAGGGGCTTTGTCGTGAAAGGCCTGGTGGAGGAACCATGGGAGCGCTCGAGGAGGTGCGGGACCTCGCCGAGGCCGTCACCCGCCGCCGCTCCCTGCGGCTGTGGGACGTCGAGATGGGAGGCCAGCCCGGCAGGGCGATCGTGCGGGTCTTCGTCGACGGTGACGAGGGCGTCGATCTGGACACCGTCGCCGACGTGGCCGAGGAGATCTCGAGGGGACTGGACCTGCGGGACCCGATCCAGGGGCGCTACACCCTCGAGGTGTCGTCCCCGGGCCTCGAGCGCAGCCTGAAGGAGCCGTCGCACTGGCGGTCGTCGGTAGGTAAGAGAGTGACGGTGAAGACGAAGGAGAAGCTCGTCGGCGACAGCCACCGGGTGGACGGGACGGTCGAGGACACCACGCCCGAAGCGGTGGTGCTCGCGGTCGACGGCCGGGCCGACCCGGTCGAGATCCCGTTCGATGCGGTGCGCTCCGCCCGGACGGTCTTCGAATGGAACACCGCGTAATCGAGCGAACGACGGATCGCCTCGGCGATCCGCCAAGAGACTAGAAAGGAGGCTGAGGCGCGATGCAGATCCCCATGGAATCGCTGCGCGAGCTCGAACGTGAGCGTGGGATCGCGTTCGACACGCTGGTAGAAGCGATCGAGAAGGCCTTGGCGTCCGCCTACCTCAAGGTCGTCAACGCCGACGAGACACGTGGCGCCCGCGCGGTGGTCGAGCCCGAGACCGGCGACGTCACCGTCTACGCGCAGGACATCGAGATCGATCCCGACACCGAAGAGGTCACGCTCCTGAAGGAGTGGGAGGACACCCCCGCGGACTTCGGGCGCATCGCCGCGCAGACGGCGAAGCAGGTGATCCTCCAGCGGCTGCGCGAGGCGGAGCGGGACATCACTTTCGGCGAGTACGCGGGCCGCGAGGGCGACATCGTCACCGGGATCGTCCAGCAGCAGGATCACCGCTACACGATCCTGGACCTCGGCAAGACGGAGGCTCTGATGCCCCCGTCCGAGCAGATCCCACACGAGCGGTACGAGCACGGCGCGCGGCTGAAGGCGTACATCGTCGAGGTCCGGCGCTCGGCGCGCGGCCCCCAGATCATCACGTCGCGCACGCACCCCGGGCTGATCAAGCGGCTGTTCGAGCTCGAGGTGCCGGAGATCCTCGACGGCATCGTCGAGATCAAGAACGTCGCACGGGAGCCGGGACACCGTTCGAAGATCGCGGTGTCCTCCAACGACCGCAACGTCGATCCCGTAGGTGCGTGCGTCGGCGCGAAGGGCTCCCGGGTCCGGATGGTCATGAACGAGCTGCGCGGCGAGAAGATCGACATCATCAAGTGGACCGAGAAGCCCGAGGAGTTCGTGGCGAACGCGCTCTCGCCGGCGAAGGTCAAGGAGGTCCGGCTCCTCCCCGACGGCGAGACGGCTCTGGTGATAGTGCCCGACTACCAGCTGTCTCTGGCGATCGGCAAGGAGGGGCAGAACGCGCGGCTCGCCGCTCGCCTGACGGGGCTGCGCGTCGACATCAAGTCCGAGTCCCAGCTGCGCCGTGAGGCCGAGGAGGCTGCGAGCAAGGCCGCCGCGGCCGAGGAAGCGGCTCCCGCGGCGGTCTCAGGAGATGCCGAGCAGAGCGACGAATAAGATCAGTCCGCCCCGGTAAGCGGCGGGGCCGATCCTGCAGGAACCGAAGGGAACGCGTATGGCAAAGCCGAGGGTTCACGAAGTAGCGAAGGAGCTGGGCCTCACCTCGAAGGAGGTGCTCGCTCACCTCGCCAGCATCGGGCAGCCCGCCAAGAGCCACAGCTCCAGCATCGAGGAGGACGTGGCGGCGCGGGTCCGCGCCGACCTCGGCAACGGCGCCGCGCCTGCTGCGGAGGCACCCGCCCGGCCGGTCAAGCCCCCGAAGGCCGCGCCTGCCGAGACCCCGCCGCCTCCGGCCGCGGAGCCCCCGGCGGCCGAGCCCGTGACGGAGGCGCCGCCGGCCGCCGAGGCCGAGCCCGTTCCCGAGCCCGTCGCAGCAACCCAGCCCGAACCCGAGCCGGAGCCCGCGGGCGCGGGCGCCGTCCGCGTCCACCGCGGGATCACCGTGAAGGACTTCGCGGAAGCCCTCGACCGCTCTCCCGCGGAGATCGTCAAGGTCCTGCTCGGCATGGGCGAGATGGTGACGGTCACGCAGTCGATGAGCGACGAGGCGGTGCTCCTGGTCGCCGACGAGCTGGGCGCGAACGTCACGGTGATCGATCCGGAGATGGAAGAGGCGGAGGCCGACCAGGCGGACGCAGAGGACGAAGAGGAGGGCGAGACGATCGTCCGGCCCCCCGTCGTCACAGTCATGGGTCACGTCGACCACGGCAAGACCGCGATCCTCGACGCGATCCGCAAGACGGACGTCGCGGGCGGCGAGGCCGGAGGCATCACGCAGCACATCGGCGCGTACCGCGTCCACTACGACGGGCGCGAGGTCACGTTCATCGACACCCCCGGCCACGAGGCGTTCACCGCGATGCGTGCCCGCGGCGCCCAGGTCACCGACATCGCGGTGCTGGTCGTCGCGGCCGACGACGGCGTCATGCCGCAGACGGTCGAGGCCATCGACCACGCGAAGGCGGCGAAGGTCCCGATCGTCGTTGCCGTCAACAAGATCGACAAGCCCGAGGCGGACCCGACGAGGGTGCGGACGCAGCTCTCCGAACACGGCCTCCAGCCCGAGGAGTGGGGCGGCGACACCGTATTCGTCGACGTCTCGGCCAAGCAGCGGACGAACCTCGAAGGTCTCATCGAGATGATCCTCCTCACCGCCGACGTGCAGCTCGAGGGCCACCTCCGCGCGAATCCCACGACCCACGCTCGCGGCGTCGTCATCGAGGCGCACCTCGACAGGGGCCGCGGCCCGCTCGCCACTGTGCTCGTGAAGAAGGGGACGCTCTACCAGGGCGACGCGATCATCGCGGGGGCCTCCTGGGGGAGGGTCCGCGCGATGCTCGACGAGCGCGGCAACAACGTCGAGGAGGCGACGCCCGGCCAGCCGGTCCAGGTCCTCGGGTGGCAGTCCGTCCCCGAGGCCGGCGACGAGTTCCGCTCGCTCGACGACGAGCGCGAGGCGCGCTCCATCGCCGGCGGGCGGGAGCAGCACCGGCGGGCGGCCCAGCTCGTCTCGGCCCGGGGACAGTCGCTCCAGTCACTGCTCGCGGCGACGCGGGAGGGCGAGATCCCCGAGCTCAACCTGCTGCTGAAGGCCGACGCGCAGGGTTCGGTGGAGGCGCTCGACGACCAGCTCTCTAAGCTCGACCAGTCGGTCGTCAAGGTCAACGTCCTGCGCAAGGGCGTCGGCGGGATCACGGAGAACGACGTCACCCTTGCCCAGGCTTCGGACGCGATCGTCATCGGCTTCAACGTCGTGCCGAACGTCCAGGCGCGCACCCTTGCCGAGGAGGGCGGCGTCGACGTCCGCACGTACCGCGTCATCTACCAGATCGTCCAGGACGTCGAGAACGCCGCACGCGGCCTGCTCGGACCGGAGGAGCGCGAGGTCCCGCTCGGCCAGGCCGAGGTCCGCGCCACGTTCCGCGTGCCGCGGCTCGGCGTCGTCGCCGGCTGCATGGTCCTCGACGGCGTCATCCGCCGCAACGCGTCGGCGCGGCTCGTGCGCGACGGGACCGTCGTGTACGAGACGACGATCGGGTCGTTGCGGCGGTTCAAGGACGACCAGCGCGAGGTCGCCGCGGGATTCGAGTGCGGTATCGGGCTCGAGGGCTTCCAGGACGTCAAGGAGGGCGACATCATCCAGGCGTACGAAGTGCAAGAGGTCGCCCGGTAGCAACCTGCCGACGTGTTCATAGGTATCGCTCGGCTCGAGCTCTTCATCCCCGACAGCTCGTCCTTGAAGGACAAGCGCCACGTGCTCAGGTCGATCACCGACGGCGTGCGCAGGAAGTTCAACGTGTCGATCGCCGAGGTCGCGTACCAGGACCTGTGGCAGCGTGCGGCGCTCGGCATCGCGTGCACGTCGGAGTCGATCGGGCAGTGCCGCAAGATCCTGCAGGAGGTCGAGAAGACCGTGGGGCGCGCGGCGCTGGAGGGGGCCGAGATCGTCGACCGTGCGACGGAGATAGTGGCGTGGGAGGACCTGTGAGCCAGAGGACGCAGAGGGTGCAGAAGCTCGCGCGCCAGGTCCTCGGCGACGCGATCCAGTCGCTGAAGGACCCGCGGGTCGGCTTCGCGACCGTCACCGCGGTGCGCATCACGCCCGACCTCCGGCACGCGCGCGTGTTCGTCAGCGTCCTCGGCGACGCGGACGCCCAGCGCGAGTCGATGGAGGGGCTCGACTCCGCCAAGCCCGTCCTGCGCGCGGAGCTCGGACGGCAGATGCGGATGAAGTACCTTCCCGAGCTGGTGTTCGAGCTGGACCAGGGCGCCGCGGAGGCCGAGCGGATCGAGGACCTGCTGCGCAGGATCCACGAAGGCGACGAGACCGGCGGCGTGGGGGAAGACGGTCCGTGAGATACGACAGCGCCGACTGGGACGAGGTCGTGGGGCTGCTCGAGGGCGCGACGGACGTCGCCCTCGCGTGCCACGTCAACCCCGACGGCGACGCGGTCGGCTCGTTGCTCGCGGTGTCGCTCGGGCTTCGCAGCCTCGGTGCCCGCACGTGGCCCAGCTGGGGGACCGATCCCGTCGTCATGCCTCCGGCGTACGGCTTCCTGCCGGGGGCGGACACGCTGGTGCAGCCGCGCGAGGTGCCGGACGTGCCGCTGTTCGTCGCGCTCGACTGCGGCGCCGCCGACCGGCTCGGCGAGCTCGAGGCCAGGGCGAAGGCGGCGCCGGTCCTGGTCAACGTCGACCACCATCCGGGCAACGACAACTTCGGGACTCACAACGTGGTCGTCACGCACGCGTCGTCGACTGCGGAGCTCGCCGCCCGTCTGCTGCTCGACGCCGGAGTCGACATCGACAGGGACATCGCGACCGCCCTCTACACCGGGATCGTCACGGACACCGGCCGCTTCCAGTACTCGAACTCGACGCCGGAGACGCTGCGGCTCGCGGCCGACCTGCTCGAGCGCGGCGTAGCCGCTCCCGAGGTCGCGATCGAGGTCTTCGAGAGCGCTCCCTACGGCTTCCTGAAGCTCACCGGGCGGGTGCTCGAACGCGCCGTCCTCTTCGAGGACGAGCGGTTCATCTACTCGTGGGTCGACCGCGCGGACCTGGACGAGACCGGCGTCGCGATGGACGAGACCGAGAAGCTCATCGACGTCATCCGGGCGACGAACGTCGCGGACGTGGCGGCGATCTTCAAGCAGCAGAGCGACGGCGGGTACCGCGTGAGCCTGCGCTCCAAAGGGCCCGTCAGCGTCGGCGCCATCGCCCGCGCGCGCGGGGGCGGAGGCCACGAGCTCGCAGCGGGGTTCACCGCCCACGACGTCCACGAGGCCGCGGCGTCGATCCGCGAGGGGCTGCGAGCCGCCGGAAGCGCCGCGTGACCGACGGCGTGCTCGTCGTAGACAAGCCCCCGGGCGTCACCTCGCACGACGTCGTCGACACCGTGCGGGGCGCGCTGGGGACGCGCAAGGTCGGGCACGCCGGCACGCTGGACCCCGCGGCCACCGGCATCCTTCTCGTCGGCGTCGGGCGCGCGACGCGCTTCCTGTCCTACGCGCAGGCGGCGCCGAAGCGCTACGTCGCCGGCGCGCAGTTCGGCTCCTCCACGACGACGCAGGACTCGTCGGGTGACGTCGTCGCGACGGCCGAGCCGGACTTCTCGGAAGCCGACTTGACGGCGGCACTGGAACGCTTCACCGGCGACATCGAGCAGGTGCCGCCGATGGTCTCGGCCGTCAAGATCGGGGGCGAGAAGCTCTACGAGAAGGCCCGGCGCGGCGAGGAGATCGACCGGCCCGCGCGGCGCGTCACGATCTACGAGCTGAAGCTGCTGAGATTCGACCCCTCCGCGGCCCACGCGACGCTCGAGGTGCTGTGCTCCGGCGGGACGTACGTGAGGACGCTCGTCCACGACGCCGGCGCCGCGCTCGGGTGCGGCGCGCACATGACTTCCTTGCGGCGGACGGCCGCGGCGGGTTTCACCGAGCTCGACGCGATCGCGCTCGACGCCGTCGGGCCGGACGCGCTTCGTCCGCTCGGCGACGCCGTGAGGGAGCTGCCGCGCCTCGACGTCGACGACGACACCGCGAAGCTCGTCTCGTTCGGACGGCCTCTGCCGTTGGACCCACCCGCGGGTGCAGGCGACCTCGTGGCGCTCTTCCACCGCGGCGACCTCGTCGCCGTCTACAGGGTCGCCGGTCCCCTCCTGCGCCCCGACCGCGTGGTGCCGGCGTGACGCACGCCGCGCGCATCGTCGTAGGCATCGACGCGCTGGAACCCCCGGAGGAAGGCGCCGCGATCACGATCGGGACGTTCGACGGCGTGCACCTCGGACACCGAGCGCTGATCGCGCGGACGATCGCGGAGGCGAACCAGCGAGGTCTGGCGTCCGTCGTCCTCACGTGGGACCGCCACCCCGCGATGACGCTACGGCCGGACAAAGCCCCCCCGATGCTGTCGAGCCCGGAGCGCAAGATCGAGCTGTTGCAGGAGACGGGGGCGGACGTGATCGCGGTCCTCCCGTTCGACGTCCCGCTGTCCCGGCGGCCCCCGGAGTCGTTCGTCGAGGACGTCCTCGTGAAGGGCCTGGGCGCGCGCCTCGTGCTCGTGGGGTCCGGCTGGCGCTTCGGGAAGGGCCGCGCCGGGACGGTGGAGCTGCTAGAGGAGCTCGGGCGCGATCTCGGGTTCGAGGCCCGGGGCGTCGAGCTCGAGGAGGTCTCGGGTGAGGCCGCGTCCAGCAGCCGCGTCCGCAAGGCGATCACGGCCGGGGACCTCGTGCTGGCGGAGCGCCTCCTCGGGCGCGCCTTCGACCTCGACGGCGTGGTCGAGCACGGGGATTCCCGCGGGGCCGGGCTCGGTTTCCCGACGGCGAACCTGGCGATCGACCCCTCGATCGCGGCCCCGCCGGTAGGCGTCTACGCGGGCCGGGCGAGGGCGGGGGACAGCTGGTTCCCCGCGGCCACGAACGTCGGCGTGAACCCGACGTTCGACGGGTCGGGGCCGCCCCGGATCGAGAGCTACCTCGTCGGCTTCGACGGCGACCTCTACGGCCGGACCCTTCGCGTGGAGTTCTGGGAGCGCCTCCGCGACGAGCGGCGCTTCGAGTCCGCGGCCGCGCTCGTCGAGCAGATCGAGCGGGACGTCGCGGCGACCGTGGCCCTGCAACGGCCGGTGACCCCGTGACCTGCTACGATGACTCCGGCTCGTGCGGCCGCGACTCTGCTCGCGAGCAACAACCGATCGGAAGGGACTCTCGTAGCGCGCATGGCTCTGCTCAAGGAACAGAAGCAAGGGATCATCTCGGACAACGCCCGCGGCGGCGCCGACACCGGCTCGCCCGAGGTGCAGATCGCGCTGCTCACGCAGCGGATCTCCGAGCTCACCGAGCACCTGAAGACCCACGGCCACGACCACCACTCGAGGCGCGGCCTTCTCCGTATGGTGGGCCGCCGCAAGCGTCTGCTCGCCTATCTCCAGCGCGAGGACGTCGACCGGTACCGCGCCCTCATCGGCAAGCTGGGCCTGCGGCGATAGCCCCGGCCCGCGCGAACGAGAAAAGGAGGACCGCCGCCGCCTGATCCCGTAGCACCGCAATGGAGAGGGCCGGCCCCTTCGGTCGGTTATCAGTTGAGAGCTCATTTGGACCGGTCGCCTCGGCGAGCGGTCGGAACGGAAAGAAACGGGTGGTCTCCCAACTGACAATCGGCCACGGCTGGCGCCTCTCCTCCGACGAACCCGCGTAGAAGACGCGGGTCGACCCACAGGAGGATTCCCATGTCTACAGGTATGTCGCCCGAGCCGACCTATGTCGAGCGCAAGATCGGCGACGAGGTATTCCGCATCGAGTCCGGCAGGCTTGCCGGCCAGGCCGGGGGCGCCGTGCTCGCCTCCGTCGGCGAGACGACCGTGTTCGCCGCGGCCACGTCGTCGGCCCCCCGCGGCGACGCCGACTTCTTCCCGCTGACCGTCGACGTCGAGGAGCGGATGTACGCCGCCGGCAAGATCCCCGGCGGGTTCTTCCGGCGTGAGGGCCGCGCGAGCGAGAAGGCGATCCTCAACGCGCGCCTGATCGACCGGCCGCTCCGCCCGTCGTTCCCCGACGGCTTCCGTCACGAGGTGCACGTCGTCGTCAACGTCCTGGCCGTCGACGGCGTCAATCCCGTCGACATCCTCTCGATCAACGCCGCGTCGGCGGCCCTCGCGATCTCGGACATCCCGTTCGAGGGCCCGGTGGGCGCCGCCCGCGTCTCGCACATCAACGGGAGCTGGGTCGCGAACCCGACGTGGATCCAGCAGGAGGAGGCGACGATCGAGCTGGTCGTCGCCGGGCGCGTCAACGACGCCGGCGAGGTCGACATCATGATGATCGAGGCCGGTGCATCCGACCGGGCCTTCGAGGTCGTGGAAGCCGGCGCGCGGTCTCCGGACGAGGAGCTGATGGCGGACGGCATCGAGTACTCGAAGCAGTTCATCGCCGAGGCCATCTCGCTCCAGAACGAGCTCGTGGCACAGGTCGGCAAGGCCAAGGGCACGATCACCGGCGACAACCCCGACTACCCGCTGTTCGTCGACTACTCCGACGAGGTCTACGCGCGCGTCGAGCAGCTCGCCGGCGACCGCATCCGCGAGGCGATCTCGATCACGGAGAAGGCGCGCCGGCGCGCGACGATCGCCGACGTCTCCGCCGCCGTAGCCGCCGACCTCGCGGAGGAGTTCCCGGAGCAGGAGAAGGCGATCTCCGCCGCCATGCGCTCGCTGACGAAGAAGCTCGTCCGCCGGCGCATCGTGGAGGACAACGTCCGCCTCGACGGCCGCTCGATCGACCAGGTCCGTCCGATCTGGACGCAGACCGGCGTCATCCCGCGGGTCCACGGCTCCGGCCTGTTCACGCGCGGCGAGACGCAGGCGCTGTCGATCACGACGCTCGGCATGCAGCGCATGGAGCAGATGATCGACGACCTGTCGCCCGACGACCGCAAGCGGTACATGCACCACTACAACTTCCCGCCGTACTCCACCGGCGAGGCGGGGTTCATGCGGGGGCCGAAGCGGCGTGAGATCGGGCACGGCGCGCTCGCGGAGAAGGCGCTGCTGCCGTTGATCCCGAGCAAGGACGAGTTCCCGTACGCGATCCGCGTCGTCTCCGAGATCATGTCGTCGAACGGCTCCACGTCGATGGCGAGCGTGTGCGGGTCGTCGCTGTCGCTGATGGACGCCGGCGTCCCGCTGCGCGGCGGGAAGCACTGCGGCGGAGTCGCCATGGGCCTGATCGCGGAGGGCGGGAAGTTCCTCCCGCTGACGGACATCCTCGGCGACGAGGACGCGTTCGGCGACATGGACTTCAAGGTCGCCGGGACCGAGGAGATGGTCACCGCGCTCCAGCTCGACACGAAGATCTCCGGCGTGCCGGCGGAGGTGCTGCGCGAAGCCCTCATGGCCGCCAAGCGGGCCCGCCTCCACATCATCGACGAGATGAACAAGACGATCACGTCGCCGCGGTCCGAGCTCGCGCCGCACGCCCCGCGCGTGCTCGCCCTGAAGGTCCCGGTCGACAAGATCGGCGAGGTCATCGGGCCGAAGGGCAAGAACATCAACATGATCACGACGACGACCGGCGTCGACGTCGACATCGACGACGACGGGACGATCCGCATCGGCTCGTCCGACCAGGAGTCCGCCGAGAGGGCCGCGCGCCTGATCGAGGAGATCGTGAACCCCCGCATGCCGGAGGTCGGCGAGCGGATCATGGGAACGGTCGTGAAGACGACGACGTTCGGCGCCTTCGTCAACATCGCCCCTGGCCGCGACGGGCTGGTTCACATCTCGAAGCTCGGGGAGGGCCGGATCGAGCGGGTCGAGGACGCCGCGAACGTCGGCGACCAGATCGAGGTCGAGATCACCGACATCGACCGGCAGGGCCGCATCAACCTGACGCCCGTCGGCTGGCTCGAGCGCCAGGTCGCGGCGGGCAAGACGATCGAGGAGGCGCGAGCCCTCGCCACGCAGGGCGGGGGCGGGGGCGGCGGAGACCGCGACCGCGGCCCGCGGCGCGACGGCGACCGGGGCCGCGAC
>JALZFC010000033.1:6876-39658 GCA_030861725.1 Actinomycetota bacterium | reverse complement strand
GCCTTGCCCTCTTCGACGTAACGGAGGACGTCCTGCTTGCGGATCCTCCCGCCCGTTCCCGTGCCCTCGATCTCGTCGAGGTTCACGTCGTGCTCGTCGGCGAGCCTCCGCACGAGCGGCGAGATGATCCCCCTCTTGGAGTGGTCGCCCGGCCGGGTCGACGGCGTCGCGGAAGCCGGACGGCTCGAGCCGCCGCCCGCTTGCGTCGGAGCGAGGTCGCCCTTGCCGTCCTTGCGCACCGCGGAGGCGTCGGCCTTCTCGGATTCCATGCGGTCTTGCGTGCCGGCATCCGCCTGCGCACGCTGGGGGCCCTGATCGCCGGCGGCACCTTCGCGCTGTCGCTCCTGAGCGACCTGCTCCGCCTTGTCCCCCACCTCTTTCGAAGCGCCCTCGTCTCCCGCGGGAACCTCGGCAGCTCCGGCGTTCGCCGCAGTCTCCTCTTCGGCCTGAGCCTCGCCGCCGCCATCGCCGGCCGCGACGTCGCCCTCACCCACGATCGCGAGCGCGGTCCCGACCTTCACGGTGTCGCCTTCTTGCACCAGGATCTTCTGGATGGTGCCCGAGGCCGACGACGGCACCTCGGAGTCGACCTTGTCCGTCGAGATCTCGACGAGGAGCTCGTCCTCTTCGATCGTGTCGCCCTCTTGCTTCAGCCAGCGGGTGATGGTGCCCTCGACGACGGTCTCGCCGAGCTGCGGCATCTTGATCTCGGTAGCCATGTGAGGCCGAACCCTCCCCCTTGAGAGAACCCTGGTTTGCTTGTCGAAAGCGGTGGCGCGTCCGACGTCGAGTCGTTCGGGCGACGGTTGGGGCCGTCCGCGGAAACGATCGGGTTGACGCCCCCCCAGGTTACCCGCGCGGGCGGCCTTCCCGCTCTGCGGGCACCACTACGGCAGGAGGTCGTAGATCGAAACCGCTTTTGCACGCTGCGGAAGTTCGATCGCGGCGTCGACGCCGAAGTCGAACAGGTCGATCGTGAACGTCTCCCTGGTGTCGTCGAGGACTGCCGCCACGCGGAACCGGATCATCCGGCCCTCCTCGTCGAGCCAGATGTCGGCGGGAACCGTCTCGTCGTAGCCCAGCACCTCGAAGTACTCCACGCCCTGATCGACGACGTCCGGGTCGGGAGCCAGGCGTTCCATCTTCTCGACGTCCAGCTCCGCCTCGTAGCGCACCGCCTCGACCCCGCGCACGATCTGCCGGCCGATCTCCTCGAAGCGGGACGTCGCCCCGTGCAGGTAGTCGATCGCTCGTCCGGGATCCTCGCCCAGCGGCGTCGCCGCAGGAGGCGGCAGCTCCAGGAACGAAAGCCGGACCCATACGGGGTGCCCGGGGACGTTCTCCGTGACGCGCTCGCCCTTCCGGTACAAGAAGTCGTCGTCCCACACCGTCCACACCGGCGGGGGCTGCTCGACCCCGTCCGGCACCGGCACGAAACGCGTCACCTGCTTCACCGAGCCGGTCCCCTCGTCCCAGTCGACGACGCCCGTCGTCATCCCGATGGTGGCCAGCTTCCGCCGGGACGTCGACTCGGTCCGTACCGTCATGATCACGCGGGCCGACCCTGCTGCAGCGGTGATCTCCACCGCCGCTCTCAACGGGTTCGCGGGCTCACGCTCCGTGGAGTGCCGCACCGGCGTGCACGCGGGTGCTGCGGCCAGGGTGAGGACGAGGAACAGCCGGCCCGTGCGCATCCGGGTCGCGGGAAGGCCTCAGCCCCCGAGGTTGTCTATGTCCTTGTAGCTGTCGGGGGGCTGGACGTCCACCTCGACGCCGTAGTCGAACAGGTCCATCGTGATCTTGCTCGATAGCTGCGTGGCGCCTTCGCCGGCGAGCAACACGGAGATGCGCCGCGGCAGGTCTTCGTCGTCGACCCACACCTGGACGGGGAACGACTCGACGTCGCCGAACACGGCGAAGCCCGAACGCAAGGCGTCCGCAGTGGCGTCGTCCGGGGCCTGCTCGACGATCGCGTCGATGGGGATATCGGCCTTGTAGTGGGTCGTGGTCGTCCCGTCGATCTCCTCCTCGCCGACCTTTTCCACGTCCGCGCCGGCGCCGCGCAGCCACTCCAGATACTGCGTCGGGTCCTGGTTGAACTGGTTCGCCCCCGCGGCCCCCGCGGCCGTCAGGTCGATCCGGCCCCATTCCTCGCCGTCGAGGGCCGCCTCGAAGGCGGCGCCTTTGACGTACACGTACCGGCCGTCGAGGATCGTCTCCATCTTGCCGACGCCCGGCATCCCCGCGCCGCCGGCGGCGCTCATCGTCATCCTCCCGACGTCGTTCGCGAAGTCGAACTCGCCCTCGGCGGCGAGCGTGACGTCCTGCCCGCCGACCGAGATCTCTGTCGTCATCTCCATCCGCGCCGTTCCGGCCTCGTCGGCCGTCTCGGCCGCCGTCAGGAGAACGTTCGAAAGGTCTCTCGACCCCCCGCCGTCGTCGCCGTCGCACGACACGCCCGCGACGACGAGCAGCGCCGCGACGAGACCCGTTGCCAGCTTTCTCATGTATCCGCCTCCCCTAGCCGTGCCTATCCGTGCAGCGGCTTGCCCGCCAGCTCGAGGAAAGTCTCCCCCACGACCTCGGTCAACGTCGGGTGCGGGTGGACGATGTCCGCCAGCTCCGACGGGTAGGCCTCCCACGACGTGACGAGCATCGCTTCCGCGATGAGGTCCGACGCGCGGGGGCCGATGATGTGGATGCCGACGACGGCTCCGCCCTTCTCGGCGACCGTCTTCACGAAGCCCTGGCCGCCCCCGAGCATCAGCGCACGGGCGTTCGCGGAGAACGGGTAACGCTTGGTCTCGACCTCCATCCCGAGCTCCTTAGCCTTGTCCTCCGTCAGCCCGACCGCGGCGACCTCGGGCTGGCAGTAGATGACGTGCGGGACGTTCCGGTAGTCGACGGCCGTCGGGTCCTCGCCGGCGAGCAGCTCGGCGACGCGCATCCCTTCGGCGTAGGCGACGTGAGCCAGCTGCGGGTGGGGCCAGTTCGCGTCCGGCACCCACACCGCGTCGCCGATCGCGTACACGCCGTCGACGTTCGTCCGGAACTGCTGGTCGACGACGATGAAGCCCTTGTCCATCTCGATCCCGGCCTCTTCGTAACCCATGTCCTTCGTGTTGGGGCCGCGGCCGATCGCGACGAACATCCGGTCCGCGCTCAGCGTCTTGCGCTCGCCGTTCCCTCTGTCCGCCGGTCCGGCCGAGGCCGCCCCGGACTCGATCTCGACCTCGACACCGGAGTCGGTCGTGCTCGCCCCCGCGACCGAGGTGCCGAGGTGGAACTTGATCCCGCGCTTCTGCAGGAGCTTGTGCAGCGCCTCGGAGATGTCGGCGTCCTCCGCCGGCGCGATCTTCGGGAGCATCTCGACGACCTGGACCTCGGCGCCGAAGGAGCGGTAGACGCTCGCGAACTCGAGGCCGATGTAGTTGCCGCCGACGATGACGATCGAACTCGGGATGTCCTGCGCGGAGAGCCCATGGGTCGAGTTGTGGACCTTGTCGCCGTCCGCCGCGATGAAAGGGAGGTCGCGCGGGAACGAGCCGGAGGCGAGGACGACGCCCTTGTTCGCGCTGAGCGCCCGCTCGCCGTCCTTCGTCTTCACGGTGATCGTCTTGGCGTCGGTGAGCCGGCCCTCGCCCTCGACGAGCGTCAGCGTCTTCTTGCGGGCGACGAGGCCGGAGAGACCCTTGTACATCCGGCCGACGACGGAGTCCTTGAAGTTGAGGACCTTCCCCCAGTCGACCTGCGGCTCCTGCACGATCAGGCCGAAGTTGCCGGCCTCTTTGATCTCGTCGGTGAGCTCGGCGGCATGGAGGAGGGCCTTCGTCGGGATGCACCCGCGGTGGAGGCAGGTCCCGCCGACCTTGTCCTTCTCGACCATCGCGACCGAGAGCCCGAGGGCGACGGCGCGGAACGCTGCGGAGTACCCGGCGTTGCCTCCGCCGAGGATGACTACGTCGAAGGATTCGGATCCCGCTGCCACTGCCCTACCTCCAGATCGAGATTGGTTCCACGCCGGGCCCACAGGATAAGGCTGGCGCGGCGAGCGGGTCCCGCAGAAGCCGCCGGACCTCTTCGACAACGTGGTGTGGTCGCTCGGTGACGTCGTCCCAGGTAACGCGCAGGACTCGCCACCCGTCCGCGACGAGGAGGTTGTGCTTACGCCTGTCGCGGGCGAAGTCGTCCTGGGTGGAGTGCCAGCGGCGACCGTCGGCCTCGAGGGCGACGCGGTGGGGGGGCCACGCGAAATCGAGCCGGAACGCGCCGACTCCGTGCTCGCGGACGTGAGGCGGGAGCCCCGCGCCTACCACTATTCTCTCGACGCGACGCTCCAAAGCCGAATCGTTTCCGGCCCGGAGATCGAGAATTCGCATTAGCCGCCGGGACCCCGCTCGCCCCGGATTCCGGGCGCCGAAATCGCGGATTTGCTCGGCGGTGACCAGTCCTTCGACTACCGCCCGTTCGACCCACCTAAACAGGTGCGTCTCCCTGTGGTGGCGCTCGGCAGCCAGATCGGCGAGCGTCCGAGCCACGCTCGTAACGGTCACCCCCCGCAGCGTCCCACGGTCCTTCGGCGCGAGCGTGGTCGCCGAATGCACCCGGATACCGGGCGGGGGGCGCGTCAGTTGCCGCTTCGTCAAGACGTGCACCGGAAAAGCCTTCGCCCGCATGAACGCCCACAGCTGTCCGGCGGTGGCGTGGGAGGCTGCCGCGCCCGCGCCTGCCCACAGGGTCGCGGCGATCGCCCATTGCTCCGCGGACGGCGGAGCGCCGGCTATCCGGTACGTCCTGGGGAAGATCCGTTCCAGCGCCCCGTTGCGGACGCGCCGCGAGATCGCAGCTCGCGAGTAGCCGAGATCGAGTGCCTGGTCCAGCCGGACGACACCGTGCTGGCGCCGCGCGACGTCACGGATATCGCGTGGGTTTCGGTTTCCGCGACTCGCGCGATATCCGGAGGGCACACCACAGATGCAACCTCTGTGCCGGGGCGCCGGCAGTGACGGCGACCACACGTGCCGGGGCTCAGCCCCCGCCGCGGCCCCCTAGCTCGCGGTCGAACAGCAGCAGGCTCGCCGTCGAGTCGCCGACCATCTTGAGCGACTCGACGAGGGTGCCGGAGGTCTTCTCCTCCTCGACCTGCTCCTGGATGAACCACTGGAGGAAGACCTGGCTCGCGTAGTCGTTCTCCTTCACGGCCTCGGCGTACAGCGAGTTGATCGCCTCGGAGACGTGCCGCTCGTGCTCGTGCGCCTGCTGGAAGGCGTCGAGCGCCGACTTGAACGCCGCCGGGGGCTTGTCGATCGCCATCAGCTCGACGCGGCCCCCGCGGTCGTAGATGTATTCGTAGAACTTCATGCCGTGCATGCGCTCCTCGTCGGCCTGCGCCCTCATCCACGCGGCGCAGCCCGGCAGGTTGTTCGCGTCGAAGTAGGCGGACATCGCGAGGTAGAGGTGGGCGGCGTAGAGCTCCTTGCTGAGGTGCTCGTTCATCGCGTCCCCGAGGGTCTTCGTCAACATCGGCGGGTCCTTTCTTTCAAGTGGGGGCTCCGAGCATCCAACCAGACGGACGGTTCTGCAACGGAGGCCCGGCGAACGACCCGGGTTCGCCGGGCCGAACCGTGCGACGATGGGCGCATGAAAGGTGACCGGGTCGAGGTCGTGGTCGACGTGGGAGACGGGACGAAGACCTACGAGATCGTCGCGTCGAAGGCGGGGCGCCGCGTCGAGGTCGCCACCGTCCGGGGGACCGTCGAGGTGTCCGAGGTGACCCGCACCGGCGTCGTCGTGCGGACGGGGAGGTTCATGGCGGCGCGCACCGTCGCCGTGATCGAGCACCCGGCCGTCGACGAGGAGCCGGCGGCGCGCCGGCGGGTGAACGAGGACCAGGCCGCGCTCCTATAGGACGGCGTCGCGGCGGGCGCCGCAGTGCTTGCAGTAGGGGGCGCTGCGCGCGACGAGGCCCCCGCACGAGTCGCAGCGGCCCGGCTCGACGTTCCCGCCCTTGATCCTGTGCGCGACGCTCAGCGCGAGCGCACCCACGCACACGACCGTGAGGGCGAGCACCACGCCGGTCGCGTCGACGCCGCTGCCGAGCGCAAGAGCGACGACGCCCGCCAGCCCCAGCCCGACGACGATCCGGAACGCGAGGATCACGCCGGCGGGAACGTCTCGTCGAGCCAGCCGAGCACGAGCTCGACCGCACGCTCGTCGCGCCTGAGCTGATGCCCCGCGCCCTCGAGGATCTCCAGCCGCGCGCCGGGGGCCGCCGACGCGATCCGCGTCGCGTGGTCGACCGGGACGACGTCGTCGGCGGTTCCGTGCACGATCAGGACGGGGATGCCCAGCTCGGCGATCGCGATCTCTGTCGTCACCCGCTCGAACTCGGCGGCCCACTGCGACGGGTCCTCGAGCGTCTCCGGCGCGAGCTGCATCCCCGCATCGGACGTGACGCGGACGACGCCCGAGGCGGGATCGGCGGCGAACGAGAGCCACGCCGCGGGGGCCGCGAGGAGCACGAGCGCGTCGACCGGCGCACCGCGGCGTGCGGCCTCGGTCGACACCGCGCCCCCGGCCGAGGACCCGACGAGCACGACCGGGCCACTCGACGGCACGGCCGCCCGCGCCGCGTCGAGCATCGCGAGCGCGTCGGAGACCCAGCCCTCGATCGAGAAATAGCCGGGGGAACGGCGGACCGAGCGCATGTCGCCCCACGCGGCGCCCCAGCCGCGCCCGGCGAAGCGGCGGGCGAAACCCGGATAACCCTCGTCGGCGGGATCGGGGGGCGCGATCGACGGGATCCCGTGCAGCAGCACGGCGACGCCGCGCGGCGATTCCGGCACCTCGATCCCCGCGTCGAGCCGGAACCCGTCGCTGACGACCTCGAGCGGCCGCGCCGTCATCCGTCCTCCACGACGATCGTCCCGGTCATCCCCTGATCCTCGTGCGGGATGCAGAAGTACTCGTACGTGCCGGGATCGTCGAACGTGACCTCGTAGCTACCGCCCTCCGCGACGAGAGCGTCGGCCAGCCCGTCGCGGGCCGCCTCCTCCGAGCCGAACCCACCGCTCGAGAAGTAGGCGGCGCCGTCCGGCAGCTCTTCGTCGTACGCGGTGACGGTATGGGACTCCGAGGACTCGTTCACGAACGTCACGGCCGTCCCCGGCGGGACCGTCAGCGTCTCGGGATCGAAGAGCTGGCCTCCCGTCATCTCGACGGTGTTCCGAGGCGCGTCGCCACCCGAGCAACCCGCGCAGGAAAGCGCGACGACGAGCGCGAGGGCGAGGCGGTGCATCCCGTGAAGCTAAGCGGTGAGCAGCCCGGTCGAGTACATGACGAGCAGCCCGAGCACGAACCCGGCCGCACCCCAGCGCGACGTAAGACCCTCGTCTTCCCTGGTCGAGCGCGCGATCGCCCAGACGACCTGAGCGATCGCGCCGGCGGCGACGCCGAACGCGAACGCCGCAGGCGCGGGCGAGAAGGCGAAGCCCCCGGCCCACGCCCCTGCGATCGTCGGCAGCCCCGCGATACCTCCGAGCGCCGCGAGATGGCGGAGCCCCGGCCTCGTCCCCTCGCGGCCGAGCGGGGCGACGATCGCGAGCCCTTCGGTCGTGTTGTGCAGCGCGAACCCGGCGACGAGGAACGTACCGAGGGCGACCTCACCCGCGGCGAGCGCCGCGCCGACGGCCAGGCCCTCGCCGAGGTTGTGCAGCCCGATGCCCGCCGCCACGAGGTACGCGAGGACGAGCCCGGCGCTGACCTGCGCGCGGCGCCGCAGCTCCGCCTCGAGGAAGAAGAGCGCGACGAGCGCGGTCAGCGCGCCGATGGCGAAGAGGCCGGCGCCGTCGAGCGCGGCCCCCGTCGCACCCGCCAGCTCCAGGCCCTCGCCGATCGTGTCGACGAGGAGGAACGCCAGCAGCCCCACGGTGAACGCGAGGAAGAACCCGACCGCGCGGCGCGACGCGCGCGACAGGGCCGGGAACCAGAGGAGGCCGATGGCGATCGGGAGCACACCCATGTACACCCCGAGCAGCGCGTAGACGCCGAGCGTGCCCGAGTCGGACTCCGGAGTGAGCGCGGCAACCTCGATCTCGTGCTCGACGAGTGCGCCCGTCGAGGTGACCAGAGCGATGTGCAGCGGGAGCCCGTCGTCCCACGGGTACGGGATCGAGATCGTCGTCGACTCGAGGCGGCCGAGCGTCGCGTCGCCCAGGTCGAAGTTCCAGTAGGCGTCGTTCACCAGGACCTGCGAGATCGTCACGGGATCGGGTCCGTCGTTGCGCAGGTCGAGCCTTATCTCGCCCTCGTCGAGGACCGTCCGTTCGATCGCGATCTCCTCGACGGGCGGAACCTCGCGGAGGCTGCCGATCGGGTCGAGCCAGAACAGCAACGCGACCATGACCGCCGCGAGCACTGCAGGCGCGCCCCAACCCACCCAGAGCGGATACCGGCGCATCGCCGTCGTCGCCATCAGGTGACCTCGAAGAAGCCCATCCAGCCGAGCTCGGCGAACTCCGTCTGATGGGCGTGGAACATGAACCGTCCGGCGTGCTCGTACGTGAACTCGAGCATGTGCCGCTCGGCCTGCCCCATCGAGATCGTGTCGGTGAACTCGTGCGGGGTCAGCGACGTACCCGTCCGGTAGAGGTGGAAGAAGTTCGCGTGGATGTGGATCGAGTTCAGCGGGTCGAACTCGGTGATGTTGATCACGTGCGCGCGCTGGAGCCTGCCGCGCTCGAGCTGGATGGGTCTGTGGAGATAGCCGAAGGCGGTCGTGTTGGCGGCGTACACCTCGTTCCCGCCGTCGAAGTTCGAGTCGAACGCGTTCATGACCATGACCATCTCGTTCGCGTCGGGCCGGGGCTTCGGCGGGTCGACGATGAACCCGCCGTACAGGCCGCGGTGGATGTGCTGGAGCAACGGAAGCGTGTGGCAGTGGTAGAGGTGAGTGCCGAACGGCTCCGCGACGAAGTCGTAGACGAACGTCTCACCGGCCGCGGCCTCGCCGGCGCCGGGGACGCCGTCCATGCCCGAGCTGTGGATGCCGTGGAAGTGGATCGAGTGCGGATGGCCGCTCGTGTTGACGAGGTTGATCCGGATGCGGTCGCCCTCGGTGCAACGGATCGTCGGGCCCGGCACACGGCCGTTGTAGGTCCACGCGGGGAAGAAGACGCCGGGCGCGATCTCGATCTCCTTGTCGATCACGACGAACTCGTACTCGCGAACGGTCCGGCCCGCGGCGTCCTTCGAGACCTCGCCGCCGTCGAAGTCCGTCAGGATCGTGTGCGGGTCGAAGCCGTTGCGGACGTGGTCGACCTCGCCGACGGCCCCCATGCCACCGTGGCCGCCGTGAACCATCCCGTGGGAGAAGGGCCCCTGCGCGGCGACGAGATCCTTGATGTCCGCCGCGCCCGCCGAGGCGGCCGCTTTTCCGCCCAGCGCGGCCGCGCCGCCCAGCGCGCCGAGGGTGGCGGTCCTCTTGAGGAACCGGCGCCTGTCTAGGCGACCCATACGGCCTCCGCCAGCTCGCGGGACAGAGCCTCGACGTCGTCCTTGCGTTCGGGAACGCGCACGAACAGCGGCCCCGCCACCGGACCTCGTTTGACGACCTCGACCCGTGCGCCGGGCGTCACGCCGACACCCGCGAGATACCGGAGCACCTCGGGATCGCCGTCCGAGACCCGTTCGACCGCGAGCGTCTCGCCGTCGCCTCCGTCCCAGAGGGTGCGCCGGGACGCGTCGGGCATGCGCCCGTCCTTGCTCGGGATCGGGTGGCCGTGCGGGTCCCAGCGCGGGTCGCCGAGCAGCGCCGCGATCCGGTCCTCGAGCCGCTCGGAGAGCACGTGCTCGAGGATCTCGGCCTCGGCGTGGACCTCGTCCCACGGGACACCGAGCGCCTCGGCGAGATAGGTCTCGAGCAGGCGGTGGTGGCGCACGACCTCGAGCGCGATCTTGCGTCCCGCGGTCGTCAGCTCGGTCCCGCGGTAGGGCACCTGGACCACGAGGCCCATCGAGTCGAGCTTCTTCAGCATGTTCGTCGCCGACGCCGCGGACACGCCGAGCCGGTCGGCCACGGCGGTCGTCGACACAGGCCCCGGCTCGCCTGCCTCCCATTCGATCGAATGGAGGGCCTTCAGGTAGTCCTGCGCGGCCGGAGAAGTCGTCAGCGTCATCGAACGGAATTTAGCCGAAGCTAAAGTTTTCGACAACTCGCTCGTCCACCGCCTACGCTGGCGGCGTGACCCCGCCCGAGAGAGCCGCGGCCCGAGCCCTGGTCGTGACCCTAGCGCTGGCCGCCGCGAAGGTCGCGGTGTGGGCCGCGACGTCGAGCCTCGCCGTCCTGTCCCAGGCGCTCGACTCGGTGCTAGACGTCGTGGCGCTCGGTCTGCTGGTGGTGGGCGTGCGGCTCGCGGGGAAGCCTGCCGACACGTCGCACCACTACGGCCACGCGAAGGCGGAGAACCTCGTCGCGTTCACGCAGATGCTCCTCCTCGGGGGCCTCGTGACCGCGGTGGTGCTGGAGGCCGTGGCCCGGCTGGGCTCTGGAGAGCGGATCCCCGCGCCGCCCTGGTACGCGCTCGCGCTCCTCGGCGGCTCCGCAGTGATCGACCTGTTACGGGCGCGGGCGCTGCTGCGCGCGGCGCGGGAGCATCGCTCGCAGGCCCTCCAGGCCGGCGCGCTCAACATCGCGTCGGACGTCGGCACCGCGCTGGTCGCGCTCGTGAGCCTGGCCGCGGTGAGAGCCGGGGCCGGCGGGGCGGACGCGATCGGGGCGCTCGTCGTGTCGGCGGCGGTCGTCGTCGCGGGGGTGCAGCTCACGCGGCGGTCGGTGGACGTGCTGATGGACCGCGCGCCGGGGGGGCCGGTGGAGGACATCGAGGCCGCGGCGCGGCGAGCGGCCGGCGTGAGCGAGACGCGGCGCGTGCGCGTGCGGAGCGCGGGCGAGCAGCTCTTCGCCGACGTCACCGTCGCGGCCGGACGAACGGCGTCGCTCGAGCGCGCGCACGACATCGCGGAGGCGGTGGAGGCGGAGATCGAGAAGGTCGCGCCCGGGGCCGACGTCGTCGTGCACGTCGAGCCGGTCGCCGAGACGACGGGACTGGTCGAACGCGTGCAGGCGTCGGCGAGCCGGACCGAGGGCGTCCACGAGGTGCACAACGTGCTCGTGCACGCGTTCGACGAACGCGGCCGGCGCAAGCTGCACGCGACGCTGCACGCCAAGGTCGAGCCGGGGACCTCGGTCGCCGACGCGCACGAGCTGTCGGAGCGGATCGAGGCGGGCGTCCGGGCCGAGCTCGGCCCCGACGTCCGGGTCGACACGCACATCGAGCCGCTGGAGCCGACGACGTTCGGACACGACGTGACGTCCGCCCGTCCTGACGTCGTCGCGACGGTCCGCGACGCGGCCGCCGCCGAGAACGACGTCGCCGACTGTCACGAGGTGCTCGTGACGGAAGCACGTTTCGGGCTGGCGGTCGTCGCGCACGTGCGGGGGCGGGGGGACCTGCCGCTGGGGCTCATGCACGAGGCATCGAAGAGGATCGAGCAGTCGGTCCACGCGGCGCACCCCGACGTGGGCAACGTGCTGATCCACTTCGAGCCGTCCTAGCTCTAACGGGATCGCAAGCGATCCCGTCCTATGCGGGCATCCCTTCGCGCGGCGTCGTCGCCTCCGGCGACGGTTCGGTCGCGGATCGCAAGCGATCCCGTCCTATGCGGGCATCCCTTCGCGCGGCGTCGTCGCCTCCGGCGACGGTTGCGCTATGTCCTCGGGGAGCGGGAACCAGCGCAGGTGCTCGAAGTCGGCGCTCAGGTCGTGCGTGGGCAGGGACCCGCGGACCTCGGGCTCCGCGAAGATGTGCTTCGCGTACCTCAGGTAGTCCGCGAGGACCTCCTCCGGCTCGGTCGACCGGTGCAGGCTGATCACCGGCTTCCCGTCCTCGTACGAGAGCGACCGGAGGCTCATCGGGGGCTCCGCCACGCCCTCCTGGTTCGTCCACAGCCCGGTCGCGGGCTCGAAGTCGTAGTGCGGCAGCAGCCTCCACCCGTCGTTCGCGACCATGTGCACGGCCTCGAGGATGAACTCGAACACGCGCTCCGAGATGAAGTAGTTGAAGTTCAGTCGCACCCACCCCGGCTTGATGCCTTCGCAGCCGCGGGCGATCTCGCGCTCGAACTCGTGCGAGGTCTCGATGTCGATGCCGAGCAGCCGGTGCCCGTACGGACCCGCGCACGAGCAGCCGCCGCGCGCCTGGATCCCGAAGAGGTCGTTCAGCAGAGCGACGACGAAGTTGTGGTGGAGGTGCCGGTTCCCGTGCCGCACGGTGAAGGACACGATCGAGAGCCGCCGCGCGTCGTGGCTCCCGAGGATGTGGATGTTCGGGTTCGTATCCCACGAGGCGATCGCGCGCTCGATGAACGACTCCTCGCGACGCTGGATCTCGTCCGTCCCCACTCGTCGCTTGAGCTCGAAGACGAGCCCTGCCCGGATCGACTCGACGATCGCGGGGGTGCCGCCCTCCTCGCGGTGCTCGGGGTCGTCGAGGTACCGGTGCTCCGACGGGTTGACGTACGCCACGGTGCCGCCCCCGGGGACGGTAGGGACGGTGTTCGTCAGCAGCTCTCTCCGCGCGATCAGAACGCCGGGCGTGCCGGGCCCTCCGATCATCTTGTGCGGCGAGATGAAGACCGCGTCCTTGTAGCCGTGTCCTTCCGGCTTCGACCCCATCCGGACGTCCACGTAAGGAGCGGCAGCCGCGAAGTCCCAGAACGCCAGCGCGCCGTGCTCGTGCAGGAGGTCGGAGATCCCCCGGGTGTCGGAGACGATGCCGGTGACGTTCGACGCGGCAGAGAAGCTGCCGATCAGCAGCGGCCTCCCGGCGTGCCGCCGCAGCTCCTCGCGCAGGTGGCTCTGGTCGATCATCCCGTTCGAGTCCTCGCCGATGACGACCACGTCGGCGATCGACTCGCGCCACGGCAGCTCGTTGGAGTGGTGCTCGTACGGGCCGATGAAGACGACGGGCCGCTCGTCCGAGGGGATGTGCTCGGACAGCCCGTAGCGCCGGTCGAGGTCCGCGGGGATGCGGAGGTTGAGGACCGAGACGAGCTTGTCGATCGCGCCGGTCGACCCCGACCCGCAGAAGATCACCGCGTGTTCCTCGTTCGCGCCGACGGCGTCGCAGATGATCGCCCGCGCCTCCTCGCGGAACCGCGTCGTCTGGAGGCCCGTCCCCGACGTCTCCGTGTGGGTGTTCGCGTAGAGGGGCAGCACGGCGTCGTGGACGAACTCCTCGATGAACGTGAGCGCGCGGCCCGACGCCGTGTAGTCGGCGTAGGTGACGCGGCGGGGTCCGTAGGGGCCGACGAGGACCTCGTCGTCGCCGATCACCGCGCTGCGGATGGTCTCGATCAGATTCGCTGAGCTCATGAGGTCAGGCTAACGCCGCCGCCGCCGTCAGCGCGTCTGGCTCCAGGTCCGCCACGGCATCCGCGCCGACAGGACGAGCAGCACCAGGGGCAACAGCGTCATCAGCCCGAGAAGGACCGACTGCGCCAGCGCGTGCGCCCCCGGCAGCTCGTCCAGGTGCCGGAGGTGGAAGACCGAGTGGGGGGCGCTGGAAACGAACCACGCGATCAGCGCGACCTGGACCAGCCGCCGGCGGGTCACGACCGCAGCCCCCAGGAGCAGCACGCCGTAACCGAGGTAGAACGACGCCACGTCGCGCACGAGGTGCTCGTTGTACGGCGGGAACGCGGCGACCCAGGCCGAGCCCGCCCCGGGGAAGTCGTCGAAGAACGAGCGCGGCCACACCGTCCCCCACAGGCCCGGGAGCAGCGCGGACGCGGCGAGGACCAGGAGCCCCGCGCGCAGCTGGCGCATGTGGCGCCTGTCCCTGCCCAACCCCCCGCTCGAGCTGATCACCGACGTGTCCATCGCGCCGCCCATCCTGCCCCACCGGCGCGGTCGCCGCGCGCCGGTAGACGAAGCGTGTCTCAGTCGACAGGGGTCTCCGACGCCTCGCGGAGCTTCGCCTCGCGCTCTCGACGACACCGCTCGACGTCCGCCGCGTGCTTCCGCTCGTCGCGCCCCGCCGCCTCGCCGGCGGCCGCACGCGGGTCGTAGCCGAAGGCCGCCATCCCCTCGCGGCACACGCGCGTGACGTGGTCGACCTGCTCCGGGCTCAACGCCGTCCGCCACGCGTCGGCGCGCGCGGAGTCGATGCACTCGAGCGAGCGCCGCTTCCACGTCTCCCACGGGAGGTAGAGGGGGCGGTTCGGTCGCGCCGCGACTGCCGGCGCGTCGCGTCCCAGGAGTTGCGCGACCGCTCTCCGCGCCCCGTCCGGGTCGCCGACGACGTCCTCGTACCGAAGCACGAGCGCGCGCCGGGGGCCGAGGGCGCGCGCCATCTCCGCGATGCGCAGCTGGTCGAGCCGCCACCGCTCGGCCGCGGCGGCCCACGACTCGTGCGGCCACGCTTCGACCCACGACGCGACGACGGCCGCGGGATGACGCACCACGGCCACGAACTTCATCCACGGCGCCGCGGCCGCGAGCTTGTCCCACCAGACGACATGCGCCGGTGTCTTCTCGCCGTAGACCTCCGCCGGTCCCGCGAGGTGCCGCACCAGCGCGGCGAAGAGGTCGAGGATGCTGCGGCACTCGCCGCCGAGATCCTCCGCGATCGCGGCGGGGTCGACCTCGAGGTCCCGCGAGTTGCCGAGCTCGAGATAGAGCTCGACCTCCGCGCGGATCGCCTCCGCGTCCAGCGGGAACCGGCGGCGGCGGTACAGATCGGCCGCGAAGAAGTAGAGGAAGTGCGTCTCGGGTGGCACGGCTACGCCGGGGATCTCGCACGCAAGCCGTTGCACCAGCGTCGTCCCGGAGCGGGGCGTGCCCACGATCATGAAGCCGAGCCTGCCGTCCACCTGCGCGACCCCCCCAAGAGGCGCCTGTCGAAGACGGTCTACCAGCCGGGGCGGCGCGTTACCAGGACCCCGTTACCAGCCGCGGTCCTTCCACTCCTGGAGGTGTGGTCTCTCCGCGCCGATCGTGGTGTCGTCGCCGTGCCCGGGGTAGACGAACGTCTCGTCCGGCAGGACGAACAGCTTCGTCTCGATCGACTCGATGATCTGTGCGAAGGCATCCGCGTTGCCCCAGGTGTTGCCGGGCCCGCCCGGGAACAACGTGTCGCCGGAGACGAGGTGGCGCCCGGAGTGGAAGCAGACGCCGCCCGGGGTGTGCCCGGGCGTGTGCAACACCCGGACCGTCCGCTTGCCGAGGTCGAGCGTCTCGCCGTCCGTCAGCTCGTGGTCGATCGCGACCGGATACGAGTCGCCGGGATGCGCGTAGACCGAGACGCTCAACCGGGCGACGAGCCCCGGGAGGGCTTGCACGTGGTCCATGTGACCGTGGGTCTGCAGGATGCCGACGACGTTCGCTCCTTCGGCCCCGTCCAGGATCGTGTCCGGCTCGAAGCACCCGTCGACGACGAACGCGTCGTGCGTCTCCGGGCATTCGAGCACGTAGACGTTGTTGCCCATGTCCCCGACGCCGATCTTGCGGACGATCAGGTCGCCGCCTTCGTAGTGGTGCGACACGTCAGCCGACCACCCGCGCCGGCGAGTCCCCGACCGAGACGACCGCGTCCGGCTCGACCGTCCGCTTCACGAGCGCGAGCCCCCGGCCTCCCGCCGCGCTCGTCACCACGCCCACGCGCGCCCCTTCCGCCACGACGTCCTCTCCCGGCTCCAGGTCCGCGTCGGACTGGATGAGCACGAGCCTCCGGTTGACCTTGCCCCGGAAATGGATCTTCGCCATCGCCTCCTGCCCGACGTAGCAGCCCTTGTCGAAGTGGACGGCGCGCTCGTCGATGCCGGCCTCCTGCGGGATCGTCTTCAGGTCCATCTCGTAGCCCCAGCGGGGCACGCGGTTCGCGATGCGGACCTCCTCGAGCCGCTGCTCCGGCGCGGGGCGCGCTCCCGCGTCCTCCAGCGCCTCGACGGCCGCAGCGACGGCGCCGGCCGGCACCCACAGGTATCCCGCCGGGACGCCGAGCGAGGCAGTCGGGTGGACTACTGCGCCGGCGACCCGGGCGGCCGCGTCCTCCCAGCCGGGCCCCGCGACGAGGACCAGCCCCATCTCGGCGGAGACGTCGGTGACCTCGACCTGCGTCGCGAAGACGTAGCGCCGGATCGCGCCGGGCAGCGACTCGAGAAGAGAAGGCTCGAAGTGAGCGAGCAGCGCGTCGGGAGTCGCCACGACCTCGAGATAGCCGAGCATCCGTCCGTGCGCTGTGATCATCGCGGTGTCGCGTGCGTCACCCGGTGCCATGTCCTCGAACGCCTGCGTCATGATCTGGTGGAGGAACCACGCGCGCTGCGGCCCCGTGAACCGCAGCTTCCCGCGGCCGGACCGGTCGGCGTAGCACAGCACCTCGAGCTCCATGGGGCCATCTTCTATCCTCCGGCGATGGACTTCGACCTGCCCGAGGAGCTGGTCGCCTTCCGGGACGCGGCGCGGGAGTTCGCGCGCCGGGAGGTCGCGCCCCGGGTGGAAGAAGCCGAGCGGACGGAACGGACGCCGCGGGAGCTCTTCCGCGCTGCCGGAGCGGCCGGCTTCCTCGGCATCCGGTACCCGGAATCCGTCGGAGGCTCCGCCGCCGGCTGCCTCGCGGAGACGGTCCTGCGGGAGGAGATCGGCTACGTGTGCTCGGGTCTGGGCGCCGCCCTCTCGGTCTCGTCGCACCTCGGGACGTACCCGATCCACGCTTTCGGCACCGGGGAGCAGCAAGACCGCTACCTGCGCGGGGCGCTGAGCGGCGAGAAGGTCAGCGCGTTCGCGCTCACGGAGCCGGACGCGGGCTCTGACGTGCGGGCGATCAAGACGCGCGCGGTGCGCTCCGGCGACGTCTGGATGCTGAACGGCCGCAAGACGTTCATCACGAACGCGCCGCTCGCGGACTTCATGATCGTCGTCGCCTACACGGACCCCGCGGCGGGCATCGACGGGATGGCTTTGTTCGTCGTCGACCTTCCGGCACAGGGGCTGTCGGTGAGCCGCATGTCGAAGATGGGGAACCTGTCGTCGGAGATCGGCGAGGTCGTGCTCGACGACGTCGCTGTCCCGGCGGACGCGTGCCTCGGCGGCGAGCGCGGCGCGTTCAAGAAGGTGATGGAGACGCTGAACGTCGGGCGGGTGCTGGTATCCGGCGGCGCGCTCGGCGTCGCGCGCGCCGCTCTCGACGGGGCGGTCGCGTACGCGAACGACAGGAAGGCGTTCGGGCACCGGATCGGCGAATACCAGGGCGTGTCGTTCCCGCTGGCGCGGGCACACGCCGCGATCGAGGGAGCGCGGCTCGCGACGTACAAGGCGGCGTGGCTGTTCGACGAGGGGCGCAACCCGGTGCTGGAGACGTCGACGGCGAAGCTGCTCGCCGCCGAGGCCGCGCTGTTCGTGACCGACGCGGCGATCAGGGTCTTCGGGGGCTACGGGTACATGCGGGAGTATCCGATCGAGCGCTACTACCGCGACGCGCGCTACTTCGCGATCGTCGAGGGCACCGGGGAGATACACCAGCGGGTCATCGCGCGGGAGCTCGGGCTCTAGCCGGCCTTCCGCGCCCGGCCGGCCGACGAGAAGAACGCCAGCATCGCTTCGGCGGTCCGTTCCGGGTGCTCGAGCTGCGGCGCATGGCCGCAGTCGTCCCATACCTCAACCTTCGCTGCAGGTAGAGCCTTCGCCACGCGGCCCCCGAAACGGGCCGAGATCAGCACGTCCTGGCGCCCGTACACGAACATCGCCGGCACCTCGAGCTTCTCGAGCCGCATCCAGAAGCCCGACTCCCCCGCGGGCTCCTCGACGTAGATGTTCTTCAGCGCCGCGAAGAACGCCATGCGGGCGGTGGGGCCGCGCCACGTCTGCAGGAAGTCGTCGATGGCGGCCTCGTACCAGTCGTCGTGCAGACGATTCGGGTCGGCGAACAGAAGGCGGAGCTGCTCCGCGAGATACGCCCGCGGGAGCCGCAGCGCGAACACCCCCGCCTCCGGCCGCGCCCAGCGCGCCGCCCACAGAAAAGGCCGCTCGTAGAAAGCGGCCACGGGACACAGACAGGCGATCGCGCGCACCATGCGCGGCTCGCGCAGCGCGAGCTCCATCGCTACTCGGCCGCCCATCGAGTTGCCGGCGACCAGCGCATCGCGCAGGTCCGCCACCTCCATGAAGGACAGGACGTGCTTCGCGAACCACGGCGCGTCGTAGCGGCCGCGCGGCTTCGACGTCGCGCCGAACCCCGGAAGATCGATCGCGACGACGCGGTGGTGCCGGGCGAGCTGTGGGACGACGGTGAGCCACGACGCCTTCGACGCGCCGAGGCCGTGGATCAACAACACGGGGGGTGCGCCGGCGGGACCCGCGCTCAACGTCGAGAACCTGAGCTTGCCGACGTGCACGTCGTCGACCTCGTATTCGACGCCGCCGGAGGACGGCCGCTCGAACAACGGCTCGAAGAGCAACGACTTGTCGATGCTCCCGCGGACGACGAGGCGGCGTTCGGCGAACGCCTCGATCCCGGAGAGGCGGCCTGCGTCGATGTCCGCCCACGTCCGGGGGTCGGTGACGATCTCGACGTCCGCATCGTCCTCGGGGGCGGAGACGGAGCACGCGGACGGCGAGAACGAGACGTCGCGGACGGTGCGGCCGATGCGCAGGCGATAACGGGAGCCGGCCGGCAACGCCGTGTCGCGCAGCCTCGCCGGGAGCGACTCGATCAGTGCTGCTGTTCGCGTGCCGGCCACGCCACAGACAATAAGGGAGAGGCGAACGCCCGCGGTGTATCCGTCAGTCGAGCAGCGCCGCCGCGACCACCTCGCGGTGCCGCGTCCCGCCTCCCTCGAACGTCGCGATCCACAGCGCCCTCTTGTAGTACCGGTGCAGCAGGTGCTCCCACGTGAAGCCGATGCCGCCGTGGACCTGGATCGCCTTCTCGCAAGCCGTCACCGCCGCCTCGCCCGCGGACGACGCCGCGGCGGCGACCGCCGCGGGTGCCTGCGGGTCGTGCTGGTCGACGCACCATGCCGCCCAGTAGGCGAGCGACCGCGCGAGCTCGACCGCCGCGTACGCGTCGGCGACCTGGTGCGACACCGCCTGGTACGCGCCGATGGGCTTGTCGAACTGCTTGCGCTCGCCGGCGTAAGCGCGGGCGAGGTCGACGGCCGTCGACGCCACGCCGACGGCCTCGATCGCCAGCGCCGCGAGCGTGCGGAGCCGAATGCCCGTCAGCACGTCTGGCGGCCTTCTCGGGAGGGACGACGAGCTGCGCGGGTGCGTCGCCGAGGCTGAGCCTGCCGAGACGGCGCGTGGCGTCGACGGTCGGCACCGCCGACATCTCGACTCCCGGGGCCGACGTCTCGACCACCCACAGGCCGAGCCCCTCGGGAGACCGGGCCGCCACGACCACGAACGCGCATGCAGCCAGGTCCGGGACGAGGTCCTTCACGCCCGTCAGCGACCAGCCGTCGCCGTTCGGCGCGGCCTTCGTGCCCACCGACTCGAGGTCGGCGAACAGCCAGGGCCCGTCGGGCTCGGCCCACGCGAGCGTCGTCCCTTCGCCCTGGGCGATCCGCCTCTGGTACTCGGGAGCGCGCCGGAGGCCCGGGCCCCCCAGCGTGATCGACGTCAGATACGGCCCGGGATACAGGGCCTTACCGAGCTCCTCGATCACGACCGCCTCGTCGAGGAAGCCCATGCCCGAGCCACCGACCTCCTCCGGCAGCGCGAGGCCCGTCCAGCCGAGCTCCGCCATCTCGCGCAGCGACACCGGGTCCCAGCCCTCGGCGCTCGTCGCGAGCTCGGACACGCGGCCCTCGGGCAGGCGGTCCTTCAGCCACGACGACACCGAGTCGCGGAGCATCTGCTGCTCTTCGGAGAAGGCGAACTCCACTAGCGGCTCCTCGGGAGGCCGAGCACGCGCTCGGCGATGATGTTGCGCAGGACCTCGGACGTCCCGGCTTCGATCGTGTTGCCGCGGCTGCGCAGCTGCTGGTACTGCCAGTAGCCGTTCCACGGCCCTTCGGGACCTTCGAGCCCCGCGCGGGGGCCGAGGATCTCGAGCGCGAGCTTGCCGAGGCGCTGGTTCGACTCGGACCAGTGGAGCTTCGCGATGCTCCCCTCGGGTCCCGGCACGCCGGTCTTCACGAGCCCCGTCAACGCACGGTAGTTCGTGAAGCGGAGCTCCTGCAGCTCGATCCACTGCCGCGCGATCCGGTCGCGGAACAACGGGTCCTCCGACGCGGGCCGGCCGTTCGTCCGGACCTCCTTCGCGAGCGCGACGAGGTTCTTGACCAATACCTCGAGGCGCGCGGTGAGCGCGAAGCCGAGCGTGCCCCGCTCGTGCATCAACGTCGTCATCGCTACGGCCCAGCCCCCGTCGACCTCGCCCAGCACGTTCGCGGCCGGGACCCTCACGTCCGTGAAGAAGATCTCGTTGAACTCGGGGTCGCCCGTGATCTGGCGCAGGGGCCGGACCTCGATACCCGGCGCGTGCATGTCGGCGAGCAGATAGGTGATCCCCCCGTGCTTCGGCGCCGACGGGTCGGTGCGGACCATCACGATGCAGTGGTCGGCGATGTGGGCGAACGACGACCACACCTTCTGACCGTTCACCACGAAGTCGTCTCCGTCCCGTTCGGCGCGCGTCCGGAGCGACGCGAGGTCGGAGCCGGAGCCCGGCTCCGAAAAGCCCTGGCACCACACCTCCTCGCCCGACAGGATCTTGTGGAGATAGCGCGCCTTCTGCTCCTCGGTCCCGTGGACGATGATCGTGGGCCCGGCCATGCCGAGGCCGATGATGCCGATGTGCTCGGGGGCCTCGGCGCGCGCGACCTCCTCGAGGAAGATCGCCTGGTGCGTATAGGGAGCGCCGGCGCCCCCGTACTCCTGCGGCCACGTCAGCCCCGCATAGCCGCCTTCGAAGAGCTTCCGCGCCCACGCGCGCGCCGTCTCCTCGTCGCCGCGCCCGCTCGAAGGACCGCGGTGCGCCCAGTCGTCCGGGAGGTTCGCGTCCATCCAGGCGCGCAGCTCCGCACGGAACGCGGCTTCGGAGGGGGTGTCGCGGAAATCCACGGGCGGCATCCTAGTGGCCGCGCGCGCCTTCGGACCCCGGAGACCCGCAGGAAAAGCATGTGAATCGAGTGGGGCCGCCGGCCATTCGGAGTAGGCTTCGACGTCCGGCCGCGGGTGGCGGCCAGCCTCGCGGGTGGAGACCATGCTCGAGACCGAGATCAGCATCAAGAACCTTACGAAGTCGTTCGGTCCCCAGACCGTCCTCGAGGACATCACGCTCGACATCCCCAAGGGCAAGATCACGCTGATGCTCGGGCCGTCGGGTACGGGCAAGTCGGTCTTCCTGAAGCACCTCGTCGGCCTCTTGAAGCCCGACCGCGGCGAGATCTGGATCGACGGGAAGAACGTCCCCTCCCTGAACGAGAAGGAGCTCTTCGAGGTCCGGCGCAAGTTCGGAGTCCTGTTCCAGGACGGCGCGCTCTTCGGCTCGATGAACATCTTCGACAACGTCGCCTTCCCGCTCCGCCAGCACACGAGGAAGAAGGAGTCGGAGATCGGCCAGATCGTCGACGAGAAGCTCGGGATGGTCGGGCTCACGGGGGCCGAGAAGAAGCTCCCCGGCGAGATCTCCGGCGGGATGAAGAAGCGCGCGGGGCTGGCCCGGGCACTCGTGCTCGACCCCGAGATCGTCCTCTTCGACGAGCCCGACTCGGGCCTCGACCCGGTCAGGACGGCGTTCCTGAACGAGCTCACGATGGACCTCAACCGGCAGCTGAAGGCGACGTTCATCGTCGTCACGCACGACATCGCGACCGCGCGCAAGGTTTCGGATTTCATCGGGATGCTGTACCGCCGCAACCTCGTGCGCTTCGGGCCCGCCCGCGAGATGTTCGAGTCCGAGATCCCCGTCGTCCGCCAGTTCCTGTCCGGCGACACCGAGGGCCCGATCGGGATGTCGGAGGAGAAGGACGCCACGAAGGGCATCGTGAGCTCGTCCGGCATGACCGCCGAGGAGACTGAGGAGATGGAACGCGCCGCGGGCGCTCCGGACGGTGAACGCCAGCCCGCAGAGATACGGAGGAAGAGCGTCTAGCGGTGGGGCCGATGCGCACGCTCGTCGTGGAGACGGGCAACATGTTCGCCATCACGCTCGAGGCGTTCCGGATCATGTGGAAGCCTCCGTACCCCTGGCGCGAGTTCGTCCGCCAGTCGTGGTTCATCGCGAGCGTCTCGATGATCCCCGCGGTCCTCGTGTCGATCGCGTTCGGCGCCACGATCGCCCTCCAGGTCGGCAACGTCGCGCGGCAGCTGGGGGCCGAGTCGCAGACGGGGGCCGCCATGGTCCTCGCCGTCGTGCGTGAGGCGGCGCCGATCGTCGCGGCCCTCCTGATCGCCGGCGCCGGGGGGTCGGCGATGTGCGCCGACATCGGGAGCCGCAAGATCCGCGACGAGATCGCGGCGATGGAGGTCCTGGCCGTCAACCCGATCTCGACGCTCGTCGTGCCGCGCATCTGGGCGGCGGTGTTCGTGGCGATGCTGCTCGACGGGTTCGTCTCGGTCGCCGGGATCCTCGGCGGCTACTTCTTCAACGTCGTCATCCAGGGAGGTACGCCCGGTGCGTACCTCGCCTCGTTCTCGTTGCTCGCGCAGACCGCCGACCTCGTCGTCGCGATCCTGAAGGCGGGCGTGTTCGGGCTCGTCGCGGCGATGGTGGCGGTGTACTTCGGCTTCTACGCGAAGGGCGGCCCCAAAGGAGTGGGCGACGCGGTCAACCGCGCCGTCGTCGTGACGTTCATGCTGATCTTCTTCGTGAACTTCATCCTGACTGCGCTCTACTTCGCGATCGTCCCGCAGAAGTTCGGATAGGAGAGGCATGGCTACGCAGGCCGGTCGCATAGCGAGGACGTTCGGGACCCCCGGACGCGTCCTCAACCGCGGCATCGACGGCCTCGCGAACATCGGTGAGCAGCTCACGTTCATGGCGAAGTCGCTGTGGGACATGATCTTCGCCCTCCGCCACACGGGCGAGACCGCGCGGCTGGTCTCCGAGATCACGCTCGGCTCCGGCGCGCTGATCGTCGGCGCGGGGACGGCGGGTGTCATCTTCTTCATGGCGTTCTTCACCGGCACCCAGGTCGGGCTCGAGGGATTCAAGGGCCTCCAGCTCATCGGCGCCGAGGCGTTCACGGGATTCGTCTCGGCGTTCGCCAACACGCGCGAGATCACGCCCCTCATCGCCGGCGTGACCCTGGCGGCGCAGGTGGGCGCAGGCTTCACAGCAGAGCTCGGCGCCATGCGCGTGAACGAGGAGATCGACGCCCTCGAGGTCATGGCGGTGCGGCCGGTCCCCTACCTCGTCTCGACCAGGATCATCGCCGCGCTCATCGCGATCACCCCGCTGTACCTGATCTCGCTGTTCGCGTCCTACATCGCGACGGAGCTCGTCGTGACGAAGCTCCTGGGGCTCTCGGGAGGGACCTACGAGCACTATTTCTCGTTGTTCCTGCCGCCGGCGGACGTCTTCTACTCGCTGATCAAGGCGATGGTGTTCGCGGTCACCGTCGCGCTCATCCACTGCTACTACGGGTTCAACGCGTCGGGCGGGCCGGCAGGGGTCGGGATCGCCGTGGGCAAGGCGATCCGGGCATCGATCGTCGCCGTCAACATCTTGAACCTGATGATGTCGTCGTTCATGTGGGGGGTTACGGACACGGTCCGGATCGCAGGTTAAGACGGCCTCGCGCCGAACCCCCAAGGGCGGGGTAGTCCAGGAGGAGAAGAGATCACCAGGCTGCGGCACGTACTGACGGGGCTGCTGGCGCTCTGCTTGATGGGCGCCGCGGTGGCGTTCACCGGGCTCACCCTCACGGGGAGCATCGGCTCCAACGCCGAGAAGGCGTTCGCGGAGTTCGAGAACTGCGGGCAGGGCCTGCGCGACGGCGGCGACGTCAAGCTGCGCGGCGTCCTCGTCGGACGGCTCGGCCCCCTCGAAAGAGTCGGCGAGGGTGACTGCCGCGTGAGGCTCGACCTGTTCCCGGACTCGCTGTCCCAGATCCCGGCGAACTCCGGCGCGGAGATCCGCGCGAAGACGGTCTTCGGGGAGAAGTGGGTCGAGCTGCTCTACCCGGACGACCCGTCGAGCGAGTCGATCGCCGCGGGCGACGTCATCCCCAAGGACCGCACGCTCGACCCCCTCGAGGTCGAGACGATCCTCAACACCAGCCTGCCGCTGCTCGAAGCGATCGATCCCGAGAACCTCGCGGCCGCGCTCGAGGCCCTCAGCGACGGCTTCGAGGGCCAGGAGGGCGACACGGTCGCGGCGATCCGAGACGGCATCCGCGCGCTGCGGCCGCTGAACGAGGACAAGGCGCTGCTGGCGAAGGGGATCGACCAGCTCGACGAGTCGGCCGACGTCCTGGACGACGTGGACGACGACCTGCTGGCGGCGATGGCGAACCTCGACGAGGTCAACGAGTTCACCATCGCGAACCAGGGCCTCATCGACGAGAACCTGGAACGCGCTCCCATCCTCCTGAACGAGCTCTCGGTCCTGTTCGAGACGCGCTTCGGCGACATCACCAAGCTAGTCGACCGCGGCGCGACGGTCATCGGGCTCATCTCGTCGCGCACGGACGACCTCGAGAAGCTCCTCACCGTCCTCCCGCAGTTCAACTCGAAGTGGATCCGCAACCTCGCGCCGGTGTGCCGCTACCGCCAGGCGACGACGGAGCCCGGCCGTGAGGTCGGGGACCGCGTGCCGGGCCGGTGCTGGCGCGTCCACAACATCGTCTCCCACAGCCAGGGCGCGTACGGTCCCGGCGAGGGCCCCAAGCCGCGCGCCGCAGACTACAAGGCCGCCGGGCTCGAGACGCCATCCGACCTCGGCGAGCTGCTCTACACGCCGGCGATAGACCCGCTGCTGTCCCGCGTCGGCGGTCCCCGCAAGGACGGCGGCCGATGAGGAGGACCGGGATCAAGCTCGGGATCTTCACGATCTTCACCATCTTCATCACGTTCTATCTCGCGTCGATCATCGGCAACCTCTCGCCGTTCAAGGACGTGTACTCGGTCGACGCGGTGTTCTCCGACGCGACCGGGATCCTCGTCGGCGATCCCGTGAAGGTCGCCGGGGTGACGGTCGGCAAGGTCACGGGGTTCGAGGTCGAGCGGGGCCGGGCGATCGTCACGATGGAGGTCGAGGGCGACCTCGAGCTCCCCGAGAACGTCGGCGCCGACGTCAAGTACCGCAACCTCCTCGGCCAGCGGACGATCAACCTCATCCGGCCGGAGACGCCGTCGCCGGAGGCGCTCGGGGACGGCGGGACGATCCCGGTCGAGAACACGAAGCCGGCCCTCGACCTCGCGCTGGTCTTCAACAACCTCCGGCCGCTCATCCAGTCGACGAACCCCGAGGACATCAACACCGTCGCGCGCGCGGTGCTGAAGGTCTTCAAGGGGCGGGAGGACGACTTCGCCGCAACGCTCGGCAACATCGGCGCCGTGACGTCGACCCTGGCCGAGCGTGACCAGCGGCTCGCGCGGCTCATCGTCGACCTCAACGACCTCACCAAGGTCCTCAACGGGCAGAAGTCGAACATCAGGGTCTCGCTCGACCGGTTCACCGAGCTGATGGAGTCACTCGCGGACGTCACGCCGACGATCGAGCGCGTGGTCGACCAGCTCGACGACGCGTCGGGACGCTTCGGCGGTCTCGTCGCCCGCAACCGGGGCAACATCGACCAGGAGCTCGCCGACCTCAACGTCCTGCTGACGATCGTCGACGAGAACCTCGGCCCCCTCGACAAGGTCGCCAAGAACCTGAAGGAGGTCCTCCTCGCGACCGCGCGCAGCCAGTCCTACGGGAAGTGGTGGACCCTCTATGTCGTGAACCTCTGCCCCGAGCTCCGGACGGAGAGGTGCACCGGGTTGGTGGAGGGGCTGCCGTGAGCATCAAGACCTTCCGCGAGCGCTCGCCGTTCCTGATCGGCATCCTCTCGATCCTCGGGATCGCCGCCGGCACCGCGCTCGCGTTCTCGCTCGACAAGATCCCGTTCGTGAAGCAGGCCTACGAGATCACGGCGGAGTTCGGCGACGCCGCGGGGCTGAATCCCGAGAACCAGGTACGCGTCGCCGGCATCAAGGTGGGGACGGTCGAGTCGGTCGAGCTCGTCCGCGACAAGGTCGTGGTGACGATGGCCGTCGACAACGGTGTAGAGATCCCCAAGGACGCGGCGGCCGAGATCAAGCTCGCGACGCTCCTCGGGACGAAGTTCGTCGAGATCGACGGCGTCGGCGGCGGGCCGTTCCTCGAGGAGGGGGACGAGATCCCGCTCGAGCGCACCGAGGTCCCCTACGAGATCTACCAGGCGGCGAACCAGGGGACGGGCGTCCTCGAGGACCTCGACGGGCCCGCGCTCAACAAGATGCTGGTCCAGCTGGCGGAGCTGACGGCCGCGGCCGAGGACGAGGTCGGCGAGGCGCTCGCGGGCCTGAACGACCTCGGTGCGGGCGTCGCGCCGCGGCAGGAGGAGCTGAAGGAGCTGCTGGCGGGGGCGGACGACCTCACCGCTCTCCTCGCGGGCGAGGGCGACGAGATAGTGCGCCTCGTCGACGCGTCGAACGACATCCTCGGCTCCCTGTCGCGCAAGCGCGAGGAGATCCAGTCGCTCCTCGAGGTGACGAAGCAGATGGCCGGCGAGGTGACGGGGCTAGTCCGGGACAACCGGTCGAAGATCCACGCGATCGTCACGAAGCTCGACCGTGCGCTCCGGGTCCTGGACACGAACATCCAGCACATCGACGTCGCGCTCGAGTACGCGGGGCCGTCGTCGCGCTACTTCGGCAACATCACGAGACAGGGCCGCTGGGCCGACATCTTCTCGTGCGTCCTGGTGATCTCCGAGGGCTGCGAGACCGACGAATGAACGCGGCGCTGAGGAGCCTCGTGAAGCCTCTGGCGGTCGTCGTCGCCCTGCTCCTCGCGGGCGGCGTCTACGCCGCGACGATCGGTCGCGACAAAGGCGACGAGACGTACACCGTCACCGCGTACTTCGAGAAGGCCATCGGTCTCTTCGAGAACTCCGACGTGACGATCCTGGGGGTCGCGGTCGGAAAGGTCGTGGACGTCGAACCGGTCGGCACGCGGGTCCGCGTCGAGATGGAGATCGCGAACGACCGCCTCGTGCCGGTGAACGCGTTCGCGCAGATCGTGCCGATCTCGGTCATCTCGGACCGGTACGTGCAGCTCGAGCCTCCGTACACCGGCGGGCGCACGCTCGCCGACGGCGCGGTCCTCGACACCGACAGGACGCAGATCCCCGCGGAGCTCGACGACGTGTTCCTCCAGCTGAAGAAGCTGCTCGACGCGATCGAGCCGGGCGAAGAGGGCGAGCCGGGGGCGCTGGGCGAGCTCGTCGTACAGCTCGACCGGACGCTCTCGGGCCACGAGCAGGACCTCCGCGGGACACTGATACACGGCGCGCAGCTGACGGACACTCTTGCCGACGCCGAAGAGGACATCTCGGGGATGCTCGTGAACCTCGACCGGCTCTTCGGGACGCTCGCGACCAGGGCGGGCTCCCTCGACGAGCTCAACGCGAACTTCGCGCGGGTGATGGCTGCGCTCGCCGAGAGCCGCGACGACCTGCACGGCACGCTGGCGAACCTCGCGACGATGACCGAGGAAGTCGGCCAGCTGGTCAAGGAGAACCGCGGCCTCCTCGACGAGGACCTCGAGCTCGCGGCGGACCTCACGCGCACGGTCTTGAAGAACCGCGCCTCGGTACGCGAGTCGCTGTCGTGGCTGCCCGTCGTCGGCGAGGGGCTCATGCGGGCCTACAACCCGAACCCGATCGACTCGACCGACATCCGTGACAACGCGTCGCAGCGGGTCGAGTGCGAGATCATCGACGTGGTCCCCGACGGCCCGATCAAGGACGAGCTCGAGCAGATCTGCCGCGACGAGACGGGCGAGCCGCCTTCGGAGGGGCCGGTCGAAGCCGCGCCGCCGAAGACGCTGCCGGAGATGAAGCTCGACTGCGACGAAGGCGTCCGCAAGGTCAGGCGTCAGATCCGGCGGCTCGGCAGGGCCGGGATCGGCGAAGACGTCAAGGACGACATCGTCCGGCCGCTCGTCAAGAAGCTGAAGAGGCTGGCGACTAAGTGCCGCGAGCTCGGCGAGGCGATCGACGAGGAGCTGCTCGAACGCCTGAAGGAGCTCACCGGCGACATCCCCGACGGCATCGACCTGGAGGACCTCGAGGACCTCGATCTCGACGAGCTCACGGGTAGCGCCGCGGGGGCCGCGGTCGCGCCGCCCGGGGAGCCGGAGGACGGCGACGGTGCCGCGGGCTGGCTCGACGGCCTCCTGAGCTTCGTGGGGTGGTCCGAGTGATCCGCCGCGCCGCGCTCGGCGTTCTCGTCGCGCTGACGGCGTCTTCCTGTGCCGCCCTCGGGTTCGCCGGCGACTGCCGGGGCACGCGCGTCATCGCGAACTTCGAACAGGTGGGCGACCTCGTCGAGGCCGCGAACGTGCAGTCGTCCGACGTCGTGATCGGGACCGTGCAGAAGATCGAGCTGAAGGGCTGGGACGCCGCGGTCACGATGTGCCTGCACGAGGGCGAGCAGGTCCCCGCCGACCTGGAGGCCGTCATCCGCACGACGTCGTTGCTCGGCGAGAAGTTCGTCGACCTGCGGCCGCGGTCGGAGGGGCCCCCGTTCCTCGAGGACGGGACCGTCATCGACATCGAGGACACCGGCAAGGCGACCGAGCTCGAGGACGTCTTCGCCCAGCTCGCGTCGATCCTCGGCTCCGGAAACCTCGAGGACCTCAACAAGTTCACAGCGTCGCAGGCCGACATCCTCCGCGACAACGCTTCGGAGCTGCGGACGGTGCTGGCAGAGCTGAGGGAGTTCACCGACACGCTCGCCGTGCGCAAGGACGACATCGCGGGGGCGATCGACTCGCTCGACGCCGTCGCGCGCACCGTCGTCGCCGAGCAGGGCATCCTGAGGAGGTTCCTGGAGTCGTTCGCGGGCTCGTCGGGCGTGCTCGCGGACCAGAAGACCTCGCTGCAGGACCTGCTGTTCTCGCTCGACCGCTTCACGCGGATCAGCGTGCGGCTGCTGGAAGCGACCGAGTCCGGCCTCGACCGCCAGTTCCGCGAGCTTCGTCCCGTCCTGAGGACGGTCGTCGAGAACAGCGAGAAGGTGCGCGAGACGCTGCAGACGCTGGCGGTGTTCGCGCAGTGGTTCCCCGAGAGCATGCCGGGTGACTACCTGCAGCTCGACGTGTGCCAGGCGCTGCCGGAGCAGTACGAACAGGGGACGACGTGCCCGCAGGCCGAGGGCGTGGACGACCCGAACGCCCGGGCGCTGAGCACCGACGGCGATGCCGGGAGCGACCTCGAAGACATCCTGCGCCGGCCGGTACGGACGGGTCGCCTCGGCGGGGGGCGGAGCTGATGGCGCTGGGGCCGAAGACGAAGGTCAAGATCAACATCGTCGCGTTCGTAGTGCTCGGCCTCGGGCTGTCGTACGCGATGGCGACGCAGGTCCTCTCGGTCCTCCAGGACCGCTTCTCGGTCCTGGCGACGTTCCCCGACGCCGGCGGCGTCTTCACGAACCAGGAGGTGACGTACCGCGGGATCACCGTCGGCCAGGTCGGCCGGATGACGGTGGTCGAGGACGGCGTCCAGATCCAGCTCCTGATCGACGACGGTACGAAGATCCCGGCCGAGGACGTCGAGGCGCGCGTGATGTTCAAGAGCGCGGTCGGCGAGCAGTTCGTGGACCTCCTCCCCGCGTCTGACGAAGCCCCCTACCTCGCGGACGGGTCGGAGATCCCGCTCGAGCAGACCGCGATCCCGGTCAGCACGCAGGACCTCCTGGCGACGCTGCAGGCGGTGCTGGAAGGCGTGCCGCCGGAGGCGTTGAAGAACGCGATCGACGCGGCGGGCGAGGGTCTGGCCGGACGCGGCGACGACATCGCGACGATCCTGGAGTCGATGGCGCGCCTGGCGGAGCTGTTCGGCGACCGCGCCCCCGAGATCCAGAGCATCCTCCGGAACGGGACGAAGGTCGGCGGCGCGTTCGTGCGGTCGAAGGAGGATTTCGCCGGCGCGATCCGCGACCTCGTGGTCGTGAGCGAGGCCCTGGCGGGGAACACCGACGAGCTGAAGAGGCTCCTCGAGGGGACGAATCTGACGTCGGAGGAGCTCGTCGCGCTGATCCGGGAGAGCCGGCCGGACCTCCACCAGACGATCGCGGAGCTCGCGGAGATCAACGACCTCCAGGCCGACAAGGCGGACGCCCTGAAGGCGCTGTTCGAGTTCCTCCCGCGCGGCCTCGGCAACGTCGTGAAGACGTTCGAGCCGGACACCGGGATGATCCGCTTCGGGCTCGTCAACGACAGCGAGAACCACGCGTGCAGCTACGGGACCGAGCGGCGGCCGCCGGAGGACCGCGAGGAGCGGTTCCCGCCGAAGAACGCGCGCTGCAAGACGCAGATAAGCCAGCAGCAGTCCCGCGCCCGCGCGCCCTCCGGCACCTCCGCGCCGGTCGAGACGGTGCCCGACGCGTCCGGCCTTCTCGGCGTCGACCCGGCGCTGCCCGGCGAGGGGGCGCTCCCCGCCCGCATGAACGACTGGTCGTGGACGCTGCTCTACCTGAACGCGTTGTAGCCGCGGCCTTCTAGGATCGACCGATGGACGCCGGCGTCGAACGACCCCAGCCGGACGCGGCGGCCGCCCGGCGGCCGCTCGCCGGCCCCGTCCTCGTCGCGCTCCTCGTGTTCGCGCTCGTGGTCGCCGCCGTGTTCGCGTACCTGTGGGCGACGAAGGACGTCGCCGTCACGGCAGGTGAGGTCGAGACCTATCTCGACGCCCGGAAGGACGCGGTGACCGAGCGCGCCACCGAGGTCATGGGGCTGATGCTGACCTACGACTCGACCAACATCGACGAGGTCGGCGAGCGAGTGCTCGAGCTTGCGACCGGGGACTTCCGCGACGACTACGCCGCGCTCGTCGGTGGCGGCAACCTGAAGCGCGCCCTGCGGCGGAGCTCGTCGTCCTCGCGGGGGCAGATCATGGGAGACCCGGACGTGTCGTTCCGCGCTCCGAACGAGGCGGTGGTGATCCTCACCGTGACGCAGACGACGCAGTCGAGCGACGACCCGGCGGGTTCGACGACCGACTACGTGATGCGCGTCGTGATGCTGCTGACCGGCGGCGAGTGGAAGGCCGACGGCGTCGACGTGCTCAGCGAGCAGACGGTGTAGACCCGAACGTCTCGAGGATCGCCTGGCCGTTCTCCAACATGCGCTCGAAGCTCGGCCCGTACCAGGGGCCGGCCATCAGCAGACGGTCGGCGACGCCGTCCCAGCGCGCGATCCGATCCTTCACCTCGCCGGCCGGCCCGGCGACCGCGATGGCGTCGCACAGCTCGTCGTCGATCAGGCCCGCCATCCGGTCCCTGTCGCGGGCGTCGAACGCCGCGCGCAGGTCCGGGACGATGTGGTCGCGGCCGTGCAGCTCGAGGATCTTCGTGTACGTGCGGGTGGTCGCGTAGAACGCGATCTGCAGCTTGACCTCGCGGCGGGCAAGGTCGACGTCGTCCGATATCGAGATCATCGGGGACGCGGTGACGTTGCACTCGTCCGCCTTGCGGCCCGCGCGGCGCGCCCCCTCGGCGATGGCGGGACGCACGACCTCCTCGAGGTACTTCGGCGACGCCAGCGGGTGGCCGAGCAGCCCGTCGGCGACCTCTCCGCAGACGCGCGCCATGATCGGGCCGACGGCGGCGAGATAGACCGGAACGTCCCGCGGGGGCGGGACCCTCTTGCCGCCGAAGACCGGCATCGTGACGTTGTAGAAGCGCCCCTCGAAGGTGCGGTCCTCGCCGCGGTTCGCGCCCCAGACGGTCCGCATCACGTGCGCGTACTCGTGCAGCTTGGGGGCGGGGTGCTCGAACGGGACCGAGAACCGGTTCTCGTTCACGCGCTTCACCTGGGAGCCGAGCCCGCAGATGAAGCGTCCGCCCGAGAGCTCGTCCAGGTCCGCCGCCTCCATCGCGGTGATCGTCGGAGAGCGCGGGAACGCGAGCACGATCGCGGTGCCGACCTTGATCCTCGACGTCGCCTGGATCGCGGCCGCGGCCGGGACGATCGCGGAGCTCGTGGTCTCGGCCGCCCAGCACGACTCGAAGCCGGCGTCCTCGGCTGCCTTCGCCATGGCGCCGATCATCATCAACGGTCCGCCGATGCCGATCCCGTAGTCCACCGTCACCTCGCTCGGGTCGCCTCTGGGCGGGACTATAGACGGAGCGGCGCCCCCCTCCGCGGCGGGTGGTTGGCGGGCGTCCGCCGCGCGGTATGGTCGCCCCGATTGCGCCGCGGCCATCGACCGGGAGGTAGCACCGAAAGTGGCGGAACTGCTCGACGACGAAGAGATCGAACAGCGTCTCGACGAGCTCGGCGACTGGGAGCGCGAGGGCGACGAGATCGCGAAGGTCTTCGAGTTCGACGACTTCACCACTGCGATCAAGTTCGTGAACGACGTCGCGAAGCTCGCCGACCGGTACGACCATCACCCCGACATCGACATCCGCTGGAACAAGGTCAAGCTGTCGATGTCGACCCATTCCGAAGGGGGCCTCACCTCGCTCGACTTCGACCTCGCGGGCGAGATCGAGCAGTCGATTTCTTAGCGGGGCGTCGCCTTCGGC
>JALZFC010000033.1:0-6866 GCA_030861725.1 Actinomycetota bacterium | reverse complement strand
GCCTTCGGCGACGACCCGCTCTCTTGCGGAGCCCCGTCTTCCTAGCGGGATCGCAAGCGATCCCGCCCTACGCGAACCCGCACGTCGCTCGGTTTCGTCGCCTACGGCGACGGTGTGGTCCGGATCTCTCGCAAGTCCGCGCGATAGGTCAATGCGGGGACGCTACGGGCACTCGAAGTTCTCCAGCACCCACAGCCCTGCGCGGAACACCTTGCACGCTTCGGTCTCGCGCCCCTGGTCGGCGAGCATGTCGCCGAGCACCCGGTGGGCCCGAGCCGCACGGAGGAAATGCTCGGCGTCCGTGTAGAGCCGTACCGCTTCCTTCAGGTGCCTCTCGGCGCCCTTGGGATCCTCCTCCCGTATGCAGAGCCCCATCTCGAGGTGCGCCAGCGCGAGCTCGCCGACGTCGTCGCTGCCCTTGAGGATCTTGAGCGACCGCTTGAGGTGCGACTTCGCGGTGTCGAGGTCGCCGACGACACGGGAGACGTAACCGAGCTCGTTCAAGGCGTGCGCTTCGAGCACGGGGTTTCCCACCGAGGTGAACAGGTCCCGTGCGGTCTCCAGCTCCGACTTCGCCACGGCGAGGTCGCCGCCGCCGTGCGCGAGCGAATAGCCCCTGTTGAGGTGGGCGGTTGCAGATTCCGCCTGGAGGTCGAGGTTCCGGAACAGGTCCTCCGCCCTGACGAGCGACGCGTCGGCTTCCTTCGCCCGGCCCTCCCGCAGGTACGCGCCTGCGAGGTTCACGTGCATCACGGCCTGGTTGAAGGGGTCGCGGACCTTGGGCAGCATGTCGAGGGCGGCCTCCGCGTACTCGCTCGCCTTCGAATGGACGCCCAGCTGTACGTAGGCACGCACCAGGGGTGCATACAGGCGGACGAGCGCGTCGGGGTCGGAGAAGCCCTCCCGGTCGAGCCGGTCGATGAGGCTCTCGAGCAGGTGGATCGCGTACCGGACGTCGCCGGTGTCGGTGAGGCATCGCGCCTGCCCCGCGATGCAGTCCGCGAGTGTGGGCGGTGGCTCCTCGATGAGGATCTGCTCGACGTCCTGGTAGAGCTCGAACGCCTTCTGCATGTTGCCCCGGCGCTCTTCGGCCAGCGCGCTGAACTCGACCGCCTTCGCCTCGAGGTGCGTCATCTTGTAGCGCTTCGCGTCCCGCAGGACCTGCGCCAGGGCCGTAGCCGCCTCGTCGAACGCCCCCGCGGAGATGTCCCGGCGGGCCCCCTGGAGCTTCAGGCGTAGCTTCGCCTCGAGGTCCGGGGGACGTCCCGTCCGCAGCTCCTCGACGTCGACCGAGAGCTTGCTCGCGAAGTGCTCGAGCGCAGTGGGCGACGGTTGTCGCCGCCCCGCTTCGATCGTGCTCACGTACGCATGCGTATAGCGAGGGTCCGCGAGCTCCTTCTGGGTCAAACCGCGCTGCAGCCGCAGCTTCCTTAGCCGTGTACCGACGCTCATCCTCAGCCCTTTCACCGCCCGCTTGCGAAGTTTAACGCGCGGGCCAAGCACCCTCCGGGTGAAGGCCCCGACCTGTAGCTTAAGCCGGGTTCTCTCCTCCCGCTAACCACGCCGTTACACCTCTCCCCGCCGTGTCCCTCTTAGTCGCGAAAGGAGGTGTTTATGGCACGCGTGACCAGGATGTTTCGCCTGATCGCCATCGGTGCGGCAGTATGGCTGACCGCCTCCGCCGAGTTCCCGATGGACCAGATCGAGTGGCTTCTCGGCGAGGCCGGCTGCTGCTAGTCACGCCGGCTCGGTAACCGGCGAGTGCCCCTCGCGGAGCCACGGCGGCAGGGAGAACGTCACGTCCTCCGTCGTCACCTCGCGCGTCTCGACGTGGTCGTAGCCGAGCGCGGAGAGCTTGTCGAGCAGCCGCTCGACGAGGACTTCCGGGGCGCTCGCGCCGGAGCTGACGCCGACGGTCTCGGCCCCCTCGAGCCACTTGGGGTCGAGATACGTCTCGTCTGGAACGAGGTAGCCCGGGGTCCCCGCGACTCGGGCTACCTCGACGAGGCGGTTCGAGTTGCTGGAGTTGATCGCGCCCACGATCAGCACGACGTCGGCTTCCGGGGCGATCGCCTTCACCGCGACCTGGCGGTTCTGCGTCGCGTAGCAGATGTCGTCGGAACGGGGACCCTTGATGTCGCTGAAACGGTCGCGCAGCGCCTCGACGACGCTCAGCGTGTCGTCCACCGACAGCGTCGTCTGCGTCAGGTACGAGACGGGCTCGTCGGGGTCGAGGCCGAGCTCGTCGATCTGCTCCGGGCGCTCGATCACCGTCGTCGCCTGGGGGGCCTCGCCCGCGGTCCCTTCGATCTCCTCGTGGCCCTCGTGGCCCACGAGGACGATCCGCCGGCCGTCCCGGGCGAAGCGCTTGGCTTCGAGGTGGACCTTCGTCACCAGCGGGCAGGTCGCGTCGATGACGCGCAGCTTCCGCGCCTCGGCGTTGCGCCGGACCTCGGGCGACACGCCGTGCGCCGAGAAGATGCAGACGGCCCCCTCGGGGACCTCCTCCTCCGACTCGACGAACACCGCTCCCCGTCGCGCCAGCTCCTCGACGACGTGGCGGTTGTGGACGATCTCCTTGCGGACGTAGACGGGCGCGCCGAGCTTCTCGAGCGCGCGCTCGACCATCTGGACGGCCCGGTCGACGCCGGCGCAGTAGCCGCGGGGAGCGGCGAGGATGACCTTCTTCGGCTCCGCCGGGGGCGGAATTCTCGATTCACTCACGACCCCATCGTAGGCGGTTAACGTCTGTAGCGGTCCGCCCGGCCCGCTTCCTGGCTGGAAGGACACAGCGGCTCCACGGGGCACCGGTCGCACAGCGGTTTCTTCGCGAGGCATACCGCACGCCCGTGCTCGATCAGCAGGTACGGGAGCTGCGGCCACTGCTTGCGCGGCACGAGCGCCGTCAGATCGCGCTCGATCTTCTCCGCCTCCTTCGACCCGTGGACGGTGAACCCGAGCCGTACCGCCAGACGGCCGACGTGGGTGTCGACGGCGATGCCCGCGTCGGGATCCTTCGCGGCCTCCTCCGGATAGCAGTTGACGAGCACGATGTTGGCGGTCTTGCGCGCCACGCCCGGGAGCGTGACCAGCTCCGCGATCGACCGCGGCACCTCGCCGCCGAAGTCCTCGAGCAGCTTCTGCGAGAGCCCCCGCAGCGCGCGGGTCTTCTGCCTGAAGAAGCCCGTGGGGTGGATGTCCCGCTGCAGCTCCTCCTCCGGCACCGCGAGGTAGTCCTCGGGCTTGCGGTACTTGCGGAAGAGGTCCGCCGTCACCTCGTTCACCTTCGCGTCGGTGGACTGCGCGGAGAGGACCGTCGCGACGACGCATTCGAGCGGGGTCGTGTAGTGGAGGGCGATCGCGGCGCCGGGGTACGCCTTGCGGAGCCTCCGCAGGATGTGCGGCAGGCGCTCGGGGGCCGGGGCGTCTCGGTCCGGGAGGGGCATGGCGCACAGGCTATCTGGTAGGGTTTCCAAACGACTGTTTGTTAGGGGAGTCCCCGGGGCGGCCTCGGCCGGCCCGCGAAAGGAAGAACGTGGCGCAGGCAGCACTGAACCGCACCTCCCGCCGGGCCGACGTGGTCCGGGCGGCGGCGCGCCTGTTCTCCGAGCGCGGCTACCACGGGACCTCGATGCAGCACCTCGGCGACGCGCTCGGCCTCCGGCGGGGATCGCTGTACGCGCACATCGGGTCGAAGGAGGAGCTGCTGTTCGACGTCGTCGACGAGGGTGCGGACCGTTTCCTCGAGCGCGGGCGCGAGGCGCTCGAGCGCGAGGCGCCGGCCGGCGAGCGGCTGAAGGCACTTCTCGTCGGCCACGCGGAGACCGCGGCCGAGCACCTGGACGCGGCGACGGTGTTCCTGAACGAGTGGCGGTACCTGTCCGAGGACCTGAGGGCCGCGGTGCAGGCGAAGAGGGACGGCTACGAGGCGATGGTCCGCTCGATCGTCGAGGACGGCGTCGCGTCGGGTGAGTTCCGCGCCGACGCCGACGTCCGCTTCGCGGCGACGCTCGTGCTGTCGGCGGGGAACTGGTTGTTCTCGTGGTACCGGCCGGGCGGCGAGCTCGGCCCGACCGAGATCGGCGAGAGGTTCGCGGAGCTCATGACAAGGGGGTTGGCGCGGTGACGTACGAGGAGAAGCTCGCCCGATTCAACGAGCACATCGAGGCCGGGGGCAAGGTCGAGGCGGGCGACTGGATGCCCGACGACTACCGGCGCGGCGTGCTGAAGTTCATCGAGATGCACGCGAACTCGGAGATCATGGGCGCGCTGCCCGAGCGCGAGTGTCTCCCGAGCGCTCCGACGCTCCAGCGCAAGATGTCGCTCTGCGCCAAGATCCAGGACGAGGTCGGCCACGCGCAGCTCCTCTACCGCGTCGCCGAGGACCTCGGCAAGAGCCGCGTCGCGATGTACGAGGACCTCGTCACGGCCAAGGCCAAGTTCCACAACGTCTTCCACTACCCCGTGAAGCACTGGGGCGACGTCGCGATCATCGGATGGCTCATCGACGGCGCCGCCCTCGTGACGCAGGCCGCGCTGCTCGACTCGTCGTACGCGCCGTATACCCGTGTGCTCAAGCGCATCTGCGCCGAGGAGCAGCTGCACCTCCGCCACGGCGAAGACATAACACTCGAGCTCGCCTCCGGGACCGACGCGCAGCGCGCCATGTTCCAGGAGGCGCTGAACCGGTGGTGGCTCCCGATCATCCACTTCTTCGGCCCCCGGTCGAACGTCGCCAAGGACCTGCTCCTCAGGTGGAAGGTCAAGACGCGGACGAACGAGGACCTCCGCGCCGAGTTCCTCGACCGCTACGTCCCGAAGATCCTCGAGCTGGGCTTCGCGATCCCCGCGCCGACCCCGGTGCAAGACGACGAGGGCCACTGGGTCCTGGTCGAGGACGAGATCGACTGGGCGCCGCTCGACGCGATCAAGCGGAACGAAGGGCCGGAGACGGCGCGGAGGCTCGGGACGCGGCGCTCGACGTACGAGTCGCACCGGTGGGTACGCGAGGCGCTCGAAGAGCCCGCGATCCACGCGGCATAGGGCGCTCATGGACGTCTACGAGGTCTTCCGGCGCAGCGGCCACAAGGAGCCCTTCGAGCACGCGGGCGCGGTGATCGCTCCCGATCCCGATATGGCGCTGCTCATGGGCAAGGAGTGCTTCCTGCGCCGCCGCGAGGGCGAGCACATGTGGGTCGTGAAGCGCGCGGACATCCACTCGTTCCAGGACGAGAGCCTGCTGGAGATCGCGGCGGACAAGTCGTACCGGTTCGCGTCGGCGTACCGCGACGTGGTCTCGAAGAGGGAGAGGGCGCGCAAGCGCGCGGCCGAGCTCGCCGGGAGTGGCACGTGAGCGACGCCCTCGTCTCGTTGCTCACGGCGCTCGGCGACGACGAGCTGATCCTCGGGCACCGGCATTCCGAGTGGACGGGCTATGCCCCCCACATGGAGGAGGACGTCGCGTTCTCGTCGATCGCGCAGGACGAGATCGGCCACGCCGCCGCGTTCTACTCGATCGCGGCCGGTCTCACCGGGGGATCGCGCGACGCGCTCGCGTTCGGGCGCGACCCGGGTGAGTACCGCAACGCGATCGTGTGCGAGCGTCCGAACCGCGAGTGGGGCTTCACGCTCGCCCGCCACTGGCTCTACGACAACGCCGACGACGTGCGGCTGGCGGCGCTCGAGGAGTCGTCGCATCCCGACCTCGCGGCCCTCGCGCGCAAGATCCGCCGCGAGGAGCGGTACCACCTGATCCACGCGGACACGTGGATCAAGCGGATCGTGCACGGGCCGGTCGAGGGGCGGACGAAGCTCGTCGACGCGGTGTCCGAGGCGTACCCCGAGACGCTGGGGCTGTTCGAGCCGGTCGAGAACGAGGACGCCGCGGTGGCCGAGGGGCTGCTCCCGATCTCGTCGGGTGAGCTCCTCCAGCGATTCGTGGAGCGGACCGCGACCGCCCTCGACGCCCTCGGCCTGCCGACGGAGGCACGCGCGCTTGCCGACGAGACCGCGGAGTTCGTGGCCTCGTCGTCCGGCGACCTGATCGAACGCGACGGCGGCGAGCAGCCGGAGCCGCTCGTGCGGCCGGCGGCCCTCGGGGGCCGGAGCGGCCGGCACACCGACGACTTCAAGGAGCTGTGGGACGTGATGACGGTGACGTACCGCTCGCACCCGGGGGCCTCGTGGTGACGGTCGCGACGGTCGAGGACCGGGTCTGGGAGGCGCTCCGGTCGGTGGTCGACCCGGAGATTCCCGCCGTCTCTGTCGTGGACATGGGCATGATCCGCGAGGTCACCGTCGACGAAGACATCGCGCGGGTGGTGCTGCTGCCGACGTTCACGGGCTGCCCCGCGATACCGATGATCGAGCGCGACGTCGCAGCCGCCGTCCGGGCCGTAGATGGTGTGCGCGACGTGCTCGTGTCCACGTCGTTCGACCCTCCGTGGACGGACTCCCGGATCACCGAGGACGGCCGGCGCAAGCTGAAGGAGTTCGGGCTCGCTCCCCCGACGGGCAAAGGCCCCGTTCTCATCACGGAGATCGGGCTGCCTGCGGTGGCGCACTGTCCGTTCTGCGGGAGCGGGAACACGAGGGCCGAGAACCCGTTCGGGCCGACCCCGTGCCGGGCGCTGTACTACTGCGAGTCGTGCCGCAACCCGTTCGAGCAGTTCAAACCGGTCTAGAGCCTGGGACGCGACCGGGCCCACTCGCGCGCCTCTGCTTCTGTCAGACAAGTGTCGGCTCATCGCGAAATTCGGTGGGTCGGCCCGTTGGTCCTTCGGGGTCCGCACGCCAGTAGGACCTTCTGACGGTATCTCTTTGCGTTGCGGAACCCGTAGGAGCTCCTCTTGATGACCTTGATCTTG
>JALZFC010000064.1 GCA_030861725.1 Actinomycetota bacterium | reverse complement strand
ACCCGACGCCGCCGCCTTGTCCTCCGCGACCTTGATCGTGATGCGGTACTCCTGCGGATACGCGGGGACGCCGTAGTTCGACTGCAGCTCCCCGATGATCGTGTCGAGCGACTGGCCGTCCGGAGGCGCGGTCAGCTCCGCCGGCCGCTCCCGGGGAAGGGCGCGGACGAGGTCCTCGGACGACTTCGGGGACGCGACCTGGCCCTCGCCCCCGCGCCGGCGCCGTCTGCGGGTCCGGGAGCGGGTCGAGGACGACCGCGAGGAGTCGAGCTGGCTCGCCTGCTCCCTTACCTGCTGTCCCTCGGGCCGGGGCTTCTGACCGTCCGACGGTTTCCGGCGCCTACGTCGCCTCCGCCGCGGCTGGCTCATCATCCCCCTTCCAGCCGTCGTCGTAGGGGACGACGGGCGCGTCCGACCACAGCCTCTCGAGGTCGTAGTAGTCGCGGTCGTCGGTTTGGAAGACGTGGACCACGAAGTCGACGTAGTCGAGGAGGACCCACCGCGCCTCGCGCTCCCCCTCGCGCCGGAACGGCTTCACGCCGTGGTCCTCCTGGAGGCGTCGCTGGACCTCGTCGGCGATCGTCCGCACCTGGCGCTGGGTGTTGCCGCTACAGATTACGAAGTGGTCGGTGATCACGAGCTGCTGGGAGACGTCGAGGATGACGATGCGCTCTGCCTTCTTGGCCGAGGCTGCTTCGGCGGCCTCGACGGCGAGCCCTGCGTCCGTGTTCGTACGTGGCGAAGTCAAAGCGTTTGGAGGAAATCCTTTCCAACGACGATGGTCAGGTCCACGATACCTTGGCTCTGCGCTGCGACCTGCACCTCTCCTACCCCGATCAGGTCCCTCGTCTTCTCCGCGAGGTCCAGGCCCCTGGCCGAGCGGTCGTAGGTGATCACGAGCGTCTCTCGATAGTTGAGCCGCCGCGCGTTCCCGGAGAGGATCACGCGGAACCCCTCGTCGCCCAGCCGCTCCGCGACCTGCTCGCCGACGCCGGGGGCCCCGTTCCCGTTCAGGATCTGGATCCTGATCTCGCGCCCGGACACGGCCTCGGCCCCCACCGTCTCGGCGAGGAACTCCTCGACCTCGCCGTCGTCCACCTGGTAGAGCTCGCTCCCTCCCACCCCGACCTGCCGTACGGGGAGGAGCGCGAGGCGGCGGTCCTCGGGCTCGGCTTCTGCGAGGCGCTCGAACAGCCGCGCCAGCTCGCGCGGGGAGGCGTCGGATTCGCCGACCGCGGCGCCGGCGTCCTCGACCGCTGCCGCCAGGCCGTCGGCGTCGAACGCAAAGGCCTCCAGCAGAGAGGTCCAGAACGCGATGTGCCGGGTGCCGAGCTCGACGTCGTCGGTCTCGAGCCCCTTCACGAAGAGGAGGTCGACGAGGAAGTCCGGCGAGAGCCTCTGCGGACCGGCCGCGAACAGGAGCCTCGCCTGACCCGGCCCCGCCGCGACGCGCACGTCGTCCGGGACGTCGACCGTGAGGGGCCCGGTCTCCTCGAGCAGGACTGCGGCATCGGCGTCGGAGAGCTCGAGGTACCTATCGACCGGCGTCCCCAGCAAGGTCTCGGCCGCGAGCAGCAGCAGGGGGATCCCACCCGACTCGAGGGCGTCGCCGATCGCGAGGAGGCCGCGGCCCGGCACGCCGGTTGCGGTGTGAGCCGGGATGTAGACCACGGAGCAGCGGCCCGTCGCGCTGTCGGTCGACAGCAACGCGATCCAGGTCGGAGCCGCGCCCGACCGCCTTTCCTTGGTCCCGAAGACGAGCGTCGTCGTGATCGTGTCCTTCTCCTCCGCGCCCTTCGCGGCGATCCCCGGGGCGGGGGCGGGGGCCTCGTCGCGCGACAGGATCGAGATCGCGCCCACGAGCCCGACGACCCCGGCGATCGCCGCGGCGATCCCTCCCCGTATCAGCTCCGTGCGCCGCTTGCGACGGCGCTCGCCCTCGAGCCGCGCGCGGCGGGGGCCGGGGACGTCCGCTCCGACCGGCCCGGGCCGTGCCTCCCGGTCGAGGTCCGGTTCGATCTCCGGTTCGTCGTCGTCGAGCAGGTCCTCGTCGTCCGGGTACGGGTAACCGGCGTCGGCGGGCTCCTCGTACAGGACCTCGGCGACCGGATCCTCGGCGACCTCGCCGAGCGAGAAGGCGGCGGGCTCGTCCGTCTGCACGGGCACCTCGTAGAGGGGCTCCGGTTCGGGCTCGGGTTCCGGTTCGGGCTCGGGCTCCGGTTCGGGCTCGGGCTCCGGTTCGGGCTCGGGCTCCGGTTCGGGCTCGGGCTCCGGTTCGGGCTCGGGTTCCGGTTCGGGCTCCGGTTCCGGCTGCGGCTCCGGCTCGACGGCCGCGGGTTCCTCGGGTTCGACCTCGGCCTCGGGTTGCGGCTCCGGCTCCTCGGCGGCAGGCTCTTCCGCGGCCGGCCCGTCCTCCGCGTCGTCGCCGGGCGCTCCCAGCAACCGGCGCTTCCACCACGACTCGCCGTAGACCGGCGGGGTCTCGTCCGTGGAAGGAGCGACGGGCTCCTCCGGCTCGACCCAGACGTCGTCCTCGGCCCCCTCCTCGAGCGCGTAACGCTCGGCATCGCGTTCCTCCTGGAGCCGCTTGCGCTCCTCCCACCAGGACTTGAAGCTCATGCGGTCCTCTCGCCCGCCGCGCCGTAGAGCCCGCGGTCGCGGATGTACTCGGCGACGACGGCCGGAACCAACCCGTCGAGGGACCGCCCCTCGTTCACCCTCCGCCTGATCTCCGTCGACGAGACGTCGACCTCGTCGACGCTCGCGAGGTGCACGCGCGGCCACTCGTCGCGCGGCCGGAGGCTCCCTGGGTCGAAGCCCGGCCGCGGCACCGCGATCACGTCCGCAACGCCCACGAGGCCCTCGACGCCGTGCCACGTTCCGAGCGTGAGGACCGCGTCGACGCCGGCGATGAAGAACAGCTCGACGTCCGGGCCGTAGAAGTCGCGCAGGATCGCCATCGTGTCCACGGTGTAGGTGGGGCCCTTGCGGTCGATCTCCATACGCGACGCCTCGAGACGAGGGTGGCCCATCGTCGCGAGAGCCGTCATCATCCAGCGATCCTCCGCGGCCGAGAAGCCCGCCTTCTGCCACGGCGTCCCCGCGGGGACGAACAGGACGCGGTCGAGGTCGAAGTCGTCCAGAACCGCCGACGCCGCAGCCAGGTGCCCGGTGTGGATCGGGTCGAACGTCCCGCCGATCACGCCCAGGCGCCGGATGCGCCTCTCGTCTCCCATACCCGTAGTGAACCCGAATCCGGCCGCAAACTGGCGACAAAGGGCCGCTCCCCCCGGGGCGACGGCAGCAGGTAAACGCCCAACCCCCTTGACCACGTTCCCCCCGGAGACCAGCCTCAGGGGTGCCAGCACATGAGGTCACCCGCCGGGCGGCCCGTATCGGGGGAGGACCCATGCCCAGCACCCGCCCGCAGAGGCGTCTTCGACGCGCAACCGCAGTCTCGCTGCTCACGCTCACGACGCTCGTCCTGGCCGTGCTCTACGCACCGATCGCGTCCGCTGCCTCGGAGTTCTTCGTCACGGGGATCCCGAGCCCGCTGAGGCAGGGGACGCCGGCCGACGTGCTCGTCGTCGCCTACGACGAGGATGGATCGATCGACACGAGCTACCGCGGGACGATCCACTTCACGTCGACGGACCCCGCGGCCACGCTTCCTCCCGACCACACGTTCACCGCGGGAGACAACGGAGACCACAACTTTCCGAACGCGGTGATCCTCCGGACGGTGGGCGACCAGATCGTGACCGCCACCGACACCTCCACGAGCATCACGGGCCAGCAGACGGAGATCCAGGTGATCGAGGGCGGCGCGACGAGCTTCGACCTCGTCGGGATCCCGTCACCTACGCGCAGCGGCAAGGCCGTCAGCCCCACCGTCACCGCGTACAACGAGGACAGCTCGATCGACACCGGCTACCGCGGGACCGTCCACTTCACCTCGACCGACCCGGAGGCGACGCTTCCGCCCGACTACACGTTCACGACGGGCGACAACGGCACGCACACCTTCACGACCGGCGTGATCCTCCGGACGGTCGGCACGCAGTCGGTGACGGTGACGGACGCGAGCGACGCGGAGGTCAGCGGGTCACAGCAGCAGATCCAGGTGCTCGCGCGGACCGCCACGACGACGACCGTCGACGGGAAGGGAAGCCCCGCCAAGGAGACGGTCACGGGGACGGTCTCTCCCGCGCACACGGGCATCAACGTCACGGTCACGCTGTTCAAGAAGAAGAACGGCACGTTCGTCCGCGCCGCGACCAAGCGGCCGCTCCTGACCGCGGCGAGCACGTTCAAGACGACGTTCCGCAAGCAGCCGGGCAAGGCGTGCAAGGTGACCGCCGAGTTCCCGGGTGACGAGGACCACCTGAAGAGCAACGCGACCGACGCCTTCAAGTGCTGAGCGGGCCGGTCAGGTCCGGATCTGGCCCTGCCCCCAGACGACGTATTTCGTAGTGGTGAGGGCCCGGAGGCCCATCGGCCCCCGGGCGTGGAGCTTCTGCGTCGAGATCCCGATCTCCGCGCCGTAGCCGAACTCGCCGCCGTCGGAGAACCGCGTCGAGGCGTTGACGAAGATCGAGCCGGAATCGACCTCGGCGGCGAACCGGCGCGCCGTCGTCAGGTCCTCGGTGACGATCGCCTCCGCGTTCGAGGTCCCCCACCGGTTCACGTGCGCGATCGCGTCGTCGAGAGAACCGACGACGGCGACCGCGAGCTTGTAGTCGAGGTACTCGGTCCCCCAGTCCTCCTCAGTCGCCGCCCGAGCCTCCGGCCACAGCGCGCGCACCTCGTCGTCGCCGCGCACCTCGACGCCCGCCTCCCGCAGCGCGTCGAGCGTCGGCGGGAGCCACTCCTTGGCGATCTCCGCGTGGACGAGGAGCGTCTCGGCCGCGTTGCACACGCTCGGACGCTGCGTCTTCGCGTTCACGACGATCTCGGCCGCCATCCCGGGATCGGCCGCGCGGTCGACGTAGACGTGGCAGTTCCCGTCACCGTCGACGATGTAGGGGACGCTGGCGTTGCGTTCGATGCTCTCGATGAGCGCGCGGCCCCCGCGCGGCACCAGCAGGTCCACGAACCCCTTCGCCTGCATGAGCTCGGTCGCACCTTCACGGCTCACGTCCTCGACTAGCTGGAGCGCGTCCCCCGGCACTCCGGCATCGGACGCGGCCGACTGCAGCTCCTCGACGATCGCCTTGTTCGACTCGAGCGCGATCGACGAGCCACGCAGCACGCAGGCGTTGCCGGACTTCAGGCACAGGCCCGACACGTCGGCGGTCACGTTGGGCCGCGCCTCGTAGATCACGGCCACGACACCGAGCGGGACGCGTACCTGCTCGATCAGCAGGCCGTTCGGCCGCGTCCATCCCGAGACCACCTCGCCGACCGGGTCCGGCTGTGCCGCGACCGCCCTCAGACCGGCGGCCATCGACTGCAGGCGCGCCGGCGTCAGCGTCAACCTGTCGACGAGCGTCGCCGACGTCCCCTGCTCGCGCGCCGCGGTGACGTCCTGCTCGTTCGCCGCGACCAGCGCCTCCTCCGCCCCCAGCAACGCATCGGCCATCGCGAGCAGCGCGGCGTCCTTCACCGCCGCGGGCAGCGCGGCGACCTCGGGAGCCACCGCGGCTGCGGTCCGGCAGATGTCGGCTGGCCTCACGTATCAGTCCTCCAGGACGACGAGCTGGTCACGGTGGATGACCTCCCCGCCTTCGACGCCGGCTGTGGAGCGCCCCTTCACGCCCTGTAGCTCCGGGGCGGAGAAGCGTACCAACCCGCGTGCGAACACGGTCCCGGAGCGGTCGCTCACGTCGACTGCGTCGCCGGCCGCGAACTCTCCGGACGCCGCCGTCACACCGACGGGCAGCAGGCTCCTCTTGTCCTCCACCAGGGCCTTCCGCGCGCCGTCGTCGACCTCGATAGTGCCGGTCGGAGGCCGCGCGAACGCGATCCACAGGCGCCGAGCCGACTCGCGCTTCGGCCGCGGGTGGAAGTAGGTCCCGAGCGCCTCCCCGCGCGCGATCCGGCCGAGCACGTCGGGCTCGCTCGCGTCGGCGACGACGACTGCGACGCCGGAGAACGTCGCGACCCACGCCGCCGCGATCTTCGAGGTCATCCCGCCGCTCGAATGCTCCGACCCGCGGCCGCCCGCCGCCCGCTCGAGCTCGGGCGTGATCCTGCGGACCTCCTCGATCACCGGCGCGTCCGGGTTGCGGCGCGGGTCGGCCGCGTGCACCCCCCTCGCGTTCGTCAACAGGACGAGGAGACGCGCGTGCGCGACGTTCGCGACGAGAGCGGCGAGCATGTCGTTGTCGCCGAAGCGGATCTCGTCGACGGCGACGGTGTCGTTCTCGTTGACGACCGGCAGCGCCTTCAACGCGAGCAGCCGGTCGAGCGTGTTGCGCGCGTTCAGGTACTGCTGGCGGTGCATGAAGTCGTAACGCGTGAGGAGCACCTGGGCCACGACGATGTCCGAAGCGGCAAGGAGACGCGCGTACGACCCGAGCAGCAGCCTCTGTCCCACCGCCGCGGCGGCCTGCAGCGACGGGATGTCGGACGGCCGCCGTTCGAGGCCGAGGGGGCCGAGCCCGGCGGCGATCGCGCCAGACGAGACGAGGATCGGGTGGGCCGCCGAGCGGTGGAGACGCGTCAGCCCGCCGCAGAGGGCCTTCAGCCTGCGCTCATCGGGCTCGCCGGTGCTGTCGACCAGCGACGCGCTGCCGACCTTCACGACCAGGCGGTCGCCGGCGGCGATCCTAGGTCTCGACACCTGCGGGATCGTCCTCGCCGGCGTCGAACGAACCCTCCGGCTCGAAGTCGAACGCCGTGTCGCCGATGCGCACCTCGTCGCCGCGCACCGCTCCGGCCGCGGCGAGCATGCGCTCCACGCCCATGCCGATCAGCCGGCGCTGCAGCAGCTCGACGGCCTCCTCGCTGTCCATGTCGGTCGTCGCGACCGCTCGCTCCGCCCGGCGTCCGCGCACCCGCCACGCGTCGCCGTCGCGCGCGACCTCGAGAGGGCTGTCCTTCACGACGTGACGGACGTAGCCGGCGCGGGTGGGGGCCGCAGCCCGCGCCTCCCGGACGAGATCCCGCACGCGCTCGAGGAGCTCTTCGAGCCCGGCGCCGGTGACGGCCGAGATCGCGACGGCGCCGGGATGCGACGCGGCGATCTCCGCGGCGCGCTCGGGGGCCGCGTCCGTCTTAGTCACGACGACGAGCCGCGGCCGCGCGGCGAGCGCGGGGTCGAACGCCTCCAGCTCGGACGTCAGCACCGCGACGTCGTCAGCCGGGTCGCGGTCCTGCGCGAGGGGGTCGACGAGGAAGAGGAGGATCGCGGCGCGGCTGACGTGACGGAGGAACCTGTGCCCCAGCCCCTTGCCCTCGTGCGCGCCGGGCACGAGCCCGGGGATGTCGGCGACGACGAACGAATCGTCCGCGCCCTGGACCACACCGAGGTTCGGCACCAGCGTCGTGAAGGGGTAGTCGGCGATCTTCGGCTTCGCCGCGGAGATCCTGCTGATCAGCGTCGACTTGCCGGCGTTCGGGAAGCCCACGAGCCCCACGTCGGCGAGCAGCCGGAGCTCGAGCCGGAGCTTCCGCTCCTCGCCCGGCTCGCCTTTCTCCGCGAACGACGGAGCGCGCCGAGTCGGCGTCGTGAACGCGACGTTCCCGCGGCCCCCGCGGCCCCCCGCCGCCGCGACCATCTCGTCGCCGGGCGCGGCGAGGTCGGCGATCAGGACGCGGTCCTCGTACACGACGGTGCCCGGAGGGACGCGGATCACCCGGTCCTTGCCGTTCGCGCCGTGCCGCCGCTTGTTGAGCCCGTGCCCGCCGGCCGGCGCCTTTACGTGCGGGTGGTCGCGCAGCTCCAGAAGCGTCCCGACCGAAGGGTCCGCGCGCAGGACGACGCTCGCGCCGCGGCCTCCGTCACCCCCGTCGGGGCCGCCCTTCGGCTTGTAGGGCTCGCTGTGGAACGCGGCGGAGCCGTTCCCCCCGGCTCCTCCGGTGACGTAGATCGTGGCTTCGTCGACGAAGGCCATGGGTTCGGATCGAGGCGGCCGTGGTGCCGCCCGCCGGGACTACTACTCGCCGACTACGCTGACCACGCGGCGGCCGCGCAGCCGGTGGAACGTCACGGTCCCGGCGGCAGTCGCGAACAGCGTGTCGTCGCTGCCCTTCCCGACGTTGTGGCCGGGGTGGAGGCGCGTGCCGCGCTGGCGGACGAGGATCATGCCGGGCGTCGCCTCCTGGCCGCCGAACATCTTGACGCCGAGCCGCTTCGCCTCGGAGTCACGGCCGTTGCGGGAAGACGATGCTCCCTTCTTATGCGCCATCGTTGCTCCCCTCTTCGCTCGTCGTGGCGGCCGCAGCGGGGACCTTGCGCTTCGAGCCGCCGCCCAGCGTGATGTCGCCGATCTGGATCGTCGTGTACTTCTGACGGTGGCCCGCATGTCGCCGGTACCCCGTCTTGTTGCGGAACTTGTTCACCTCGACCTTGGGCCCCTTGGTCTCGCCGAGGACCTTTCCGGTCACGCGCGCGCCGGCGAGGTCCGCCTTCTCGGAGCGGGCCGTGCCGGAGTCCTCGACGACGAGGAGCGGCGTGAACTCGATCGAGGCCGAGCCTTCCTTCAGCCGCTCGATCTCGATCACGTCGCCGGGAGCGACTTTGTGCTGCTTACCGCCCGCGCGGATGATGGCGTACAAGATGCGCTCCTTAGACGTAGCTCGACAGATGTAGCCCGGCCCGGCCCTCTCGAAGAGGACGGCCGGGGGCAAGAAATCTTGCCAAGAAGATACCAAAGGCAAGAAACCTTGCCTAATCGACGTCGTGGATCAGGATCCCCCGCCCCTCACACGTCGGGCACGGGTCGGAGAACGCCTCGACGATGCCCGCGGAGACGTTCTTCCGCGTCATCTGGACCAGCCCCAGGGGGGAGATGTCGAACACCTGGGTCCTCGTCCGATCCCGGCCGAGCTCCTTGCGGAAGAGCTTGATCACCTCGTCCCGGTTCCCCAGGTCCTCCATGTCGATGAAGTCGATGACGATGATGCCGCCGATGTCGCGTAGCCGGAGCTGCCGGCCGACCTCCACCGCCGCCTCCTTGTTCGTCCGGAACACGGTCTCCTCGAGGTTCGACTTCCCGACGAACTTCCCGGTGTTGACGTCGATCACCGTCATCGCCTCGGTCCGGTCGACCACGAGGTGCCCGCCCGACGGGAGCCACACCTTGCGGTCGAGCGACTTGCGGATCTGCTCGACGACGCGGAACTCCTCGAAGATCGGCAGGTTCCCGTCGTACGTCTCGATGCGCTGCGCGAGGTCGGGGGACGTCGAGCGCACGTAGTCGCGGAGCTTGTCCGCCAGCGCCGCGTCGTCGACGATGCACCGTGTGACGTCGCGGTTGAAGAGGTCGCGGACGACGCGCATCTCGAGCTCGGGCTCCTCGTAGACGAGAGCCGGCGCCGCCACCCCCTGCGACTTCCTCCGGATCGTCTCCCACGTCTGGACGACGCGCTCGAGGTCCCGCTCGAGGTCGTCCCGCCCGGCCCCCTCGGCGGCGGTGCGGACGATGAGACCGTGCTCGAGCGGGCGCAGCTCGTTCACGATGTCGCGCAGCCGGGCGCGTTCGGCGTCCGACAGCCGGCGTGAGACCCCGAGGGAGCGAGCGTTCGGGACGAGCACGAGGTGACGCCCCGCGATCGACACCAGCGCGGTCAGCCGCGCCCCCTTCGACTTCATCGGGTCCTTCGTCACCTGGACGAGGATCGACTGCCCGCTCTTCAGGACGGTCTCGATGCGCGGCACCTCGTCGCCCTCGTCCCCTGCGATGCCGACCTCGCCCGCGTACAGCACGCCGTTGCGCGACTCGCCGATGTCGATGAACGACGCCTCCATACCCGGCAGGACGTTCTGAACCTTTCCGAGGTAGACGTTGCCGACGATCGAGCGGTCCTCGTCGCGCGCGACGTAGTGCTCCACGATCTGGCTCTCCTCGAGGACGCCGATCTGGATACCGCCGGGCTTCGCGTGGACGAGCATGACCCGGTCCGTCTGCTGCGGGGTTTGACGCGGCGACCTCCGCCCCCGTCCGCCGCGCCCGCGGCCACGGCGGGACGCGCCGCCTCTGCGGGTGCGTTCGTCCTCCGCCTCCGGGGGCGCCTCGGCCTTCTCCTCAACGGGGGCCGCGGGGCCCGCCTCGCGCGGTTGCGC
>JALZFC010000032.1 GCA_030861725.1 Actinomycetota bacterium | reverse complement strand
CCCCCGCGGCCCCGTCCGCACACGGGCCTCCCGGAGCCGAGGTCAGCAACGCGACCGTCTTGCAAGCATTGAGCCGGCCGCCCGAGACGCTCTTGCCCGCCATCGCCGGGATGTCGTCGGCGCCGTCGACCAGCGCGCCGGCGACGGCGGCCACGCTTGCGTCGGGCCGCGCGCTCCAGGCGAGCGCGGCGGCTCCCGAGACGTGCGGCGTCGCCATCGACGTGCCGCTCGCGTAGAGGAGCTCCTGTCCTGTGAACGAGGTCGAGTAGCATCGCACCGCCACGGAGTCGATCGACGCGCCGTCCCCGGTTATCGAGCCGTTGCTTACGAGCCTGAACCTCAACCGGACCGACGGCCGGCCGTCGTACGCGAAGAGCGAGTCGGTGACGGTGGTGAAGCCCCCGCCGGTCGAGCCCGTCCACGCCCCGATGGCCGTCCACTGGGTTCCGTCCGTCGACGCGTCGATCTCGAGCGCGTCGTTGTTCGCCTCGACGTCGAGCTTCAGCGAGGAGCGCAGGAGACAGTCGCTCATCCCCGTGAGGTCGAAGGGCGCGTCGAGCGCGACCCAGTGGTTCGCGTTGTCCAGGTAGTTGCCGGCGGCGCTGTCGGTCACGAGCCCCTGCGGGTCCCACGTCCACGTGCCGTTCGCGCCTCCGGCGGTCCAGCGCCCGGCGAGGTCGCTGCTGAAATCCTCGGAGAAGCGCGTGACGATCGCCGGCTGGAGGCTGAGGATGCCGGCGCCGGGCGCGCCGAGATCGACCGTCGTCGCGCCGTAGTTCGAGAACGCGGCGAGCCCGTCGTTCGAGTCGGTGGCCGCCACGCACAGGAGGTTCGGCACCGGGTAGTTGCACGGATAGGACGAGCCGACGTCGTTGTTGGCTCCGGCGTTGCCGGCCGCGACGACGAAGAGCGTGCCGGGGGCCGCGGTCATCGCGTTCAGAACCGAGAGCGAGTGGCCGTTGCCGCCGAGGCTGACGTTCACGACCTTCGCGCCGTTGCGGGCTGCGTAGGTGAACGCGCTCGCGAGCTCGGCCGTGGTGCCCTCGCCCTGGCTGTTGAGCGCGCGGAGCGCCATGATCTTGCTCCCCCACGTCATGCCGGCGATGCCCGCCCCGTCGTTGCCGCGGGCGCCGATCGTCCCGGCGACGTGGGTGCCGTGACCGTGGAGGTCGCGCGGGTGCTGGTCGTCGCCGATCCAGTCCCACCCCCGGTAGTCGTCGACATAGCCGTTGCCGTCGTCGTCGAGATGGTTGGATTCCTTGCCTCCGCCGGACTCGCCGGGGTTATGCCAGATGTTCGGGGCGAGCTCGGGGTGGTCGAGCGCCACGCCCGTGTCGACGACCGCGACGGTCACGCTCGAGCGGCCGGTCGTGAGGTCCCACGCCTGCGGCGCGTCGACGTCGGCGTCGCTCGGCTGGTGCAGCCCCCACAGCTGGGGGAACAGGGGGTCGTCCGGCATCCCCAGGGCGCGGTAGACGTAGTTGCGCTCGGCATAGACGACGGCGGGATCCGCCGTCAGGGCCGCGGCGGTCTCCGCCACGGTGCCGGGCTCCACCTGTACGAGCTCCGTGTTCGGGAGCCCCACCGCGTCCAACTTCTCGACTTCGTAGTCGGCGCGGAGCTCGGCTCGCTCCGCAGGGTCCGTCCCGCTCGCATACCTGACGACGAGCTCGCCCGGGACGTGGTCGCTCCCGGGCTCGATCCGCTCGACGGGTTCGGGGGACGCGACTGCGGCCGGCGCGGACAGGCCGGCGGCGAGAACGAGAGCGGCCGCGGGGGCCGCGATGGAACGCATCAGCAACGGAGCTCTCCCAGGACGATGATCCCCCTCAAGATCTATCGGCACCAGAGGCGAAGACTTTCGCTCTCCGGGCTTCCAACCCCGCGGGGGCCGGGGATGTTCCGAATAGGGTCAAAAAGGACGCCCGACGAAGGAGAAGCACTTTGGCTGCAGGTGCTGGGACAGAGAACCGTTGGACGGAGAGAGCTCCGCAGAGATGATCGCCATGGCGAAAGCGCAACAGGAACTGCGCGGCCGGGCGATCTACGACATCACGATCGAGGACGAGAACGGGCTGCGGACCGAGCAGCTGGAGGCGGTCATGTACACGACGTCGATGACACAGGGCGACCCGTTCGTAACGTTCTGGGGTCTCAATCGGCCGATCGCGAGCTTCAACAGCAAGTATGTACGGGAGATCCGGCTCGTCCGCGAGCTCACGGCGGGCGACGACGTTCCCTAGAGAGGTTCCATCTTGGATCGACGAGGGATGCTTTCGCGCGGGGAATCTTCACCTTACATTGGGAGGCGAGGTTCACGATTGCGTCGCACCCGAACGTTCGATTCAAACACGTTCTTGTAGGCGTCGTTTCGAAAGACATAGTTATCCTCTTGAAGCGAGGTTACTCCCACCACTTCCAGGTACTTGAGATCGTAGTCTGCAGGCTCGTTCGAGAGGTGACCATCAGAGACGAGCTTGTCAACAAGAGCGATGAGTCGCGCATCTGACTCCACCTTTTGGACAAGAGCTTGAAAATGGAGATCATCGCCGCGCCGAAATGCGGCTATCAGTCTTTCGAACACGTCATCCTCGCGAGCAGGAGCTTCCGCCACACTGAGCAAGACCCGCTGTAAGAGATAGGGTTGTCCACCAACAAAATCATACGTAGCCTTGGCAACCTCCGAGAAGTCGCTAGCACGTTGAGCACGAGCTAGGTCGAGAGCTTGGTCCAAGGAAAAATCCTCTGAATAGATCTTGTCGATGACATTGAATGGCGAATTTTCCGTCTCAACGAGAGACTCCCACCTGAACGTTCCCGCGAAAATGCAAATGAGCCGGGCAGGCAACGAACCGGGACTCGCATCCGCTGCACGGTTCTTCAACGCTCGAATTTGGCCGTAAAAGGTATTCCTCTGCTCATCGTCCACGATCGCGGATGCCTCGTCGATAATCAGAACGATGGGCGCTGACCCGGGAGGACATGCCTCAGCAAGCCAGTCCTCGAACGACGCTGGATCCCTCACATGAGACTCGTCAATGTCAACTGCGCAGTCCCGCGCAATCGCGTACGCTACTCGTCGGAGGAAATCCTCGTATCGACTGGGCGGAATTTCCTGAAGATCTACTAGCGCGGCGTCGAATCCTGCCTCTCGAAGCAGGCGCTTGACTCTTATGAGGGCTGAGGTTTTTCCATGCTGTCTAGGACCGAGAAGGAGCAGCGAGCGACGTGCTAGAGCGACTCTCAGTACCTCGCTCTCAAATGCCCGCTCTACGTAGGCAGTCGCCTCAAGCGGTACAGCGCCCTGCACGTAGAAGGATGTCATAGCTTCCGCAACAAGCGGTCCTCCACCTCACCAATGGAGCCGTATGACTGGAGTGCCTCCAGAAACCATCGGGCTCGGAGTTCGTATCCCGCGGAGCTCTTATCGACAATGCCGTACAATTCAAGCATTCTGAGGCCCGCCCGCACCGAATCTTCAGATGCCATTGCGTTCGCCGCACCTACGGCCGCGAAGAAGTCAGCCAACGTCTCTGTCCCACTAACAGCGAGGGTAGTTAGAAGGCGCTCCAACGTCGTTGCTTGCCCCCAATAGGTCTCCAAAAAGTGCTCTCGATATTCAAAGGACTCGGTGATTGCATCGAGATCTCGTACAGCAACGATCGTCCGCTCGGTGCTCGGGCGCGTGTTTAATGCCTTCACGATCATGTCCCCCAGCGTTTGCGCGATCTGGGGGTGCCCATTAGTGACGGCCCATACCGTCTCTAATGCTTCATCTTCATCCTCCAAACGCACCTGCAATGATCGGAGTGGAGCACTTAGGAGCTCCTTCGTTGACTGCTCCGTCAGTTGCCGAAGTAGGACTGGCCTGCAGAAGTTCCAGTGCGGCGAGTGCGGGTCCCAAAGCCTTGTAGCAATCGTCCTTTCTCCACTGAATACAAACTGCGCAAGACCCTCCTGCGAAATCGTGCGACATGCTCGGAAGAATGTCTCCGGGACCCGGCTGGGTGCATGCTGGAGATCCCATTGGAGTAGTTGATCGATCTCATCGAGTAGGAAGACCACACGACCGCTGTCAGCACGTGAATTCAGTTGTTCCGCGAGTCGAAATAGTGACTCCGGAGTGAAGTCTTTATCGACCTCAACCTTCCATCGGCGTGTTGCAAGCTGTCCAAAGTCCTCCCAAGTGCGAACGGTTTGGCAATCGGCGTCGAAGACGGTGAAGCCGGCCTGTTCAAGGTCGGTTCTCACGTTGTAGAGGAGAGACGTCTTCCCAATCCTGCGACCACCGAGGAGAGCGACGCTGTTGGAAGTAAGCGTGCCTACGAGAGTCGCCTTCTCAGCCTCGCGCCCGAAGAACGCGCGCTCCGGGACGGCTCCGCTCACAAGAAATGGACTGACCTTGGTGAGATCGGATTGCTCCACAACGGAAGCTACGAAAGAGTCTCTAAGCGATTGCTTGTTTCTGAGCGCGACACTGACCTCATCAATGTCAAGAATCACGACATTCGCCGCCAGCGTCGACTGCAGACGAAGCGTTTGATGCCAGCCATCGGCCGGTTGCTTAGTGGGCGTAATGACTACAGCCAATCGGGATTCGGGAGCAAGCTCTAACGACAAGCGCGCCAAAGCGCGGAGCACATCGTCAGACGGAGGATCTTCGGCCGCCGCGGCCACCATCTGACGTGGGAGAACCGGATCCGGTCGAAGCGACAAGAGGCGTACTTCATCCAATGGAGGCTCACCGCCGGTATCTGTTGACTCGACCGCGATCAACTCCGCCAGAAGGTCAACCGCCTCGCGCGGGCTGAATTCCTCAGCAAGAGAGAACGTGCGCTCGATCAGCGATGCGCGCTCCCACCGTAGGATGTTTCCACTCGGAGCGAGTAGCAGAGCGAAATCCGGGTTCTCCTCCTTGTACGAGGCCAGCGCCAAGCGCGCTGCAACAGGGTCGCCCGGCAGGTTCTCCGCTCGAACCTCGGACCCGATCGCAAGACCTGTTGCCACCAGCGCCCGCAACGGACGAAGGGCCGCCGGCGCTCGGCCCTCTCTGCTCAACGCTTGGGCAAGAGCGTGTTCGAGAAGGCCCTTTCGGGCCTGACTTAGATTCATCACATATGGAACCGTCTCCATCAAGCTGACGAGCGCCTGGCGCGACATCTGTTTCATACCGGGACCGTCTGCAATAACGATAAGACTGATACCCCACTCATTAATATCCATTTGGAGGTTGGGAAGGTTGATCGCAAGATCCCGCTGCTGCCTTCCGCCGGAAACCGTTTCGAACACGGTGTTGATGATCGCGATGGGACGCCCCTCGGAGACAACGACGAATTCTGCGCGGCGACGAGCAGGGGGCGGGATATCGATTTCTGTCGAAATTTCTAACGACAGGCCCTTAGACGTCAAACTATCGACCGCATTACTCAGTAGCATGCGAACGTGCTTCGCAAGGGCTGATCCTCGCCGGAAACGGCGGCGACGAGCCTCGGCTGCAACAACGGCGACACGAACGAGGCCGTCTATGGAATCCTCGTCAGTGACTAGACGGGGAAAACCCATCTCCCAAGCAACTGATGCCGTGGCGCTCGCTTCCTCAGCGGTGGCTGGGGGCCGGTAGGGAAACGTGCTTCCGTCAACAAAAGTAATAGAACTGGACACCGCAAAGAGCAAATGGAGAACCTGAATTGTTTCGGGCTGCTCGCTCAGTGCCCATGCCAACCCCTCACGGGTAACGCCGCCTGAGAAGGAAGTAGTCAGAGCATGGATTCCAGATCGCAATTCAGCTATTCGCGCCGCAATCGCTGGCCAATCAATGAAATCATCGGCCTCATAAAGCCCAGTCGCAACCGTTTTCCTGAATTCCTCGATGCGGTTGGCGAGTGGCGGCTCGCCGGACTTGAAGAGGGACGGCTGAATCGTCATGCACTGGGTCCTTTTCCTCCCACGGGATAGCCTCCGAAGACAATAGACGAGAAATGGGGGACTAGAACGGTGACGGATTCACAAGAGGAAGTCAGAGCGGAGGTCCGCCGAGCACTCATCGGTGCGTGGTATCCGCTCGTGCTGAGCTCCCCGTATGCGGCAGCAGGTCGGGCCCAAGGCGCGTTCACCAGTTGCACGGCGATACTTACCGGCCTTCTTGCCGTCGGGATCTTGGCTGATATAGCGACGCGACCTCTGCTGGTCCAGCTCATAGGCGCAGCCGCGGCGCTGTTATGGGCAACCAGCGCATTGCTATTTCTCAAGACGTCGACAATCTCACCCGAGCTGGAGCAGGGTGGAGAGACGGCAGTCGACCCAGAATCGTTCCAACGGGAAACGCTCGAGAGCGCGAGAACGGACGCAGCTCGAGTTTCCAAACAGACTCGGCGGGCCGTCGTCAGTGCTTCCGCCGCGGCCGCGGCCACTCTCACCGCGTTCGTCATCGGAGGTCTCATACGTGATAGCGAGCAAGTGACAATCTGGTTCGAGGACGATTCGGACGACACGGTGATGTCCGCTTGTGATCAAACGCAACCCTTCCTAACGGGAGACGTCTTGACGGAAGAGCTAACAAACGATGCTCCACTGTTGAAAATCGAGCCATCTGACTGTCCCCAGATAGAAAGCCTCATGATCAATCGAGATGATGTGGCCGCTATCACAGTCGTAGGTGGTTAGCGCATCCTCGTCAAACGAGGGGCGGCGGAATCTGACACCACGAGGTTAGAGTCATACGGAGGTGTAGGCGGAGGAGATGGGCCTTCCCATGACTGGGCTCGCTCCGGTGGAAGTCGACGACTATCTGGCCCGTCGTCGGGGCCGAGGGCGTCCCGTCGAGGCACGTGCCTTCCATGACGATGATCCGCACCTCCAGCTTCGGCTTGAGCGGGACCGGCGCGTCCGTCTGGCCGCAGAAGCGCTTCCACGTCGCCGCCACGTACGTCGTCGCCGAGGCCGGGCCGTACTGGCGATGGTCCGTCTGCTTCCACTGCGTCACGATGCCCGCGACCGGTAGCTCCGTGTCGTCCTGGATGAACACTTCTACCGCCTTCTCGCCCTTCTCGACGGCGAAGTCGTATTGGGCGTCACCGTCGCCCGTGCCGGCGACGGCGTAGTCCTCCGGCCCCCCGACCACGAAGTTGTCGTCGGTCGGCGCGTACGGGAGCGTGGCGTGGCGCGGCTCTACCGTCCCGCCAAGAGCCCCCGGCGACGTTGTGACCACGACGGCGATCGTCAAGACCGCCGTCAACCTCGCCCGCATGCCCGTGCCTCCCGTGATCGCCGCCTGCCTACAGCCCGTCTACGCCTCCGCTCCAGAAGGGTAACGAGCAAGCATTCGGCGGGCCGCCGCACGTACCCTCCTGCGTGAGGGGCTCAGACGGCGAAGCGGATGTTCAGCACGTCGCCCTCGTTCACGACGTAGTCCTTGCCCTCGACCCGGAGCCTCCCCTTCGCCTTCGCCGCGTCCCACGAGCCCTCCTCGACGAGGTCGTCGTACGCCACGACCTCGGCCCGGATGAAACCCCGTTCGAGATCGGAGTGGATGACGCCGGCGGCCTCGGGCGCCTTCGCGCCCTTCCGCACCTCCCACGCCCGCGTCTCGTCCTCGCCGGTCGTGAGGAACGTGATCAGGTCGAGCGCCCGGTAGCAGGCAGCGATCACGCGCGTGAGCCCCGGCTCCTCGACGCCGAACCCGGCAAGCAGCTCCCGCGCCTCCGCCTCGTCCATGCCCGCCACCTCGGCCTCGAGCGCGGCGCTCACCGCGAACGCGTCCTCCGGCAATCCCTCCGGGAGCCCGCTCCCCTCCTCGGTGTTGGCGACGACGATCCACGGCTTCATCGTCAGGGGGCCGAACCCGCGGAGGATCTTGCGCTCGGCGTCGTCGAACGTGCCTTCGCGCAGCGGCCGCTCCGCGTTCAGGAGCTCGTGCGCCTTCTCGAGCACCGCCGCCTCTACCTTGCCCTCGGCGGAGCCGCGTGCCTTCTTGCGCGCCTTGTCCAGCCCGCTCTCCACGTTCGTCAGGTCTGCCAGGACCATCTCGGCCTCTAGAGACGCCAGCTCCGACTTCGGGTTCGCGTCGTCTCCGAACGCGCGCACGACCATGCAGAGTGCGTCGGTGTTGCGGAACTCCGCGATGCCCTGCGCGGTGAGCCCTCCTGGCACGTCGACGAACCGCACCTTCGCGTGCACGACCTTCTTCGACCTCTCGATGCGGGCCAGCACGCCCAGCCGGTCATCCGGCACGTCCACCACGGCCTGGTTCGAACGGCCGCCCGCCGAGCCCGCGCTCGTCAGCGCCTGGAACAACGTCGACTTCCCCGAGTACGGCATCCCGACGATGCCCACGTCCTTCATCGCCGCCAACGTACCGTGCGGACAGGACGCCGCAGTAGCCTGCCTGCCATGGACACGGGCCTCGACGGCAAGGGCGTCCTCGTCACGGGCGGCGCCGGCGGCATCGGCAGCGCGCTGTGCCGTGCGTTCGCCGCCGACGGCGCCCGCGTGGGCATCCACTACCTGAGCAGCGCGGAACGCGCTCGTGCGCTCGCGGCCGACACCGGCGGGGTCCCGCTGCAGGCGGACCTCACCGACGAAAGCGACGTGGACGCGCTGATCCCTCGAGCGGTCGCGGAGCTGGGGCGGCTCGACGTCCTGGTCGCGAACGCGGGCAGATCGCCGGAGGCCTACGAGCCGGTGTGGGCGATGGGGCTCGAGCGATGGCGGGCGACGATCGCGGCGAACCTCGACAGCGTCTTCCTGTCGTGCCGGGCGTTCCTGCGTCACGTCGAGTCGACGCGGACCGGCAACGTCGTGATCGTCTCGTCGACCGCGGGCCTCATCGGAGAGGCCGGCCATGCGGACTATGCCGCGGCGAAGTCGGCTCTCGCCGGCGGGTTCCTGAAGAGCTTGAAGAACGAGATCACCCGGATCGCGCCGCTCGGCCGCGTGAACGTCGTGTGTCCCGGATGGACGCAGACGGAGATGGTGCGCGAGGCCCTCGCCGAGCCGGGCTTCGTCGACCGCATCACGCGGACGATGCCGCTGCGGAAGGTCGGCCGCGCGGAGGACGTCGCACGAGTGGTCGTCGCTCTTGCCTCCGACGAGATCAGCGGCCACGTCACCGGAGAGGTCGTGACGGTGGCCGGAGGGATGGAGGGCCGCGTCCTGCACGAATAGCTCGCGGGCTCTACGATCGCGGGGAGCCGATGTACGGGACAGCGATAGAAGGTCTGCTCGACGTCGCACCGGCCGAGACCCTGGCCTTCGTGGGGTTCGGCTTCCTGATGTTCGCCCTCGGGATGCACAACCCGGCCGAGGAAGACGAGAAGACGAAGACCGCCGTCCTCGTCGACGACGACCCCGACGTGCTGCGCGGGCTCCGCTCGCTCGTGGAGTCGCGGACGCCGTTCCGCGTGGCCGGCGTCGCGTGGTCGGGCCGAGAGGGGCTGAGGGTCGCCGACGCGGTGACTCCTGACCTCGTGGTCGTGGACGTGAAGCTCCCCGAGCTCGACGGCATAGAGACGACGCGGCGGCTAAAGGAGAGCAACCCGCGCGTGGTCGTGATCGGCTACAGCTCTCCGGACGACGACGCGACGGGGACGATCATGCGTCGGGCGGGGGCCTCGGCGAGCCTCGTCACGGGCGACGACCCCGACACGATCGTCCGGACGATCTCCGACTTCGCCTGAGGCTACTACCGCGGCCGATTCTTGTCGTACGGGATACCTACAATCCATGCATGGCGGACCTCATCGATAGCACGCGCGCAAGAGCGCCTGAAAAGTGAACTCGGAGAATAACGGCGGGGAGTGGCGGGTTCTCTTTCCCCGCGAAGCTGAGTCCTTCCCCGACGACGACATCGGGCTCGACGTCGCTCTCCTCCTGGCTCACATCCCGACGTGGACCATTCGAAGGGTCGAGAAGATCCGCTTCGTCGACGATCGCACGGTACGGCGTCAGGTGAGCGTCGACTTCACACTCCCACTCGACGAACCCCTTAGCGACCGTTACGAGAACTCCTATCTCATCCCTCTAGGCCTCCTCAGGAAGGCGCCGTTGGTTGGGTTCGACCTCCGGGACGAGGCGGGGACCGCGGTGCCGGTTCTGTCGAGGCGGGAGAACTCGCTGATCGCGTGGTCCGCTGCTGTGGCAATGGGTCAACGGATCCTTGGGCACCCGCCGGCGGACGCTCTGTCGAACGTCATTCGCGACATAGTTTCCTCAGACCCTGCTGCTGCACTAGCGGCACTCGATTCGATGAGGGCCTCGGAGGATCCAGACTTCCGAGCGCTCATCTCGACGCCCGCGTTCACCGAACTACTCGACGACCTCGCGAAGAACTTCCTGCTGTTGACGCCGGTCCCGTTCCACAGGGGACGCCGGCGGATCATGAAGTTCTCGTACCTCGAGGCCGTCCACCTGGAAACCTTCACCCTGGCACAACGTTTGGGTCTCGAATCAGCCCCGATCAAGTTCGCCCTCCCTGCCGTAGACGACGCCGAGAGTTTCCACCTCGAGGTCGACGCCCCGGCGGGAATGGACGTCTTCGAGGCTCAGATCGTCGAGGTCGATGAAGATGGAAATGAGGTAAGCGAGCTCGCCTACGAGGGTGATCGCGGAGGTCGCTCCCACCTCTACCCTTCTGACATCGAGGCGGGTGCCACCGCCGAGGCGAGAATCTGGTTGCTTCCGGTGACGCGGGGTTTCGTGCGCGCATCGCTGTTCTTCGCGATTGCGGTGACGGCAATGCTCGTCTCTCTGCTCTTCGTGTCGCCGGAAGAGGGCGAGAGGTCGGGGCCGACGTTGCTCCTTGCGCTGCCCGGGGTAGTAGGCCTGTTCATCTCCAAACCGGGAGAGAACGCGATGACAAGCCGGCTCTTGCTTGGACTCCGCGGCATCGTCAGCCTCGTCGGGTTCCTCCCCTTTGTCGGCGCCGTCTTGCTGGTCCTGGACATCGGCAGCCACATCCGGGACCGACTCTGGATAGGCCTTACGATTGCCGCAGCGGTTGCGCTAATCGTCATAGCAAGGGCATACGTTGTTTCGAGACAGCCGTAGGAAATCCGCCATCTGGGATGGCGAACGGGATTAGGTCGGGCTCGTGGGAGGCATTCGTGGCTAAGGCTCGCAGACGCAAAGGAACCCTCAAGGGCGGCACCTACGTGAAATCTGCCGAAGGAAACAGGACCTTCGGCAAGTCCGTCCACGGGACGGAACCCCTGAGAATCATGCGCTCGATCCGGACCTCGAAGCTAACTGCTCGTCGCAGAGCCGATCCCTAAGGGTTCCTCCCCCGACTCCTGTCGCCCGAAGGGCTACTCGGCGAACAGAGGCGCGAGTCGGATCTCGAGCGACGCGCGCTCGAGGTCGAGCTCCTCCGTCGTCCACACCTTCGTCGGTGCGTCGTACACGTCGACCACCGTTCCCGTCTCGTCGATCCACGCCACGAGCGCGTCCGCCCACCGCTCCTCCAGCAATGCCTCGCGCATCTCCCGCAGGCGCGCGGGCGACGTGACCTCGGCGGCGGGTAGCTGGGCGACGAGATAGATCGCGAGGGCACGCGAGATCGCGTCTGCATCTTCGGCAAGGAAGATCTCGGGAGTGTCGGTGCGGACGACCGCGTACGCGCCGACGAACGAGCTCCGGCCTGGTATCTCCGACGGCGTCACTATCACTCGGCGGGAGAGAGGAGGTCACCGATCGGCTCGTCGTAGCCCTCGCCGAGGGCGTACCGGCGCAACCTGTCCTGCCCTGCCTCGGAGAGCATCTCGATCGCATCGTGAAACGCTTTGCCGCGCACCGCGCGCAGCGCGGCGTCGCCGGAGGTGCCCTTCGGCGGGAGGTCCGTCGACAGGAACACGAGCCTGTGCGCGGCGAGTCCAGCCTCGTTCAGGACCGCCGCCTTGCCGAGCGCCTTCCACAACGTATCGGTGCGGCGAAGGCCCGGACGGGTGCTCGTGAACGCGCCCGAGACGTCGAAGTACCAGGTCCGCCCCCGGCGGTCGACCGCGGAGAAGTTGATCTCGACGCCGCTCATGAACCGGTGGTCCTGGACGATGTCGCGGAAGCCGCAGTGCTCGAGGACCTCGCGTGCGAGCTCCTTCGCCCGCTTCCCCTGCCTCACCGCGCGCGCCTGGAACGGCTCGTCGCCGTCGTCGTCTCGATCGACGCCGACCCGGACCTCGCGCATCAGACCCGCGCGTTTGAGTCGCGAGAGCTCACGCTTCTCCTCCTCGACGCGCCGGTTCGCGATCTCGATGTAGGAGCTGTCGATCTCGTAGCCGACGTAGTGACGATTGGACCGGAGAGCGGCCACCGCGGTCGTGCCCGAGCCCATGAACGGATCGAGCACCACGTCGTCGTAATACGTGTAGAGGTCGATCAGCCGTTTCGGAAGCTCGACCGGGAACGGCGCGGGGTGCCGGACGCGCGTTGCCCGCTCGGCGGGGAACTCCCACACGTCGAGCGTCGCCTCCATGAACGCCTCCTTGGACATCGACGCCTCGAACGGGAGCGCGCGCCTCTGCCGCTCGCGCCGCGTCAGGGCGCGGTCGAACCGGCCCTTGGACGCGATCACCACGCGTTCGGAGATGTCACGAAGCACCGGGTTCTGCGCGCTCTGGAACGACCCCCACGCGCACGACCCCGCGGCCCCCTTGCCCTTCTGCCAGATGATCTCGCCGCGCAGCAACAGCTTCAGCCGGTCCTGCAAGAGCCCGATCACGTCGGCGGACAACGACCGGTACGGTCGGCGTCCGAGGTTCGCGACGTTCACCGCGATGCGGCCCCCAGGCTCGAGCACGCGGGCGCATTCCGCGAAGACCTCCTCGAGGCGCTTCAGATACTCGACGTACGTCGCGGGGACATGGCCCTCGCCGAGCGCCTCCTCGTACTCCTTGCCGGCGAAGTACGGGGGCGACGTCACGACGAGCCCGACCGAGGAGTCGGCGACCTGCGACATCTTTCGGGAGTCGCCCAGGTAGATCCGGTCGATCTCATCGAGCTTGTTGATCCGGCGGTCGGTCGACACCTTCGGCAGGGGGCCGAAGCGGTCGTAGAACGGCGTGGAGTCGTGGCTCTCGCGCCGGCCGACGCCGAAGTTGGAGGTGCTGGTGCCCTTCCGGCGGGGCTCCTGCTCGGGCTGCGCTTCCATGTCCTCCGACGTCCCCTCAGGCATCCGTCCATCCTAGATGCAGGCCCTCGACGGCCTGCGGCACCACGCTACGCGGGGGCTGTGACAGGTTTCGCGCCGTTGCGCGTCACACCTGCGGTAGGTCCAGCGTGTTCGTCGCCACGGCCTCGACCGCGTCGCGCTCGGCCACGGACTTGTTGATCACGTGGAGCAGCTCGTCGATCGAGAAGTAGGTCCGCAGGGTCGCGGCCGCCCTGAGGTCGAGCAGGATCTTTCCCTTCAGGAACGCCCTCGTCTTCCTCTCCGCCCGCTCGTAGCGGCGGCGGGGGCCGAGCGTCAGCTCCCACGGGCCGAAGATCGCCCAGCGGCCGCCGGGGTGGTCGTGCACGACGAGGTAGCCGCCGCCTCCCTGCCAGATGATCCTCCGGTAGACGGTCTCGTCGAGGATGAAGAGGAACGAGCCGGGCACGTCCTCCCACAGGGCCTGCACGCCCGGCGAGTACGCCTGTCTCTTCTCCTTCAGGTCGACCCAGATCTCGCGGCCGCCGTAGGTGAACGAGAAGTCGAGCTTGTCGTAGCTGTCGGTATGCGTCCGAAGGTCTTCGAGACGCGGGTCGGTCGCGAGCTCGGAGCCGAAGGCCTCCTCGGCGGGCTTGGCGGCGCGGAGGTCGCGCTCCCAGTCCTCGGGCACGCGCGGTCGAGACGACATGCGTCTCAGCCTATCGAGAGGTGGTCAGCAGGAGACGGTGCCGCCGGGCATCGCGTCGTCGCCCTTCAGCCGGACGAGCACGCACACCTTGTTATCGCGTTCGTTGGACTCGCGGATGTTGTCGTCCGGATCGAGCTCGACCTCCAGCAGGTACCGCCCGTCCGGCACGTCGGTTATCTCGAGATATTGGTCCGGCAGGTGCACGCGGTAGGTGTCGTACCAACCCGCGGAGATCCCGACGACCTGCTCGGGCCCGGAGGGGCCCATCCGGTACTCCGTGAGGCACCCGTAGGTCCTGTCGCCCGAGCCGCCGCCCGAGTCCTCGGGACAGAAGCCGCTCTTGTTCCCCGACGTCACCGGCTTCCTCCCGATCCGCCCGCCCTCGGAGTACCTCCACAGGCTCGTGACGTAGAAGCTCTCGAAGTGGAAGTGGGCGTGGGTCGGATGGAACTCCGACGCGACGGCGAAGCGGTCGGTGGTCGAACCGTCTCTGTGGTGGACGACTTGATAGGCGTTCGTCTCCGGCGGCTCGATCCGGTACGCGATCTCGAGGGGCCCGGTGCCGCGATTCAATGCAGTCGTGTCGTAGCGGAGGCAGCGCATGGCGCCGCGCCGCGCGGTCTCGTCGGGAAGACAGCCGTTCACCACGACCGGCGCCGGATAGGCGTAGCCGAACGCGTCGAGGACGCCGGTGAACGGCCCCACGAGCGTCGACGGGGGCAGGGGCACGAGGTTCGGGAGCAGGGGCTTCGGCGACTTCGCGTTCCCCGGCGCGGCGAGGAGCCCCCGGAGGACGAGGAGGGCCAGGCAGCACGAAACGAGCGTTCTACGCACGCGGTGGGATTAGGCGGGCGAGGCCGGATTCCTTCGCCGGCTAGTTCCCGGCGGCCCACTCCAGGAGCTCGGCACGCTCCATGAAGTTCACGATCCTCGAGCGGTCGAGCCCGACCGAGGCCGCCGCGGCCAGGCCGAAGCGGATGTTCGACAGCTGGGAGGGCGCGTGCGAGTCGGTGCCGAGCGAGAGGCGGCAGCCGGACGCGGCCGCGACCTCGAGCAGCTCCCTGTTGAGGTCCTGCCGGTCCGGATAGCAGTTGATCTCGATCGCCTTGTCGCGCTCGGCCGCCGCCGCGAACACGCGCGGCCAGTCGGCGACCAGCCCGATGCGGAAGTTGTAGATCCGCCCCCGGGGGTGGCCGAGGATGTCGACGTACGGGTTGCGCAGCGCCGCGAGGTAACGCTCCGTCTGGTCCTCCTTCACCCGCAGCCTCGAATGGAACGACCCGACGACGACCTCCAGCGAGCGCAGCGCCGCGTCGTCCATGTCGACCTCTCCGTGAGGATTCAGGTTCACCTCGAGAGACCGCAGCACGCGCAGCCCGGAGCCCCCGCCTGCGAGCACGTCGTTGACCTCCGCGATCTCCGCGGCCTGGCGCGCAAGCGTCTCCTCGTCGATGCCTCCGGCGATCTTCAGCCCCTTCGAGTGGTCGGTGATCGAGATGTACTCGTGCCCGAGCGCGTCCGCGGTCGCGGCCATCTCCGCGATCGCGCCGCCGCCGTCGGAATACGTCGAGTGCATCTGGAGGTCGCCCTTCAGCTCGTCGCGCCATTCCGGCGCGTCCTCAAGGATCGTCACGGCCTGCGACATCGTCATGAAGTCGCGCCGTAGCGGCGACTGCTCGGGGCGCCCCGGCGGGTCGTCGATCCAGCCCTCGATCAGGTGCGCGAGCCAGGGCCCGACCTTCGGCAGCTCGCTGAGCTTGCCGCCGCGTTCCAGCACCGCCTCGGCCTCCTCGTCCCACAGGAAAGCCGCGCGCGACCCGCTCTTCAACGCCTTGCGCCGGTGGTCGGTGTACTCGCCCGCGACGAGCGCGAGGCACTCGGCGATGTCGGCGTTCGTGAGGGCCACGTCTAGAGGATGCGGGCTCCGAGCGCGCTCGCGGCGAGCTCGACTGCGAGCAGCCCGGTCTCGTCCGCGTGGTCGAGGATCGGGTTCACCTCGACGATCTCGATCGACGTGAGGATGCCGGCCTCCGCCATCAGCTCCATCGCGAGATGAGCCTCGCGGTACGACAGCCCGCCCTTGACCGGAGTTCCGACACCGGGGGCGATCTCGGGATCGCAGACGTCGACGTCGAGCGACAGGTGGACGAAGCGCGCTCCCCTGACCACGAGCAACGCCTGCTCCATCACGCTCGGGATCCCGCGCCGGTCGATGTCGGCCATCGTCAAGACCGTGAGGCCGAGCTCCTTCACCAGCGCCCGCTCGCCGGGGTCGAGCGACCGGACGCCGATCAGGACCGTGCGCGTCGGGTCGACCCACGGCGGCCCCTCGAATCCGTCGAGGTCGAAGCCGCACCGGCCGAGCGCGGCGGCGAGCGGCATCCCGTGCACATTCCCTGACGGCGACGTCGACGGGCGGTTGAGGTCGCCGTGCGCGTCCACCCACAGGACTGCGCCGGGGCCGAACGCGGAGTGGAGGCCGGCGAGCGTACCCATCGCGATCGAGTGGTCGCCGCCGAGCACGAGCGGCGTGGCGCCGCTCGCCGCGATCTCCGCGACGCGGCCGGCGATCTGCGCGCACGAACTGAGGATCGCCGGCAGGTAACGCGCGCGCTCGTCGAGCTCCGACGCGACCTCGGGGAGCTCGGCGACGACGTTGCCGGAGTCGGTGACGTCGAGGCCGATGCTCTGGAGGCGCTCCGCGAGCCCCGCGTAGCGGATGGCGCTCGGCCCCATGTCGACGCCACGGCGCGCGGCCCCCAGGTCGAGAGGCGCTCCGAGGATGTTCACGACGTTCGGTCTGTTCATGACACGATGCTTTCATGTCCAAGACCGCCGTGATCACGGGTGCGTCCGCGGGCATCGGCGCGGCGACGGCGATCCGGCTCGCGCGTGAGGGTTTCGAGGTCGTGCTCGGCGCCCGGCGGGTGGATCGCCTCGAGGAGGTCGCACGGGAGTCCGGGGGCAGGGCGCTCGCTCTCGACGTCGCGGATCCCGATTCCGTCCGGAGGTTCTGCGACGCGGTCGAGCACGTCGACGTCCTCGTGAACAACGCAGGGATGGCGGCGGGGCTCAGCCCCCTCGGCGAGCTGTCGGACGAAGCCGCGGCGAACATGTGGAGCGTCAACGTCATGGGCGTGCTCCGGATGACGCGCGAGCTGCTGCCGAAGATCATGGCCTCGGGTGCGGGGCACGTCGTCAACGTGGGGTCGATCGCCGGCTTCGAGACGTACCGGGGCGGCGGGGGCTACACCGCGACGAAGCACGCGTTGCGGGCGATCACTCAGACGCTGCGGCTGGAGCTGCTCGGGACGCCCGTGCGCGTTACCGAGGTCTCGCCCGGCCTCGTCGAGACGGAGTTCTCGCTCGTCCGGTTCGACGGGGACCCCGCAAAGGCGAAGCGGGTCTACGAGGGGATCGAGCCGCTCGCCGCCGACGACGTCGCCGACTGCATCGCGTGGGCCGTCACGCGGCCCCCGCACGTGGACGTAGACGAGATAGTCGTGCGCCCGGTCGCGCAGGCGCGGGCGACGGAGGTCGCCCGGAAGAACACCTAGGGCGGCGGGTCGCCGCCCGTCATCTCCTCGATCCGGTGTTCGAAGGCCGCCTGCTCCTTCGGCGGGATCTTGAACGACAGGATCGCCGTGATCGTGAGGACGCCGATGATCACCGTCAGCGAGAGCCAGATCGGCACGTGGATCGCGTGCTCCGTGAGGCCGACCAGCTCCGTCCCCTCGAGCAGCATCTTGACTCCGACGAAGCCGAGGATGACCGCGAGCCCGTACTTCAACAGGTGGAGGCGATCCATGCCCCCCGCGAGCAGGAAATACAGCGCCCGGAGCCCCAGGATCGCGAACACGTTCGACGTGAGCACGATGAACGGCTCCTTCGTCACGGCGAAGATCGCCGGAATCGAGTCGATGGCGAAGAAGATGTCGGTCGTCTCGACGAACAGCAGCACGATGAACAGAGGCGTCGCGACCCTCTTGCCGTTCTCGACCGTGAAGAGCTTCTGTCCGTCGAGCTTCGGCGTCGTCCGCAACCGTTTGCGCGCGAACTTCAGGACCGGGTTGTCCTCCGGGTGGACATGCTCCGCGGACCCCTTCGCGATCCTGTAGGCGGTGTAGAGCAGGAAGATCCCGAAGATGGGGATGACCCAGTCGAAGTTCTGCACGAGCGCTGTGCCGAGGGCGATGAAGATGCCCCTGAACACCATCGCACCGAGGATCCCGTAGAAGAGGACCTGGTGCTGGTGCGACAGCGGGATCTTGAAGTAGCTGAAGATCACGACGAACACGAACATGTTGTCGACCGACAGCGAGTACTCGATCAGGTAGCCGGCGAAGTACTCGCCCGCGTCCTTCGTGTCCTGGAACACGAGCAGCCCGATCCCGAACGCGAGCGCGAGCGAGACCCAGATCGCGACCCATATCCCCGACTCCTTCGCGGTCGGAGCGTGGGCCTCGGTATGGAAGAGCTTGAGGTCCACGAGCAGCATCGCGACGACGAAGCCGATGAACCCGACGTAGAGCCAGGGCGAAACGTCCAAGATGTACCTCCGTCCGAAGGGCGGAATCGCAAGGATAGTGGCGGCGCGCCGCGTGCAGTGACGCCGCGTTGCTCGGTCTGGCCGCTGGTTCGCCCACATCGCTCGGCGAGCCGAGGGCGAGGCTCAGCCGCCGGCAAGGATCGTCTCTATCTCCTCCAGCGTCGATGGGTCGAGCGTCAGCGCCGCGGCCCCCGCGTTCTCGACCGTGTGCCTCGCCGAACGCGAGCCGGCGATCGCCGCCGTCACGCAGTCGCGGCTCAGGATCCATGCGAGCGCAAGCTGCGCCGTCGACATGCCGGCGCGGTCGGCGACCTTACGGAGCCTCTCGGCGATCGCCAGGTTCGGCTCGAGCTTCCCCTGCGCGAACAGCTCGTCGTAGAAGCTGCTGGACTCGCCCTTGCCGCTGCGCCAGTCGGCGTCGTCGAAGACGGAGTCGCGCGTGATCGCGCCGGTGAGCAGGCCGTACGCCAGCGGCCCGAACGCGAGAACGCCGATCCCCTGCTCCGCGCACCACGGGAAGAGGTCGTCCTCGCCGTCGCGGTGGAGCATCGAGAACTGCTGCTGCAGCGAGTCGACGTGGCGGATCGCGAGGCAGCGCTCGATCAGCCCCCGCTCGAAGTTCGAGACGCCGATCCACCGGACGAGCCCGTCGTCGACGAGCGCGGCCATCGCGCCCCACGTCTCCTCGACCGGTATCGAGTCGTCGCGCCAGTGGAGCTGGTAGAGGTCGACGACGTCGCGTCCCAGCCGCCGCAGGCTCCCCTCGCACGCGCGTCGCACCGACGCCGGATCGAACCCGCTGCCGGCGCCGCGTGGCGCGACCTTCGTGAACACCATGACGTCGGCTCCGACCGCTCGCGCGACGAGCTCCTCGGAGCGGCCGTCGCCGTAGACCTCCGCGGTGTCGACCCAGGTGATCCCGGCCTCGACCCCCGCGCGGATCGCGTCGATCGTCTGCTCGTCCGGGACCGGCGATCCCCAGGACGTACCGCCCGCCTCCCACGCGCCGTAGCCGACGGCGGATATCTCGGGACCGTGCGCTCCCAGTCGCCTCGTCCTCACGTCCCTCCGATACCCCGCGGGTAGGACGGCGAACACTAGTAGCCTCCCTGCGATGTCCCGACGAGCGCGCCTGCTTCGCACGATCGTCGTGGTCGTGGTGCTGGCGGGAGGCGCGATCTACGCGGGGGCCGCGGTGCAGGACGACTCGCCGCCTCCGAGCCGCACCGCCGCGCCTACCGCGGGCGGCGACCGCACGTTCGACTCGAACGACCCCGTGGAGCGGGCGTGCGCGCTCGACCGCGCGCTGCTCGCGCGCGTGTGGCGCGGCCATCACCCGAAGCACTCCGAGGATGTGACGTTCGTGCCGCTCGCGCCGAACTACTCCGGCGCCTTCGACGTCACGAGCCACTCGGGGCCCTGGGATTACCTGCAGAACGTGCCTCTTGTCCTGTACGGCCCGGGGGTGATCGAGCGCGAGGGCCGCGAGAACGACCCCGCGACGCTCGCCGACGTGTTCGCGACGGCAGGGGCGCTCGCGGGGGTCGACCTGCCGCAGCGCGAGGGCCGCGTGCTCGAGGACGCCGTCGCGGACTTCGAGTCGCCGCCGAAGCTCGTGCTCACGATCGTGTGGGACGGCGTGGGGCGCAACGTCCTGGACCGGTGGCCCGGCCGGTGGCCGAACCTCGCTCGGATGGAGCGCGAGGGGACCTCCTACGTGCACGCGACCGTCGGCTCGTCCCCGTCGATCACGCCGGCGACGCATTCGACGCTCGGCACCGGAGCCTTCCCCCGCGCACACGGCGTCACCGCGATCAACTACCGGAGCGACAACGGCATCGTCCGGACGGCCTTCTCGCAGCGCGACCCGTCGGATCTGAAGCTCACGACGTTCGCCGACCTGATCGACCCCGCGCTCGGCAACGAGCCGCTCGTGGGGATGCTCGCGTGGAAGTCGTGGCACATCGGGATGATGGGTCACGGGACCATGACGCCCGGCGGCGACGCGGACCAGCTCGCGATCATCGGCGGCGACGAGAGGATCACCGGCAACCCGCTCTACTACTCGACCCCGGAGTACCTGGAGCACTTCCCCGGGCTCGAGGAGCACGCCGACGCGCTCGACCGTCAGGACGGCGAGGCCGACGGGAGATGGCGGGGGCACGGCATCCTCGACCTGCACGACAACCCCGCGTGGGTGGGCTTCGAGACCGACGCGATCCTCGCGATGCTCGAGGGGGAGGGGTACGGCGCCGACGGCGTGACCGACTTCTTCTTCACGAACTACAAGCCGACCGACATCGTCGGGCACCAGTACACGATGGACTCGCCGGAGATGGGCGACGTGCTCCAGGCGCAGGACGCGGCCCTCGGGCGCATCCTCGAGTACCTCGACGCGAACGTCGGCGACTACGCGGTGGTCCTCAGCGCCGACCACGGCCACACCCCCTCGCCGGAGCGGAGCGGCGCGTGGCCGCTGCTGCAGGGTCAGCTCCAGGAGGACGTGGACGCGCACTTCGGTGTGCCGCAGGGCCAGACGCTCGTCGAGAGCCCGAATCCCGTCGGGCCCTTCCTCGACGAGAACGTGATGAGGGAGCTCGGCATCACGGGAGCCGACGTCGCGGAGTTCCTCAACGGCTACACGATCCGCGACAACTGGGGCGGCGAGGAGCTACCCGAGGGCTTCGAGGACCGCGGCGACGAGAACGTGATCGCGGCCGCGTGGTCGCGGCGCCAGTACGGCGAGGTGATCGAGTGCGCGTTCGGCGCGCCGGAGCCGCCGGCGTCGGCGGGGCTGCGGGGCGACGCGGAGGGGAGCTAGAGCCGGCTCGCGGGGTAATACGCTGGGCAACCAATGGGAGCACTCGGGGACGGCCTCAGGCAGATAAGCCAGTTCGCGCGGCCGCGGAACCTCGCGCGGCTCAAGCAGGCGAACGCCGTCGACCCCCGCAACCTCGTCGGGCTCGGCTATGCGCTCCCCTGGCTGCTCATGCGCGGCCCCTCGCTGGGCATCACCTCGCAGATGCACTCGGTCGCGATCGGGGACAAGCCCGCGCTGCACGACCGCAACGGGACGCTGACGTGGCGCGAGGTCGACCGGCGCTCGAACCAGGCCGCGCACCTCCTCGGGGCGCGCGGCATCGGCCCTAAGGACCGCGTCGCGATGCTGCTCCGCAACGGGCGCGAGATGGTCGAGCTCGCCCTCGCGACCCAGAAGCTCGGCGTCGTCGCCTGCCCCCTCAACACGTGGGCGAAGCCGAAGGAGCTGAAAGCGACGCTGAAGGGTGCGGCCCCCAAGCTCCTCGTCTACGACACCGCGCACGCGGAGCAGGTGAAGGAGTGCGCGCCCCCGGGCATGCAGCTGATGTACGTGGGGAACGAGGCGGACGCCCTCGAAGGATCGGAGCCGTACACGCGGGAGCTGGGGCGCCGGCCGGCGTCGCCGCCCTCGCCGTTCACACGCGACCGCGGCTCGCCGAAGGTGATCATCCACACGTCGGGGACGACCGGCACCCCGAAGGGCGCGGCGCGCAACACGTCGGCTGCGGGCATCTCGGCGCTCGCGAACCTCCTCGCGGTCGTCCCGTACCGGCGCGACGACGTCGTGTACTGCCCGACGCCGCTGTTCCACTCCTTCGGCCTCGCGACGTTCACGTTCGCGACCGTGCTGGGCGCGACTCTGGTGCTTCCGGAGAGGTTCGACCCGGAGGAGTCGCTCCGCTTGATCGACCGGCACCGTGCGACGGCGGCGTCGTTCGTGCCGGTGATGATGCGCCGCATCGTCTCGCTCGACGACGACGTGAAGAAGCGCTACGACCTCTCGTCGCTCCGGCTCGTCATGGCCAGCGGGTCGGTGCTGTCCGAAGACCTGCGGCGTGCGGCGATCGAGCTGTTCGGCCACGTCCTGTACGACCTCTACGGTTCGACCGAGATCGGGTGGGTCGCGATCGCGACGCCGCAGGACATGGCGACGCGGCCGAAGACGGTCGGCAAGCCCGTCGAGGGCATCGACGTCGCGGTGCTCTCGCCGGACGGCGAGAGGCTCCCGCCGGGTGAGACCGGCGAGCTCTACGTCAAGAGCGGGGTCCTGTTCGAGGGCTACACGTCGGGCGAGAAGAAGGCCGAGCGCGACGGCTATATGTCGATCGGCGACCTCGGCCGCCTCGACGAGGAGGGATACCTCTACGTCGAGTCCCGCACCGACGACATGGTCGTCGTCGGGGGCGAGAACGTGTACCCGATCGAGGTCGAGCAGGTGATCGAGGACGTGCCCGGCGTGACCGAGGTCACGGTGCTCGGGCTCGACGACGAGGAGTACGGCCAGGTGCTGGTCGCGTTCGTGGTCGGCACGGCTTCCGCGGAGGACGTACGCGCGGCGTGCAAGGCCGAGCTCGCGTCGTACAAGGTGCCCCGCCGCATCGAGGTGGTGGACGAGCTCCCGCGTACCTCCACGGGCAAGGTCCTGAAGCGCGAGCTCGTGGCGGAGCTCCGGGAACGCAAGGGCTAGACCCCCCCGTGCCCTCGTTCGGATACGACGGCTTCCGCATCGCCTTCGAGCAGCGGGGCCGCAGGCAGGGCGCCGCCGGACGGCCGATCGTCCTGGTCCACGGTTTGTTGCTGCCGCGCAAGCACAACTACCCGCTGGCGGACGCGCTGGCCGACCGCGGCAACCGCGTGATCCTGATCGACCTGCTCGGCCACGGCGAGAGCGACCAGCCGGTCCACTCGCGCCACCATTCGATGGAGATCTACGCGCGTCAGGTCGTCGCGCTGCTCGACCACCTCGACGTCCCGGAGGCCGTGGTCGCCGGCACGTCGCTCGGGGCGAACGTCACGATCGAGGTCGCCGTGCACGCGCCCGAGCGCATGCGCGCGATGTTCGTGGAGATGCCCGTGCTGGAACGCGCCGCGCCGGCGGCCGCCGCGATCTTCCTGCCGCTCACGATCGCGTACGCGGAGGCCGCGCGGCCGTTCGCGCTGCTGGCGCGCGCGCTGCGACGCGTGCCCCGTGGCGTGCACGTGTACTGGGACGTCCTCTTGGACACGCTCTCCCGCGAGCCCCGTCCGTCGGCGGCCGTGCTGCACGGCCTGCTGACCGGGAGGCTCGCGCCGCACCCGACCGAGCGCGAGAAGATCGAGGTCCCCGCGCTGATCGTCGCCCACCCGCGCGACATCCTGCATCCGTTCTCGGACGCGGCCGCACTCCACCGGGAGCTCCCGAACTCGGAGCTGGTCGCGGCCCGGTCGTTCTTCGAGCTGCGCTTCCCGCCGAACCGCCTGTCGGACCGGATAGCGGACTTCCTCGACGACGTGTGGACCCGGTGAGCCCGACGCGGCGGACGCCGGATCCCTGCGTCGTCGTGATCTTCGGCGCGTCGGGCGACCTCACCTCTCGAAAGCTCCTCCCGGCGCTCTTCAACCTCCGGCGCGAAGGTCTCGCTCCGGAGGAGACCGTGGTCCTCGGAACGGCGCGGACCGAGTACCCGGATGCGGAGTTCGCCGCGCAGATGAGAGACGCGGTGAAGGAGCACTCCCGAGTGGCGCCGGACGCCCATTCGTGGGGAGGCTTCGGCGACAACCTCTTCTACGTCCCCGGCGACTTGTCTGCGGACGAGACCTACCGCCGGCTCGGCGAGCGCCTGGCCGCCATCGACGGCAGCCACGGGACGGGCGGCAACCGCGTCTGGTACCTCGCGACCGCGCCGCGCTTCTTCCCCGCGATCGCCGACGGCATCGGCAAGGCGGGGCTGCTCGACACGGCAGGGTGGCACCGGCTCGTCGTCGAGAAGCCGTTCGGGTCGGACATCGCGTCGGCGCGGGAGCTGAACGGCGTCGTCAACCGGACGTTCTCGGAGGACCAGGTCTTCCGCATCGACCACTACCTCGGCAAGGAGACGGTCCAGAACCTCCTCGTGCTGCGGTTCGCGAACGCGATCTTCGAGCCGATCTGGAACCGCCGGTACGTCGACCACGTCCAGGTCACGGTGGCCGAGGACATGGGCGTGGGCTCGCGCGGCGCGTCCTACGACCAGACCGGCGCGCTGCGCGACGTCGCGCAGAACCACCTCCTGCAGCTGCTCACGCTCGTGGCGATGGAGCCTCCGGTGTCGTGGGACGCGACCGCCATACGCAACGAGAAGGTGCAGGTGCTGAAGGCGGTGCGGCGGTGGCCGCCGTCCGAGTGCGGGACCCTGACCGCGCGGGGCCGGTACGAGGGGTATCGCGACGAGCCGGGCGTCGACGAGCAGTCGTCGACCGAGACGTTCGTCGCGCTGAAGCTGTTCGTCGACAACTGGCGGTGGGCGGGGGTGCCGTTCTACCTGCGGACGGGGAAGAACCTCGCCGGCAAGGCGACCGAGATCGCGATCCAGTTCCAGAGAGTCCCCCACCTGCTGTTCGCGAAGACGGCGGTGGAGGAGCTCGAGCCGAACGTGCTGGTGCTGCGGATCCAGCCGGACGAGGGCATCGCGCTCACGTTCGGCGCGAAGGTGCCGGGCCACGAGGTGAACGTCCGCACGGTCGACATGGAGTTCGACTACGAGAGCGACTTCGGGTCGGGCACGCCCGAGGCGTACGAACGGCTCCTCCAGGACTGCATGCTCGGCGACGCGACGCTGTTCACCCGCGCGGACGAGATCGAGGAGGCGTGGGAGATCGTCGACCCGATCCTGCGGTACTGGAGCGGCGGGGGCCGGCCGGGCCCGTACGCGCCGGGGACGTGGGGACCCGCATCGGCCGACGAGCTGCTGAGGCGCGACGGCCGCCGCTGGCGCGAGGTCACGGTGTGAACGCGCACGTCGAGGTCTACGACGCGGAGGAGCTCCCTGCAGTGGCCGCGAGCGTCGTGGACGGGTTGCTGCCGCGGGACGGCTCGGTCGTGATCACGGGCGGCGAGACGGCCGAGGCCGTCTACCCGGAGCTCGCCCGAGCCGGCGGTGACTGGTCCGGCGTCGACGTCTTCTTCTCGGACGAGCGCTGCGTGCCGCCAGACCACCCGGCGAGCAACTACGGGATGGCGAAGCGGACGCTCCTCGAAGCGGTGACGCCCAGAAGGGTCCACCGGATGAGGGGCGAGATCGACCCGCAGGAGGCGGCGGCGATCTACGACGAGCTGGTCGTGGACGCGTTCGAGATCGCGGTGCTGGGGCTCGGCGAGGACGCGCACGTGGCCGGGCTGTTCCCCGGGTCACCGGGGCTTCTCGAGGCAGCCTCGTGCGTGGTCGTGGACAGACCCGACGGGCTGCAGGGGTTGTCTCTGACGCCACCCGCGCTTCTATCGGCCAAGTGGATCGTGTTCGTCGTGAGCGGACCGTCGAAGGCCGAGGCCGTCCGGCGGGCCTTGGCCGCCGACGAGGACGTGATGGCCTGCCCGGTGGCGATGTTCCGCGACCACCCGTCGGTCACGTTCCTGCTCGACCGGGCCGCAGCGTCGTCCTGGGGATAGATCGTTACGGGCGGGAAACGGCGACGAAACAACCCGGAAACAAGCGTCGCATTGGATCGGAGTCCAACGACCGGTCGCCTCGGCGAGCGGCCAAGAACATGACGACCGGTCGCCTCGGCGAGCGGCCAAGAACAAAACGACCGGTCGCCTCGGCGAGCGGCCAAGAACATGACGGAGGTCCGGCAACGTCGCCGGCAACGGCACGAAGGAAAGGATCCCGATGGACACGGGCGATACCGCTTTCATCCTCATGTGTGCTGCCCTCGTGATGTTCATGACGCCGGGGCTCGCCCTCTTCTACGGGGGCATGGTCCGGTCGAAGAACGTCCTCGGGACGATCATGCAGAGCGTCTTCGCGCTCGGGCTCGTCTCCGTGCTCTGGGTCGTGGTCGGCTACACGCTCGCGTTCGGCCCCGACAAGGGCGGCCTCATCGGGGGCCTCGACTTCCTCGGGTTCTCGGGCGTGGGCGCAGAGCCGAACGCGGACCTCGCCGGGACGATCCCCCACTCCCTGTTCGCCGTCTTCCAGATGATGTTCGCGATCATCACGCCCGCGCTGATCACCGGCGCGTTCGCCGAACGGATGAAGTTCTCGGGCTACGTCGCGTTCACCGCGCTGTGGCTCCTGCTCGTCTACGCGCCGGTGGCGCACTGGGTGTGGGCGCCGGGCGGCTGGATCCGTGAGCTCGGCGCGCTCGACTTCGCCGGCGGGACCGTCGTGCACATCAACGCCGGGATCGCCGCCCTCGCCGCGGTCCTCGTCGTCGGCAAGCGCAAAGGCTTCGGCAAGGAGGCGTTCGTCCCCCACAACCTGACGATGACGGTGCTCGGCACGGGCATCCTCTGGTTCGGCTGGTTCGGCTTCAACGCCGGGAGCGCGCTCGGCGCCAACGGCCTGGCGGCATCGGCGTTCCTCGCGACGAACCTCGGCGCGGCGGCCGGCGCATGCGGATGGGCGCTGGTCGACACCCGTAGCGAACGCAAGTCCACGACGCTCGGCGTCGCGTCGGGCGCGGTCGCGGGGCTCGTCGCGATCACGCCGGCCGCCGGCTTCGTCGGGCCGCTCGCGGCGATCGCGATCGGTCTGGCCGGCGGTGTCCTCTGCGCCTACGCGGTCAGGATGAAGTTCCGCTTCGGGTACGACGACTCGCTCGACGTCGTCGGCGTGCACCTCGTGGGCGGCATCGTCGGCGCGCTCCTCACCGGAGTCTTCGCCGACACCGCGATCAACTCGGCCGGGTTCGACGGCCTCGTCGCCGGCGGCGGCACGGGGCTGCTCGGCAAGCAGGTCGTGGCGATCGGCGCCACGCTGGCGTTCTCGTTCGTCGCGAGCATCGTCCTGCTGAAGGTCGTCGGAGCGACGATCGGGCTGCGCGTCACCGAGGAGCAAGAGATGTCCGGGCTCGACCTCACGCAGCACGCCGAGGCGGGATACGCCTTCGCCGAAGGCGGCGGGGGGATGGCTCCGGTGCCCGCCGCCCCCGCGGTCCACGCACATGCGACGGCCGCAGTGCCGGTCGCGAGAGGAAGCGAGGCCTAGATGAAGGTAGTCGTCGCAGTCGTGAAGCCCTTCAAGCTCGAAGACGTGAAGGAGGCGCTCGAAGGGATCGGCATCCAGGGACTGACGGTCTCGGAGGCGCGCGGGTTCGGCCGCCAGAAGGGACACACCGAGGTCTACCGGGGGGCCGAGTACCAGGTCGACTTCGTGCCGAAGACGCGCATCGAGGTCGCGGTCGACGACGAGCAGGTCGACGAGGTCGTGAAGGCGATCGTGACCGGCGCCCGCACCGACTCCATCGGCGACGGGAAGATCTGGGTCGTCCCCGCCGAGCAGGTCGTGCGGATACGCACCGGGGAAAAGGGTTCCGACGCTCTCTGATGTGCTGACCGACGTAAAGCGTCCACGTCGCCTGCGACTGAGCGACGGCACTGCGGTTGCCCGAGCTCGCGCAGGCGACGTCGATGCCGCGCTGCGCGAGCTGAGCGCCGCGACCCTCGGCCCCCGCGGCGGCGTCACGCTCGTCGCGGTCGGCGGCTACGGCCGCGGCGAGATGTCGCCCCACTCCGACGTGGACCTCCTGTGCCTCGTCCCGGGCGGGTCGGGACGGGGCGTCACGCCCGCGACGTTGCGCGGGCTCCTCTACCCGCTGTGGGACGCGGGGTTCCAGGTCGGTCACGCGGTCCGGACGCCCAAGGACGCGGTCGAGTGGGCGGCCCGGGACCTGGACGCGGCGACGTCGTTGCTCTCGGCGCGGCTGGTGGCCGGGGACGCGGGCTCGTTCGAAGAGCTGCTCGACAGACGGCGGCGCTGGCTGGCGAAGTCGGGACGGACGCTCGTGCGCCAGGTCGTGGAGTCGACCGAAGACCGTCATCGGGCGCGCGACCGCGCCGGGTGGGCGCTCGCGCCGGACCTGAAGGAGGACGCCGGGGGGCTGAGGGACCTGCACGCGCTCGGCTGGCTCGGGGCGGTGACGGGCGAGCCGCCGGACGCCCTCGCCGAGGAGCGGAGCGTGCTGCTTGCCGCACGCGAGGCGCTGCACGCACAGTCGAAGCGCAAGCTCGACCGGCTGCGCATCGACGTCCAGCCTGCGGTCGCGGCCGCGGTCGGCTTCGAGGGAGACGACCGTGCGGACGAACTGATGGAGCGCGTGCACTCCAGTGCGCGGACGGTCGAGTACCGCGCCCATCGCGCGATGAACGAGCTGGTGGGACGCGGCCCCCGCCGTTCGGGGGCCGCAGTCGACGTCGCGCCCGGTGTCAGGCTAGAAGATGGCGCGCTTGCGCCGGCCGGCGTCGCCGGGGTCGACGGATACGTCGCGCTGCTCGCGGAGCACGCGCTCCTCGGCAAGCCGCTGTCGCCGAAGAGCCTCGACGCGCTCGGAGGCGCGTTCGGGGGGCCGCCGCCGGAGCGATGGGATCCGGCCACGCGCGCGGCGTTCGTCCGGCTGCTCGGGGGGCCGCACGCGTCGTCGGCGCTCGAGCTCCTCGACCACGCCGGCGCGTGGGCGTGGCTGCTGCCGGAATGGGCCGGAGTACGCGGCCGCGCGCAGCACGACCTCTACCATCGCTACACGGTCGACGGCCACTCGTTCCTTGCCGTCGAGCTCGTCCACCGCACGCTCGCGGAGGACGACGTGGCCGCGGCCGCGGCGGCCGGGGCCGGATCGCTCGACGAGCTGCTTGTCGCGACGTTGCTCCACGACGTGGGCAAGGGATCCGGCGAGGACCACTCGGTCGCGGGCGAGCGCCTGGCGCGCTCGGCGGCGGCGCGCATGGGGTTCCCGCCCGAGCGCGTGGACGAGATCGCGACGCTCGTCCGCCGGCACCTGCTGCTCGCGGACACCGCCACGCGCCGCGACCTCGACGACGGCGCGGTGATCGAGGACGTCGTCGCTCTGGTCGGTACCCCGCGCCTCCTCCGGCTCCTGTACGTGCTGACGGTCGCCGACGCGCGTGCGACCGGGCCCGAGGCGTGGACGCCGTGGAAGCAGAGCTTGGTGCGGGAGCTGTTCCGTAAGGCGCTCGTCGCGCTCGAGACCGGGGAGCTGCCGGCTCGGAGCGAGGTCACGGCCCGGGCGCGCGAGGCCATCGCGTTCGAGCCGGCGCTTGCCGGCCGCGCGGAGGAGGTCCTCGCCACGCTCCCACCGTCGTATCTCGACAGCACGACGGTCCCCGAGATCGCGGACGACATCCGTCTCCTGCTACGCCGGCCGGGCCCGGGGGTGGTCGTGACGCGCGTCGAACGCGGCGCCGAGGACGGCACGGAGGTCCTGACGGTCTGCGTCGCCGATCGCCCCGGCACACTTGCGAAGACGGCCGGGGTGCTGGCGATGAACCTCGTGACGGTGCTGAGCGCGCAGGCCTTCTCCACGACCGACGGCCTGGCGTTGCAGCGTTTCGTCGTGCGCGCGGCGCGCGGGATGGAGGGGGTGGCGGCCGCGCTCGAAGCCGCTTTCTCCGGACGCCTCGCGGTCGACGCCAGGTTGACGCGCAAGGCGCTGGAGTACCGCCCCTCGGTGCCGGTCGTCGCGGACGTGCGCATCGTCGACGACGCCTCCGCGCATTCGACCGTCGTCGAGGTGCGCGCTCCCGACGCCCTCGGTCTCCTCTACGCGATCGCCGCCGGCCTCAGCGACCTCGACCTCGACATCCACGTCGCCAAGATCGACACGCTCGGCGCGCGCGTCGTCGACACGTTCTACGTGAGGACCTCGACGGACGAGAAGCTCGGGCCGGAGCAACAGCGGGAGGTGGGCCCCGCGATCGCCCATCGCGTCGAACGGCTTTTCCGCTAGCTAGCCCGCGATCCTTCCGGCGTACGCCTCGCCCGTCGCGCGCTCGAACGCCCGGCCCAGCGTCAACGCGACCTCGTCGCGTCCCCGCGCCGCGGTCAGCGTGACGCTCGTGGTCAGGCGACCGGCGGGACCGATCTCCCCGCACGGCAGCGACAGCCCCGCGACGCCCCCGAGGTTCATCGGCGCGTTCGTCCTGAGATAGGCGAGCTCCGGCGACGTCGGGCCCGAGGGGAGGTCGAGCACGAGGGTGTCTTGAGGAGCGGGAGGGCCGGGCAACGTCGGAGTCACGACCACGTCGACCTCCTCGAAGACGCGCTCCCAGTCCGCGACCACCGTCCGTTGCAACGAACGCGCCTCCTCGACGTCGCCCTCGGTCATCGCGCGGCCCAGCTCCAGCAGGCTTAGCGTCGGGGGCTGGAACGCGGCGGGATCGCGCTCTACGGCGTCGGCGAGGCGCTCGGAGAGCAGCGGCAGGAGCAGCGCGGGGACGCCGAACGAGGCCCTGGGGGCCGACGGCAGCTCGACGTCTCGCACCTCCGCGACGAGGCCGGCAAGCGTGGCGACGGCTGCTTCGACGGCAGCCCCCACACCGGGGTCGAGGTCGTCGAAGAAGAAGGCCCGCGCCACGCCGAGCCGCAACGGCCGCGCGTCGCCCAGCACGACCTCTTCACCGGCCATGACCGAGAACAGCGTCGCGACGTCCTCGACCGACCGTGCCATCGGGCCGACGCCGTCGATCGAGCCGTCGTCGCCGACGAAGCCCGCCATCGGGACGCGCCCTGCCGAAGGCTTCAAGCCGGTGAGCCCGCAGCACGCCGACGGGCAACGGATCGAACCTCCGGCGTCGGTGCCTACCGCGGCGGGGACGATGCCGGCCGCGAGCGCCGCGGCCGACCCCCCGCTCGACCCTCCAGGCACGAGCCCCGGATCCCACGGGTTCAGGACGGGCCCGGTCCGCGTGACCGCCGACGTCATCCCGACGGCCCACTCGTGCAGGTTCGTGTAGCCGACGACGACGGCTCCCGCGTCCCGCAGCCGCTGCACGACCGTGGCGGTGCCCGACAGCCAGGTCCCGTGGGCCCCCGAGCCGCAGGTCGGGACCCGGTCGCGGTCGACGAACACGTCCTTGACCGCGAGCGGGACCCCGGCGAGAGGCCCGTCCGCCCCCGCGGCCTCGCCAACCGCCTCCGCGCGCACCTCGACGAACGCGTTGAGGCCGCTCAGCTCGGCGATCCGGTCGAGGGCCGCGCGGGCGGCGTCCTCCCGGGACGCGTTCCCGCGCTCAACCTCCCGCCGGAGCGCGCCGATCCCCATCCCGAGCAGGTCCTGCATCGCCGGGTTCTACACCCCGGAGCAACAGGGAAATTCTTCCTTAAAGATTTCGCAGGCACCTGCCGAAACAGGAAGCAACAGCAGCACCCAAGCGAGAACGGCAAACCCGTCGCAAGGCGGGGGCGCAAAGCCAGGGGCCCCACGTGGGCGGCCCAGCTACCGAACTGGGAGGTTCGCTATGAACGCTGTAAAGCGTGCAGTGATCGGGATCACCACCGCAGCTCTCTTCGCCGGATTCGCTCCTGCCGTGACGGCCACGGCGCAAACCCGTGGCGACGCCTGCTGGGACGTCAAGGGTGCCGAGCGCGGCTTCGCCAAGCGCATCAACAACGTGAGGGGCATCGCCAAGCGAGGCTCTCTCCGTCTCGACCCCGAGCTTTCCCGTGCGGCCCGTCTGCACACCCGGGAGATGGTGAAACAGGACAAGCTCTACCACACGCCTTCGGACAAGCTCAGCCACCGGGTCACGAACTGGACGATCCTCGGCGAGAACGTCGGCGTCGGCGGCGACGTCCCGAGCCTGCACGAAGCCTTCATGGCCTCTCCGGCGCACGCGGACAACGTCCTCTACGACTCCTTCCGCCACATGGGCGTCGGCGTCGTCAAGAAGGGCGACCGGATGTGGGTCACGGTGATCTTCGAGGCCCAGACGAACCCCGGCACCACCCTGCGCATGCCGAACTGCTAGCTCCTGCACCGAACTGGGAACCCCGTACCGCCCCGACAGACCTGCGAGACCCCGGCTCATCTCCCAGCGAGCCGACCGAAGGCGAAGGCCCCGAACTCCCAGCGGGGCCTTCGTCGCGCCCGGCGTCTGTACGGCACTGAGCTGAGGCTCAGGCCCCGATCGTGAAGAAGACCGCGGGGCTGGGGGCCGAGGCGTGGTCGCCGTCGGACTTGAACCACGTGATCGCGCGGTATCTCGCGCCCGTCCTCGTATCCGGGAGCGCCACCTCGTACGAATAGCTCCCGGACCCGTCGATCCTCCGGGCCGACTTCGCGATGCGCGTCATCGTGCCGTCGATCGCCACCTGCCAGACCCTCACGACGACCCGCTGCCCCGCGTGTGGCGGGGCGACCGTTCCCGTCAGCCGCGCCGAGGTCGTGCCGGCCGGGTAGTGGTACGTCCCGAAGGAGTCGGCCACCGCGCCCTCCGGCACGAGCGTCACCTCGGGAGCGACCCGGATCCTCAGCTGGCGGCTCTGGCTCCCCCAGGTCTCGTCGGTGCCGTCGTAGACGACGAAGGCCTTCGTGTCGGCCTGCGGCGCGAGAGAGAACGAGAACGTCCCGTCGGGCCCGGTCGTCGTGGTGCCGGCGACCGTCCAGCCCCGGCCCCCCTCGTTCGTGTAGAGGACGACCGACTGCAGGGCGAGCGGTGACCCGTCCGCGAGCGACAGCGTGCCGGACACCGTGGTGGACTCGCCGTACGTGACCTCGCTCGGCTCCGCGGCCGCCGTCATCGTCGACGACGCCTTGCCCTCGCCCATCGCGGCCGCGGTGTCCTTGCGGACCGCCGGCAACGCCGCGTAGAGGAAGTTCCCCGGGCATTCGGTGTAGCCGGCGTCGCGGTGGCCGGCGACGTACTTCAGACGGCGGGTCGCGCCCGTCTCGGGATTGCGGTAGGTGTGCTCGCCGCGCGGCTTCAGGTCGTGCCGGTCCGCCTCCCACGCGAGCAGTTGCGCCAGCGACTTCCTCACCGCCGGCGGGGGCTGGGCCTCGGAGAAGTTGCCCATGACGCTGATGCCGACGCTGCCGGAGTTGTAGCCGGAGACGTGCGCGCCGGCGACGGCCCGGCCCGCGGAGTCCTCCGACGAGTGCACCTCCCACGGCGCGTATCTCCGCGCCCAGCGCCCCTCGTAGATCGTGCCGTCCCACCCGATGACGAAGTTGTAGCCGACGTCGCACCAGCCCTGGCGCTGCGTGTGGAAGTGGTAGATCGCGCGCATCGCGGCCTTCGGGTTCGACTCGAAGTTGCGCCCGACGGTGTGGTGGACGAAGAGCTGCTGCACGGTGAAGAACCTGCGGACGCAGCTTCCCGACGTGCTCTTGATCGACTCGTCGGCGCCCCACTCGGCCCTCGTGACGATGTCGGGGGCACCGCCCTGTGCGGCGGCACGCGCCGCGACCGGCACCTCGGCCTCGAGCGGCGCGCCGTCGACGGTGTTCATGTAGTCGAGCGTGACGGCGCGGATGGACTTGCCGGGCGGCCTCACGACCTCCCACTCCACGAGCGTGGCGCGACCGACGCCGAGGACGCCGCTGTAGTGCTGCTCGCCGCGCTCGGCGTCGTGGTTCTCCGGGGCCCGGCGCCACCGGGAGAAGCTCCCGTCGAGGCGGCGTACGCGGTAGCGGACGCCGGTCGCCTCGTCGCCCTTCCAGGAGAAGCCGACGTGCGTCGCCGGCCACAGCAGGGCGGCGCGGCCGTCACGCCCGAGCTCGAAGGAGCGGGCGAGGGTCCGGGGGAACGAGGTCGTACGTGTGCGTACGACGGGCGCGTTCTGGGGGACGTCCGAGGCCGCCGCGGGCACAGGTGGAAGAAGCGCCGTCGCCACCGCCGCCACCAGCACGAGCCGGAATACGCGTCGCGAAGATCTACTCATATCGTTTTCCCGCCCCCTCACAGGTCACTCTAGTCCCACGCCCTCGTTCGTAGGAACGTTCCGAAACGCGCCGAGGTGACGCCGGAAGAGTAGTTGAGGCACTCCTATAGGAGTGCTATAAGGGCCCAATGGATCAGGCCGAAGCAGCCCTGCCGGCCCGGACGACCCGGGCCCGGCGCACCCCCCTCCAGAGGGCCGCGGCGTATGCGTGGTGGACGGCGCGGTTCGTCCTCGCCCTGTTCCTGTTCGTCGGCGCCCTCCAGCTCATGAAGGAGGGAGCCGCCGGCCTCAGCGTTCTCAGCCACGACGGCCTCGCCCGCAACGCCGGCGCGACGCTCGGGCTCGGGTGGATCGGCGCCCTTTTCGTCCTCTCCGGCTCCCCCATCGCCGCATCGGCGTTGACGCTCGTGAAGGCGGACACGATCACCGAGATCGAGGGCTTCACGATGCTGACCGGGTCGAGGCTCGGCGCGGCGTTCGTCGTCCTCCTGGTCGCGGTGATCGCGGCGCTCCGCAGCGGCGAGGGCAAGAGGATGGCCCCGGTCTCGACCGCGGTCATGGCCCTCTCGACCACGGCTCTGATCTACGTCCCCGGCGCGATCGTCGCGTTCTTCCTGCTGAGGTGGGGGCCGTTCCACGCACTCGACCTCCAGTTCCCGGCACAGTTCGGCGACCTTGTCGACTTCGTCTACGGCGACCTGCTCGCGCTCGTCGACACGTGGTCGGCTCCGTTGCTGTTCCTCGGAGGCCTGGCCGTACTGCTCGTCGCATTCAAGCTGATCGACTCGGTCGTGCCGGAGCTGGACGACGAGGCGATCGAGAGCTCGCGCCTGTCGTGGCTGCGGCGGAAGTGGCCGATGTTCGGGCTCGGGTGCCTCGTGGCGTTGATCGCGATGTCCGTGTCGGTCGCGCTGACCGTCCTCGTGCCCCTGGTGGCGAAGGGCTACGTCAAGCGCGAGGACATCCTCCCGTACATCATGGGCGCGAACATCACGACGCTCGGCGACACGCTGCTGGCGGCGTTCCTGCTCCACTCTGCGGCCGCGGTCCGGATCGTGCTCGCCGGCATCTTCGGGACGACCCTCATCAGCGTCATCCTCCTGGCGTTCTTCTATCCTCAGGTCCGGCGGGGGATCTGGAGGTTCCAGCGACAGATGGTCAAGAGCAGGACGAGGCTCGCGGCGTTCACGGCGGCGTTGTTCGCCGTCCCGCTCGCGATCGTCGGCGTGTCGGTGGCGATCGGATGAAGCACGACGGGGTGGAGGGGGATCCCGGGCGAGCGGCGAGCCGGTCGGGAGACGTCACGCTGAAGATCCCCCGGCCGCTCTACGAGCAGCTGAAGCAGGTGATCGACGGCTCGGGCTTCCACTCCGTCACGGAGTTCGCCGTCTACGTCCTGCGCGACCTCGTCTCCCACCGGGCGCAGGCCGTCGTGCCGCGCGACTCCCAGCCGCAGGCCGACGTCGAGCCGCTCAGCCCGGACGAGATCGAGGCCATCCGCCGGCGGCTGAGCTCACTCGGCTATCTCTGACCCGAACGTTCGCGGGCTTCCTCCGCTAGACTCCCGCCTGCATATGGGGGCAACTGAGACTTCTTCGGATCAAACCGCGCGTTCTTCCAACGGCCATCTGGTCGTCCTCGACGACGTCAGGAAGAGCTTCGGCAGCAACCTCGTCCTGGACGGGATCGACCTGTCGATCAGCGCGGGCGAGGCGGTCGTCGTCGCAGGCCCGTCGGGCTCGGGCAAGTCGACGATGCTGCGCTGCATCAACGCCCTCGAGACCATCGACTCCGGCGAGATCCTCTTCGACGGGCAGTCGATCTCGAACGCCGGCAAGGACATCTACCGGATCCGCGCCGACATCGGGATGGTCTTCCAGCAGTTCAACTTGTTCCCACACAAGACCGTCCTGCAGAACATCACGCTCGGCCCCGTGGAGGTGAAGGGCCTCTCCGATGCCGACGCGAAGAAGAAGGCGACGGAGCTGCTGGAGCGCGTCGGCATCCCGGAGAAGTCGGGCGCGGTGCCGGCGGACCTGTCCGGCGGCCAGCAGCAGCGCGTGGCGATCGCACGCGCGCTCGCGATGGAGCCGAAGCTGATGCTGTTCGACGAGCCGACCTCGGCCCTCGACCCCGAGATGATCCGCGAGGTCCTGGACGTGATGAGGGACCTCGCCAAGAGCGGGATGACGATGATCGTCGTCACCCACGAGATGGGTTTCGCACGCGAGGTGTGCGACCGGATCATCTTCATCGACGAAGGGAGGATCGTCGAGCAGGGACCGCCCGAAGAATTCTTCAAGAACACGAAGAGCGAGAGGGCCAAGGAGTTCGTCGACAAGATCATCCACCACTGATCGCGGGCAGAGACCGCAAGTGCAAGAAGCCGCCGAATGCGGCTCGGAAAGGGGGAGGACGTGAGCAGGACCAACAGATGGAGGTGGCTCGTAGCCATGCTCGCCGCGCTGACGCTGCTGGGAGCAGCGTGCGGCGGGGGCGACGACGACGAAGACACCGGCGCGACCGGCACCGGCACGACGACGGAGACCGACGTCGAGGAGTTCCCCGCGGGTTCGACGATGGCGAAGATCCAGGAGCGCGGCAAGCTGATCGCCGGGGTGAAGTACGACGTGCCGCCGTTCGGCTTCAAGAACCCGCAGACGGACGAGGTCGAGGGCTTCGACGTCGACGTCGCGCAGGAGATCGCCGACCGGCTCGGCGTCGAGCTCGATGCGATCGAGGCGATCTCGGACAACCGCATCCCGTTCCTGAAGGACGGGACCGTGGACATCATCGCCTCGACGATGACGATCACGACCGACCGCGACGTCGAGATCGACTTCTCGGAGCCGTACTACATCGCGAACGGCCGCATCCTCGTCGGTCCGGACGGGGGCGACATCGCGACGCTCGAGGACCTCAAGGGCAAGAGCGCCTGCACCGCCCTCGGCTCGACCTACGAGGGCCTGCTGAAAGACGTCAAGGGCGTCGACGTCCAGCTCCCCGAGACGTACTCGGAGTGCTTCGAGCTCATCCAGAACGGCTCGGTCGACGCGGTCGTCACGGACGACGTGATCCTCACCGGGATGATCATCCAGGACGACACGCTCCAGCTGGTCGGCGAGGAGCTGACCGTCGAGCCGTACGGCATCGGGGTCCCGGAAGACGACACGGAGATGCAGGACTTCGTCAACTCCGTGCTCGCGGAGCTGTACGAGAACGGCCGCTATGACGAGATCTACCAGGAGTGGGTCGGGCAGTACACCGACACCGCGACGGAGATCCCCGACATGACCCTCGAGGAGGCGCTCGAGCTGCGCCCCTGCGAGGAGCTCTGCGACCAGGTCGAGAAGTAACGAGCAATGACACCGGCATAGCCAAGTGACGGAACTCTGGGAGGTTCTCACCCGGAACTTCCCGGAGTTCCGCGCCGGTTTCCTGGTCACGCTCCAGCTCGTCGCGGTCTCGTTCCTGATCGCGATGGGTGTGGGCGTGGTCGTTGCCGCTCTGCGCGTCCAGCCGGTCAAGTGGCTCCAGCGCGTCGGCGTCGTCTACGTCGAGGTCTTCCGCAACATCCCGCTCGTGGTGCTGTTGATCATCGCCTACGCCGGGCTGCGCCGGGCGGGCCTCGACCTCAACAAGTTCGCCTCGGCGACCGCGGCCCTCGGCCTCTACACGGCCGCGTACATCGCGGAAGCGATCCGGTCAGGCGTCTTCGCGGTCGGCCAGGGGCAGATCGAGGCATCGCTGTCGCTGGGCTTCAGCTACGGGGAGACGCTCAGGCGCATCGTGCTCCCGCAGGCGATCCGGACGGTCATCCCGCCGATCGGCAACCTGATCATCGCGATGATCAAGAACTCGGCGGTGATCGGGGCGACGCTCGCGCTCGCCACCGACCTCCTGAAGACCGCCCGCGAGGTCAACAACGACACGCTGCAGACGGTCCCGGTCTTCTTCTGGGCGGCGTGCGGCTACCTGCTCCTGACGATCCCGACGACGTTCCTCGTGCGCTACCTCGAGACGCGCCTGGCGATCCGGAGATAGCGCGTGGACCTCTTCTACCTCTTCGACCCCGACAACTGGGAATGGCTGTTCGCCGGCAGCAACGCGTCGTTCATCCTGAAGGCGTTCCTCGTCAACATCGAGATCGCGGTCATCTGCATGGTGCTGTCGATGATCTTCGGTCTCCTCCTCGCGCTCGGGCGGATCTCGAAGAAGCCCTGGCTCAAGGGCCCGGTCGGGATCTGGATCGACGTGTGGCGCAACCTGCCGCTGATCTTCATCCTGCTCTTCCTCTTCCTCTGGACGCCGGAGTGGATCAAGGCCGGATACGAGGACAACGCCCCCGGGTTCCTCCCCGCCGCGCTCAGCACGAAGTTCACCGTCGCCGCGATCTCGGGGCTCACGCTCTACAACTCGGCCGTGATCGCGGAGATCATGCGGGCCGGTATCCAGTCGCTCGAGAAGGGCCAGGGCGAGGCGGCCGCGGCCCTCGGGCTGCCCTACGGCAAGGCGATGCGCCTCGTGATCCTCCCCCAGGGCCTCCGGCGCATGGTCCCGGCGACGGTCTCGCAGCTGATCACGCTCAACAAGGACACGACGCTCGTGTTCATCATCAACATCCAGGAGGTCGTGCGCAGCGCCCGCACGGTCGTGGCGACGAGCGACAGCCCCTTCGTCGGCCTCGGGGTCCCGGCGCCGTACCTGCAGGTGTTCGTCTTCGTCGGCGCGCTGTTCGTGACCACGAACTTCGCCCTGTCGCGGCTCTCGCGCCGCCTCGAGATCAGGGAGCGCCAGCGCACCGGCGTCGAGGTCGAGGCGGTCACCGGGCTCGAGGACCAGGTCGCGCTCGAAGCGGGCACGCGTTAGCCTCCGCGCCATGCGGAGGTCCCGGCTCGTCCCCGTCGCGCTCGTGCTGACGCTGGGGGGCTGCGTGCCGCCGGTCCCCGACAACGACGAGTTCACCCGCTTCGACGAAGAGACCGTGATGGGCGTGATCCAGGACGCCGGGGTCCTCGTCGTCGGGATCCCCGAGGAGGTCGGAGGCCCGTGGGCGGCCCTCACGCGCGACGGGGCCGACGGGTTCGCAGCCGACGTCGCCGCCGACGTGGCGGAGTCCCTGCGGGTGGACCTCGAGTTCCGCGAGGCGCCGAACGACGAGCTCGTGGGGCTCGTCGCCGGGGGCGAGGTCGATATCGCGTTCCCCGTGCTCACGGTCACGGAGGAGCTCGTGCGCCGGCACGCGTTCTCCGACCCGGTCTTCATCTCGCACCAGCGCCTCGTGGCGCGTTCGGAGGCCGGCGTGGAGACCGTCGACGACCTCGACGGCGAGGTGTGCTCCCCGATCGACGACGCGACCGGCGTGGAGGTCGACACGCTCAACGCCGCTGCGCCGATCGTCCCGCTGCAGCCCGGCGACACGGACGGGTGCATCCCGCTGCTGGCGGACGGGCTCGTCGATGCGGCGACGGCCCCCGACGTGCTGCTGGCGACGATGATGAGGGGACTCCCCCCGGGCTTCGAGGTCACGGGAGAGCAGCTGACCACCGAGCCCCTCGCCGTCTCCCTGGAATCGGGCGCGTCCGGCTGGGTCGACTACGTGAACAAGATCATCACGGAGTTCGACCAGGAGGGTCGCTGGACCGCGTCGTACGACCGGCACTTCGCGCCGCTTCTGGGGGGCGAGACGCCCGAGCCCCCGAACATGACGGTGGAGGAAGCCGCCGCGCTGTTCCCGGCGGACCTGGAAGAGGGCTGAGGGCGGGTCCGGCACGTTACGCCTGCGCGAAGACGCGCTCTGTTTTTTCAGAAGTTTTTCGGCTCTCCGCGCTTTAGCGGGGAAAGGCGCCGGATAGCCGACGCGCAAACCGCCGCCCTGCCTAGCCTTCGGCTTGTCGAAGAGTCGAAGCGAGGAGGTGCGGCGGAATGCCCCAACAGGCTAT
>JALZFC010000004.1 GCA_030861725.1 Actinomycetota bacterium | reverse complement strand
AGCGCGCGCTGGGCCCCCGGTTCGTCGGGGGGCACCCGATGGCCGGGTCAGAGCGCCACGGCATCGACGCGGCCTCCCCCGACCTGTTCCGCGATGCCTGGTGGATCCTCACCCCGACCCGCTCGACGGCACCGGAGGCCTATGCGCGCGTCGCCGGGATGGTGGGGCTGCTGGGGGCGAAGCCGGTCGCGGTCGCCCCGGCCAAGCACGACTCGCTCGTGGCACGCCTCAGCCACGTGCCGCAGCTGACCGCCAGCGCGCTGGTGGACCTCGCTGCCGGCGCGGGGGACAGGGAGGCGTTGCTCGGGCTCGCCGCGGGCGGGTTCCGCGACGTCACGCGGATCGCCGCCAGCAACCCCGACCTGTGGGTGACGATCCTGCGCTCGAACAAGGCTTCGATCGTGGAGGCCCTCTCGACCCTCAACCAGAAGCTGAGCGTTGTGGCACAGGCGATCGAGCGGGACGACTGGGACGAGGTGCGGGACTGGCTCGCCGGCGCCCGCGACAACCGGCTGGAGCTCTTCGCCCGCCCCGATCTGTCGGGTGAGCCCGCGGCGCTCTCGCTGCCGGTCACCGACCGGCCCGGCGTGCTCGCGGAGGTCACCACCGCGGCGGGGCGGCTGGGGGCGAACATCGAGGACCTCCGCATCGTCCACTCGACCGAGGGAGGTCACGGGCGGCTCGAGCTGGTCGTGACGGGGGAGGGTCCGGCGGACCGCCTGGCGGACGCGCTGACGAGGATGGGCTACAGGGTCGAACGGGCTGCGATAGTAGACCCGTGAGATCCATGGGCGACAAGAAAACAAGTCGGCTTGTAGACAAGGCGACATATCGATGAAGCGACGGAAGGCCGCGTCTCCGAGCCCGCCCCTCACCGGAGCGGTGACCGTCCCCGGCGACAAGTCGATCTCCCACCGGACGCTGATCGTGTCCGGCCTCGCCGCCGGCACCAGCACGATCGCGGGGCTCAACACCGGCGAGGACGTCGCGGCCACCGCGCGTGCGATGGCCGCGCTCGGCGCGGCCGTGACGATAGCCGACGATAACGCTGAAGTACAAGGTTATGGAATAGGCGGACTCCGGGAGCCGGACGACGTGATCGACGCCGGCAACTCGGGCACCTCGCTCCGGACGCTGCTCGGCGTCTGCGCCGGGGTCCCCGGCGTCTCGGTCCTGACGGGCGACGAGTCGCTGCGGACCCGGCCGATGCTCCGGGTCGCGGCGCCGCTCCGGCAGATGGGAGCGCGGGTCGACGGCCGGCTCCACGGCGAGCTGCCGCCGATGGTGGTGCGCGGCGGCGACCTCACCGGGATCGACGTCGAGCTCGACGTCCCGAGCGCGCAGGTGAAGACCGCGCTGCTCCTCGCGGGGCTGGCGGCCCGAGGGACGACCGCCGTGACGGAGCCGGGGCCGAGCCGCGACCACACCGAGCGGATGCTCGCGGCGGCCGGCGTGCCGGTCGAGCGGGCCGGCACGACCTGCGCGCTCGAAGGAGGGGCCGCGCCGCGCCCCATGAGCTGGGACGTGCCCGGCGACACGTCGTCGGCGCTCTACCTGCTCGTCGCCGCGCTGCTCGTGCCGGGCTCGGAGCTCACGGTCAGGAACGTGTTGCTCAATCCCACGAGGACGGCGGCGTTCGACGTGCTCCGCCGGATGGGCGCGGACCTGACTGTCGTGGAGGCCGGAGAGTCCGGCGGAGAGCCGCGCGGTGACGTCAGCGCGCGGACGTCCGAGCTCGTCGCCACGACGATCGAGCCCGCGGAGGTCCCGCGCCTGATCGACGACCTCCCGGCGCTGGGGATCGCCGCGTCGCAGGCGGCGGGCCGCACGGAGGTGCGGGGGGCCGCCGAGCTGCGCGTCAAGGAGTCGGACCGCATAGCCGCGCTGGTCGAAGGTCTGGTCGCGATCGGTGCACCGGCGGAGGAGTCGCCCGACGGGTTCGCGGTGGAGGGCCCGGCCCCCATAGCCGGCGGCGCGGTCGACTCCCGCGGCGACCACCGCGTCGCGATGTCCTTCGCGCTCGCGGGACTCGTCTCCGCCGAAGGCGTGAGGGTCGGGAGGTGGTCGTGCGTCGACACGTCGTTCCCCGGGTTCCTCGACGTCCTCGGCCAGGCGCAGGGCCGCATCGTGCGCAGACCGGGGAAGCGAGACGAACCCCGGCGATGACCGCGATCGCGATCGACGGCCCCGCGGGCGCCGGCAAGAGCACCGTGGCACGGGCCGTCGCGGGCTCGCTCGGATGGCGCTACGTCGATTCCGGCGCGCTCTACCGCGCGGTCGCGCTCGCGGTCATCGAGCGCGGCGCCGACCCGGCGGACGCCAGCGCGGTCGGGGAGGTCGCCGAGGCGGCCGAGGTCGACGTCGACGGGCGCGTGGTCAGGCTCGACGGCCGCGACGTGTCCGAGAGGATCCGCGCCGCGGACGTGACGAGGCTCGTGTCCGAGGTCGCGGCCCAGCCGCGCGTCCGGCGGGCGCTCCTCGACAGGCAACGGGCGTTCGCGACGGCCGGGGACGTCGTGATGGAGGGACGTGACACAGGGACGGTGGTCGTTCCGGACGCGGAGGTGAAGGTCTTCCTCACCGCGTCCGTCGAGGAACGCGCGCGCCGGCGCGCTCGCGAGCTCGGCCTCGCAGACGACGACGCGACGATCGCCCGGATGGTCCGGTCGCTCTCCGCCCGCGACACCGCGGACGCCACGCGCGCCCTCGCGCCGCTCGCGCAGGCCCCCGACGCCCACGTCGTGGACACCACCGGACTCACCCTCGAGGAGGTCGTCGCCCGCATCTGCGCACTGGCCGGCGCGGCCGCTCGATGACGACCCCGCAGCGCGGCCTGCCCGTCGTCGCGGTCGTGGGGAGGCCGAACGTCGGGAAGTCGTCGCTCGTGAACCGCGTGCTGGGACGGCGCGACGCGATCGTCGAGGAGACCCCGGGCGTGACGCGCGATCGCCGGTCGTTCGTCGCGGACTGGGCGGGGCGCCGTTTCGAGATCGTCGACACCGGCGGGCTCGAACCCGGCGCCACGGGGCTCGACGCGCGCATCGTCGAGCAGGCGGAGGTCGCGATCGAGGCCGCGGACCTGATCGTGCTGGTCGTCGACGCGTCGGCGGGGCCGCTGGAGGACGACATGCTCGTCGCCGCCCGGCTCCGTCAGAGCGCCAAGCCCGTCCTCGTCGTGGCGAACAAGGTCGACGACCCGCGCGACGAGCCCGCGGCCGCGGAGTTCTTCCGGCTCGGCCTGGGCGAGCCGGCGCCGCTCTCGGCGCTGCACGGCCGCGGCTCCGGCGACTTCCTCGAGCGGCTCGTGGCCGCGCTGCCCCAGGTGGTGGAAGAAGAGGAGTCGGGGGCGTGGGGATCGCTCGCGATCGTGGGACGTCCGAACGTCGGGAAGTCGTCGATCCTCAACGCGCTGCTGCGCGAGGACCGCTCGATAGTCGATTCCGTACCCGGCACGACTCGCGACCCCGTCGACTCGTTCGTCGACGCCGGCGAGCGCGTCCTCAGGATCGTCGACACCGCGGGGATGCGGCGCCGCGTCGCGATCGGCGAGTCGCTCGAGTACTACAGCTGGCTGCGCTCGCGGCAGGCGATCCGGCGCGCGGACGCGGTGCTGCTCGTCGTGGACATGGCGGAGGGCGTGACGTCGCTCGACCAGCGCATCGCGCAGGACGTCGTCGAGTCGGGCCGCGCCTGCGTGATCGCGCTCAACAAGTGGGACCTCACGCCGGACGAGGAGACCGACCGCGCCCGCGCCGAGCGGGACATCCAGGAGCGCCTCCGGTGGTTGCAGTGGGCGAAGGTCGTACGGACGTCCGCGCTCACGCGCCGCGGGATCGACCGCATCCTCCCAGCCGTGCTCGACGCGCTGGGATCGCACCGCCGCCGCCTGCCGACCGCCGCCGTCAACCGGATCGTGGCGGACGCGCAGGCGCGGCGGCCTCATCCTCGCTCCGGGCACCGCGCCGTGCGCGTGCTGTACGCGGTCCAGGCGACCACGGCGCCGCCGGAGTTCGTCCTGTTCGCGAACGGCCGCCTGTCGCCCGGCTACGTGAAGTACCTGGAGCACCGCATCCGCGAGGCGGAGCCGTTCGAGGGCACGCCGCTGATGCTGCGCACGCGCGTCCGCAAGCGCGCGCAGTCAGACTCCTCGTGAGACCGCCTGGGTATGATGGCCGCGTCACGGGACGTGGCGCAGCTTGGTTAGCGCACTGGTCTGGGGGACCAGGGGTCGCCGGTTCGAATCCGGCCGTCCCGACTCGGCATGAGTGAGGTAGCGAACGCCGCGGGCGCGGCGAACCGCCTGTGGACCGTCCCGAACGTCCTGTCGCTGCTGCGCCTCGCCAGCGTGCCCGTGTTCGTGTGGCTGTTCGTCTCGGACCGTGAGAATGCCGCGGTGGTCCTCTACGCAGTCGGTGCGTGGACGGACTTCTTCGACGGGGTCATCGCGCGGCGCTTCGACCAGGTCTCGGAGCTGGGCAAGCTGCTCGACCCGCTCGCCGACCGCATCCTGATCCTCGCGCTCGCGCTCGCGCTCGTCGCCCGTGACGTGATGCCGCTCTGGCTCGCGGTGACGGTCGTGGGGCGCGACCTGCTGATCCTCAGCGTGTTCCCGTACCTGGAACGCCGCAAGGTCCCGCGCCTCGCGGTCAACTTCACCGGCAAGAGCGCGACGGCAAGCCTGCTGATGGGCCTGACGCTGCTCGCTTACTCCGAGACGACGTTCCCCGCAGCGGACGCGATCGAACCCGCAGGAACCGCGTTCACGGTGCTCGGCGCCGTGCTCTACTGGGTCGCGGCCGTCATGTACGCAAGACAGGCTCGCGCAGGCTTGCGAGCCCTGACCGCCGGCGACCGGCCAAGGGATGACGGCCCAGGAATGCCAAGGGATAAGGGGTCTCCGTAGTGCCCGATGCGAGCATGCAGGCCGTGATCATGGCGGGCGGCGAGGGGTCGCGCCTCAGGCCGCTCACCAGCAACATGCCGAAACCCATGCTCCCGATCGCGAAGCGGCCGATGATGGAGCACATCCTCGTGCTGTTGCGCAGGCACGGGATCACCGACGTCGTCGCGACGGTCCAGTTCCTCTCCTCGGTCATCCGCAACTACTTCGGCGACGGCTCGGACCTCGGGATGTCGCTCTCGTACGCGACGGAGGAGGTGCCGCTCGGGACCGCGGGGTCGGTGCTGGGGGCGCGTGACTTCCTGGCGGGGCCGTTCCTCGTCGTGTCGGGCGACGCGCTCACGGACATCGACCTCGAGGAGGTCGTGGACTTCCACCGGAGCCGCGGCGCCGCCGCGACCCTCGTCCTCAAGCGCATGAAGGATCCGCTGGAGTTCGGCATCGTGATGACCGACCCCGCCGGGCGGGTCGAGCGGTTCCTCGAGAAGCCGACCTGGGGCCAGGTCTTCTCCGACACGATCAACACCGGGATCTACGTGCTCGAGCCGGACGTCCTGGACCTCATCCCGATCGACCAGCCCTACGACTTCTCGAGCGAGCTGTTCCCGATGATGCTCGACAAGGGGCTGCCGCTCTTCGGCTTCGTCACCGACGCCTTCTGGACCGACGTCGGCAACACCGACGCATACCTGCAGGCCAACCACGACGCGCTCTCCGGGAGGGTCCGGGTCGACCCGACGGGGTTCGAGCTGCGGCCGGGGGTGTGGGTCGGCGAGGACGTCGAGATTCACCCGACCGCGCGGGTCGAAGGCCCGTGCCTCGTCGGCGACAACGTCCGGATCGACGCCGGCGCCACCGTGGGACCGCTGACGGTCGTCGCGGACAACGCGATCGTCTCCGACGACGCTTCGGTCACGAGCTCGGTCCTGCTCGAGCGTGCCCAGGTCGGTCCCTACTCCGTCGCGCGCGGCGCCGTGCTCGGCCGCGGCGCATCCCTCCAGCGCGGCGTGAACCTCGAGGAGGGCGTCGTCCTCGGCGACGAGGTCAGCGTCGGCGCGGGGGCCTTCATAAAGTCTCGAGTAAAGGTTTACCCCAGCCGGACCGTGGAGGCGGGGGCGATCGTGACCCAGAGCGTCGTCAAGGAGCGTCGCGCGACGCGCACGCTCTTCGGCTCCCGCGGCGTCTCCGGCCCCGTGAACCTCGGCGTCACTCCGCTCGTCGCGACGAGGCTGGGGATGGCGTACGGGACGACGTTGAAGAGGGGGAGCGTCGTGTTGACCGGACGCGACGCCAGCCGCGCGGCCCGCACGATGAAGCGCGCCCTGATCGCGGGGCTCAACTCCACCGGCGTCACGTGTCACGACCTCGAGCTGATGCCGATGCCGGTGACGCGCTTCGCCGTCAGGACCGAGCAGGCCGCCGGCGGGATCAGCGTGAGGACGTCGCCCCGGGACGCCGAAGCCGTGGAGATCCGGCTGTTCGACGCCGACGGTGCCGACCTCGGCCCGGGCGACCAGCGCAAGATCGAGCGGATCTTCTTCCGCGAGGACTACCGGCGGGCGGGCGCCCTGCAGCTCGGCGAGCTCGAGTTCCCGCCGCGCACGCTCGAGCAGTACGCGTCCGGTGTCATGCGCGCGCTCGACGTGGAGGCGGTGAGACGCGCTGGGCTGAAGGCGGTAGTCGATTACGCCTACGGGGCGGCATCGGTCATCGGCCCGTCGATCTTCGGCCGCCTCGGGTGCGACGTCCTCGGCCTCCACGGGTTCATCGACGAGCACCGGCCCGTGCTGGTCGAGCGGGACATCGACCGCCTGCTCGACGAGCTCTCGGACCAGGTGCGGAGCTCCGGCTCCCATGCCGGCGTGCTGCTCGAGCCGGGCGGCGAGGTCGCTCACGTGGTGGACGACAAGGGGCGGGTCGTCTCCGGCACCGACGCGCTGCTGGCCCTGCTCGCGCACGAGGCGAGCCGCGCGGCCGGGAGGTCGGTGGTCGTGCCGGTGTCGTGCCCCCAGGTGTGCGAGGAGATCGCGTCGTCGGCGGGCGCCAAGCTGACGTGGACGTCGACCGGCCTCGCCGGGCTGATGGCGCACGCGGCCCGCCCCGACGTCGTGTTCGTCGGCGACTCCAACGGCGCTCTGATGTGGCCGGCGCTGATGCCGGCCCCCGACGGGCTGATGACGTTCTGCAAGGTGCTCGAGGTGATGGCTACCGCGGGCCGCCCGCTCTCGGCCGTGGTGGAGGACCTCCCCGAGACGGCCGTCGTCACGGTCGACGTCGCCACACCGTGGGAGCTGAAGGGCGCGGTGATGCGGCACGTCGCGTCCCAGGCGAGCGCCCGCGGGGGAGCGAAGCTCGTGCTGCTCGACGGGGTCAAGGTCGTCGAGGACGACCGCTGGGCCCTCGTCATCCCGTACCCCGACGAGCCGCTCTGCCGCGTGTGGGCCGAGGCCCCCACGCGCACGGAGGCGGAGACGCTTGCCGGCCGGTACGCTGCGCTCGTCCGCGAGGTCGTGGACGGCACGCGCGAGTCTTCTTGAAGACTCGTTACGACAGGGGTCTTCTTGAAGACTTGGCAACAAGTCGACAAATCTCTATTCATTCGCTCGAAAGGAGAAACGCGGTGAGCGAGCTTCCTTCCGACCGCCGGTACACGAAGGACCACGAGTGGGCGCGGGAGCAGGACGGCCGGATCGTCGTCGGGATCACGGACTACGCGCAGGACCAGCTCGGCGACGTCGTGTTCGTCGGCCTGCCGGAGCCGGGTTCGGAGGTGACGGCGGGGGAGCCGCTCGGAGAGGTCGAGTCGACGAAGTCGGTCTCCGACGTGTACAGCCCGGTGAGCGGCAAGGTCCTGGAGAAGAACGCGGAGGTCGAGCAGAGCCCGGAGCTGATCAACTCGGACCCGTACGGGGAAGGATGGCTCGTGTCGATCGAGCCGTCCGGGGAGGCGGAGGGCCTCATCACCGCGGACGAGTACCGCGCCTTCATCGAGCAGGATCACTAGGTCCCCTGGACCGCTCGTCGAGGCGACCGGTGCCGAGCGCCGCCTCCTCGTGCGCGCCGGCTTGACTAAGGCTAAAGCTCGCCTATAGGGTCACGCCATGTTCTGCACGAACTGCGGCCACAAGAACCCCGAGGGCGCCAACTTCTGCTCCTCGTGCGGCTCCCCTCTCAACGAGGGCTCGGAGCCGTCGTCGTCGACGATCACGTTCCTGGCGCCGGACATGGAGGCCGAGCTCGACGAAGAGGTGCACGTCTCGCCGGAGGAGCTCGAAGGCGGGCGGGGGGTCCTCATCGTCAAGCGGGGGCCGAACGCCGGCAGCAAGTTCTTCCTCGACGCCGACGTCACACAGGTCGGGCGGCACCCCGACAGCGACATCTTCCTCGACGACATCACGGTCTCCCGGCGCCACGCCGAGCTCCGGCGGGCGCCGCACGAGTTCACGCTCGCCGACGTCGGCAGCCTCAACGGCACCTACGTCAACCGGGAGCGGGTCGAGGACGCCCGGCTCCGCAGCGGCGACGAGATCCAGATCGGCAAGTTCAAGCTCGTGTTCCTCACCGGCTCCCAGGGCGGGGGCTAGACGTGCCGCTCTCGCGCTCGCGTGACTACCTGAGCATCGGCGAGGTCCTCGACTCCGTTCGCGCCGACTTCCCCGACGTCAGCATCTCGAAGATCCGCTTCCTCGAGGCGGAGGGGCTCATCACCCCCGAGCGCACGCCCGCCGGCTACCGGAAGTTCTTCGAGCCCGACGTCGCGAGGCTGCGCTACATCCTGTCGCTGCAAAGGGACCACTTCCTGCCGTTGAAGGTCATCAAGGAGCGGCTCGCGCAGGCGGACGCAACCGGGTCGTACCCGACGGCGGAGCGGGCGAGAAGCGGCACCGGACGGGGGCGGCGATCGGCGGCTCCGAACGGCCGCGCCGCCGCGGACGGCGAGCCCCCCTCGATCGACGCGTCCGTCCAGCTCACGAGGGCCGAGCTGCGGGACGCTGCCGGGCTGTCCGAGGAGCAGCTCCGGGGGCTCGAGGACTTCGGCGTCGTCGCGAAGCGGGAGGGCGACGTCTACGACGAGAACGACCTCGTCGTCGCGAAGGCCTCCGGGCAGTTCTTCGCCTACGGCGTCGAGCCCCGCCACCTGCGTATGTACCGGCAGTTCGCCGACAGGGAGGCCGCGTTCTTCGAGCAGATCGTGACCCCGGCGCTGAAACGCAAAGACCCCGACGCGGGGGACCAGGCCCACCAGTCGGTCCGGGAGCTCCTGACGCTCTCGAGGCAGATGCGCGAAGCGGCCCTGCGGTCGAGCCTCGGCGGGCTGGCGTAGCCTCGTCGTCCCCTAGTCGACCTGTCTCCTTGTCGACAAATCGTCTTGTCGCCCGGCACCGGTCGCCTCGGGGCCGGCACCGGTCGCCTCGGCGAGCGGTCCAAGGAGGCCGGCACCGGTCGCCTCGGCGAGCGGTCCAGGGGACCCTGTTCCTCTTGTTTGCGCTGCCGGCTGCGTCCGCTGCGGCGCCCCCGCTCCCGCCCCGCCCGCCGGTGACGTGCGCCGCCTGCCTGGTCGTCACCGGCGAGGACGTGATCTGGGGCCGCGAGATCGACTCCCGCCGGGCGAACGCCAGCACGACGAAGATGGTGACCGCGCTCGTGGTCGCGCGGCAGGGGGGCCTCGCCGAGCGCGTCGTCGTGTCCCGGGGGGCCGCCGCCACGGGGGGAGGAGGGCTCGACCTCAGGCCCGGCGAGCGTTTCTCCGTCAGGGAGCTGTTGCTCGCGCTCCTGCTGACGTCGTCGAACGACTCCGCCGTAGCGCTCGCGGAGCACGTCGCCGGCTCGGAGCGGGCGTTCGTCGCCCGGATGAACTCGCTGCTGAGAGACCTCGGCGCCCGCGGCTCGCACTTCCTCACCCCGCACGGGCTCGACGTGCCGGGGCACTACGCCACCCCGCGCGACCTCGCCCGCGTCGCGCTCGCGGTCCTGCGCAGCCCGGTGCTGTCGGACATCGTCGCCACCCGGTCCACGTCGATCACCGGCAGGAAGGGCAGGATCCGCCTCGTCAACACTAATCCTCTTCTGGAGAGTTACCCCGGCGCCGTCGGGATCAAGACCGGGTACACGACCGGCGCGGGCGACGTCCTCGTCGCCGCAGCCGAGCGCGCCGGCCGGCGGCTGGTCGCCGTCGCCATGGGCTCGGAGGACGCGGCGGCGGACGCGCGGGCGCTGCTGGACTACGGCTTCAGCGTGCTCGGCCGGGGCGTGCTGTTGCGCGAGGGCACCGCGCTCGGCGTCGTCGTCTTCGACCCGTCGGGGTCGGTCGGCGTGGTCGCGGGCCGTACCGTCCGCGGCATCCAGCGCCCCGGCAGCGTCTCGATCGCGTTCGAGCCGGGGGCCGCGCAGCCGCCGCTGGATAGGGGTGAGACGCTGGGCAGCGTGGTGGTCACCTCGGCCGGCGGCAGCGTCGTAGCGCGCGCCCCCGCAGTCGCGGAGGAGGCGGTGGACGACGCCGGTGGCGGCGGCGCCGCGTCGCTGTTCGGAGACGTCCTCGCCGCGGCCGCGGAGCTCATAGGCGCGCGGTCGTGGTGATCGATCCGCCACCGCCGGTCGCGGCCCCCTACGAGGTCCTGATCTCCGAGGCCGAGCTGCGCGCGCGCATCCGCGCGCTGGGCGAGGAGCTCGGGGCGGTGTACCGGGGCGCGGACGAACCACCGGTGTTCGTCGGCGTCCTGAAGGGATCGGTGCTGTTCCTCGCCGACCTCGTGCGCGCGCTGCAGGCGCACGCGGAGGTCGACTTCATGTCGATCTCCTCCTACGGCGGCGGGGGAGCGCAGTCCGGTGTCGTACGCATCGAGAAGGACCTGGAGTCCGACGTGAACGGCCGCGACGTGGTGATCGTCGAGGACATCGTGGACACCGGGCTGACGTTGAACTACCTCAGGCGGAACCTCGCCGCGCGCTCACCGCGCTCGTTGCGCGCGGTGACGCTGCTCGACAAGTCCGTGCGCCGCATCGTGCCGGTCGACCTCGAGCACCGCGGGTTCGACATCCCCGACGTGTTCGTCGTCGGCTACGGGCTCGACTTCCAGTCGCTCTACCGGAATGTCCGCGACATCCTGTCCGTACCGGACCTCCCGCGCCTCGCGAACGACCCGCGACTGCTCGTGACGCCGCTCTGGCCGGTCGCACAGGGGTGTTAGCCTGCCGGAATGGTCGAGCTGTCGCTCGTGGGGGTCCGGGTCGAGCTCCCCTCGAATCAACCGATCGTCTTGCTGAAAGAGTCCGACGGCGAGCGATACCTCCCGATATGGATCGGCGCCGTCGAGGCGACCGCCATCGCCTTCGCGCTCCAGGGGATCCAGACGCCGCGGCCGATGACGCACGACCTCATGCGCGACCTCCTGACCGACGCGGGGGTGGCGGTCGAGCGGATCGTGATCAACGAGCTCGTCGACCAGACGTTCTTCGCGCTCATCCGGATGACGTCGGGCGGCGAGACGAAGGACGTCTCCTCCCGGCCGAGCGACGCGATCGCGCTCGCGGTCAGGATCAACGCGCCGATCTTCGCGGCGGACGAGGTCCTCGACCAGGCGGGGATCGAGCTGAAGGACGACGAGGAGACCGAGGTCGAGAAGTTCCGGGAGTTCCTCGACCAGGTGAGCCCCGAGGACTTCGCCGCCGAAGGCTGAACTCCAGCCCCCGCACACTCCTACACCTCAGCTTCAGCGTTCGTTCGTTGACATGCGCGCGCGGCCGCTCTACGCTTGCAGACCCGTAACTACGTAGATGTGACTCCGCAAGGCGAGCCGGGAGGACCCGATGGAGAAGGAACATCCCGCCGAGGTGGGTTACCGCGGCCCCCAGACGTGCAAGATCGTCGGCATCACGTACCGCCAGCTCGACTACTGGACCCGGACGGGTCTGATCGAGCCGTCGATCCAGTCCGCGACCGGATCGGGCACCCAGCGGCTGTACTCGTTCAACGACCTCCTCCAGCTCAAGGTCATCAAGTCCCTGATCGACGCCGGCGCCAGCCTCCAGAAGGTCCGACAGGCCATCGACTACGTCCGCAAGCACGTCGACGACGACTGGTCGAAGGTCAACATCGTCGCGAACGCGTCGGGCGTCTACGCGTTGACCCAGGAGGAGGTCTTCGACCTCATCCGCAACGGCCAGGGCGTCCTCGGCGCGGTCGTCGCGCTGGACAGGGTGCGTGAGCAGCTCACCGGCACCTTGCGCGAGCTCCGTCCCGCCGCCGAGCCGGTGGAGTACGTTTCGGACCGAACCAAAGCGCCCACGCGAGCCAAGGAGGGCTGACCATCCCGGGCCTCCACGCCCACGAAGAGGCAGGGGAGTCGCAGAGCGATTTGCCGCCCCCGCTTCCGCACGAGTCCGTCGGCTTCGCCCACAACAGCGAGCGTCAGTTCGCGAAGCTCCTCGACTTCTACGAGATCGAGTGGGCCTACGAGCCGACGACGTTCGACATCGAGTGGGACCGTGAGGGCAACGCGACGCAGCGCTTCTCTCCGGACTTCTACCTCCCGGCGTACGACCTCTACATCGAGATCACGACGCTGAACCAGAAGCTCGTGACGAAGAAGAACCGCAAGGTCCGCCGGCTCACCGCGCTCTACCCGGACGTGAAGTGCAAGATCCTCTACCAGCGCGACTACCTGAACCTGCTGGTGAAGTACGGGCTCGAGGAGCCCTCGCAAGGCTCGCTGCTCGGCGCGGTCGAAGGGGACGCGACGCAGCCGGGCGACCCCCCGTCGCTCTTCGGCGTCGCCGGATGAGCACCCGCGCCACGCCGCTGCTCGCGGTGCACCGGTCTCTCGGCGCGCGCCTCACGGAGTTCGCCGGCTGGGAGATGCCGTTGCAGTACGCGGGCGTGATCGCGGAGCACAACGCGGTGAGGACGTCGGCCGGGTTGTTCGACGTGACGCACCTCGGCAAGCTCAGGGTCCGCGGGGACGGCGCCGGCGACGCGCTGCAGCACGCGCTGACCGCTGACGTCGTCGGGCCCGACCCGGGACGCGCGACCTACTCGCTCGTGCTAGTGGACGACGGCGGCTGCGTCGACGACGTCTTCGTGTACCGGATCGGCGGCGACGAGTGGCTCGTGGTGCCGAACGCGGCGAACTTCGAAGCCGTCGCGGCATGCATCCGCGAGTCGGGGGCGGAGCCCGTCGACGAATGGGACCGGTACGCGATCCTGGCCCTCCAGGGCCCCGACTCGTTCGCCGTGTTCGACAAGGTGTGGCCGGACTCGGAGGCCCCGCAGCTGAAGCTCCACCACTGGTGCCGCCTGGACGTCTTCGGAAGCCAAGGCCTGGTCGCACGGACCGGCTACACCGGCGAACGCGGGTTCGAGATCTACGCGCCGTACGACGTCGCCGAGCGGGCCTGGACGGCGCTGCTCGACGCCGGCGCGGCCCCCGTCGGTCTCGGCGCCCGCGACACGCTGCGGCTCGAGATGGGCTACGCGCTCTACGGCCACGAGCTCAGCCGGGACATCAACCCGCTCGAGGCCGGCCTGGGCTGGGCGGTCGCGTGGGACATGCCGTTCCGGGGCCGCGAGGCATTGCTGCGGGTGAAGGAGCGGGGGCCGGAGCGGAGGCTCTTCGGCGTCGTCTGCTCGGGCAAGGGCGTGCCGCGCCGGGGCTACCGTGTCCTGTCCGCCGACGGAGGCGATCTCGGCGAGGTCACGAGCGGCAACTTCTCGCCGACGCTCGGGACCGGGATCGCGCTCGCGCTCGGCCCCGCGGCCACCAGGCCGGAGCCCGGCACTCGGGTCTTCGTCGAAGCGCGCGGCCGCCGGATAGAGGGCGATATCGTGAAGCCGCCCTTCCGGAAGAGCTGACGCCTGGGATCGTCGTCGTCGCTTGCAGCGATGACGAGTTGTCGACAAATAGACAAGTAGGTTAGTGGATTTCATCCCGCACACCCCCGAAGACGACAGGGAGATGCTCGAGGCGATCGGCCTCGGCTCGATGGACGACCTCTTCGAGTCGGTCCCGGCGTCCGTCCGGCTCGACCGGCTCCTCGACGTCCCCGAGCCGCTGAGCGAGATAGAGCTGGCCGGCCACATGGCCGAGATGGCGGATCGCTCCCGCGGCGCCGGCCTCGTCTGCTTCGCCGGCGGCGGCGCGTACGACCACTACGTTCCCGCGGCGGTCCGGGCGCTCGCCAGCAGGGGCGAGTTCGCGACGAGCTACACCCCGTACCAGCCGGAGCTCTCCCAGGGAGTGCTGCAGGCTCTCTACGAGTTCCAGACGATGGTCTGCTCGCTGTACGGGATGGAGGTCGCCAACGCCTCGCTCTACGACGGGGCGAACGCGGTGGTCGAAGCCGTCAACCTCGCCGTGAGGGCACAGCGGCGGGAGACCGTGTTCGTGGCCGAAACGGTGCACCCCCACTACGTGAGCGTTCTGAAAACCTATACCTCAGGTCTAGGCCTGGACGTCCGGGTGCTGGCGCGGTCGGAGGACGGGACGATCGACTGGCGGGCCCACGACCTCGCCGGGGCGGCCGCGGTCGTGGTCCAGTCGCCGAGCTTCTTCGGCCTCCTCGAGGACACCGCAGCCGCCGCGGGCGCGGCGCATGCCGCCGGGGCCCTCCTGGTCGCGGTGGCGGATCCCACCGCGATGGGCGTGCTCGAAGCGCCGGGCGAGATGGGGGCCGACGTCGCGGTGGGCGAGGGCCAGGCGCTGGGGAACTCGCTGTCGTTCGGAGGCCCCTACATCGGGCTGTTCGCCACCAGGCTGGCGCTCGTCCGCCAGGTCCCGGGCCGGATCGCCGGCGAGACGCTCGACGCCGACGGCCGGCGCGCCTACGTCCTCACGCTCCAGGCCCGCGAGCAGCACATCCGGCGCGCGAAGGCGACGTCGAACGTGTGCACGAACCAGACGCTCATGGCGATCGTCGCGACGATCTACCTGTCGTGGCTCGGTCCCGAAGGGCTCCGGCGGCTCGGCGAGCTGTGCCTGACGAGGACCGCGCTCGCGGCGGAGCGCCTCGCCGCGGTGCCGGGGTGCAAGCTGACCTACGCGGGGCCGAGGTTCAAGGAGCTCGTGCTCGAGACGCCCGTCGACGCGGCATCGCTCGCGAAGCGCCTCGCGGGGCGCGGCTACCTCGTCGGCCCGTCGCTCGGCCGCTACTACGGGGGCATGGAGCGTTCGCTGCTCGTCGCGGTCACCGAGCGCCGGACGGAAGCGGAGATCGACGGTCTCGCCGAGGCGGTCGAGAAGGAGCTGGCGGAGTCGTGAGCCTGCAACCCTCTGCGGGAACGCGCGCCGGCGACGACGGCTCCGCGCCGATCTTCGAGCGGTCGCGCGCCGGCCGGCGCGCGTGGTCGCTGCCGGACTCCCGCAACGGCGTGACGGTCGACGACCTGGTGCCCGAGTCGCAGCGCCGGAAGTCGCCTCCGCTGCTGCCCGAGGTGAGCGAGCGGGACCTCGTCCAGCACTACACGCGGCTCTCGCAGCGCAACTGGGCGATCGACGTGGGCGCGTACCCGCTCGGCTCCTGCACGATGAAATACAACCCGAAGCTCGCGGAGGACGCGGCGGCGCTCGAGGGCTTCCGCGCGCTGCACCCGGCGGCGGACGAGGACCTGGCGCAGGGCGCGCTGGAGCTCCTCGGCACGCTGGAGCGCGCGCTGTGCGAGGCGACGGGGATGGCCGCGCTCACGTTCCAGCCGGCGGCCGGCGCGCAGGGGGAGCTGACGGGGCTGCTGATCATGCGGGCGTTCCACGCGTCGCGCGGGGACACCCGACGCCGCGTGATCATCCCCGACTCGGCGCACGGGACGAACCCGGCGAGCGTGAGCCTCGCCGGCTACAAGGCGCAGGAGGTGCCGTCGGACGAGCGTGGCCTCGTCGACCTGGACGCGCTCCGCGCCGCGCTCGACGACGACGTCGCCGGGCTGATGCTGACGAACCCCAATACGCTCGGGCTGTTCGAGCGCGACATCAAGGAGATCGCGGCGGCCCTGCACGCGGTCGGCGGCCTCCTCTATTACGACGGCGCGAACTTCAACTCGATCGTCGGCGTCGTCCGGCCCGGCGACATGGGGTTCGACATCGTCCACCTCAACCTGCACAAGACGTTCGCCACGCCGCACGGCGGGGGAGGGCCCGGCTCCGGTCCGCTCGCGGTCTCCGAGCGCCTCGAGCGCTTCTTGCCCGCGCCGGTCCTGGGGTGGGACGAGGGGGCCGGGAGGTGGCGGTGGGACCACGACCGCCCGGACTCGATCGGGCGCATCCACTCGTGGCACGGCAACTTCGGCATCAACGTGCGCGCGTACGCGTACCTGCGCTGTCTCGGCCCCGAGGGGCTGCGGCGGGTCGCGGAGCGCGCCGTCCTCAACGCGAACTACCTGCGCGAGCTGATCGCGGAGTCGTTCCCTACCGCGTTCGGGGGGACGTGCATGCACGAGTTCGTCGCCACCGCCAAGCCGCTCAAGCGCCACGGCGTCAAGGCGATGGACGTCGCGAAGCGCCTGATCGACCTCGGGTACCACCCGCCGACGGTGTACTTCCCGCTCGTCGTCGAGGAAGCGCTGATGGTCGAGCCGACCGAGACCGAGTCGAAGGAGACGATCGACGGCCTGGCCGCGGCCCTGAACGCGATCGCCGCCGAGGCCGAGTCCGACCCGGCGCTCCTGCACGACGCGCCGCGGACGACGCCCGTGCGGCGGCCGGACGAGGCCCGTGCCGCCCGCGACCTGAAGGTCCGCTGGATACCCGAATAGTCCGTTATTGCGCAGATTGCGTACGCTTTTCCGGATCCGATCCCGGGGGCCGCGTGGTTCGATGTCCCGTCGCCGAAACGAAAGGTCACCATGCGCCGCACCACCCCCAGGATCGTCCTGGTGCTCTCCCTGATCACCGCCGGGCCCGGAGGCTCGGCTTTGTCCCTGGCCGCTCGCCCAGGCGACCGGTCCACACGCGCGCGCGCCGCCGACCTCCAGGCCGACCCCCAGGTGTGCTCGGACCCCGACCAGTCGCTCTCGCTGTTCGCCGAGCCGCTGGGCGGCGGACGTATCGGCTACGGAACTACGCCCGACAACGCCCGGATCCCCGGACCGACGATCGAGATGACCGAGGGGGAGTGCATCGCGGTCACGTTGACGAACGACGCGAAGCGGCGCGTGAGCATGCACTCGCACGGCGTCGAGTACACGGTCGCGAGCGACGGCACGCCGCTCAACGACAGCTGCGTCGCGCCGGGGCGGACGAAGACGTACTTCTTCCAGGCCCACCTCCCGGCGACGCGCGCCGACGGGACGATCGACGCCGGCAGCGCCGGGTACTGGCACTACCACGACCACTGCCTCGGCACCCCCCACGGGACCGGCGGCGTCTACGCGGGCCTGTTCGGCGCCTTCGTCGTACGGCGGGCGGGGGATCCGGAACCCGTGCGCACCTGCGTGCTCGTGATGATCAAGACGACGTTCAACCTGCGCAAGGACCCGGACACGCCCCGCTGCACGTCTAACGCCGGCGAGCGCGTCGAGTTCGTCGTCATCGGCCACGGCGACCAGTTCCACACGTTCCACCTCCACGGCCACCGGTGGACCGACAACCGCACCGGCATGCCCGCGGCCGTCGACGACCCGACCCGGCTGATCGACAACAAGGTCGTCGGCCCGGCGGACTCCTTCGGGTTCCAGGTGATCGCCGGCGAGCACGTGGGGCCGGGCGCCTGGATGTACCACTGTCACGTGCAGGGCCACTCCGATGCCGGGATGTCCGGGGTGTTCGTCGTGAAGACGGAGGACGGCCAGCTGACCAGATCGACGCGCGAAGCCCTCCGCCATGGCGCGCACGTCCATTAAAGCGACCGGTCGCCTAGGCGAGCGGCCAAGGGCAAAAGCGACCGGTCGCCTGGGCGAGCGGCCAAGGGCAAAAGCGACCGGTCGCCTGGGCGAGCGGCCAAGGGCAAGACGCACGCTGCTCGCCGCGGGGGCAGCGGCCTGCATCGTCGCGGGCCTCCCGGGGGCCGCGGGCGCGGCCGACACCGCGGTGTCGATCAGGGACAACCTCTTCGCGCCGCAGGAGGTCCGGATCGACCCGGGCGACACCGTCACGTGGACGAACTCCGGGGTGCGCGTCCACGACGTCACCTCCGACACCGGCGAGTTCCTCTCCGGCGACCTGCAGAGGGGACAGCACTTCAGCCACACGTTCGAGAAGGAGGGCTACTTCTACTACCACTGCAGCTTCCACGGCCGCGCGGGCCGGCAGGGGATGTGGGGCGTGGTCATCGTCGGCGACCCGCCGCCGCCCGATGCAGGGGGAGGCAAGGAGGAGCGGCCGAAGATCGAGGTGCCCGGCGACTTCAAGACGATCCAGGCGGCGGTCGACGCGGCCGAGCCCGGCTCCACGATCGTCGTCGGGCCGGGGAACTACCGCGGCGACGTGCGCGTTACGACCGACGACCTGATCGTCCGCGGCACCGACCGTTTCCGCACTGTGCTCGACGGCGACGGCGAGCGCGCGCACGGGATCGCCGTCGAGGGCGCGCGGAAGGTCACGATCGCGAACCTCACCGTCCGCGAGTTCACCGGCAACGGCGTGTTCTTCGACGGCGCGCGCCGCTACACCGCGGAGCGGATCGACGCGATCAACAACCACACGCGCGGTGTCTACGCGTATCGCTCGTACGACGGCGTCATCCGGGCGTCGTTCGGGTGGGGGAGCGGCGACTCCGCCTTCTCCGTCGCCGGATGCATGGGCTGCGGCGCGCTCCTCGAGGACCTGCACGCGGAGAGGAGCTATCTCGGCTACTCGGGGACGAACGCGACGGGCGTCACGGTCCGGAGCTCGACGTTCGTGCGCAACGGCGTCGGCATCGCGCCGAACACGCTTCCCGCCGTCGAGGAGGCCCCCGGCCGCGGGACGCTCGTCGTCGGCAACACCGTCTCCGACAACGACCACGCGTCGGTGCCCCCGGCGGGGATCGCCGAGACGTTCGGGATCCCGTTCGGGACCGGCATCTGGCTCGCCGGCGTCGAGAACAGCGTCGTCCGCGACAACGTCATCCTCGGCCACGCCCGCTACGGCGTGCTCGTGACGCAGACACCGGACGGCTCCCTCCCCGTCAACAACACCGTCGTCCGCAATCGCGTCCGGGACGCGGCGAAGCACCCGCTGGCCTGGGACGGCACCGGCGCGGACAACTGCTTCGGGAACAACGACTTCACCGGAGAGACCGGACCCCCGGAGATCGAGACCCTCTATGCGTGCGCGAACCGGCCGTTCGCGGGGGCTCCGTACCCGCCGGTGCAGGAGGACGTCGCCGCCGCGATCGCGGAGAGCCGCACGCGCGCGACGGAGGAACCGCCGGAGCCGCGCCGCCCCCGGTGCCAGAAGGGCCGCCCCGGGTGCCACCGGCACTAGCTCGTTCGACGTCGTCGGGGTGGATTACGAAAACCGGCTCAGCGCGCGTCACCCGAAGTTGATCTCCCTCGTCTTCTAGCCGCGACCGGGCAGCGAGCGCCCGCAGGTGGTTGCGCCTTCCGGCCGAGGTGCTTACCTTCGGGTGGATCAGGGTGTCCGGCAGGGGGCGGCGAATGGCAACGGGTAGACGTGTGCGCGTGGCCGGTGGGGTCGTCACGCTCGCGCTCCTCTGCGCCGGGACCATCTGGGGCGACGACGACAACTTCCCGTTCGGGCCCTTCCGGATGTATTCCACGAAGCAGGAGCTCGACGGCGAGGTGTGGGCGACCGAGGTCGAGGGCCTCACGAAGGCAGGCGTCTGGGTGGGCGTGCGGTTCGACGACTTCGGACTTCGCCGCGCCGACATCGAAGGTCAGCTGGGGAAGCTCGCCCAGCCCCCGATGGACGTGCTGGCCGCGATGAGCGACGCCTACGACACGTTCGGCCGAGGAGACGAAGACTTCGTCGCGCTGCGCTTGCGCGAGCGGACCTACGACATCGAAGACGGCCTGCCGGCGGGAGAGACCGTCGTGACGGTCGCGACGTTGAGGCGGGACTGAACGTGGCACGAGACGTCCCGCAGGGGCGAAGCTCCCGCCCGGGCCGCGTGCGCGTCCTCGACGCGATCGTGTCCTGGTGGTTCGCGCCCCTGCCGCGGGGCCGCATCGCGTGGCTTCGCACGCTGATGTATGGCTTCATCTTCCTCGACGTCTTCGTCCTGTTGCCGTGGGTCGCAGACAACGGGCTGGTTCCGGGCAGCCAGTACCACCCGCTGATGATCGGCCGGATCTTGCCGCTGCCGACTCCGTCGCCGATGTTCGTGGACGTCGTGAAGTACGCGTTGCTCACGTCCGCCGCCCTCGCCGCGACGGGACGTGCGGTCAGGTTCGGCGGCGCGCTCGTGTTCGCGCTGTACCTCGAGTGGATGCTGATCGCGTTCTCGTACGGAAAGGTCGATCACGACAGGTTCGCGTTCCTGGTGGCATTGGCGGTGCTCCCTACGCTGGGGAAGGTTTCGTGGAGGGACAAGACGCCCGACGAGAAGGCCGCCTGGGCTGTGAGATGCATCCAGGTGGCGGTCGTCGCGACCTATTTCCTCTCGGCCTTCGCGAAGTTCCGCTTCGGGGGTCTCGACTGGGTGAACGGTGCGACGCTCCTGCGAGCGGTGCTGCGGCGGGGGACCGATCTCGCCGATCCCCTCGCGACGGTTCCGTGGGTGTTGCGCGTCGGCCAGTACCTGATCGTGATCTTCGAGCTCACCTCGCCACTGCTCCTCGCGCGAGGCCGGATTCGTCACTTCTACCTCGGCTCCGCATTCCTGTTCCACGCCATCACTTTCGCGACGATCGAGATCGTGTTCTGGCCACACGTCATGTGCCTGCTCGCCTTCCTCCCGCTCGAGAACCTGACGCCGGCGCCCATCCCGATCCGCCGCGCCCGACCAGCGCCTCTAGCCGAGCCGTCAAGGCCACCGCTCCGGTCCCGGCGCGTCCGGCACGACCTTCCCGACCACACCCTTCGTCTTCGCCAGGAGCCTGTACAACGCGTCGACGATCGCCGGTAGCGGCCCCCTTCGAAGAAGGGGCGCGAGCCTCCGCGTCGCCCGCAGGCGCGCGAGTGTCTCGACGACCGCGGCGCCGCCGGAGAATCCGCGCCCGTCTTCGGCGATCAGATGGAAGGTCTGGAAGCGGACTTCGGCGGGTACCGCAGATGCCGCCGCGGCCGCGCGCTCGTCCTGCATAGGGAGGAACGCGATCCTTCCGTTCCGGTCCACCCCGGCGACGCACCGCGCCGCCCAGCGACAGAACCGTCAGGTCCCGTCGTAGAGCAGCAGGGCGCGTCGGGTGGGGGAGGGAGTGGCGATGGCGTCACCTTCCGATCGTCTACGCCGCCAACCCTATAGCCGGGTATGCCGATGGCCCCCCGATGCCCCCCCGACGGCGTGGCTGTCGACGACCCCGCGCCGGGTGTCTCAACCCAAGGCGTCATGGCGATGACCAGAAGATCGAAGCGGACGTAAGCTGACGCGAGCATGCCTAGGGGACGGGTCTTCGAGGTGATCCTGGCGGGGGCGCTCGCGTCTACCGTCGCGTTCGGCGCGGCCGCGTCTCCCACGATCCCTCCTCCGCTTCCCCTCACGACCCTCGACCGCACGATCGTGGCCGAGGGCGACCGCGACCTCTCCTACGGCCCGGGCGAGCGGCGGGTCACGCGCACGCTCGGCTGGCGCGATCCCGGCGGCACCGGGCGGCCGCTCGCCGGGTTCAAGCAGCTGAGCGACGTCCACGTGATCGACGAGGAGTCCCCGGCCCGCGTCGAGTACTTCGACGGCTGCGGCACGCCGTTCAACGCGGCGTACCGGGTCCAGGAGGCGATGTCGCTGCAGGTCGGCGACTCGATGCTGCGGCGCCTGGCCAAGATCGACTACGGCCCCGCCACCGGCGTGCCGCTGTCGTTCGTCGTCTCGACCGGCGACAACATCGACAACAACCAGCTGAACGAGCTGCGATGGTTCATCGACCTGCTCGACGGCGACCGCGTCGACCCGAGCTCGGGCGGACGCGGGTACCACGGCTACACACAGGAGCACTTCGCGCCGGCGCTGCCGCTCGAGGTGCTCGAGCTCGCGCAGGAGCCGTTCGACGCCGTCGGGACGAAGGTGCCGTGGTACGCGGTGCTCGGCAACCACGACGGGCTCGTCCAGGGCAACGCCCCGCAGAACCCGGGGTTCGAGGCCGTCGCGGTCGGCGGCCGGAAGGCGTTCGTCCCGATCGACGGATACGACAACTGCCCGGACGATCCCGGGGACGCCGAGCAGCTGCAGAACCTCATGGCGAACGCCCTCGCGACGAGCTCCGAAGCGGTGCCGGCCGACGGTGAGCGCGCCTTCGTCGACCACGAGGAGCTGGTGGAGGAGTTCTTCCAGAGCGACGGCACGCCACGGGGCCACGGCCTCGCACGCGCGCCGGAGGACCCGATGCACGACGCGCGCGCGGGTTACTACAGCTTCCCGGTCGGCCGAAAACTGCGCGGGATCTCGCTCGACACGATCTCCTACGACGGCGTCTCCGACGGGCACGTCCCGGACCCGCAGTTCAAGTGGCTGAAGAAAGAGCTCCGGAGGTGGAGCACCAGGTACTTCGCCGGCGGCGAGCCGCGCCGCAACAAGAAGGGCCGCGACCGCCTGATCGTGCTGTTCTCCCACCACTCGTCGCCGACCCTGCGGAATCCCGGCGGCGACGTCGAGGGCCAGCCGTTCCACTGCTTCCGAAAGAGCGATCAGCCCGAGTGCGCCGAGGGCGAGGGCTTGAAGAACCTGCTCCACCGGTTCCCGAACGTCGTCGCATGGGTGAACGGCCACGAGCACAACAACGCCGTCAGGGCCTTCCCGGCCCCCGGCGAGAAGGACCCCGCGCGCGGCTTCTGGGAGGTCAACACCGCCGCGCACATCGACTGGCCGCAGCAGTCCCGGCTGATCGAGATCGCGTGGACGCCGGGCCGCGGGGGAGCGGCGGACAGTGTCTTCGTCTACGGGACGATCGTGGACCAGGGCGCGGCTCCGGACCCCGATCGCGGCGCGCAGTCCGCCGTCGGCTACCTCTCGTCGGTGTCGCGCGTCGAGGCGTACTACGACGCGTGCGTGCGCGTGGGGCAGGCGAAGTGCGAGGCCGCAGGGCGCCGCAAGGACCGCAACGTGAAGCTCGTGATCAAGGCGCCGTTCGACCTGGGCGGCGGGCGGGGGAACTGACGGGCAAGGAACCGGTCTCGGCAGGGAGGCGTCGCGGTGAGGTTTCGTAAGACGGCAGCAGGCACGATTCTCGGCGTGGTCGCGGCGTTGCTCTTCCCCGCGGCCGCCGGCGCGACGCCCGTGTGCACCGACGGCTACATGGGCGGCCCCCCGCAGGCGACGTGCGGCGGCCGCATCTTCCCGGAAGCCGCCGTGGCCCGTTCGTACGTCCAGTTCCTGCCCGACCCCACGGGGTTCCGCGAGTACCAGCACGGCATCGAGTACCTCGCCGAGGCGTACCCCCGCTGGATCTCGGTCACGAAGCTCTCGTCCCTCTACGAAGACGACGCCGTGAGCGCCGGCGAGGACAACGTCCGCTCGTACGAGAAGGACGACACCGGCGACGGCCACGACATCTGGGTGGTCAAGATCACCGACCACAGGGTCCCGGATCGCGGCAAGGAGACGCTGTTCTTCTCGCTGTCGGTACACGGGAACGAGAGGGGAGGCCTCGAGGGAGGCCTGCGCACGGCCGAGGACCTCGCCCGCGCGGCCGGGGACGGCGGCACGATCAGCGACGGCATCGACAACTACGAGACGACGACAGGCCGCAAGCCGAAGTTCCACGAGTACGACGTCGCCCAGGTCCTGAAGCGCGAGGCGGTCTACCTCGTCGACTTCAACCCCGACGGCTGGGCGGTGGGGGACCACTACCACGAGCCCCCGCTCCCGTACGAGCGCGGCAACGGCCTCGGCACCGACCTCAACCGCCAGATGCCGACGATCGGGCGTATCAACGAGAACCGCAACCCGCTCCAGGAGAGCGAGATGTTCTACGGGCACCGGTTCATGCACCGCGTCGCGTCGCAGGGCATAGGTGGTCGCATGGCATACGGCGCGGACGTCCACGGCGAGCTCACCTCGAACGCGTACGTCGACATCATGTATCCCGCCGGCGAGTTCGACTCGGTCGACCACCGGCGCCTGATGGCGATCGCCGAACGGACGAAGTCCGTTATCGACGCGACGCTCTATGCAGGCATCATCGACCAGATCGAGAACGCGCACGGCGGCAACAGCGGCTCGCCCGACGAGGACGTGCCGACGAAGCCGGCGCACTGGGCGACCGTCTGGGACACCCTCGGGTACACCGACACCGGCTTCATCGGCGACTACCTCGCCACCGACCTCGGCGTCACCGGGATGGACTACGAGATCTTCCTCAACCACACGGTGCCCGACAAGAACTGGAACGTCTACCTGCAGGAGAACCACATCAACGCGACGCGGGCGATCATCAAGACCGCGATGGCGTACGCGCTGTACCAGTCGAAGGAGTTCAACACCCACAACGTCACCGTCGACCCGAAGGGGACCGCCGGCTACGTCTTCGACCCGAAGCCGGTCACCGACCGCGACCGCAACGGGGCGGGAAGGCTGCCCGGCCCGGGCCAGAACGGGATCGGCGCCGACGGACGCAAGGTGCGCCAGCGGCACTACCGCGCGACGAACATGAGATGGTTCGCCGACACGTCGCGGCTGATGCCCGAGCCGTTCGTCCCGATGAGCACTCGCAAGATCGCCCGCGTGCGCGGCTACCTCGACCGACTCGACACGCTCGTCGTCGCCGACCGCGCCCGTCCCCGCGACAAGAAGGGGAGGGTCGCCTCGCCGAAGACCTACTTCACGAACCTCAGGCGGTGGGTCGAGAAGGGTGGCAACCTCGTGCTCACCGACCGGGCGCTGCGGGTGCTGCACAAGATCGGAGTGGTCGACGGCGGCGCCGTGAGCAACGTCAAGGTCTACCAGCCGTACGCGGACATCCAGGACTTCGAGCACCCGATGGTCGCCGGGCTGCGCCCGAACGCCCGCCAGCTCGTCGAGGCGGCCATCCTCGGCTACTGCATCGGCAACGAGTGCTCGCCGATGACGGTCGTCGACGAGACGGCGTTCACGGAGGCCGGCGGCCACGTCGTGGCGACGACCCGCGAGGGGCGGGTGAGCGTCGGGGAGCTCGAGCTCGGCAAGGGCAAGATCCGGATCGTCGGCGGGGCACTGCCGAGGCCGACCGAGGATTACGACCACCGCTACGGGCTCAGGGACTACGCGCTCACGTACTCGGGGCTGTATCTGATGGAGAACTCGATCGTGCACGACGTCCCGCAGCTGGGCCGCTCGGCGAAGCTCCAGAGGACGCTGTAGGAGGAGCGGGGCTCTCCGCCAAGCTAGTTTACATAGCGTACATTATGGGCGACCAGCGACGACCCTGAAAAAGGCCGTTCCCGACTACTTTTGCGCGGCCCGGACGTTGTGCATCATGTAGCGAGGTTCGAAGGGGGTTGGCTATAAGTACAGTACGCATCAGTGCGCGGATTCGGATCGTGGCGCTGGCCGGCACGCTCCTGCTGCCGGCGGGAGTGACCGCAACGGCGGCGGCGCAGACGTCTCCGATGCAGGTCACGCTGGTTCCCGAGCAGGACACCTCACCGGCGCCGGGCTGCAACCAGTTCACGGCTCGGCTGACCGGCCCCGGAGGCGAGCCGGTCCCGGGCGCGACGCTCGACGTCCGCCAGAGCCTGCGGAACGCCGGGACGGAGCCTCACGAGAGCCGGGAGCTCGGCTTCTGCGACCTGCCGAGCCCCACCGGTCCGAACCCCACGGGACAGGGCGGGACCGCGTTCTCCGACGTCTCGGGCAACAACCCCGCTCAGACGGCGGGCCAGCCCGGCCGCAACACCACGGTCCACGGCGAGGTGGGTCCGACGGACGCGAACGGCTACGTCACGTTCGGGGTCTCGATGTCGCGTGCCGACGGCTCCACCACCGTCGACGTGCTGGTGTGGCTCGACTCGGGTGACGACGGCGCGCCCGGCGACGACGACGACGTCCTCGAGGCGCACGAACCGACGGACTCTGCGCGGAACTCGTGGCTACCCATCGAGATCTGGCTGGCGAAGAGGCTCGACGCGTCTCCCGAGTCGTCGACGGGCGAGAACGGGACGCTGCACACGGTCACCGTGCACATCTCGGCCGACTCCAATCCGATGGTAGGCGTCACGCCGAGCAGCATCTTCCTCGCCGACGCGTCGGACAGCGGCGACGTCTCGGATCGCGCCGCGGGCCCGAGTCCCAACTACACCCCGGGGTCGACGGATTCGCACGTCTACTCGTGCACCTCCACCAATTCGCAGGGGCTGTCGACGTGCACGTTCCAGGACCCACCGGCCACCGGGCCCGGGACGGATACGATCGTCTTCTTCCTCGACCAGGGCGGCGTGGTCGGAAGGCCCAATCCGGACGAGCCCCAGGACTCCGTGCAGAGGACGTGGACCGTGCCCGCCGGTTGGACTCCCCCGCCGACCCCGACGCCGACTCCGACTCCGACTCCGACTCCCCCGCCGACCCCGACGCCGACACCAACGCTCACGCCGACCCCGACGCCGACACCGACGCTCACGCCGACGCCGACCCCGACCCCGACCGTCACGCCGACACCACCGCCGGACCCGACGGCTCCGCGCCACGTCTCGCTCTGCCACGAGGATGCCGGCGTAACGATTGCCTGTGACGTCGCGGACCGCTGGACCGAGACGGGAGAAGACCACGTCGTCGCCGTCCTCGTGACCGACCGTCGGGGAGCGCCTCTGACGAACGTCCCGGTCGAGCTTCGGGAGAACGGGCCGGCGAAGTTCGTGGACTCGACCGCTTCCTCCATCCTCGTCCACACCGGGGGCGACGGCGTCGTACGCCTTGCACTGGTCGCAGACGGCCCGGGGACCTCTGCGATCGTGGCGGAGATCAGCCCTTACGGCACGCCCGGGAGCGTGCGGGGGCCGGGCGCGTCGGACGACGAGTGCGAGCAACCCGCCGGGCCCGGCGGGTCACCGCCGACGGGAAGGTGCATCTCGCAGACGTTGACCGTGTCGTGGGAAGAGCCGCCGCCGGATCTCGACGAACCGGTGCTCGGACATCTGCGCACCGTCAACATGCGCTTCGCCCACGGGAACGAGGACGAGCTGCTCGTCTACGGGAAGCTCCGTCTCCGCGACGCCGGCGACGACTATAGGGACTGCACCGTGGCCCAGCCGGTGGAAGTCGAACGACGCGTCGACGGCCGGTGGAAGACGTTGCAGAACGCGACGACGAACGGGCGCGGGAGATACCGCGCGGTCGTGCCGGACCACGCCGGACGGTACCGCGCGGTGGCGAGGCGCACCGAGACGTTCGTCGAGGACGACGCGCTCCACGTCTGCAAGCCCGCCGAGAAGGTCAAGCCGCACCGCCACGACCGTTGACCTCCGACGTTTCCGACACCACTCAGGAAGAGACACGTGCGCGCCACGGCAGGAGGCATCGTATGGTGCCGAAACGTGAGAAAGGTCGTGCCCTGCCGCATGGACTTTCCATTTACGGTTGCTCGGTGGGAGCAGATTCAAAGAGCGATCGAAGACCACCGCCAAGAGCCTTGAGATCACGAGCAATTGCTACACGCGTCGCGGTCAACCCGAATCCAGCCGTGGCGGTCATTGGCAGGATTGCATCTTTGAACGCTTGGAAATTGGAGTCAAGAGGATTATCGACAATCGCCCAACCTAGCCATGCAAGCGCTACGTATCCCGTCGAGAGGACGCCTGCTACCGCAACCGTCTGGGCCCTTCTGCGTCGGCTGGCGGCCGTCAAGTGGGCCGCCGTCTTGGCTAGGAACTCGGTCTTCTTGTTTAGGGCTTCGTCTTGTTGGCCAACAGTAGTCTCAAGCTCTGCAACGCGAGCCTCTAACGCCGCCACGCGCTCCTCATGACGCTTGACCGAGTCAGTTCGGTTTGCCTTGATGCCCCGCGCGAGAAGAGATCGCTCGTTGTGCTCAAGCAGGTCTATGTCGGGTGCGTTGCACTGAATGTACGAGAAGCATCGTTGCACATCCGTTGGAGCGATGTCGCCGCATGCGGCCTTCCACTCCTTGAAGACCCGGAAATCGGTTGAGGTAAAGAACGTGCGACTCGGCAGCAGCTGGTAATTCATCGCCTCGGAGAAAATATCAGCGTAGCTCATGCCGGAGAGTCCGCCTCGAGCCAGCGGAGAAATCCAGTGAAGAAGCGCGGTAAGCGCGATCCACCGTGCTCCTCGCTCTTGCTCACCTACCTTCGAGGGAGGCAACGTGGTGTCGGACGTCACGAACCAGACGGGCTTTTCCGCCGATGAGTCCCTGCGTATTCGACGCAACATGATCGCGTCATGCTCCGCTGCCAATTTTCCCTTAGGGCGTCCCCGTCGCGCTCGCTGAGCGTAAAGTCGAATCGTCGCTGCGTCTTGCTTGGTCTGTGGAGAATCCGCTGCTCGCTCAAACCAGGCGTCGTCCACCACCTCAATTCCATATTCAAGGCGGAGCCGTTGGGCCGGATTCATCAGGTGCCGGAAGAAACCTTCAATACTGAAGCCTGCCTTGCCGCGTTCCATTTCGTAACGACGTCTGAAATCTGTGTCCATCCGTCGTTCAGGCTTCTCGGGGATGAGACCCTCCTTATACTCAACCCACTGGATTTGGTGCTGTACGAAGTCATTGAACTCGGTCAGCGTGATCGCCGACACGACTACCTCGATATCAAGTGACTTACATGCTTCCATCAACCGATGGAAATCTCGATGAGATTTCCGGACGTCCACGAGCCCATCTACTACGAGGTTGGTATCGAGGAAGAAGACGCTCCGCGTGAATAGCGCACGTGACAGTATCAAGCTGTCAGGATCCAAGCCGAGCGTCTTAAGGACGAAGAAATTCTGGCAGAGTGTCCATTTCAGCAAGATGGCATCTGGCTCATGGGTGCCGAGGAAGCTTTGTACAGCTCGACGCAGAACCTCCGCGTCTACGCCATCTTCGTCGGCAACCGATTCCATCGCCAGGACAAGTGCCCGTTTCCCAGCCGGGTCTTCAAGAGGCGATCCTCCGTCCAAATGTGCGAGATAGCCCTCACCCATTTCTGCGAAGAATCGGTAGACGATTTTCCGGAAGGGCGCGTCATACCGGTCGGCTTGCTCTCGGAAATGTCGCCTTATGACTTCACGGTATCGTCTTTCTCCCTCCGCTTGTTCTGTAAGCAGTACTTCCCGCGTTTCAGTGCTCAAGGCATATCTCGGGGCATCGTCTTGACTCAGCCGGATCACCTTTCCTTCAGCCACGAGGCGATCGAGCGTGCGGACCAGCCGTTCGCGATTCAGGCCGACAAGCCCGAGAGGAGTTGTCAGGACATCGTCACGGATTTCGTCCGCCGTAATGGGACTATCGCTAAGGAGAAGGTTTTCTTCAACAATCATTTCTGCCGCGCCGTCGCCTAGGTGTTCAAAATCCTGAGAGACGCGTATCCAGACAGCACATAACGCGATCAATTGGTCCGCGTGCGTCTGGACCGGCATGCTCAGGAGTTCCTCCTCGACTGGCTACGATGCGTGACGTAATGCCACGATTCGCCACACATCGTGGCATTTCCTTTGCTGCTCCGCCATGACCCCCGGTTTCATCCATAACCTTACAGAACGTGGCAGCAATTGGATACGCCCGCGCGGCGCGGGAGAGTGCCTTGTCACCCTGGCGTGGGGCGTGTCGAGAAGCGGCGCAGAACTGGACGGAGCTAATGTCGTCGGCCCCAGCGGTCGGCGAACCCTAAGCGGTCCCGCAGCCCCCAGCGCGTCACCTGGGCGAGCGCCTCGACCACTATGCGGCGGCTCATCTTCGACTTGCCGGCGACGCGCTCGGTGAAGACGATCGGGACCTCGACGATCGTGCCCCCGGCGTGCCACACCCGCCGCGTCATCTCGATCTGGAAACCGTAGCCCTCGGTCCGCACCGCCGACAGGTCCTGCGCCGCGAGCGTCTCGGCCCGGTACGCCCGGAAACCGGCGGTCGAGTCCCTCACCGGGTACCCGAGCCACGCCCGCGCGTAGAAGTTCCCCGCGGCCGACAGAGCGCGGCGCAGAGGCCCCCAGTTCTCCGTCCCTCCCCCGTCGACGTAGCGCGAGCCGATCGCGAGGTCGGCGCCCGTGCGGACACGGTGCAGCAGCCGCGGGACGTCGGCGGGATCGTGCGAGAGGTCGGCGTCCATCTCGACCATCGCCCAGTACCCGCGCTCGAGGGCCCAGCGGAACCCGGTCACGTACGCGGTGCCAAGACCCTGCTTGTGCGAGCGTTCGATGAGGTGGATCGGGTCGCGGCCCTGCGCGAGGTGCTTCACGTGCTCCGCCGTCCCGTCCGGAGAGCCGTCGTCGACCACGAGCAGCTCGACGGCGTCGCCGGCCGCGTCGAACAGCCGGCGCGCGACCTCGCCGATGCTGTCCCTCTCGTTGTAGGTGGGGACGATCACGAGCGCACGAGAAGAAGCCATGCGTGCACCGTAACGCCGGTGCCCTACGTCAGACGCAGTCGCGACACAGACCGCGCTCGGCGTCGGCGAGCTGGACCCTCGCCTTCACGAGCCGGCAGTGGCTGCACACGAACTCCTGGCGGTCCTTAAGCGGGATGACGCGGGCCGGGATCGGCTCGAGCGGGGTGATCGCGTCCGGCTCGGACGCAAGCCCCAGGAGGTCGTCCTCGTCCTCGGCCTCGTCGGTCCCCCGCCGCGCCGCGGCCCGCTGCGCGAGCAGCTCCTCGAGGCTCGACTCGTCTTCTTCGTCCTCGTCGTCGGATCCGACGACCGCGAGCTCCTCGTCGTCGTCACCCTCGAGCTCGTCGTCGTCGAGCTCTTCTTCGTTCTCGATCTCGTCGTCGTCGGCTAGCACCTACCGCACTCCTTCACGACTTCGCACGGGCATCCGCGCGGCCAACCCTACGTACGGATGAGGCTTATGGGAAGCGGAAAACGGCAACCCGCCGGTTCTATTCCCATACGACGCGGCGCCAAGCAGGAAAGTTGCGCCGCTCGGGGGAGGCCGGAAAGGGAGACGGCGACGGAAAGAGAAAGGCCCGAGTAACCGGAGGGGCCGCTCGGTAGCCGGCCGTGACCGGTTATTGGAGCGTTGTCCTCGAGCCACTCGGGCCTCTCACCCGGGTCCCAAAGCGACCGGGCTAGACCCAGTGGCTTTGGGGCCAATCTCAAGTGTCCCAAGCAACCGCCCGGCCCGTCGCCACCTCGGACGACCGGCGAACCGGTCCTCCGCTCCCTGCCGGCGGGGCCGTTCCGAAGAGCTTTCCTGCCGGCCGGGCGGCACCTCCCTTGCGGTTGGTGCCGGCGGCGCCTGCGCCGTTTGACTGCTTGGGACGAGACGCAACATAGGGCGTCCCAAACCCCGGGTCAATAGCGCGTGAACAAGAAGTGGCGAGGCCGCGAAAGATTCGCGTTCTCGACAGGTTTCGACCCATTCGCCCCACAGTTTGTGCACAAGTTGTGGGCGCGCGGAGCCCGCGCACGTTTGCCGAAAGCTCGCCGAGCGGCGACCATGCCCGTCATGAGGACGCACCAGATCGAGTGCACCGCGACGACGAAGACCGCGCTCGATTTCGTCGACATCACCGACGAGGTCCAGCAGGCGCTGAGCGCGTCGGGGATCGACTCGGGACAGGTGACGGTCTTCGCGCCCCACCGCGACTGCGCAATACTCATCAACGAGCGGGAGTCCGGGCTGCACACCGACATCCGCACGACGCTCGAGCGACTCGGCGGCAAGCGGACGGTAGTCGGGTCGAAGTCCGTCGTGCTGCCGGCGATGGCCGGGCAGCTGCGTCTCGGGCAGTGGCAACGCGTGCTCCTGCTGGAGCTCGACCACGCGCAAGAGCGTTCGATCATCGTCCAGATTGTGGGTGAGTGAGTGATGGCGAAAGAGAGCCGGCTACCGGGACAGGAAGACGACTTCCCCGGCTGGTACCAGGAGGTCGTCAAGCGGTCGGGCATGGCGGAGCACGGGATGGCCCGCGGCTCGCAGGTCATCAAGCCGCACGGCTACGCGGTGTGGGAGCACATCCAGCGCGCGCTCGACGACCGCTTCAAGGCGACCGGCCACGAGAACCTCATGTTCCCGTTGCTGTTCCCGATGAGCGTGCTCGAGAAGGAGGCGGAGCACGTCGAGGGGTTCGCGCCCGAGCTCGCCGTCGTGACGATCGGCGGCGGCGAGGAGCTCGAAGACCCCCTGGTCATCCGGCCCACGTCCGAGGCCGTCATCTGGACCACGTACGGGAAGTGGATCCAGAGCTACCGCGACCTCCCGCTCCTCTACAACCAGTGGTGCAACGTCGTGCGCTGGGAGCTGCGCACGCGCCTGTTCCTCCGGACGAGCGAGTTCTGGTGGCAGGAGGGCCACACCGCGCACGCGACGAAGGAGGAGGCCTGGGAGGAGACGGTCCGGATGCTGGACGTCTACACCGAGGTGGCGCAGGACGTCCTCGCGATCCCGGTGCTCGCCGGCCGCAAGTCGGCGGCCCAGCGCTTCCCCGGCGCGGACGAGACGCTGCCGATCGAAGCCCTCATGCGCGACCGCAAGGCGCTGCAGTGCGGGACGTCCCACTTCCTCGGCCAGAACTTCTCGAAGGCGTACGACGTCCGGTTCCTCAACCGCAACGGCGAGCAGGAGCATGCGTGGGGGACGTCGTGGGGGTTCTCGACGCGCATGATCGGCGGCACGGTCATGGCGCACGGCGACGACCGGGGGCTGCGGCTCCCGCCCGCGGTAGCGCCCGTCCAGGTCGTCGTCGTCCCGATCTACCGGACCGACGAGGAGCAGGGCGGGGTCCTCGGGACGGCGGGCAAGATCCGCGACGCGCTTGCCGGCGCGGGCATAAGGGTGCGCGTGGACGACCGAGACCAGTACCGGCCCGGCTACAAGTTCTCGGAGTGGGAGCTGAAGGGGGTGCCGCTACGCGTGGAGATCGGGCCCCGGGACGTCGCAGCGGGACAGGTCACGGTCGCAGCCCGCGTCACCGGCGACAAGGAGCAGGTCGCGATCGACGACGCGATCGCGACCATGAGGCAGCGGCTCGACGCCACGCAGGATGCCCTGTACGCGGACGCGCGGGCGTTCCTTGCCGGCAACACGCACGAGGTGGCCGACTTCGACACGTTGAAGGAGGGCGTCGAGGCCGAGGGCGGGTTCTGGGTCGGCCCCTGGTGCGGCGATCCCGCCTGCGAGGAGCGCGTGACCGCCGAGACGAAGGCGAGCATCCGGGTCCTCCCTCTCGAGCGAGAGGATCCCGCCGCCGGTTGCACGGTCTGTGGCAGGCCCGGCACCGAGCGGGCGACGTGGGCGAAAGCCTACTGAACCCGTTCGCGCCGGTCTTTCGTTGCTAAGGTTCTGACTCGGCTTACCGACGACCGGTCGCCCCGGCGGGCGGCCGGATCCGAAATCGAGGGGGAGATGGCACGACCTTGGCGTCTGCCGGCGGACGCTGCCGCGGACGAGGCGCAGCGCAAGATCGAGGTCCTCGAGAGCCAGCTCGAGGCTTCCTTCGAGGGTTCGCTCGTCGTCTGGATGGACGGCAGCATCGTGTCGTTCAACCGGAGCTTCGCGGAGATGTGGAGCCTCCCCGCGCACGCTCTCGAGACCGCGTCCGACCAGGACATAACGCAGGCGATCTTCGACCAGCTCGTCGACCCGAAGGGGTTCGAGGAGCGCGTCCTCTACCTCTACCGCCACCCCGACAGGACACCGCGAGACGAGCTGGAGCTGAAGGACGGCCGCGTCTTCGAGGCCTACGGCACGCCGCTGCGCGGATCCCCCGACCGCTCCTACGGCTGGGCCTGGTTCTTCAGGGACGTCTCCGACCGCAAGAGGACGGAGCGGCGGCTCGAGGCGCAGTACTCCGTGGTGAAGGTGCTCGCCGAGTCGTCCTCGCTGGAGGAGGCCGCGCCGCGCCTGCTGGAGGCGATCGCCCGCGGCTTCAACTGGACGTGCGGGACGCTCTGGAGGATCGACGAAGCGGTCGACATGCTGAGGTGCATCGACGTCTACGCGGCCCCCGGCACCGACACGCAGTCGTTCGTCGACGTCGCCCGCGCTCTCATGATCCCCCGCGGCGGCGGTCTCCCGGGGATCGTGTGGGAGTCCGGGCGGGCGGAGTGGGTCCCAGACGTGGTCGAGAGCAAGACCTTCGTGCGCGCCTCGGCGGCGCGCCAGGCGGGCCTCCACGCCGCGATCCTCTTCCCCGTCGCCTGTGGCGGCGAGGTCACCGCGGTCCTCGAGTTCTTCAGCCCGGAGATAAGGGAGCCGGACCACGAGCTGCTGGGTCTCATGGAGGCCATCGGCGGCCAGATCGGCCAGTTCATCGAGCGCGAGATCGGGCAGGAGGAGGTGCGGGCGAGCGAGGCTCGGAAGTCGGCGATCCTCGAGGCGGCCCTGGACTGCATCGTGCTGATGGACCACACCGGCCGCATCGTCGAGTTCAACCCGATGGCGGAGCGGGTCTTCGGCTACAAGCGCGAGGACGTGGTCGGCAAGGAGATGGCGAGCATGATCATCCCGCCGGCGCTCCGCGACAAGCACCGTGCCGGCCTCGCGCGGTACCTGGAGACGGGCGAGGGGCCGGTCGTCGGGAACCGCATCGAGATCACCGGCTGGCGCGCCGACGGGACCGAGTTCCCCGTCGAGCTCGCGATCACCCGCGTGGACGTTCCCGGTCCGCCGCTCTTCACCGGGTACCTCCGCGACATCACGGATCGCAGGGGCAGCGAGACGGAGAGACACCAGCTGCTCGCGCGCGAGCAGGCCGCGCGTGAGGCCGCGGAGCGCGCACAAGAACGGCTGGCGTTCCTCGCCACGGCGAGCGCGGAGATGTCGGCTTCGCTCGACTATCGCCGGACCCTGCAGAGCCTCGTCGACCTCGCGGTCCCCCGCCTCGCCGACTGGTGCTTCGTAGACGTGTTGCAGGACGACGACAGCCATGTGCGGGTCGCGCTCGCATACGCGGACCCCGCCGACGCCGAGATCGCCCGGGAGCTGCAGCAGCCCCCGCCGACCGGCGAGCGCATCGGGGTCGCGCACGTGCTGAAGGGCGGCCGGTCGATCCTCGTCGACCACTACACCGACGACGTCCTCTCGGAGATCGGGATCACCGAGGAGCGCAGGGAGCTGATCCGCAGGATCGCTCCGACCTCCCACATGATCGTCCCGTTGCGGACGCGGGGACGGGTGCTCGGCGCGCTCGTCCTCGTCGCGACGAGGTCCGGGAAGGTCTACACGGCCGACGACCTCTACCTGGCGGAGGAACTCGCAAGGCGGGCCGCCGTCGCGATCGACAACGCGCGCCTGTTCCAGGAGCGGACGCACGTCGCGCGGACGCTACAGAAGAGCCTGCTGCCCCCGAACCTCCCCGAGATCCCCGGGATCGATCTGGCGGCGCGCTACGAGCCGGCCGGGGAAGGCAACGAGGTCGGCGGCGACTTCTTCGACGTCTTCCGCTGGGGGCGGCGGCGGTGGGCGCTCGTCATCGGGGACGTCTCCGGCAAGGGTGCCGATGCCGCCGCGGTCACCGGGCTCGCTCGACACACGCTGCGCGCCGCGGCCCTCGCGCAGCGGAGCCCCAGCGCGATCCTCGGCGTCCTGAACGAGGCGCTGCTCGCGGAGGGCGCGGGCGGGGGAACGAGGGAGAAGTTCAGCACGGTCGTGTTCGCCACGCTCGAGATGACGGACGACGGAGTCTGCCTCACGGCCGCGAGCGGCGGCCACCCGCCTCCGCTGGTCCTGCGGGCCGACGGCAAGGTCGAGGAGCTCGCCGCCCCGGGCACGCTGATCGGCGTGTTCGACGAAGTCACCCTCACCGACCAGTTCACGTACCTCGAGCCCGGGGACACCGTCGTCTTCTACACCGACGGCGTCACCGACATCCCGGAGATCGAGGAGCAGGGCTCGAGCCTGCTCCTCGAGACGTTCCTGCGCTCGGCGCCGAGCCGCGACCCGCGCACGATCGCCGACGACATCGTCCGGGCGGCCGTCGACGTGCAGAACGGGACGCCGCGCGACGACATCGCGCTGATCGTCTTGCGCGTTGAGGACTAGCGCGCGGAGTCGCGGAAGCGCAGCACGTCCCATGCATCGGTCGAGCACCGCACGTGGTCGAACAGGACGGTGTCGCTTCCCGCGACCGTGTAGATCGAGTAGATGTCCTCGCCGTAGGGGAGGTCCCAGATCTCGGTGACCCGGCCCCCGGAGTAGCGCAGGAGCGAGACGTCGGCACCGCAGCCCACCCCGGAACGGGCGAAGTAGACGACACCGGCGCGAGTCACCGCGGGCGCGTAGTCGAGCCTGCCGTTGGGCCCGGGGATCATGACCCTCTGCCCCGTGTCGAGGTTCACGCGGTAGACGGTGCAGGCGCGGCGGCATTGCGACCAGACCGCGTACGGCCCGTTCACCTGTCCGGCCACGGCCTGCTGCGACCGCTGCGGGACGGTCGCGAGGACGCGCTCGTGCCCGGTCCGGACGGTGTGCAGCACGACCCGCTCGTTCGTGCCGTCGTAGCGGGAGAACAGCACGCGTCCTCCGGAGATCGTGGGCCTCCACTCCCACCCACGCGTGTTCAGGCGGGCGAGCGTCGAGACGTGGCGCCTGCGTCCCAGGTCGTAGAGACGGAGGTCGGACGACGACCCGCGCACGACCTGGTACACGAGCCTGCGCCCCTCGATGCCGCCGGCGTAGCCGGACACGCCCGGGGGGCTGACGCGGAAGACCCGGCCGCCCCTGCGCGCTACGAGCGTCTCGTGCCGGGCGCCGCCCTTGCGCTGCGACCAGACCGCAAAGCCGCCCCCCGCCGCGGGTATCGACTGGTCCCCGGGCCCTGCGGCGACCGGATAGCGCGGCCACACGACGTCGAAGGTCAGGTCGTCGAAGCCCGTGACCATGAACGCGCGGTCGGCGCTCGGCGGCGCCCCCAGCGAGCCGGGGAGCATCGGCCACATGTAGAGACCCGACGGGACGTGGGTCGTCGACACCGGCTTCGTCCCGCCGGTCCGGTACGTCTTCACGAAGCTCCCGGTCCGGTCGCCGGTGAAGAGATGGCGCTCGTCCGGCGTCAGCGCGAGAGCGGCCCCGCTCCCCGCGTACCTCCTGACCGGCGAGAAGTCGTCGAGGCGCCGCCGCGCGACCCGGCCGTCGGCCGCGGGGTTGTCCTCCCACGACAGCGAGAAGAACGTCTTCGCGTCCTTCGAGACGACGAGCTGGTCGAACGACGTCCCGGCGTCCGACTCGCCGTCGAGGACGGGCTGCCGGGCGCTCACGTCGTACCGGCGGAGGACCGACCCGGACTCGTCCCACGCGAGCAGCGTTGCGGGATCGGCCGGGACGACGGCGTGCTCCGCGCAGACACCCGCCGAAGGATTCGGGCGGCTGTGTGGGAGCGGGACGCGCGTCCCGAGGTCGATCGACGCGAAACCCTTCTCGCCGTCCTCGTGGCAGGAATGGCTGAAGTAGATCGTGTCGTTGCTCTTGCTGAGATAGCGCGGACCGGCGAAGGGCGAGACGTCGATCCGCTCGGTGACCTCGAGCGTCCGGAGGTCGACGACCGCCACGTGCGTCGCTCCGGCGAGCGCGACGTACATCTGCCCGTCCTCCACGAGCATGTCCGAAGCGCCGGGCATGAAGTCGATGCGGCCGGCCGGACGTCCGTCGTAGTCGAGGATCTGGACGGCTCCGCTCGCCGGGCCGCCCGTGACGAAGATCCGGCGGTGCGCGTGGTCGACCCACAGGTCGGCGAACTCGCCGAACGGCAGCCGCGAGCGCGCGCCGGCAGCCGGAGGCGGCGTCAGCCCCAGATGCGGCAACACCGTGACGGCAAGAGCGACGAGAATCGTGGTCGTGCGCCGCGTGCGCGGCATAAAGCATCCCCCCTCGCCGGCAACCCTATGACGCGGAGGGACCCGCGCGGGAGTAGGAACACCCGAAAAAGCGCGCTATCGCCCGGTTGTGGAACGGCGAAACGGGAGAAATCGGGCGGATCAGCCGTCTACCAGGTCCAGCACCTCGAGGATCTGCGGGTGGCGCTCGATGCAGACCTCGGCCTCGGGGGCGTCTGTCTTGTCGTCGTGGACGCCCTTGAAGCGCACCGCGTGCATGCCGACGTCGTGGGCGCCGGCGATGTCGGTCCGGCGGAGGTCGCCGACGTGTACCGCCTCGGGCGGCCGCACGCCGAGCTCCGCGAGGGCCTTGGAGAAGATCTCGTTGCCGGGCTTCGGGACGCCGACCTCGTCGGAGAAGCAGAGGACGTCGAAGTGCTCCAGGAGGCCCGCCTCGCCGAGGAGCTGGCGCACGACGCGCCCCGGCGTGAACCCGGTGTCGCAGATGAGGCCGAGGCGGATGTCCTTGTCCTTCAGCGTCTTCAGCGTGTCGCGTGCGTCGTCCACCTGCTCGACCCCCGCCTCGAGGCTCGCCTCCTCGAACTCCTTCGTGAGCTGCGTGATCTTGTCGTCGTCGAAGATCCCCTTCTCCTCGAGGCAGTACGCGGCCATGCGGCCGGGGCCGAAGCTCTCGACCTGCTTCCACGCCTCGTCGTGGCGCGCCCACGCCTCGTCCAGCAGCGCGCGGGCTTCGTCGTCGGAAAGGTCCAGGAAATGACTGAGGGCGCCCAGACGTTTCGTCATGGCGCCCTCCCAGTCGCGGTCCCGCAGCAGCGTCCCCCAGCAGTCGTACGTCACTGCTCGGATCCCATACACCCTTCTAACCAATCAGATCACTCCCCTCTGACGGTCCTGCTTCACCACGCACGTTCCGGTTGCTCGGGCGACGGGCTCGGGCTCGGCCAGGAGGTCGGCGGCGGACTCCGAGACGTCGGGCCGGGCCACAGCGTACCGGACTACCTCGAAGGACATCTCGCGTGAAGTCCGACCCGTCCGGATCATGGAGCCGCGGACCTCGACGAAGTCCCCGGCACGTGCCGGCGCGAGGAACTCCACGTTCGAGTAGCCCGCGAAAAGGCCCTCGTCGCCGTCGGAGCGGATGCAGAGCTCGGTGGCGAGGTCGCCGCAGAGCTCCATGAGCCGGGCCCCCGCGACGAGGCCGCCGCCGTAGTGGGCGTCGGCCTGCGAGAGGCGGAGGCGATGCAACGCCTCGATCGGCTCGGGCACGCCGGGAGCCTACCCTCCGCCCCGGCGTTCTCCTGTCAAAAACGCTCGCCATGCGAGCGCTTCTGACAGGAGAACGGAGCGGGCGGCGCCGCGGCTCCCCCGCCATCAGCCCGACCGCTTCAGCTTGCCGTGCTTCTTCGCGTACGTCTCGCCGCGCCGGAACGTCCAGATGCCGAGCGGGATCGAGACGGCGCCGATGGCGACGAGCGCGAGGAGCTCGTCGCCCATGGTCCCGAGGCCGGCGCCGTCGAGGATCGCCTCGCGTATCCCGTCGAGCGCGTACGTGGCCGGCGAGATCGTCGCGAGCCACTGCATCGGCGCGGGCAGGACGTCGACCGAGTAGTACACGCCCGACACGACGAGCAGCAGGCCCTGAGCGATGAACCCGAGCTGCGACCCCTTCTCCGGCGAGATCAGGGGCAGGACGGCCGTCATCATCCCGATCCCGACGAACGAGACCGACGCGACGGCGAGGACCACGAGGGCCGCGACGAAGTCCGCCCCCGGCATCGACAGGTCGAAGAAGAAAGCGATCACGCCGAACAGGAGGCCGGCGCGCAGAAAGCCGTACGCGATCGCGAACAGCCCCATGCCGATGAGGTGGATGCTGCGCGACAGCGGCGCCATGAACGTGTACTCGATCGTGCCTTCCCACCGCTCCCACGCGACCGTCTCCGTGAGGATCTCGAAGATGATCCCGAGGTAGGCCCAGATGACCGAGCCGATCAGCAGGATCGTCGTGTAGCGGTTGACGTCGATCCGGCCGCCCGAGGCCTCGACGCCCTGCGCGATGAAGACGACCGTGAGCGAGTTCGCCACGGTCCAGACGAAGAACGCAACCTCCCACAGCGCGTAGCGCTTGATCAGGTAGACGTTGCGCTCGATGATCCCGCCGAGGCCGATGAGCTCGCCCCGGAGGGTGCCGCTCGACTTCATGCCCCCTCCTCGAGGTCGGGGTCCTCCTGCTCGATCGACCTGCCGGTCGCGGCGAAGAACGCCTCTTCCAGCGTCGAGGCGCCGTATCTCCTCTTCAGGTCCTCGACGGGCTCGAGCACGAGCAGCTCCCCGCGGTGCAGGATGCCGACCCGCTCCGCGAGCACCTCCGCCTCGGCGAGGTCGTGCGTGCACAGCAGGATCGTCGCGTCGTGACGCACGCGCAGCGCGCGGATGAAGTCCTGCACCTCGAGCTTCGACCGGGGGTCGAGGCCCGTCGTCGGCTCGTCGAGCAGGAGCAGCACCGGCGACGTCAACAGCGCACGCGCGAGCGCGACCTTCTGCTGCATCCCCCGGGAGAGGTGCTCCATCGCCTCGTGCCGCCGCTCCGGTGGGAAGCCGACCTGTCCGAGGATCTCCGGGATGCGGTGCTTCGTGCTCGCCGGGGTCATCCCGTAGAAGCGGGCGGCGTAGCTCAGGTTCTCGAACGCCGACATCTTCTTGAAGAACGACGCCTCGACGGAGACCCGGTTGACGAGCGGGCGGATCGCCCGCGGCTCCGTGAACACGTCGTGGCCGAAGATCGTGGCCGACCCCGAGTCGTTCATGAGCAGCGTCGACAGCAGCCGCACGAGCGTCGACTTCCCCGACCCGTTCTGGCCGAGGATCGCGACGCACTCGCCCCGGTCGATCGTGAAGGTGACGCCGGTCAACGCGGCGACGGCCTTCTTGCGGCCCATCCCGCTCCGCTTCGTGCGGCGCCGGAAGACCTTGCCGAGGTCGCGCACGTCCACGGCCGGCGGGGCTGCGGGGGAGACGTCTATGGACGAAGGAAGAGGCGTGACGGTGTGGGACATGTTGCTCCTTGGTTGGTTGCGCGAGGAGACGCGAAGGCCGGCCCGGTCAGATCCGGGCGGCGGTGCACGGGGGCAAGGTCAACCAATGGGAAGCAACATCGGTGACAGATTAGCCGCCGCGCGGACCGTGGGCAACCGTCATCGGGTGGCACGGGCGCGCGTCGCGCGCCAGGCCAGGTAGCTCGCCACCTCGCTCGGCAGCGTGCCCCGGCCGAAGATCCTGTCGTAGCCCAGGTCGTCCGCCTGCTCCGGCGTGAAGCGCGGCCCCCCGCCGACCAGGATCACACCGTCTCTCTGGTCCGCCTCCTCGAGCGCCTCGCGGACCTCCCGCAGGTGGAGCAGGTGCGCGTCCCGCTGCGTCACGACCTGGCTGACCAGCACGGCGTCCGCGGCCTCCCGCGCGACGGTCTCCACGATCTCCGCGGGCGTCACCTGGGCCCCCATGTTCACGACGCGCATCTCCGGGAAGTACTCGAGCCCGTGGTCGCCGGCGAATCCCTTCATCGAGAGGATCGCGTCGAGGCCGACGGTGTGCGCGTCGGTGCCGGTGCACGCGCCGACGACGACGAGCCGGCGCTTCAGCTCCGCGCGGATGAGCTGGTTGACCTCTCCGTACGAGTACAGCGGATGGTCGCGCTCCTCGACCGCGAGCTCGTCCGGGTCGACGTCGTGCGATGTCGCGCCGTAGAGGATGAAGAACGTGAAGTCCGGCCCCATCGCCTTCGCGTGCACGAGCTGCGGGCGCCGGAAGCCCATCCTGCGCGCGAGCTCGATCGCAGCCTGGCGCGCGCGCGGCGAGTCGGCGAGCGGGAGCGTCAACGACAGCTGCACCTGCCCGTCGTTAGTGGAGTCGCCGTAGGGCCTGACCGCCGTCACTCCACGCCTCCCGCGGTGGCGTGCTCCAACAGGTCGGCGATCGGGTTGAAGTAGCCGCTCCCCCGCCGGACGACGCCGTCTAGCCCCTTACCGCCGTCCCTCGTCCGCACGGTGTCGGCGAACATCCCTGCCTCTATCGCGTCGAACATGCCGATCTCCGAGACCTTGCGCAGCATCTGACGGCACTCCTCCAGGACCTGCGCGGCCCGCCGCTCGACGGCGCCCCCGGGCTCGAACACGAGCTCACCCGCGAGGCCCGACGCTCCGCCGAACACGTACGACGCGTTCTCCAGCGCGAGGTCGCGGTCCGACAGGAAGGGCGTGTGTATGCCCTCGGTCATCATGCCGAGCAGGATGATGTCCTGCCCCGTCAGCGCGCCGACGAGGTTGAACATCCCGTCGTAGAGGAAACCCTGGAACACGTTGCCGGTCATGTGCTTGGTCGGGGGCATGTACTTCAGGGGCGCGTCGGGGAAGCACTCGCGCACGAGCTGCGCGTGCGCGAGCTCGAGCATGATCTGGTCCGGCACGGCCGGGTCGATCTCGAAGGCGTGGCCCAGGCCCATCTGCTCCTCGGCGAGCCCGGCGGCGCGCGCCAGCCGCTCGTTCAGGAACTGCGACGCGAGCACGGTGTGGGCGGCGTCCACCGCGTCTGCCGTGGTCAGATAGTTGTCCTCGCCGGTGTTGATGACGATGCCGGCGAGCGCGTGGACCATGCGCGAGAAGTGCTGGTCGACGAACGTGCGCTGCATGTTGATGTCGCGGAAGATGATCCCGTACATGCAGTCGTTCAACATCATGTCGAGGCGCTCCAGCGCCGCCATCGCGGCGATCTCCGGCATGCAGAGGCCGCTCGCGTAGTTCGTCAGCCGCACGTACCGCCCCAGCTCCTCCCCCACCTCGTCGAGCGCGGCGCGCATCAGGCGGAAGTTCTCCTGCGTGGCGAACGTGCCGGCGAAGCCGTCCTTCGTGGCGCCGTAGGGGACGTAGTCGAGGAGGCTCTGGCCCGTCGAGCGGATGACCGCGACTATGTCCGCGCCGTTGCGGGCCGCGGCCTGCGCCTGGGGGATGTCCTCGTGGATATCTCCGGTCGCGACGATCAGATAGAGCCACGGCTTCGGCGCGTCGCCGGCGCGGGCGATCGCCCCCGTCCTGCCGGCGCGAGCCGCGGCGATCCGGGCGACCACAGCACGCGCGGCCCCCATAGCGCGTGCCCGTCCGGCGTCGCCGCTCTCTACGACGAGCCTGCCGTCCGCGATCGCCTCCGCGGTCTCCTGGACCCCGAGACCCGACGACTCGACCGCGGTGAAGAACGGGAGCAGCGCGCCGCGTTCGAGTCCGGCGGCGTCGCGGATCGCGTCCACGACCGCGTTCGGCACCGGTACCGCGTCCGTCCCTTCGCCGAGGACGCCGTCGACGCCGCACAGACGCAGACAGGCCCGCTCGATCGACACGGTCGTGTGGGAGCGCGCGAGTTCCTCGACCGGGCGCGTGATCTCCGCGGCGAGAGCGCGGCACTCCTCGACCGTCGCCCGGTCGATCCGCAGACGGCCGGTGGGTCGGGTGAACGGGCGCGACGTCTTCACGACGCCTCGGCCTCGTCACGCGGCCACACGCGGCGCCCGCCGATCCAGGTGCCGCCGACCTCGGTCTCGCGCAGCTCGTCGACCGTCGCCGTCAGCGGGTCGCGGTCGACGAGAACGAGGTCGGCTGCCTGGCCCGCGGCGATCGTCCCCGCGGACGCGTCGCCGGCCATCGCCCTCGATCCCAGAGTGTGCATCTCGAGCGCAGCCGCGGCGTCGAGGCGCTCCGCCTCCACGTGGTGATCGCGCAGCGACGCCATCTGGAGGAACGGGTCGAGCGGCGTCACGGTCGAGTCCGACCCTGCCCCGAGCCTCAGCCCCCTCGCCGCCATCGTGCCGAACCGGTTCATCTGCAGGGCGCGCCGCTCGCCGATGCGCCGGGCGTAGAGGCCGTCGGCCCCGCCCCAGTAGTGGTCGAATGCCGGCTGCACGCTCGCCTTCAGGCCGAGCTGGGCGGCGCGCTCGATGTGGTCGTCGCTCGCACACTCGAAGTGCTCGATCCTGTGGCCGCGCTTCCTTACGGCGTCCTCGCCGGTCTCGGCGGCGACCTTCTCCCACGTCGAGATCGCCTGCTCGATCGCCGCGTCACCGATCGCGTGGACGCCCACCTGGAGGAACGATGCCTGCGCCTCGCGGAAGAGCTCGAGGAGCGTGGCGTCGTCGCGGTAGGAGATCCCGGCCGGAGGCGACCCCTCCGGCGGCTCTGACGCGTACGGCTCCGACAGCCACGCGGTGTGGGAGCCGAAGGACCCGTCGAGGAACCAGTCGCCGCCGATCCGCGGGAGCCCCATGTCGCGCACGCGCGCGACGTCGTCGGTCGCGACGTACAGGACGATCCCGAGCGCCGCGTCCGCGACGGAGTCGCGGAAGACGTCGAGCGAGTCCCAGCCCCGCCACTCGACGACGTACATCTCGTGGACGCTCGCGACGCCCTTCGAGTACGCGAGCTCGACCGCGGCGCGGATCGCCCTCTCCTGTTGCTCGCGCGGGAGCGACGAGTCGAACCACCGCCACGCCTCCCCCGCCGCCTGCTCCCGCAGGTACCCCGTCGGAACGCCGTCCGCGACGTCGACGCCTTCCAGCCCCGCCACGTCCAGCCTCTCCAGCAGCGCCGACGACACCACGCACGAGTGCATGTCGGCGCGCGCGAGCAGCGCGGGCCGCTCCCCGACGGCGGAATCGAGCAGGCGCGCCGTCAGGGGACGGTCGAGCGGGTCTTCGAAGTTGCCCCCGAAGAGGAGCGCGTCGGGCCGTCGTGCGCGCTCCGCGAACGCGTCGAGGATCGCGGAGCTCGAGCGTTCGCCCCTGAGATCCATCCCGGCGGTGTAGAGGCCGGTCGCGGGCAGATGGACGTGCGCGTCGCAGAACGCGGGCAGCAGGACGCCGCCGCCGAGGTCGACCGTGCGCTCCGCGTCCGGCTCGTCGCCGGCGGCCCCCGTGGCCGCGATCGCCGCGCCGTCGACCAGCGCCCAACCCGCGTAGCCACCGGGCGTGAGGACGCGGCCGCCTTTGAACAGGACGCTCACGTCATGTCCCCGGCCGCTCGCCGGGGCGACCGGTCGGAGAACCTCTCGAGCAGCGCCGGGTCGCTCCGCACCAGGTCGAGGGCGAGCTCGGCGTGCCCCGGCAGGTATCCGTTGCCGACGATCATCTCGCAGGACTTCCCGAGGCCTTCGGCCCCGAGCGCCGCGGCCTGGAACGAAGTCGCCATCGAGAAGAAGACGATGCGCCCGTCGCCGGCGCACGCGAGGATCGCTCCACCCTCGCAGCCGGGGACGTTCGCGCAGACGAAGACGAGATCGGCCTCGCGCCCGCCGAAGGCGCCGGACACGACCTGGCTCACCGCGAGCGGCACCGTGCAGTCGACGGCGACCGCTTCGGCCCCCGCCTCCTTCGCGGCGACGGCGGTCGACTCGGGCCAGCAGAGCCCGAGGACCCTGCCGTCGGGCCCCACCGACCGAGCGGCCTGCGCGCACGCGAGCATCCCCGACTTGCCTCCGGCTCCGACGACGACGACCCGCATGCCGGCCTTCGCGAGGCGCGCCATCCACGCGGGGGCGCCGCAGACGTCGAGGACGCCCAGCGTCACCTCGTCGCTCAGGTCTGGAGGGACGGGGGCGTAGATGCCCGACTCGAACAGGATGGCGCGCCCGCGCACGGCGACCTTCTCGCTCGCCGGGTCCAGCGACACGATCTCGTCGAGCGCCAGCGGAGTGAGCGTGAGCGACACCAGCGCCGCGATCCGGGTGCCGGCGCGGGGCTCCGCCCGCTCCGGCCCCAGCGCGGCGACGGTGCCGACGAGCATCCCGCCGGAGCCGGTCGCGGGGTTGTGCATCTTGCCGGCGGCCGCGACGATCCCCGCGATGCGGGCCGCCATCGCCGCCGCGTCGCCACCTGCCTCGGTGCGCATCTGGTGCCACGAGGCCGAGTCGACGTTCAGGTACTCGACGTCGATCAGGATCTCGCCGCGCCGGAGCGGCAGCGACGTGTCGAGCACGCGCGCCTGCTGCGGCAGCACGCCGCGGGGCTCGACCGACCGGTGTACTCCGTATCGCTCCATCCGCTTCAAGCGGTCGCAGCCGACCGCGCCTGCTCGCGCCACCAGGCGCGGCCCTCGGCGGGCAGGCTCGGGATCGGGTCGTAATAAGGGTAGGTCTTGGTCAAAGCTTCCGCGTCGTCGGCCTCGATCCCCGTGCGGTAGTTCTTGGTCCAGTACGAGATGCCCCGGACCCGGTCGTACGACTCCGCCTGGTGGACCCAGCGCTTGCCGACGAACGGGACGTCGCAGACGATCCTCGGCGTCGCGAACCCCGGCAGGTATCCCATGATCGCGTGCTGCAGGGCCTGCGCCTCGTGCAGCGGGACCCTCCAGTGCTCCGAGCTCGGGATCATGTCGCACATGTAGAAGTAGTACGGCGTGACCTTCACGTCGTCGAGCAGCGTGAAGCAGAGGTCCAGCAGCGCGTGCGGCGAGTCGTTGACGCCGCGCAGGAGCACGCCCTGGTTCCGGACGTCGCGGAAGCCCACGGCGCGGAGCTTCCCGACGGCCTTGGCGACGAGCGGCGTCAGCGAGCGCGCGTGGTTGACGTGCGTGTGGATCGCGAGGTCGACGCCGCGCTCGAGCGCTTTCGTCGCCATCCGCTCCATCCCCTCGAGGACCTCCTCCTGCAGGAAGTGCTGCGGGAGCCCCATCAGCCCCTTCGTCGCCAGGCGGATGTCGCGGATGTTCTCGATGTCGAGCAGGGCGCCGACGAAGTCCTCGAGGTGGGCGATCGGGAGGTTGGCGACGTCGCCTCCGGACACGACGACGTCGCGGACGCTCGGCGTCGCGCGCAGGTAGTCCAGGATGGCGCGGTAGCGGTCCTTCTGCTTCAGCTCGAAGCGGTACTTCAGCACCTGCGGGACGTTGTTGCCGACGAGGTCCATCCGCGTGCAGTGGCCGCAGTACTGGGGGCAGGTGGAGACCAGCTCCGCCAGCACCTTCGTCGGGTAGCGGTGCGTCAGGCCCTCGACCGCCCACATGTCGGCCTCGTGGAGGCTGTCCCTCTCGGCCAGCGGGTGGCTCGGCCATTCCGGGTCGCGCTCGGCGAAGGCCGGGATCATGTAGCGCCGGATCGGGTCGGCCCAGAGGTCCGACGTGTCCATCGTGTTCAGCATCTGGGGCGGGACGAGCATCGACATCGTCGCCCGCTCCGCCTGGTCGAGCGCGATCGAGGCCTCGAGACCGGCCGGGAGGAGGTCCCCCAGGGTCGCTTTCAGCTCCCCGAGGTTCTTGACCGTGTGCTGCCGCTGCCAGCGCGCGCTGGCCCACTGCTCGGCGGTGACGTCGCGGTAGCCCGGGATGCGGGTCCAGTCGGGCTCGGCCAAGTCCCCCCTGCGCCTTGGCGGATAAACGTACGGCTGCTCGGCGGCATGGGCCCTTCCGGGCGCGTGGCGCTCGGCCAGCAGCCTGTTGTCCCTCTCGAGCCTCTTCGTCACGCGGGCCTCCGGATGGTCTTGCCTCTGGTGGGGTCTTCGGTATGCTGACGGAACGATATTAGGCAGAATACCCGATCTGCGGAAGGATATTCGGCCATGGATGCTACGGATCGACGCATCGTGGGCCTGCTGGAGGGCAATGCCCGGCTGACGTACGGGGAGATCGGGAAGGTGGTCGGCCTCGCGGCCTCGTCCGTGCACGACCGGGTGCGCAAGCTCGAGAAGGCGGGGGTGCTGCGGGGGTACAGGGCGGACGTCGACTTCCGCGCCGTCGGCCTGCCGATCACGGCATTCGTCAGCCTCGCGCTGAGGCCCTCCTCCCCCGCCGACATCCCCGCCCGCGTCGCCGAGCTCCCCCTCGTGGAGTCGCTCTACTCGGTCGCCGGCGACAACTCGTACGTGCTGGTCGTGCGGGCGCCGTCGACCACGGCGCTGGAGGAGCTGCTGGACGCGCTGCGGGCGAAGCTGGAGGTCGTGACGCGGTCGACGATCGTGCTCTCGACGCCGTTCGAGCGGCGCCCGATGAGCTCCCTCGGAGAAGGGTCCGGATAATAAAGCTGGGAATTATTCGCGAATCGTGCTGTTATGGTGCACTGAGAGCGACAAGAAGGTCGCTCGTGAGATTTTCCTCTCGTTTGCTCCTTACGTGTGCTACGGGTTGCGAGTCTCCCGTACCGGACGGCGGTGCCGTCCACGAAGGAGCAAAGAGCTTGACTACTTTCACCGATCTGGGTGTATCCGCGCGCGTCGTCAAGGCGCTGGAGCATCGCGGCATCACGCACCCGTTCGAGATCCAGGCGCTCGTGATCCGGGACGCCACCGCGGGCCGCGACGTGCTGGCGAAGTCCCGCACCGGCTCCGGCAAGACGCTCGCGTTCGGCATCCCGATCGTCGACCGCCTCGAGGCGTCCGGCGGGCGTCCGGGCGCGCTCGTGCTCGTCCCGACGCGTGAGCTGGCGATCCAGGTCTCCGAGGAGATCGGCGCGATCGCCACGGCGAACGGGCTCAGGATCACCGCCGTCTACGGTGGCGCCGGGCTGCAGGCGCAGTCGCGGGGAGCGTCGAAGTCGCACATCCTCGTCGCGACGCCGGGACGCCTCCAGGACCTGCTCGACCGCCGGTCCGTCTCTCTCGCGTCCGTGCGGATCCTCGTCCTCGACGAGGCGGACCGCATGCTCGACATGGGCTTCCAGCCCCAGGTCGACCGCATCCTGCGCGAGGTCCCGAAGCGCCGCCAGACGATGCTGTTCTCCGCGACCCTGGACGGCCTCGTCGGGCGCCTCGCCCGCGAGTACACGCACGACGCGGTCACGCACGAGGTCCACTCCTCGAAGCCGACCGTCGAGCTCGCCGAGCACCAGTTCGTGCCCGTGGAGAAGGACGAGCGTGTCGACGCGCTGATCTCGCTGCTGCGCCGCGAGGGCGGGACGACGCTCGTGTTCGTCCGGACCAAGCGCGGCGCCGACAGGCTCGCGAAGCGCCTGACGAAGTCCGGCGAGAACGCGGTCGCGATGCACGGCGACCTCAGCCAGGGACAGCGCGAACAGGCGCTCGACCGGTTCGCCTCGGGCCGCGCCGCGGTCCTCGTCGCGACGGACGTCGCCGCCCGCGGGCTCGACGTCGACAGCATCACCCACGTAGTGAACTTCGACCCGCCGCACGACGGCGACACCTACGTCCACCGCGTCGGGCGCACGGCCCGAGCCGGCCGCTCCGGGCTCGGCACCACGTTCGTGATGCCGGACCAGGAGGACGAGGTCGGCAAGTGGGCGTCGCGGCTCGGGCTCTCGGAGGAGTTCGCGTCGGGGGGGCTGAGGCCTGCCCGGCAGCGGCGCTCGGTGAACCCGCTCGCCGGGCGGAGGAACCGCAGAACCAAGGTCATGCACGAGGCGCCGCGCGCGCCACAGGTCAACGGGGGGAGGTGTATTTCCATGGCAACTGGAACAGTGAAGTGGTTCAACGACCAGAAGGGCTACGGCTTCATCACGCCGGAGAGTGGCTCGAAGGATCTCTTCGTCCACCACAGCAGCATCCTCGCGGACGGCTACAAGTCCCTCACCGAAGGGGCGACGGTCGAGTTCGACGAGCGTACGGGGACGAAGGGCCCGGAGGCGACCAACGTAAAGCCGGTCTAGAGCCTTCCAAACGCGACAGTGGCGGCCCTTTCGGGGGCCGCCACTTTGCGTTCACGATCTCACCGGGGAGAACGGCTCGGCCGCCGCCTTACTTCTCGGCGTCGAAGCGCAGGACGTCGATGCCCCGGTAGAGGTCGATCGCGTACACGATCTCGTCGTCGATCCAGTAGCTCGAGAAGCCGCTGCGCTGGGCCCACGGCTCGAACCAGCCCACCTCTTCCATCTTCCCGGACGGGCTCACCTCGACGAAGCGCGAGCCCTCGCCGTACCAGCCGATCGTCACGAGGCCCCCGTTGCGGAAGTCCGGATGCGGCTCGAACCAGTGGGAGCTCGCGCTCGAGCCCTCGACCGTCCAGCTGTCGACGAGCTTGAACTGGCCGGTCTTCTTCCACCCGCGGGTGTCGTACGTGACCAGCGGTCCCGACGTGCCTTCGCCCTCCATCAGCAGGAACCTGTCCTTCCCGCGGTTGGGCCAGCGGGCCGAGTGGAAGATCCACTGACCGGGCGCAGGGTGGGGGCCGCGGGCGAGCACCTTCGGCTTGAGCGGATTGCGGACGTCCAGGTACACCAACGGCTCCGACAGGGTCGAGACGACCACGAAGCCCGGCTTGACCTCTTCCACGTCGTGGGCGCCCTGCATCAGGCCGACGAGCTGGTGCCAGTCGCCGACGAGCTCGGGATTCGAAGGGTCCCTCAGGTCGACGATCGTGCCCTCGGACCCGTACGCGTACCGGCAGTCGAGGATGCAGCTCGACGTGTGGTCGCCGGCGCCCTGGAGCGTGGCGATCTCGACCGGGTTGCTCTTGTCCTCGATGTCCCAGACGTGCAGGACACTGCGCGGCAGCGACTCGGAGAACAGCATGATCTCGCCGTTCGTCGAGACGTCCTCGTTCTCGAACGCGAAGCCGAAGGGCCTCGTCGTCACGAGCTGCGGGTTCGCGGCGTCCTTGATGTCGTAGATCGAGAAGTTGCGCCACGACGTGACGATCAGGTGGTGGTCCGGGATCTCGGCCGCGCCCGTCGCGGTGACGGCGTCGAACGGCACGAGGCGGAGCCATTCGACGTTGTCCGAGGATTGGCCCCCGGCGCTGGGGCCGGCATGGGCGGGGACGAGGGCGGCGGCGAGCAGGGCCGCGGCTGCGAGGAAGACGGCTCGGGTTCTCATGCGGGAGGACTTCGCCGCGAAGGCCGCTCTCCCTCCGTGCGCCCGGGGTCGGGCCGGCGTCAGAGGCCCGTCAGCTTGCGTCCGATGACGTAACGCTGGATCTGGTTCGTACCCTCGACGATCTGGAGGCCCTTCGCCTCCCTCATGAAGCGCTCTACCGGGTACTCCGTGATGTAGCCGTAGCCCCCGTGGAGCTGCACGGCGTCGGTCGTGACCTTCATCGCCATGTCGGTGCAGAAGAGCTTCGCCTGCGCCGCCTGCAGAGAGTAGCTCTCGCCCGCGTCCCGGAGGGCCGCGGCGTGCCGGTAGAGCCTCCGCCCGGCCTCGACCGACGTCGCCATGTCGGCGAGCATGAACTGGAGCCCCTCGTTCGCCGCGACCGGCCTGCCGAACTGCTCGCGCTCGACCGTGAACGAGATCGCCTCGTCGAGCGCGGCCTGCGCGACGCCCACGGCGCATGCCGCGATCCCGAGACGGCCGGAGTCGAGGGACGCGAGGGCGATCTTGAAGCCCTGGCCCTCCTCGCCGATCCGCGCGCTCTCGTCGACGTGCACGTCGTCCATCTGCAGCATCCAGGTCGGCGACGAGCGCCAGCCCATCTTGTCTTCCTTCTTCGACCCGCCGAAGCCGGGCGTGCCCTTCCGGAGGGCGAAGGCGGTGATGCCGCGCGAGGATTCGTCGCCGGTGCGGGCGATCATCAGCACGACGTCGGCCTCGGCCCCCCGCGTGCAGAAGACCTTGCTCCCGTTCAGGAGATACCCGCCGTCGGAGCGCACGGCCTTGCTCGCGAGAGCCGCGGCGTCGGAGCCCGACCCTGGCTCGGACAGCGAGTACGCGCCGAACCACTCGCCGCTCGCGAGCTTCGCCAGCACCTCCTTGCGCTGCGCGTCGCTGCCGAACTCGTTGACGGCGAACGCGCACAAGGTGTGCACCGAGAGGCCGATGGCGAGCGCGAGGTACGAGCGCGCGAGCTCCTCGATCACGAGGAGATAGGTGCCGTAGGGCTGACCGCCTCCGCCGTACTCCTCGGGGAACGGGATCCCGGTGAGGCCGAGGTCCGCGAGCTGCCGGTACAGCGGCGCCGGATCTTCCGAACGCTCCTCGTAACCGGCCGACGCGGGCCCGGCTTCCCTGGTGGCGAACTCCCGTACCATCGCCGCGAGGTCGCGCTGATCCTCGTCCAACAGACGCAGGTCGGCGGGCATGTGCAGGAGGATATACGCATGAAGATCGAGGACAGGCAGGGCGAATCGCTCCACGAGGCGACCGTCACGGTCGACGACGAGGAGCTGGTCGACCTGTTGCAGGGCCTCGCCGACGTGATCGAAGGCAAGCGCCCCCACCTTCACTTCTCGCAGCTCGGCGGGCCGCAGCTCGTCGTGCGGCGCGCGGCCGAGGCCGAGGACGACCCGCTCGGTCGCCAGCTCGACTGGTGGATGGGGCCGCTGATCCTCGTGGGCCTCGTCTTCGTCGTGGTCGGCGCGTACACCGTCGTCCGCTGGGCCGCCGGGCTGCTGTCGTGAGCGGCCTCGGCGACAGGACGCGCGCTCTCGAGCGGCTGGCGGGAAGGGACGACCCGTTCGACCTCCTCGTCGTCGGTGGCGGCATCACCGGCGCGGGCATCGCGCTCGACGCCGCGTCGCGCGGCCTGAGCGTCGCCCTCGTCGAGCGCGGCGACTTCGCGTCCGGCACGTCGAGCAAGTCGTCGAAGCTCGTGCACGGGGGGCTGCGCTACCTCGAGCAAGGTGAGTTCGCCCTTACGCGCGAGGCTTCGGTCGAACGCGACCTGCTCCGCCGCCTCGCGCCGCACCTCGTCGAGCCGATCCCGTTCGTGCTCCCGGTGTCGGACCGGTGGAACCGCGCCAAGTTCGGCGCCGGGCTGTGGGCGTACGACGCGCTCGCCAGCTTCAAGAACCTCAAGGTCCACCGCCACCTCGACGCGGACGAGACGCAACGGCTCGTCCCGGCGATCCCACAGGGCAAGGTGCGCGAGGGCTACCTCTTCTACGACTGCAAGACCGACGACGTGCGGATGGTGATCGCCGTCCTGGCGGAGGCGCGGCGGTACGGCGCAGTCGTCGCCAACTACGCGGCGGTGGAATCGCTGGACGGCGGCGAGGCCGGATGTCGCGCCTCGGTCCGCGACCGCGTCTCGGGAACGCCGTTCGAGGTCGCGGCGAGGCAGATAGTCGTCGCCGCGGGAGTGTGGGGAGACCGGCTCGAGGCGATGTCGTCGCCCGAGGCGACGCCGCGTCTAAGGCCGTCGAAGGGCGTCCACCTCGTGTTCCGGAAGGACGCGCTGCCGATGACCGAGGCCGCCGCGTTCATCCCCGACGCGGAGAGGCGCCGCATGCTGTTCGTCATCCCCTGGCACGACGCGGTCCTCGTCGGCACGACCGACACCGCGTACGACGGTGACCTCGACGCGCCGCGGGTCGAGCTGGAGGACCGCGACTACTGCCTCGCCGCGCTGAACTCGACGTTCGGGGTCTCGCTGGGGCCGGGCGACATCGCCGGCGCCTACGCGGGGTTGCGTCCGCTCGTGGCGGCGCGGGCCGGGGCGACTGCGGACCTCTCGCGCCGTCACGCGGTCTACTCGATCGCGCCGGGCATCACCGGGATCACCGGCGGCAAGCTCACGACGTGGAGACGCATGGCGAAAGACGCCGTGGACGGCGTCGCGTCCGAGCTCGGCGCCGGCGTGAAGACGAAGACGCAGTGGATCAGGCTCGGGTCGAGCGACGTGCCGAGGCTCACCGCCGCCGTCTCCCGCCGCGCCGCGCGGCTCGGGATCCCGGGGCCGCAGGTTGCGAGCCTCGTGCGCTTCTACGGCGACCGCGCTCTCGCGGTGCTCGACGTGGCGGAGCGCGACGGCCTCGCGCAACCGCTCGTGCCGGGAGGGCTGCCTCTCGCCGCCGAGGCCGTCTACTGCGCGGGGGCCGAGATGGCCGTCCACCTCGACGACCTGCTCGCCCGCCGGACGCGGCTTGCCCTCACCGATCCGGCGGCCGGGACCGGCGCCGGGTCCCGCGCGGCCGCGCTGCTCGCAGCGACGCTGGGATGGGACGAGCAGGCGCGCTCGGCGGAGGTGGCGCGGCACCGGGACCTCGTCGAGCGCGAGCGCGGCGTCCCGCTGCACGAAGCGGCCCCGCACGGCTCCGCACGTCTCGGCGCGGGATGAGGGGGCCGCACCTAGACCACGAGGTCGAGATGGTGCGCTCGTTCGACGGCACCCTCCTTGCCGTCCGGGCCATGGGCGAGGGCGGCGCACTCCCCCTGCTGATCGCCAACGGGATCGGCGCGACCCTGGCGGTGTGGCGGCGGGCGCTCTACGACCTCGCCGGCGAGCGCGAGATCGTGACGTGGGACCACCGCGGGCTGTTCGACTCGAAGCCGCCGGCGTCGGACCGGCGCGACGCGGCCGCCCACGCCGAGGACGCGCTCGCGGCTGCGGACCATGCCGGGCTTAAGAGGTTCGCTCTCGTGTCGTGGAGCTCGGGGGGGCCGGTCGCCCTGCAGGTGGCGAACCGGTACCCCGACCGCGTCGCCGCGCTCGTGCTCGTCAACGCGGGCTTTGGTCACCCGGCGGCGCGGTTGCTCCGGCACCTCGAGCTCGTCTCGGCGCTGCCGATGCTCGCCGGAGTGGCGAAGCACTTCTCGTCCCGGCTCCAGGGGCCGTTCCGGTCGTTCGTGTCGCGGCCGACGATCGCGGGGATCGTGCGGCAGTCGGGCCTCGTGGGGCCGACCGCGGACATACCGGCGGTCGTCGACCTGCTGCAGGGCATGGCGTCGTGTGACCTGAGGAACCTGCTGGAGATCTACGAGGAGGTCGCGGGCGAGAGCAGCGGGGGGCTCCTGGTCTCGGTGGAGGCGCCGGCGTTGCTCGTCGCGGGGAGCAAGGACCCGTTCACGCCGGCTTCGATGATGGAGGAGATGGAGCGCACGCTGCCCGACGCGCGCCTGGAGGTGTACGAGAGGGCGACGCACTACCTCCCGCTGGAGTACCCCGCGCGCCTGCGGGACGACATCCGCTCGTTCGTCGATGCGCGGGCGTGACGTTTGGTCAGACCTTCAGACGGATCGCGTCCTTCAGGAGCTCGAACGTCGCCGGCGTCGTCCCCAGGACCTCGCCGTCCGCCTCGATCGGCAGCGGGCGTTCCGACGTTATCGAGCACCGCACCCGCTTCGCCTCCTTGATGTCCGGGTGCGGGACGTGCTCCCCCTTGTAGATCTTCGGCACGATCGCGATCGCCTCGCGCTTGCGGACCCTGTCGATCTGGATGTCGAGGAGCCCGTCCGTCGGCGCGGCCTTCGGCGCGATCTTCATGCCCCCGCCGAAGAACTGGCCGTTCGCGACCACGAGGTTGTTCATCGGCCCCTCGTACTTCCTGTCGACGAGGTCGACGACCACCTCCGTCTGCTTGTGCTTGCGGATCGTGAGCCAGAAGGCGAAGAAGTAGACGGTCGGGCCGAGCCAGCGCGGAAGCCTCTCGGCACGCGCCACGACCGCGGCCCCCAGCCCGACCTCCGCGATATTCGGGAAGTAGCGCACGACGTCGGCGCCGTCCTGCTGGTACGTGATCTTGCCGACGTCGATCGGGAACGATTCACCGCCGTCGAGGTGCGCGACCGCGTGACCGGGCATCGCCGGGATGCCGAACGTCTTGATGAAGTCGGACCCGGTGCCGGCGGCCACGACACCGAGAGTCGCCTCCGGGTTCACCGGCCGGTCGTCGACGAGCATGCCGTTGACGACCTCGTGGACGGTCCCGTCGCCGCCGACCGCGACGACGAGCGTGATCCCGGACTCCAGCTCCTCCCGCGCTATCTGCGTCGCGTGCCCCGGTCCCTCGGTGTGGCGCACCTTGTACTCGAGCCCGCGCTCGTCCAGGTGCGCCCTCACCTCCGGAAGCGCCTTGCCCACGCCGCCCCTGCCCGAGCGGTCGTTGCATATGAGCGTCATCGGCCCGAAGGGGGACGTCACAGCCCGAGAGCTCCCGGGTTCATCACGCGCCGGGGATCGATCGCGGCCTTCACGGCGCGCAGGACGTCGAGCCAGCCGCCCAGCTCCTCCTCGAGCCACGGCGCCTTCACCCGGCCGATCCCGTGGTGGTGGCTGATCGACCCGCCCGCGTCGAGACACGTCCGCATCGCCGTCTCCCACCACCGTTCGAGACGGGCGCGCGCCTCCTCGTCGTCCGTGCACGCCGCCACCAGCGTGAAGTAGAGGCACGCCCCGTCGGGATAGACGTGCGAGAGATGGCATCCCGCGACGTCCGCGAGCGGGCTCAGTCGCTCCTTCATCGAGTGGTATAGCCCGCGCAGCACGCTCCACGTTCCCGCGACCTCGATCGTGTCGACGAGCGCGTGGGGTCCCAGGATCCCCTCTCCCTCCATCAGCCGCCGGAGCTCCCCCACCGCGTCGTTGCGGTGCGCCCACCAGTGCTCGACGAGGTGCGTTCCCGCGCGTGCTCCGCCGGCGCGCTCCGCAGCCGTGCCGGCGCGCGACGCGGCCCCCTCGGCCTCGAACGACAGCAGCAGGAGCGGTCCGGGGGCCTCGTCGGGGAAGTGGCGCAGGAAGATCGCCGCGTCCTCCGCGTCGTACAGGCGCACGAGCGTCGGACGCAGGTCGGACTGTGCGAGCGTCCGGCACGCGGCGACCCCCTCGCTCATGTGCTCGAAGCGGAGCGCCGCGTCCGCGCGCTCGCGCGGGAGCGGCGTCACGCGCAGGTCGGCCTCGGTCACGATCCCGAGCGTCCCCTCCGACCCCACCATCAGCGACGCGACGTCCGGCCCGGCGGCGCGGCGCGGCACCGTCTTCGAACGGACGACGCGGCCCCCGGGCAGCACCGCGGTGAAGCCGGCGAGCAGCGACTCGATCCCGCCGTAACGGGCGGAGAGCTGGCCGCACGCGCGCGTCGCGATCCACCCGCCGACGGTCGATATCGCCGCCGACTGCGGCTCGTGCCCGAGCAGGTGACCGGCGTCTTCGAGATGGGCGGCGAGCGCGGGTCCCGTCACGCCCGCGCCGCAGTGGACGAGCCGGCTCTTCTCATCGACCGGGCCTAGTCGGTCGAGGCCCGTCAGGTCGACAACTACGCGACCTCCGGCAACCGCCGACCCGAGCACGCTCGACCCGCCGCCCCAGGGCACGACCGGCGTGGCCGTCCGGTCGGCCCACTCGAGCAGGGATGCGACCTCCGCGGTGGTGCGCGGACGGACGACGCACGCCGGCAGCTCCGGGTCCACCCCACGCCTGCGATCCAGGAGCGCACGCGGCCCCCAGTCCGACGCGTGCGCGTCGAGGTCGGCGTGTTCGGTGCTGACGGCGCCGGGATCGAGGAGCTCGGCGAGCTGCTCGGCGAGCGTCACGCCCGCTCGACGACCGTGGCGATCCCCTGCCCGACGCCGATGCACATCGTCGCGACGCCGTAGCGGGCTTCGCGGCGGCCCATCTCGTGGACGAGCGACGTGAGGATGCGCGCGCCGGAGCAACCGAGAGGATGCCCGAGCGCGATCGCCCCGCCGTTCACGTTGACCTTCTCGGGGTCGAGCTCCAGCCCCCTGATGCACGCGAGCGATTGCGCGGCGAACGCCTCGTTCAGCTCGAAGAGGTCTATCTGGTCGACGGTGAGGCCGGCGCGCTCGAGCGCCTTGCGCGTCGCGTAGATGGGACCGATCCCCATCATCCGCGGCTCGACGCCGGCGACGGCCGAGGTCACGATCCTCGCCATCGGCTTCCAGCCGTGTGCCTCGACCGTCTCACCCGACGCCAGCAGAAGCGCGGCCGCCCCGTCGTTGACGCCCGACGAGTTCCCCGCGGTGACGGTGCCGCCCTCGCGGAACGCGGGGCGCAGCCGCGCGAGCCGCTCGAGCGACGTGTCGGGGCGCGGCGGCTCGTCCTGGTCGACCACGACGGGGTCGCCTCTCCGGCGCGGCACCTCGACCGCGACGATCTCGTCCTTGAAACGACCTTCGTCACGCGCGGCAACGGCGCGCTGATGGCTCGCGAGCGCGAACGCGTCCTGGTCCTCGCGTGAGATCCCGTAGCTGTGCCCGACGATCTCGGCCGTCTCTCCCATCGCGTGCGAACCCCACGCCTCCTGCATCCGCGGGTTGACGAAACGCCAGCCGATCGTCGTGTCGTACATCTGCTGCGCGCGGTCGAACGACGTCTCGGCCTTGCTCAGCACGAACGGCGCCCGGCTCATCGACTCGGAGCCCCCGGCGACTATCAGCGACGCCTCGCCGGAGCGGATCTGGCGGTAGCCGGAGTTCACGGCCTCGAGGCCGGAGCCGCAGAGACGGTTCACGGTCGCGCCCGGCACCTCGACCGGGAGCCCCGCGAGCAGCGCCGCCATCCGGGCGACGTTCCGGTTGTCCTCGCCGGCCTGGTTCGCGGCCCCCCAGACGACGTCGTCGATCGCGTCGCCGGACACGCCCGTGCGCTTCACGAGGGCCCTGATGACGTGCGCCGCGAGGTCGTCCGGGCGCACCGCCGAAAGGGCGCCGCCGAACTTCCCCATCGGAGTGCGGACGGCGTCGACGACGAAGGCCTCGCTCATGGACGGATTCTCCCATGCCGGCGCGCGCCCCCTTCTGCCCGAGAGCTGTCAGACATGACAGACACGTCAGTCATGTCTGCTGTGTCAGACACCTGCCGGGAGGACGGGTGTCGCGACTACAGCTCCAGCGACGAGTACGCGACGACGCCTCGGTGCAGGCCCTCGACCGCGCGGCTCACGACCACGCGCAGCTCCTCGTCCGCCGTGACCTCCTCCACCTGGCGCAGGAGGTCGATGAGCTGCTTCGTCGCGCGCACGAAATCGCCGGCGGGGTCGTCCTCCGACAACACGTCCTCCAGCGGCCATCCCGCCGCCCACCTGAACGCCTTGTCGGAGAACCCGGGGTCGGACTCGCGCGTCAGCTCCAGCGTCCTCTCGTCCTCCTTGCGGCGGATCTGCTTCCACAGGCGCATGAGCTCGCCCTGCACCCGCCGGCTCCCCGGAGTGGGCATCTCGACGACGTTGTCGCTCTCGGGGCCGCGCGTCTCGTAGACGAGGGCGGAGCAAACGGCCGCGAGCTCCGGCGGCTCCAGCCCCCTCAGCATGTGCCGGTCGAGCATCTCCACGACGAGCAGGTCGGACTCGTTGTAGACGCGGGTCAGCCGCTCGCCCTTCTCGGTGAGCGACCAGTCTTCGACGTAGCCGAGGTCTTCGAGGACGTCGAGCACGCGGTCGAAACGCCGGGCGAGCGTCGCGGTGCGCCTGGATATCTGCCGGTCCACGCCCGACACCTCTTTATCGAGCCGCGCCGCGCGCTCGGCGAAGTGGATGTGGCGGCCGAGCTCCGGGCACCTCGCTACCGGATGAGACGCCACTGCTCTGCGCAGGACCTTCAGCTCGTCGGTCTGCTCCGCCTCTTCCTCGGGCTCGGGAGGAGGCTCCGCGTCGTCGAGCGCGGCGAGCTCGCGGGCCAGACGCCGCCGCGCGGAAAGGTCCCGGACGTTGAAGTCGCGCGGCAGCCGGAGCCGCGCGAGCGTGAGCGGCGGCTCCCTGAAGTCCACCGGAGCGAGGCGGATCATCGTCCGCTCCTCGGACAGCACGAGCACCTTCGGCACCGTCTCCGACCGGCGCGTCGTCACCTCGATGACGGCGTAGCGGCCGCGTCTCCGGCCCGCGGGGAGGTCGATGACGTCGCCCGGGCGCAGGGACGCGATCGCCTCGAGCACCCGCTGGTTGTGGGCGCGGCCGGACCGCCCGCCGCGCTGCTCCAGCGCCTTCAGACGCGCACGCAGGTCAAGGTATTCGTCGAAGTCCCCGCGCTCGCACTGCATCCGCTCGCGATACGAGGCCAGGTACGCCTCCGATCTCTCGCGCTTGCGCTCGAGCCGCACGACGTCGCGGTCGGTCTGGAACTGCGCGAACGACGAGTTCACGAGGTGCTCGGCCTCGTGACGGTCGTAGTTGCGGACGAGGTTGACCGCCATGTTGTACGAGGGCTGGAAGGACGACTGCAGAGGGTACGTCCGGGTCGACGCGAGCCGCGTGATCGTGTCGAACGGCGTGAACCGCTGGAGCAGCACGACCGAGTGGCCGACCTCGTCGATCCCCCTCCGTCCCGCGCGGCCCGACAGCTGCGTGTACTGGCCCGGCGTGATCAGCTCGTGCTTCTCGCCGGTGAACTTCATCAGGCTCTCGATCACGACGGTTCGTGCGGGCATGTTGATCCCGAGCGCGAGCGTCTCGGTGGCGAACACGACCTTGATCAGGCCGCGGGCGAACAGCTCCTCGACCGTCTCCTTGAACGGGGGGATCATGCCCGCGTGGTGCGCCGCGAGCCCGTTCGCGAGCCCGTCCACCCACTCGCCGTAGCCGAGGACGTCGAGCTCGTTGAGGTTGAGGTCGGCGACGCGCGACTCCGCGTACTCCGTGATCGTCTTGCGCTCGTCGGCGGTCGTCAGCCGTATCGACTCGCGCAGGCACTGCCGCACGGCTTCGTCGCAGCCCTTGCGAGAGAAGATGAAGTAGATCGCGGGGAGCATCTTCTCGCCCGCGAGGCGATCGACCACCTCGGAGCGCCACGGGATGCGGGCACGTTTCTCGCGCTCGCGCCGTCCCCGGGGGCCGGGTCTCGATTCGCCGCCGCGGCGGGTGCGGCGCTCGAGCTCGCGTCCCCGCGGGTTCGGAGCGGCCTCCCCCTTCGGCGTGCGCACGAACATCGGGAGCAGCTCGTCGCTCGCGAAGTACCAGTGCTTGATCTCGACCGGGCGGCGCTCCTCGATGATGACCTCGGTGCGGCCGCGCAGCGTCTGGAGCCACTCGGCGAACTCCTCCGCGTTCGACACGGTCGCGGACAGCGACACGATCTTCACGTCCACGGGGAGGTGGATGAGGATCTCCTCCCACACGCCGCCGCGGTAGCGGTCCTGGAGGTAGTGGACCTCGTCGAGCACGACGTACTCCAGCGCTCGGAGCTCCGGCGAGTCCTCGTAGATCATGTTGCGGAGGACCTCGGTCGTCATCACGACGATCGGGGCGTCGCCGTTGAGGGAGTTGTCGCCGGTCAGCAGCCCGACGTTCGACGGCCCGTGCAGCGACAGGAAGTCGCCGTACTTCTGGTTCGACAGCGCCTTGATCGGGGTCGTGTAGAAGGTCTTGCCGGTGCCCTGGAGCGCGAGCCACGCCGCGAACTCGCCGACGACGGTCTTGCCGGCCCCCGTGGGGGCCGCGACGAGGACCGAAGATCCCTCCACGAGGGCATTGCAAGCCCGGCGCTGGAAGTCGTCGAACGGGAACCCGTAGGTCTCCTCGAAGACGCCTGCGGGATCGGAGGGTGGCGCTCCGGCCCTAGTTGCCGTCGCCCTTGTCTCCGCCGCCCTTCTTGCCGCCGCCGGCACCGCCCTTCCCGCCGCCGTCGCCGTCGTCCGGGGGCGGGATCTCGATCGTCTGCGTGTCCTCGGCGCCGGCGTCTCCGGCCGGCGGCTGCACCGGCGCGGTCCCCTGCGGAATCGTCAGGTTCGAGAGCTTGCCGTCGACCTCGACCAGCGCCTCGTCGAGCGCGTCGACGCCGAGGCCGAACAACGTCGCCGCCTGCTCGCGTTCCTCGACGGCCTGCGCCAGCAGCTCCGTCCGCAGGTCGCCCCCGGCGTCGGCGACGCTCTCGAACGTCCGCGCGGCCGCCGCGTACGAGGCCAGCGACTGGAGGAACAGGTCGTTCGCCACGTCGGCGCCGTCGGGGGCCTGCAGCGTCGCGGCCTGCGCCTGGGCGGCGGTCAGGTCCTCGGTCCACTTCGCGGCGTCCTTCTCCAGGGCCTCGAAGTCCGGCTCGGCCGCGGAGACCAGGCTCATCTCCTCGGCGACGGGGCCGATCGTGGTCGCGAATGCCCGCACGGAGGTGACGTAGCCCTCGAGGGCCTCGCGCTGCTGCGTGCGCTCCTTCGACTTGTTCTGCGCGTCGGCGATCAACCAGATCCCGACGCCGACGATCACGGCGACGATCATCCCGCCGATCAGGCGGCCCTCGGTCTTCTTGTACCAGGGGGTGTGCTTGCGGCCGGTGTAGACCGGCCGCGGGGCCGCCGCGGGGCGCCTCTGCCCCTGGCTCCCCCTGGTCTGGGACTTCTTCTTCCCCTTGATCGCCACGGCGAGCGACTATACCGCCGAGCGCGGGGTCGCCTCGGCGAGACCGCCGAACAGAGAGGGGCTACGGCCTCGCCTTCTTGCGCTTGGCCAGTGCCAGCAAGACGATCACGAGCTCGTACAGGGCGTACAGCGGCAGCGACAGGGCCATCATCGTGAACGGGTCCTGGGTGGGCGTCACGAGGGCCCCGATCAGGGCGATCGCGACGATCGCGTACCGCCGGTAGCGGCGGAGCTGCTCGACCTTCACGACGTTCGCCATCCCGAGGAAGAACAGCAGCAGCGGCAGCTGGAACGTCACCCCGAAGGCGATGAGGATCAGCCCGACGAAGTTCAGGTACTCCTCGGCCCGGAAGTTCACGTCGATGCTCTCGCCGGCGATCGTCACGAGGAACCGCAGGGCGTTCGGGAGCATGTAATACGCGAACGCGGTGCCGGCGAGGAAGAGGAAGATCGCCGAGAAGATGAACGGGCCCGCGTAGCGCTTCTCCTTCATCGTGAGCCCCGGCGTCACGAACGCCCAGATCTGGTAGAGCCAGATCGGCGAAGCGAGGATGAGCCCGCCCATGGACGCGATCTTCAGCCTGATGACGAGGCCCTCGGTCGGCTTGAAGGTCTGGAGCTTGCACCCGAGCGTGCCGAGGAGCTCGCGGTCGAGAGAGCACAGCGGCTGCCGCAGGGCCTCGAGGATCGGTTCGTAGAAGACGAACACGACGACCGCGGCGACGACGAAAGCGAGGGCGGAGATGATCAGCCTCGTGCGGAGCTCCCCGAGGTGCTCCATGACCGTCATGGTCGTGGTCTTCTGCTTGCGCCTCCTGAGCCTCAGCCACCGTCCGCGCCGGCGCCTCAGGTCCTGCGCGCTCATCGCTCCTGCTCGTCGGGGTCGGCCGGGACCGTCTTCGCGGGCTCGGGCGTCTCGGGCTCGTCGGCGTCGCTCGCCGACATGCCGTCCTGGAGCTCCGATCTCATCTCGGCCGTCATCCGCCGCATCTCGTTGATGGCCTTGCCGATGTTGCGCGCGATCTCGGGGAGGCGCTGTGGTCCGAAGATGACGAGCGCGAGGACGGCGACCGTCAGGATCTCGAGGGGGCCGATCTGGGGCATTCGGGCAGTCTAGAGCGGCTTGTGTTCTCGACCGCTCGCCGAGCCGACCGCCGCTGCGGCACGGCGCGTTCTACGAGCGCCGGTTGCCGATGAGGTCGTCGAACCACGAGTCCTGCTTCAGCAGCTCGTGGAACGCCAGCAGGTCGTCGTGGTTGATCGGTGGTCCCTGCCGCGTCTCGAGGACCTCGGCGGGTACGTGGATGAGCGTCGGGAGCACGCCGCCGGACAGGAGGAGCCGTGTGACACGCTCGTCCGCAGGCTTCTCGACGAAGTCGCCGCAGTCGGGGCAGGAGAAACCATACGTGTTCATCGGCCGTCCGGCGCCGATGCGCAGGAGGATGTCCTCCGCGGTGAGGTCGACCTCTCCGCATCCGGGACACGTTGCCTTGATGGTGGTCATATCTCTTGCCCTTTGAGTGGCTTGGCGTGGGTCGCTTACGCCACTTTTATCGGCGGCACGCGCGAAAGGTTTAGGTGGAGGACCGGGGTTTCCGGCGGTCGAGCGGGCTCAGGGAGAGCCCCCCGCCTGCCGATGGAAGAACATGGCATTTTTCGCGCGCGCGCGGGGCGACCTTCCCCGCTCTCCGGACAAGTGGCGCCTCGGCCTCGAGGCGGCGCTGAAGGTCAGCGAGATCGCATCCTCCGCGACCGCTCTCAACCACGCGGTCGGCCAGATGGTCGAGACCGCCGTGGACCTCATCGGCGCCGAGCAGGGCTCGATCATGCTGCTCGACGACGACGCCCAGACGCTCGTTCTCGTGGCTTCCTCGGGCCTCCCCGCGGAGGTCCCGGTGGGTCACCGGGTCGCGGTCGGCGAGAGCGTCGCCGGGCGCGTCCTCGCCACCGGGCAAGCGCTGCGCCTGGGTGAGGTCGATGCCGAGGAGTTCGTCAACTTCGTGCCCAAGGCGCGCTCGATCGCGTCGAGCCTCGTCGTCCCGCTCCGGGTCCAGGGCCGCTCTCTCGGCGTGCTCAGCCTCGCGATCTCGGCGGGCTCCGCGTTCCACGAGGACGACCTCCGCGTGGCGCAGATGTTCGCCGACCAGGCCGCCGGGTTGATCTACCGGGCGCGCCTGCACGAGCAGGCGGAGCAGCGGTCGTCCGACCTCATGGCGCTCGTCGAGTCGAGCCGGGGCCTCCTCGGGACCCTCGACCTCGACGACCTCCTGCAGCAGGTCCTCGACGGCGGGTCGCGGCTGTCCGGGTCCCGCGCCGGGTTCGCATGTCTGTTCGACCAGGAGTCCGGAGCGATCACGCGCGGCGTCTTCCGGGGGCTCGACAAGCCGGCGATCCGCAACCTGCTCGAGATGCCGGAGGTGAAGGACGCGGTCGTGCGGTCGGACGTCGCGTCGGTCCTCGACGAGGGTGTGTCGATCGCGGCCGTCGGCTTCCGGACCACGCGCGGGACGCGCGGCCTCGTCGTCACGATCGCCGACCCGGTGATCCTCGAGGGCCGTACCGACCTCCTCCGCGCGTTCGGTCAGCAGGTCGCCTCGGCGGTGAGCTCGGGCGAGCTCTACGGCGAGGTCAACGGCAAGGAGTCGGAGCTGTCGTCGATCATCCAGACGGTGCCCCACCCGATCGTGCTCGCCGACGCGCACGGCCGCATCGTCGCCGTCAATCCCGCCGCCGAGGCCGTGTTCGGCATCTCCACGATGTTCTGCGCCGGCACGCCCGTGCGCGGCAACCTCGGGCACGAGGACGTCGAGCGCCTGATGGAGGGCAGCGGCGGGGGCCACGCCGAGGTCGAGTTCGGGAGCCCCTTGCGCACGTACAAGGCGAGCGTGAACGACGTCGAGGTCCCCGGCGCGCCGATGGGCCGGGTGCTGATCATGGATGACGTCACCGCGGAGCGGGAGATGATCCAGAAGCAGCGTGACTTCGTAGCGATGATCGGCCACGAGCTGCGGACACCGCTGACGCTCGTCAAGGGCTTCGCCCGGACGCTGATCCGCCGCGTCGACCGCGGGACGCTGACACCGGAGGACGCGCGCGACGCGCTTGTCACGATCGACGCCAAGGCCGCCCAGCTCGAGCGCCTGATCGAGGACCTCCTGTACGTCTCGAAGATCGAGACGCGTGAGGCGTCGTTGAAGGTCGAGACGACCGAGGTCGCGGAGCTGCTGAAGCGCGTCGCGCAAGAGGTCATCGCCGACCATCCCGCCCGTCGTATCTCCGTCGAGGCCGCGTCGGCACTGGCGTGGCCGTGCGACGAGACGAAGGTCGCGTTGGTGGTGCGCCACCTCCTCGAGAACGCGCTGAAGTACTCGGAGGAGGACGTGACCGTCCGCGCGTCGGAGGACGGCGCCGACCTGACGGTCGAGGTGGTGGACCGCGGCGCCGGCATCCTCTCGAGCGACATCCCGTCGATCTTCGAGCGGTTCCGCCAGGTCGACGGCTCGTCGACGAGGGAGCACGGGGGCACCGGCGTCGGCCTCTACCTCTGCGCCCAGCTCGTGCGGATGCACCACGGGCGGATCTGGGTCGACTCGACGTGGGGCAAGGGCTCGAACTTCTCGTTCTCGATCCCGCGCCGGGAGCCGGTGAGCGAGATAGTGCACATAACGAGTCCAGGCGAGGCGCGCAGCGCGTAGCTGGCGGCGTCGGAAGACGTTCGTTTTAACGGCGCCGCAAGCGGCGCCGTCCTATGCGGATTCCTCGTCGCTCGGCTTCGTCGCCTTCGGCGACGGTTGGGTGCCTACGTACGGCTTGGCAATCTCAACAGCGAGGCGCCGTGCTTCTTCGAGCGTTTCCTTAGGCTCCACGGCTCTCGCTCCGGCCCCCAGCTGCAGTAGCAGCGTCGCCGCCCAGCGGCGGCTGCTCGCCGCCAGCTCGACGCGCTGCCAGCCGTCGTCCAGCATCTCCGTGCTGCGGGGGTGGTAGTAGTCGGCGAACCAGCGGGCGACCCCCGGAGAGATCTCCATCGTCAGCGTCCCCTCGTCGCCGCGCTCGCGGAACGCGTTCTTGTAGACCTCGGGGTCGAAGTCCTCCGGCACGTCCGCCGGCTCGTCGAGCATCGTCACGTCCTTCATGCGGTCCGTGCGGAACATCCGCTCGTCCTCGCTCAGGTGGTCCCATCCGACGAGGTACCAGCGGCCGAGCGCGCCGATCAGCCCCCAGGGGTCGACCGTCCGGTGCGTGAGCTGGCCACGAGTGGCGGAGAAGTACTCGAGCCGTACCTTGCGGCGCGCCAGCAGCGCCTCCTCGAGCGTCTCGATGTGGCCGCCTTGCGCCGGCGCGAGGCGGACGTCGATCTCGGCCCCCCCGGCGTCCTCCCGCTGCACGCCCAGCGCCCGTCCGAGCTTGTCGAGGGCGCGGCGCAACGCGTCGGCCTCCTCCATCCCGGGAGAGTCGACGAGCGCGGCCGCTCCGGCGTACAGCGTCAGCGCCTCGGCCGGCGTGAACCGCAGCGGCGCCGAGAAGTAGTCGGCCATCCGGACGTGCACCCGGTCGTCGTCGATCGACACGTCGATGAGGTCTCCGGGCCCGTAGCCCGGGAGCCCGCACAGGAACACCAGCTCGAGGTCGCTCACGAGGTCCCGTTTCGGGACGTTGAACTTGCGCGAGAGCTCCTCGACGCTGACGCCGGGGTGGTGGATCGCGTACGGGAGCAGCAGGAGGATCCGTTGGAGGCGACGGCCGACGCGGCCAGGGACGGCACCGCTCACGAGCCCCCGCCTTCGAGGAAGGGCGCGAGGTGGCGCAGCACCGCGGCGCGCGCAGACGGCGGCTCGAGGATCTCCACACCGGGGCCGAGCCCGATCGCCCACGAGACGAGCGCGTCGACGTTCGAGACCTGCAGCTCGACGTCCACCGCTCCCCCGGGCCGCTCCCGCCGAGGAGCATCGGGATGGTTCTGCTCGGCCCACCACCGGACCCCCGCGTCGAACCGGACCGTCGCGGTCGCGGGGGTGTCACCCAGCTCCCACGCCTCGCCGGCGACGTGCTCGTCCGCCCGGAAGCCCTCCGGCACCTCGTACCGGTTCTCGAGGACGCGCGCGTCGCCCTCGATGCGCGCGACCTTGAACACCCGGACCTCGTCCTTGGCCCTGTCGCGCCCGACGACGTACCAGTTGCCCCTGCGGTGGACGAGCCCGTAGGCGTCGACCTCGCGCTCGCGTGCCTCGGCGTCGGCGGCGCTCCGGTACGGGAACGAGACGGAGCGCCGGTCGAGGAGAGCGGGGTACAGCGCGGCGAGCGCGGGCTGCTCCGCCGCGAGGTCCGCGCCCCACACGACCCGCGGTCCGCCCCAGGACGCGGCCGCGGCGTCGACCGACAGCTTCATGAGCCCGGTCTCCGCGACGTCGCCGCCGCCGAGGATGCTCTCCGCGGCGAGCTTCAGAGCCGTCAGCTCGTCGGGCTCGAGGTCGAGCTGGGGCAGGTAGTAGAGGTTCTTGGGGATGACGTACCCCTCCACCTCCGCGAGCGGGTCGACGCTCCGCAGCTCTATCGGGATGCCCATCGCACGGAGGTCGGCCTTGTCTCGCTCGAACGCACGCCGGAACGCGTCCACCGAGTCCGAGTCGTAGCCCGCGATCTCGCGCCGGATCTCGTCCGCGGTCATCGGCTTCGAGGTCTCGAGGAGCGCGGCGATCAGGTTGATCAACCGCTCGATCCGCCGCATCAGCCGAGGGTATCGAGCAGCCGGGCGGCATATGTGCCCGCCGCCACAGCGGCCCCGAACGTCTCCGGGACCTCGTCCGGCCCCCGTCCCATCGACGATACGGGGACGCCGGACCGCCTCAGCACCTCCATCCCGGGGGCCGCGTCGACGAGGTGCAGGCGGTGCCGCTCCGGCAGCTCGACAAGCTGGGCGACGACCCCCTCCGTCGCGTCCCCCAGCTCCGGCACGGCCACGTCCGCGGGCTCCCGGGCCGCCACCCGCAGCGCCGTCAGCGTGTGGTGGCTGACTCCCCGGTGCCGCTCCCGTGCGTCGGCGAACGACACGCGCAGGCAGGCGACCCCGCGGCCCCCGAGCGCGGCCGCCGCATCCAGCACCTGGCCCTGCTCGATCGCGGTGAAGCCGAGGGCCGTGCTCGTCCCGACGACGCCGGGGCCCATCGCGACGATCGCGACGTCCGCGCGACCCGCGTGCCGGAGCGCGATCAGACCGCTGAAGACGTTCACGGTCTCGAGGTCGCCGCCGAACGCATGGCCGCACGTCGCGGTGACGTCCAGCAGCCCCGCCTTCCGCGACGCGCGCACGAGGTCGCTCCACGCGAGCGGCAGCGCCGCGGCGTCCGTCATCAGGTACGCGATGCGCGCGCCCGGTCTCTCGGCCCGGACCCCGGCCGCGACCGCGGGGACCTGCGAATGCAGTCCGCAGGCGACCACCGGCATCCCGTCGAGCATCTCGGCGTCCGCCAGAGCCGCGCCGTGCGGGCTCTCGTCCTCCTCGGCCGCCAGCACCTCCGTCTGCCACGGGGTGTAGCGCATCTTCACGATGTGCCCCGACGGACCGGGGTCCCGCGCCGGCGCGTCGAGATCCCACAGCACGAACGCGCGCCCCCCGGTGCCGAGCGAGAGCTCGATGCCGGTCGTGTTCACGACGACACGGTGCCCCTCCTCGAGCCTGCCCAGCATCGACGGGAAGGCGTCGGCGCCGCACCTCGACCCGTCCTCGAGCTCGACCTCGACGCGGACGAGGTCCTCGAGCTCCTCGACGACGCCTTGCACGACGCCTTGCCTGAAGAACGCCATCTACAGCGAGGCGATGAGCTTCGACACCCGCTCGTCATGGGACCTGAAGGGGTCCTTGCACAGCACCGTCCGCTGCGCCTGGTCGTTGAGCTTCAGGTGGACCCAGTCGACCGTGAAGTCGCGCCGCTTGCGCTTCGCGGCGCGGATGAACTCGCCGCGCAGCTTCGCCCGGGTGGTCTGCGGCGGCTCCTGCGTCGCGGTCTCGATGTCGGCCTCGTCGCACATCCGCTCCATCTTGTGCCGGCGCTCCAGCAGGTAGTAGAGCCCCCGCTTGCGGTTCACGTCGTGGTAGGCGAGGTCCATCAGCGCGACCTTCGGGTGCGCGAGCGAGATCTTGTGTCGTTCGCGGTACGCCTCGATCAGCCGGCGCTTCGCGATCCAGTCGACCTGCTCCGCGAGCGCGTCCTGGTCGTGCTCGAGCGACGTGATCGCGTGCTCCCACATCTCGGCGATCTCGCTGAGCACCTTGTCGTCGCGCCGCTCGACCCAGCGGAGCGCCTTCTCGAGGTACTCCTTCTGCATGTCCAGGGCCGAGGCCTCGCGCCCGTTCGCCAGCCGGACCCTGCGCTTGCACGTCGTGTCGTGCGAGATCTCGCGGATCGCGCGGATCGGGTTCTCGAGCGTGAGATCGCGCATCTGCACGCCTTCCTCGACCATCCGGAGCAGGAGCGCGGTCGCGCCCACCTTGAGATAGGAGGACCACTCGCTCATGTTCGAGTCGCCGACGATGACGTGGAGCCGGCGGTACTTCTCCGCGTCCGCGTGCGGCTCGTCCCGCGTGTTGATGATCGGGCGCGACCTAGTCGTGGCCGACGACACGCCTTCCCAGATGTGCTCGGCGCGCTGCGAGATGCAGAACAACGCCCCGCGGGCCGTCTGGAGGACCTTCCCGGCGCCGGCGAAGATCTGCCTCGTCACGAAGAACGGGATCATCACCTCGGCGAGGCGGCCGAACTCGCCGTAGCGGGAGACGAGGTAGTTCTCGTGGCTGCCGTAGGAGTTCCCGGCGGAGTCGGTGTTGTTCTTGAAGAGATAGATGTCGCCGGAGATCCCCTCCTCTCGCAGCCGCGCCTCGGCCGCCTTCAGAAGGCCTTCGAGGATCCGCTCCCCCGCCTTGTCGTGGACGATCAGGTCGTAGACCGAGTCGCACTCGGGCGTGGCGTACTCGGGATGGGAGCCGACGTCGAGGTAGAGCCGCGCCCCGTTCTCGAGGAAGACGTTCGAGGACCGTCCCCACGACACGACGCGGCGGAAGAGATACCGCGCCACCTCGTCCGGCGACAGGCGTCGCTGCCCCCTGAACGTGCACGTGACCCCGTACTCGTTCTCGGTCCCGAAGATCCGTTTCTCCACGGGGCCATTGTGTACTCAAACGAACCTTGGACCGGGTTTCTCCCGGGCCGCTGCTCCCTGTCGGTAGTATCCGGACAGGAGACGCGGGCGGTGAGCTCCATAGAGGGAAGGCTGCGGTCGATGACCACTTGCAGTCGGTGCGGGGCCCCCACCCCCGCCGGCGCCAGGTTCTGTCCCGCATGCGGCGAAGCGTTGAGCGACGCGTCCGCTACGGGCCAGGCCCTGAAGACGGTGACGGTCCTGTTCACCGACATGGTCGACTGGACGTCTCTGGGCGAGAGGTTCGATCCGGAGTCGCTCCACTCGGTCACGCGGGAGTACTTCGGCACGATCAAGAGCATCGCCGAACGTTACGGGGGCAGCGTCGAGAAGTTCATCGGCGACGCGGTCGTGGCGGTGTTCGGCATACCCTCGCTCCACGAGGACGACGCTCTGCGGGCGGTGTCGGCCGCCGTCGAGATCCACAGGTCCATCGACGAGCTGAGGGCGCGCCTGGAGCGCGATGCGGGCGTCACGATCCAGGTCCGCACCGGGATCAACACCGGCGAGGTGCTGTCACAGACGGCCACCGGGGCGTCCGGACGGTTCGTCGGGGACGCGGTCAACGTCGCGGCGCGTCTCCAGCAGTCGGCGGCTCCCGGCGAGATCCTGATCGGACCGGGTACGCACGATCTGGTGAAGGACCGCGTCCGCAGCGACCTCCTCGAGCCGCTCATGGTCAAGGGAAGGGCCGCTCCGGTCGTCGCGCACCGTCTCCTGGAGGTGTCGTCCGCGCCCGTCGCGCACGCGCGACCGAAGACGCCGATCGTCGGGCGAGACCGTGAGGTCCACCTCCTGCACGAGACGCTCGACCGCGTCGGCGCCGACCGGACGCCTCACCTCTTCACGGTGCTCGGGGCGCCCGGGGTCGGTAAGTCGCGGCTCGTCGCGGAGCTGGACGACGAGGAATCCGCCCTCGTGCTGCACGGGAGGTGCCTGCCCTACGGCGACGGGATCACCTACTGGCCGCTGGCGGAGATCGTCCAGACGGCGGCGGGGATCGAGTCCGGCGACGCTCCCGAGGCCGCGCGCGCGAAGCTTGCCGCGTCGGCCGGGGAGGACGAGGAAGCGGCGGCGGTCGCCGAACGCGTCGCACAGGTGCTGTCGCTGTCGGAGGCCGGATCCACCACCGACGATCTCTTCTGGGGGATCCGCAAGTACTTCGAGCGGCTCGCGCGGCAACGCCCGCTGGTCGTCGTGATCGACGACGTGCACTGGGCGGAGCCGACGATGCTCGAGCTGCTCGACCACCTGGTGGACTCGATCGGCGACGTGCCCCTCCTCGTCGTGTGCATCGCGCGCCTCGATCTGATGGAGCTGAGGCCGGCGTGGGGAGGCGGGAAGATGAACGCGACGAGCCTCGTCCTCGGCCCCCTCAAGGAGGTCGACTGCCGGGAGCTGCTCGGGTCGTTGCTCGGGGACTCGCCGGCGGTCGACGAGGTCGCGGCGGCGGTGTTCCGCGTGGCCGACGGGAACCCCCTGTTCGTCGAGGAGATGGTCTCGATGCTGATGGACCGCGGCCTCCTCGAGCAGATCGACGGCCGGTGGAAGGCCGTGCGGGATCTGGCCTCCGTGACCGTCCCGCCGACGATCCAGGCGCTCGTCGCCGCGCGTCTCGACCGGCTGAGCCTCGAAGAGCGCGAGGTCGTGGGCATGGCCGCCGTGATGGGCGAGGCGTTCGCGCCCCGCGCCGTGAGCGAGCTCGCCCCGGGTTCCGTCGGGGTGAGCGTGGACGAGACCCTCGGGCGTCTCACGAAGAAGCAGCTCGTCGCGCCGGGCGACGTCGAGTTCGCCGGGAGCCGCATGTACTCGTTCCGGCACCTGCTGATCCGCGACACCGCGTACGAGCACCTCCCGCGCATGGCGCGCGCGACCATCCACGAGCGCTACGCGGAGTGGCTCGTCGACGTCCTCGGCGACCGCAGCGCAGAGTTCGACGAGATCGTCGGCTACCACCTCGAGCAGGCATATCGCTACCGCGAGAGCGTCGGACCTCTGACGGATAGCCACCGCGCTCTTGCCGCCGGGGCAGCCGCCCGTCTCGCCGAAGGAGGGCGCCGGGCCGCGGCCAGACAGGACGCCCCGGCGGCCGTGAAGCTGCTCTCGCGGGCGGTCGAGCTGCTGCCGGAGCGCGACGTCAAGCGCCTCGACGTCCTCCCGGACCTCGGCCTGGCTCTGTACGAGGCCGGCGACTATTCGGCGGCGATCGGGGTCTTCGACGACGCGATCGAGCTCGCTACGACGCTGGACGACGCGCGCACTGCCACTCGCTGCCGGATCTTCAAGGAACGGGCGCGCATCCACAGGGACCCCCAGGTCGACGACGACGAATTGCGTGCCGTCGCGGAGGATGCGGTGGAGGTCCTGGCAAAGATCGGGGACGACGCTGGTCTCTCCCACGCGTGGGACCTCGTCGCCTACGTCCACGACTGCGCGGGCCGCTCGGAGGAGGCGCTGGCCGCGCTTCGGCAGGCTGCGGCCCACGCGGAGAAGTCCGGCATCGCTTCGATAATCGGGTACCAGAGGCGAACGCTTCTGCGTTCGCTCGCGTGGGGGCCGGGCGAGGTAGCCGAGATCATGGCCCTCGCGGAGGAGTTGCTCGATTCGTCGAGGGAGGTGCACGACCGCTACTCCGAGGCGCGAGCGCTGCTCACACTCGCTCAGGCCAACGCGATGATCGGGAGGTTCGACGTCGCTCGGGAGTACATCCGCTTGCAGAAGGAGATCTGCGCCGACATCTCTCTCGAGTTCATCGACGCATTCGGCGCGTTCGAACGAGCGCAGGTCGAAGTCCTCGCGGGGAACATCGATGCCGCCGAAGCGGAGACACGGGCGGGCGTCGAGGTCCTGCAACGGATGGGAGAGAAAGGCGTTCTTCCCACGCTGCAGGTACAACTCGCAGACCTTCTGTACCGGAAGGGCCGGTTAGACGAAGCCGAGCGTGTCGTGCAGGAGGCAAAGCGGCTGTCGGCACCCGACGACTCGCTGACGGAGATGAAGTGGCGGGCGGTGCTGGCGAAGGTATCGGCGCAACGAGGGAACTTCGACGCTGCCTTGGAGCTCGCCACCGAAGCGTCCGAGATCGCATCGGCTACCGGTTTCATGGATTGGCAGGCTGGCATCCTCGCCGATCGTGCGGAGGTCCTGCTGCTTGCCGCACGTCCTGAAGAAGCCCGCCGCACGCTACGTCGCGCGGCTGCTCTCTACGGCCACAAGGGCAACTTGGCAGCCCAACGTGCCGTAGAGAGCAGGCTCGACGACGTGACGCCCGTATAGGTCGGCCCGGCTACCAGTTAGGCGGCCTGGGGATCCCTTTGCTGGTGCAGCACTCTGCGATCTCGCTGAAGTACGTGTCCAGCCAGGCCTGCATCGCCTCCGCAAACCTCTGCGTTCGGTCGATCGTCTCCTGCGCCGCGGTCTCACCCATCGCTCCTCCTTCTTCGTTCCGCCCCGCCCGGGGCGTTGCCCTTGGGGAAGTATCGGGCAACAACGTCCTCTTCGCTGTTAGGGGGCTAACACCTGCCGGACGCGGCAGGGATGGTGAGGGAGGACCCGCTTGGCCCGAGCCGTCTCGTCAGATCAGGCCTTTGAGCTCCTCGTTCGTCAGCCGCCGGAACTTGCGTCTCGACCGCGTCCTGTCGAGGACCGCTACCTCCAGCCCGTCCGGGGTCGGCTCCCGTCCCTCGACCGACACGAGCGCGTCGTGGCCCAGCTTCAGGCCGGCCTTCAGGTCCGGCTCCTTCTTCGGGTACTTGTCCTTCAGGTAGGTGCCGAGGGCCTCGGCCTGGCCCCCCATCGCGACCCATCCCTGGCGGTCGGTGACCGACCCGTCGTAGAGGATGTGGAACAGCTCGTTCTCCGGCGTGCTGTCGCCCACGGCCGCCACGAGGATCTCGCACTCGTACGGCTTCACCTCCGACGTGAAGATGTTCCCGAGCGACTGCGAGTACGCGTTCGCGAGTCCCTTCGCGGTGACGTCCTCGCGGGAGTACGAGTACCCCTTCACGTCGACGAGCCTGATGCCGCCGATCCGGAGCTGCTCGAACTCGTTGAAGCGCCCGACGCCGGCGAACGCCATCCGGTCGTAGATCTCCGAGATCTTGTGCAGCGTGGCGCTGGGATTCTCGGCGATGAACAGGATGCCGTCGCTGAACTCCAGCGCCATCACCGATTTCCCGCGGGCGATGCCCTTGCGCGCATAGTCGGCCTTGTCCTTCATGAGCTGCTCGGGCGAGACGTAGTACGGCATCGGCATCGTCAGCTCTCCTGCTCCGGACGGCGGACGTCCACGGTGTGGGTCTCGGGGAGGACCATCCGGTCGCGGCGCTCGGAGATCAGCTCCTCGAACAGACGCTGGATGTCGGGCTCGGCGATCTCCACGAGGCCGCCGGAGGTGATCGCCGCGACCGTCGGGAAGATGCCGCGCATGAGGTCGGGCCCTCCGGTGCCCACGTCCTCGTCCGCCGCGTCGAACAGCGCCTCGATCGCGATCTTCACGGCCTCGTCCCGGCTGAGGTCGGTCCGGAAGCGCTTCTTCAAGCTGGAGCGCGCGTCCTTTCCGCCGGAGCCGGTCGCGTGGTAGTCGTCCTCCTCGTAGCGGCCGCCGGTGATGTCGTACTTGAAGATGCGGCCCTCGCTGCGGGCCTCGTCGTATCCGGCGAAGAGCGGGACGACCGCGAGACCCTGCATCGCCGCGGGGAGGTTCGCCCGGATCATCTGCGAGAGCTTGTTGGCCTTGCCCTCGAGGCTCAGTCGCTCGCCCTCGACCTTCTCGTAGTGCTCGAGCTCGGTCTGGAAGAGCCGCACCATCTCGACCGCGGGCCCCGCGGCCCCGGCGATCGCGACGGCCGACATGTCGTCGGCGGCGAAGACCTTCTCGATCGAACGGTGGGCGATCTGGAAGCCCTCGGTCGCGCGCCTGTCGCCGGCGACGATCACGCCGTCGCCGAACCGCAGGGCGAGGACGGTCGTGCCCTCGGGGACGTGGAGCTGCCGGTCCGCCTCGGGCGGCGGCAGGAGCTCGGGCGTCGTGGCCTTCAGGACGTCGGAGAAAGACGAGCCGGGGCCGTAGACGGGGATGCGGAGGAGGTCTGTGGGGGCAAAGTCGTCAGGCGTCATGGGCCAGAAGATAGTGCATTGCCCGGCGCAGGGTCGGGACGTCGTCCTCGAACCGCCCGATGCCCTGGTTGCAGTTGAGACAGAGGAGGCCGCGGACCTCGCTGCTGTCGTGGCAATGGTCGACGTGCTTGGGCTCGGCGGCGCGACAGATGGCGCAGAGTCCGTTCTGCGCTTGCATCAAGCGATGGACCTGCTCGGCGCTGATCCCGTAGCGGTGCGACAGCAGGTAGCTCTTCTCGCTTCCGTGTCTTCTCTGCTTGTAGCGCTTCGTCCGTTCGTTGTGGCAGGGCTTGCAGTAGGTGTGCCGACCGGTCTTGTTCCCGCGGTGCCGAGGGAAGTCGTCGGGTGGCTTGTCGAGACCGCACTGGGGGCACCGCATCAGCCGACCCGCTTCTTCGCATGGTTCTCGAGATAGGCGATGGCCTTCTCGATTGTCTCCGGGTCATCTCGGAACTGCCCGAGGCCGCCGTTGCACATCTCGCAGAGGATGCCGCGGACCGTGCCGGTGCGATGATCGTGGTCGACGTGGACCGCGGGCCGCTTCAAGCAGATGGGGCAGAGGAAGCCCTGCTTCGCCAAGAGCGCGTCGAAATCTTCAAGGGTGATGCCGTAACGCTTCGTGAGGTGGTACTTCCGCGCGCCGCCGTTCTTCGCGCGAGACTCCCGGTTCTGAATGCTGTGACAGGCCTTGCAGTACCAGTGCCGGCCGCACTCCCTGTTCTTGTTGCGGGGAAATTCTGCTGGGTTCTTGTCGAGCCCGCAGCGTCTACAGAACACGCGCGCACCTCCTGATCCGGGCGGCGCGCGGTGCCGCTGCTGTTGTTACGTACCGTGGTTCTCCAACTACTCTACGTCACTGACCGCCCTTCTGGACGTATGAACGTACGAACTCCTCGGCATTCGCCTCTAGCACCTCGTCGATCTCGTCTAGGAGCTCGTCCACGTCCTCGGTGCGGGACTCGGACGTCGTCTCCTCCGTCGCCTGGGGCGCCTCGTCCTGCTTCGGCTTCGGCTTGCGGGTCTGGTCGGCCATGCTTCACCTCTCCTCACGGGTCAGGTTCGGATCGTACCCAGCTGGTGCGACCAAACCATGTCTCTTCTTGGCGGCGAACCGTCGTACCTAGATGGTCGGTCAGGCGCTGAGGTTCTTTAGGAGCGCCGCCGCGTCGGGCGAGGCGTCCAAGAGCGCCTGGACGCGCTCCTTCGTCCCCCGCGTCGGCTCCAGGGTCGGCACCTTGCGCAGCGGCTCGTCGCCGACGTCGAAGATCAACGCGTCCCACGACGCCGCGACGATGACGTTCGAGAACCGCCGCAGGCACTCGCCCCGGAAGTACGCACGCGTGTCCTCGGGCGGGTGGTCGATCGCGAACGAGACCTCGTCCTCGTCCACCAGCCGCCGGATCTTGCCGCTCGCGGCCATCTTGTTGTAGAGCCCCTTCGACCTCTGCACGTCGTGGTACTGCAGGTCGACGAGCCTCAGCTTCGGGTGGTCCCACGCGATCCCGTCGCGGTCGCGGTATGCCTCCATCACCGAGAGCTTCGCGACCCAGTCCAGCCGGTCCTTCAGCTGCATGGGATCGCGCTCCAGCGTCTCGAGCACGTCCTCCCACTGCTCGAGGACGTCACCAGACACGTCGTCGGTCTCGTTGTCCTGCGCGTATTTCTTGCAGAGCCGGAGGTACTCCCACTGGAGCTCGAGCGCCGAGACCGTCCGCCCGTCGGCGAGCTCGAACGTCTGGGTCAGCCCGGGGTCGTGCGAGACCTTCCTGAGCGCGCGGACGGGCTCCAGGATCGTGAGGTCGTCGGTGATGAAGTCGTCCTCGATCAGGCGCAGCACGAGCGCGGTCGTGCCGACCTTCAGGTAGGTCGAGAGCTCGGCCATGTTCGCGTCGCCGGTGATCACGTGGAGCCGCCGATAACGCTCGGGGTCGGCGTGCGGCTCGTCGCGCGTGTTGATGATCGGGCGCTTGAACGTCGTCTCGAGCCCGACCTCGACCTCGAAGAAGTCCGCACGCTGCGAGATCTGGTAGTCGACGTCGTCGGCGCCGTTCTCGGCCCCCACCTTGCCGGCGCCGGTGAAGACCTGCCGGGTGACGAAGAAGGGGGTGAGATGCCTGACGATGTTCGGGAACGGCGTCGAGCGGTCCATCAGGTAGTTCTCGTGGCAGCCGTACGAGTTGCCCTTGCCGTCGGAGTTGTTCTTGTAGATGAACACCCGCTCGCCCTCGGGCACGATCGCCTGCGCAGCGTCGATCGACGCCTCGAGGATCCGCTCCCCCGCCTTGTCCCAGATCACCGCGTCGCGGGCGTTGGAGCACTCGGGGCTCGAGTACTCGGGGTGCGCGTGGTCGACGTAGTAGCGGGATCCGTTCGGGAGGATGACGTTGACGAGCCCGGAGTCGTCCTCGATCGCGACGTCGGGCGTCGCCCGTTCGAAGCCGCGCGCGTCGCGGAGCGGGCTCTCCTCCTCGTAGTCCCACTTCACGCGCTTGAACGCGGGCTGCGCGTACGCGTTGATCAGCAGCGACGAGGTGAGGATCGGGTTGAACTCCGACGCGTTGCGGACGGAGATCCCGTACTCGGTCTCGATCCCACAGATCTTCGGCGTGGCCATGAGTGGAGAACCCTACGACGACGGCTACAGGTACTGCCCGGTCGTGACCCTCTCGACCTGCCGTCCCGCGTCCCCGTCCTCCTTGTGCTCGCCGACGAGCGTACGGATGTAGACGATCCGCTCGCCCTTCTTGCCGGAGATCTTCGCCCAGTCGTCGGGGTTCGTCGTGTTCGGAAGGTCCTCGTTCTCCCGGTACTCCTGGATGATCGCGTCGAGCATGTCCTGGAGGTTGATCCCCTTCGGCTCCCCGGCGATCGCGCGCTTGATCGCGGTCTTCTTCGCGCGCCGCACGATGTTCTCGATCATCGCCCCCGACGAGAAGTCCTTGAAGTAGAGGACCTCTTTGTCGCCGTTCGCGTACGTCACCTCGAGGAACCGGTTCGAGTCGTCGTCGGAGTACATCGTCTGCACGGTCTCTTGGATGACCGAGCGCAGGGCGTCGTCCACGTTGCCGTGCTTGTCGATCTCGGTCTGCGCGATCGGCAGCTCGTTCGTGAGGTACTTCGCGAAGATCGCCTCCGCCGAGCGCTCGTCCGGGCGCTCGATCTTGATCTTCACGTCGAGGCGGCCAGGCCTCAGGATCGCCGGGTCGATGAGGTCCTCACGGTTCGAGGCGCCGATCACGATCACGTTCTTCAGCGACTCGACGCCGTCGATCTCGGCGAGCAGCTGCGGCACGATCGTCGACTCGATGTCGCTCGAGATGCCGGAGCCGCGCGTGCGGAACAGCGAGTCCATCTCGTCGAAGAACACGATGATCGGGACGCCCTCCTCGGACTTCTCCTTGGCCCGCTGGAAGATCATCCGGATCTGGCGCTCGGTTTCGCCGACGTACTTGTTGAGCAGCTCGGGCCCCTTGATGTTGAGGAAGTACGAGCGGCGGTCGTCGCGGCCGAGCTTCGCGGCGACCTTCTTCGCCAGCGAGTTCGCGACCGCCTTGGCGACGAGCGTCTTGCCGCACCCGGGAGGCCCGTAGAGCAGGATGCCCTTGGGCGGGTCGAGCTGGTGCTCCCGGAACAGGTCGCCGTAGAGGTACGGGAGCTCGACGGCGTCGCGGATCTCCTCGATCTGTCCGTCGAGGCCGCCGATGTCCTCGTAGCTGACGTCGGGGACCTCTTCGAGGATGAGCTCCTCGACCTCGGGCTTCGGCAGCTTCTCGAGAGCGTGCCCGGACTTGGGCTCGAGCAGCAGGCTGTCGCCGGCTCGCAGGTGCACGTCCTTCAGCGAGTCCGCGATCTCGATCACGCGCTCCTCGTCGGTGCGCCCGATGACGAGGGCGCGGCTCTCGTCGTAGCGCTCCTTCAGCACCACGACCTCGCCCTGCACCTCGAAGTCGCAGATGCCGATGACGTTCATGGCCTCGTTCAGCATGACCTCGACGCCGCGGCGCAGCTCCGATAGCTCGACCTCGGGAGCGAGGTTCACGCGCAGCTTGCGGCCGTTCGTGAAGACGTCGACCTGGTTGTCCTCGTAGGACTGGAGGAAGATCCCGTAGCCCGAGGGAGGCTGGCTGAGCTTCTCGACCTCCTCCTTCAGGGCGACGAGCTGGTCGCGGGCCTCGCGGAGCTTCTCGGCCATGCGCTCGCCGGTCTCGCGCGACTGCGTCAGCTCGGTGACCGACTCCGAGAGGCGCCGCTCGAGCTCGTGGATGCGGCGGGGAGCGGCCTCCAGCTTCCGGCGCGTGAGCGCCAGGTCGTCCTCGAGCAGCTTGACCTGGCCGCGGAGGTCCTGGACCTCGCGGTCGTAGTCCGCGATCTTCCGCTCGAGCTCGTCGGCTGGAACCGGAACCACCTCCCTTTCAGGGATCCGGGAACGCCAGACGAACGGCTACTGTCCCCGGACCTGCCAAGCCCCGATGCTACTCCCTACAACTACGTTACGGCGTGAAATCCGGCCTGCTTGAATACCTTCCGTGACGGCCGCGACGATGGCGGCACGGAGCTAGGCCGGAGCGAGCTTCCTGCCGGTCACGACGAACCCGGTGTGGGCGACCATGCGGTGGTCCGGCCGCACCGACTGCCCGTCGACGTTCCACGTGCGCACGAGGCTCTCCATCGTCACGATCTGGCCGAAGCCGCCCCGGCGCATCGTCTCGACGAGCTGCGACACCTGCGGGATCGTCGGCAGGTAGCAGCACAGGATCCCGCCGGGCCGGAGGTTCGCAGTCGAGGTGCCGACGGCGCGCCACGGCTCCGGGAGGTCGAGCACCATGCGGTCGGCGACGAGATCGGGCTCGAGGTCCGAGAAGACGTCGCCCACGCGCAGCTCGACGTTCTCGGGCTTGGCGGCGGCGGCCTCGTACCAAGACGCGAGGTTCGCCGCGGCCTGCGCGTGGTGATCTTCCCTCAGCTCGTACGAGATCACGCGGCCGCTCTCCCCCACCGCGCGCGACAGCGCGAGCGTGAGCGAGCCCGAGCCGCTGCCGGCTTCCAGCACCGTCGCGCCCGGGAAGACGTCAGCGTACACGAGGATCAGGGCGACGTCCTTCGGGTAGACGACCTGCGCGCCGCGCGGCATCTTCAGCACGAAGTCCGCGAGCGTCGGCCGGAACGCGGTGAGCTTCGCGCCTCCGCTGGTGCGTACGACGCTGCCCTCGTCCAGGCCTATCAGCGCGTCGTGGTCGACCGACCCGGCGTGCGAGTGGAACTGCTTGCCGGTCGCGAGCGTGACGAGGTAGCGCCGGTCGCGCGAGTCGATGAGAAGCACCCTGTCCCCCGGCTGGAGGACCGTCATCGCCTCCGGGAGCGCCGCGGCCGCGCCACCGTTCCCTCTGACTTCCGCTTCAGCGCGAGGGCCTTCGTCTTGCAGAACGAGCACTGCGGGTCGTCCTGCCCCCAGTCCAGCGTCGGGGCGCCGCACGTCGTGCACCTGGTGAGCGCCGCCTCGTCGGCCGGCTCGGCGAAGCGGGCCGCGGCCTTCTTCAGGAAGCCGAAGTACATCTGGTGCTTCGTCCCCGGCGACGCCTCCTCGAGGAGCGCCATCGCCTCCTTGTAGCGGTGCTGCGTGTTGCCCTCGACCATCGGGCACTCCTCGACGATGTAGTCGATGCCGCGCAGCAGCGCGTACGCGGCCGTCTCGCGCTCGGCGATCTTCACGAGGGGCTTCACCTTGCGCACGAGGACGGTCTCCGAGGAGTCGCCGAGGATCCGCTCCTCCAGCACGGGGGCCTGGCGCCCGAGCTGGTCGACGTTCCAGTGGAGGACGTTGCCGAACAGCGTGGCGACCTCGTCGTCGAGGTTATGGCCGGTGACGAGGACGTCGAAGCCCTCCTCCAGCGCGGCGCGGTTGAACTCGTACCTCTTGTTCCGCCCGCACCCCGAGCAGGGGACGCGGCCGGTGAGCTTCGCCAGCTCGGGAACGGTGAAGCCGTGCTCGTCGCCGAGCGACCGGACGATCAGCTTCGCGTCCCTCTGCTCCGCGAACGCGACCGTCGCCTCCTTCGAGCGGTTGGAGTAGCCGCCGATCCCGAGGTCGAGGTAGAAGCCCGTGGCGTCGTAGCCGAGGTCGATCAGCACGTCCCAGAGGGCGAGCGAGTCCTTCCCGCCCGACACCGCGATGAGGAGCCGGTCCTCGGGCGAGAACATCGAGAACTCCTTGACGGTCCTGGCGACCTGGCTGCGAATGTGGTCGAGGAAGTGGTCCTTGCAGAACCCGGCGTTGTGCCGCCGGATGTCGACGACCGCGTGTCCTCTACAGACCTTGCACCTCACGGCAGCGCCCCGTTCCCTTCGGAGCGCCGGCCGAGGCCGCCGCTGCCACCGGAAAGGACGGGGCGGACCTCGATCTCGTCCTCGTCGGTCACCGACTCGTCGCGGGTCAGCAGCGTGGCGTCACGGATGACGAGGACGGCCTCCGGGACGATGCCCAGGTGCGAGAGCAGCGCGGAGACGGTCTTCGGCCCGCTCACGTCGACCACGCGGTCGGGGTTGCGGAGCTTCACCTTCATGCGACCAGCGTAGCCCTCAGCCGAGCGTGACCGGGCGCTGCTCCAGCTCCACCTCGACCGTGTCCTCGCCGCGGGCGTGGACGATCTCGAGCTCGACGGTCTCGCCCGGGTCCTTGTCCCGCAGGATGTCGACGAGCTCGTCCGCGCTCTCGACGTCGTCCCCGTCGATCTCGACGATGACGTCGCCCACCGTCAGGCCCGCGTCGTCGGAGGGGCTCCCCGGCACCACGCCGAGCACGAGCGCGCCCTCGGTGTCGCCCGGGAACCCGAACTCGAGCGCGGCCGACGGCGACGCGTCGTCCAGCGTGACGCCGAGCCACGCGCGCTCGTCCGGCGGGTCGCTCAGGATCTCCTCGACCACCGGGAGGGCGTCGTCGATCGGGATAGAGAAGCCGATGTTCTCCGCGGCCCCCGCCTGCACCGCGGCGGTGTTGATCCCGACGAGGCGGCCCTCGGTGTCGATCAGCGGCCCGCCCGAGTTCCCGGGGTTGATCGCCGCGTCCGTCTGGAGGAGGTTCTGGAGGCTCTCCGCGTCCCCCGACGCGTTCGACGCCGTGATGCTGCGGCCGATCGCCGAGACGATCCCCGCGGTGACGGTCGCGCCGCCGAGGCCGAGCGGATAGCCGATCGCCACGACGTCGTCGCCGAGCTTCAGGTCCGACGAACGGCCGATCTCCATCGGGACGAGCCCTTCGGCGTCGATCCGGATGATCGCGAGGTCCTGCTCCGGGACGCCTCCGATGACCTCGCCCTCGACGTCCTCGTGGTCGTTCCCGCTGAAGATGCGCACCTTCACCTCCGCGGCCCCCTGGACGACGTGGAAGTTCGTGAGGACGATCCCCTTCTCGTCGATGATCACGCCGGAGCCGGACCCTCCTCCGGAGCCGAGACCCGTCACGTCGAACGATCTCACCCGGACGTTCACGACGGACGGCAGCGCCGCCTCGACGATCTCGGACAACGGCGAGTGCGGAACGGTCCGGTCCCTCTGCGACAGCGTCACCTCGGGAGCCGGCGTGGCCGCTGCCGACGAGGGGTCGGGGACGGTCTCGATGGAGCATCCGGCGCTCAGGAAGGCCAGGAGGATCACGGGCGCGATCGCCCGGCGGACGTGCTTTGGTCTCATGCGGATGAAGGATAGGGCGGTCCCGAGGCAAGTACTCACCCGCGAAGAGGCCGGCTGCTGTGATCGCCGTAAGGGGAAGCTCCGGCGCACCTCAGTAACCGGCCGCTCCTCAGTGTGACGGACCCTCGCACGACGGTCAAGATGTGCGGATCAGGCGGTTTGGGCGGCCTCGACCTCGAGCTGGCCCCCCATGTGCCCGCCGAGGGCGAAGACGACCAGATAGGAGCCGGGCTCGAGCGCGATGGGCTCCACGACGTCCTCCGTCACCTCGGTCAGGCCCTGGAGGCCCCAGATCGCGCGGTCGGCGGGCGGCCCCTCGTAGAGCACCTCGCGGGTGTCCGGGCGGACGAGGAACCACTGCTCCGGATAGACGCCGGCAGGGGCCGACCACGACCTCTGCACCCGGAACGGAAGCGTCTTGCCGTCACGCAGCGGAATGCCCCACTCCCCGTGCGACACCTTCACCGGACGCACGGACGACCCCATGACCTTCCTCTGCGTGCCGGTGATCGGGGCTTCCATCGCTGCGAAAGATATACGGCGCCTACAGGACGCGCAGTCCGACGATCTTCGGGGTGCCGGCACGCTCGGCCCAGCGCGACTCGACCACGACCTCGTCGCCGCCCCCCGAGTACCTGATCTGCACGAGGGCCTCGTCGCCCTCGGTCTCGACCGAGCCGACCTCGGACGCCTCGAGCGGCTTCGGCATCTTCTCCATGACTTCGCCCGCGGGTCCGTAGGCCTCCTTGTCGAGGTAGCTGCCGGCGGTCTTCAGGTCGCCCGCGACCGTCGCCCGGCCGTGTGCGTCGGCGTCCTCCCTGAGCCGTGCTTCGTCCATCATCGGTCTCCTCTCGTCGCTGCGCGCGTGGCCGCCGCCTCGAGCAGCCGTTCGTAGACGGCGGGGTCGTCTCTGTCTACTACGGGGAAACCCTCGCCGTGCTCGCCCTCCCAGTGCATCTCGATGCCCGGGTTGTGGACGTCCTCGCCGTCCGGCAGGAAGACGTGCGGACTACCGGCGACCTCGTCCCTCTCCGCCAGCGCCCGGTCCGCGCTGAGGAGACTCCGCGCGCGGCCGTCGTCGACGGCACGCGCCAGCGCGGCCGCGTCGAGCCCGGGAACGGTCGCCGCGACCTCGAGGATCTCGTGGCGCATCGAGACGTTGCAGCTCGCGCCGAAGAGCGCGCGCCTCAGCGCGCGGTCCAGCGCCTCGGCGACCTCGAGGCCCTGCTCCTTAGCGGCGTGCACCGCCTCGAGGGCGGGAAGCGTCGTACCCGGGTACTCGTGGTCCGGCCGTTGCCACACCTGCCACCCCGCCTCGGGCTCCAGAGCGCCGGCGACCGGGATCTCCACGTCGAGGATGTTCTTCGGCGTCGGCCTGCGGTTCACGATCTCGAGCGCGAACGCGTGCATGTCGAACACGACGCGGCCCCCGAGGCCGAGCCGCGCCCTCGTCTCGTGGAGCCGGTGCACCGCGACGTGCGCCCACGGACATGCGATGTCCGCGAACACGACCACGCGGCCGGGAGGGACGTCGATCATCCTCAGAAGCTAACCGTAGGCTCGGCCGATGTGCGTCTTCTGCGAGATCGTCCGTCGCGCCACGCCTGCCCACATTGTGTTGGAAGACGAGCTCACGCTGGCGTTCCTCGACGCCCGGCCCGTTTTCGAAGGCCACACGCTGCTGGTTCCCAGGGCGCACCACGAGACGCTCGGCGATCTCCCCGACGAGCTGATCGCGCCCCTGTTCACGAACGCCCGCACGTTATCGCGCGCGCTCGTGGAGGCGATGGACGCGACGGGGACGTTCGTCGCGATCAACAACAAGGTGAGCCAGAGCGTCCCGCACCTCCACGTGCACGTGGTGCCACGCCGGCCGAAGGACGGGCTGCGCGGGTTCTTCTGGCCGCGGCGCAAGTACGCGAGCGACGATGCGATGCGCGCTGTGGCCGAGGCCATAAGGGCCGCGGTGTGAGCCTGACTATCCGGTCGCGCGACGGGCTCGCGCTGGAGGCCGCGCTGGACGCGCCCGGCGACGCGAAGGCGGTCCTCGTCCTGTGCCACCCGCATCCCCAGATGGGCGGGACGATGAACGCGCCGCTGCTGCTCGCGCTCCGCGACGAGATGGTCCGGCGCGAGTGGGCGGTGGTCCGCTTCAACTTCCGCGGCATCGGGTCCTCCGAAGGCGACTCGTCCACGGGCATCGCCGAGGTCGCCGACGCGGGCGGGGCGGCCGACTTCGCGGCGGAGCGGTTCCCGTCGGTGCCGCGCGCGGTGGCGGGGTGGTCCTTCGGCGCCGCGGTCGCGGTGCGCCTCGCTGCCGCCGAGCCCGGCTACGTGGGCTGCGTCGCGATCGCTCCCGCCGTGACCGAGAAGCCGGGAGTGACGGCGGGGTTGCCGGCGGCGGACGAGCTCGGGCTGTCACTGCCCGTCCTCGTCGTCGTGGGCGAGAACGACAGTCAGGTGTCGCCGGACGAATGCTCGGCCTGGGGGGCGGGGGCCGGTGCACGCGTCGAGCGGATCGCGGGTGCGAACCATTTCTTCTGGGCGAAGTACGACGATCTGTCGGAGCTGGTCGGGACGTGGTTGGACGAGAAGCTTGAGAAGGGGGCCTCCACGGGATTCTCACGCGAAATCGCACACGATCCCCCACGCGTGTCCGACACTGGAAAGACAAATTGACGACGGTACGAGGAGCTTTGTCTTGCGGTCGGATGGAGAGTCTGAAGCACCAGAGGGTAACGACGCGAGTCTGACCGGTCCCGGCGAGGCGCCGGGAAGCTCGTCGCCGGCAGATAGTCATACAGACCACCCAAAGGTCGAGGAGAACGGCGGCCCGCGCAGCGACTTTGCGCGCCAGCTGACAATTGGAGTCGCGGTGGCGGTCGTCATCTCTCTATTGGGTTGGCTGTATCGTGAGTGGTATGCGACACCTGTAGTAGGACTACGGGAGAGTGTCTCGCTTGCCGGGTTCGCCTATGAAGTCCTCTCCTTCGACTGTGAAACACGTCAGACATACCAATCATGCAAGGCGCGCGTTGACGTAGTGAACGAATCCGATCAAGCAGCGGCGCCCTACGTGAGCTACTGGTTCGTTCGTGTTGGCGACGACGAGTTCGAGAGTGAAACGATTTTCTTGCGTGATCTGTTCCCCGGACATGCTGCGGAAGGGGCTGTTGTTTTCCGCTTGCCTTTGGGCGTCCGCGCTAATCGTTTGGTGATGGTGGACGTGGCTGGCGGTGTCTTTCCAAAGCGCGACAGGACAATAGAAGTAGAACTACGGTGAGGCTCGGAGTCGACTGCTCGCAGCATCAGTTGACGTGGGACGAGCTCCTCGGGCGCGTCCGCTTCGCGGAGGAAGCCGGCTTCGACGGCGCCTGGGTCTTCGACCACTTCAAGGCGCTGTACGGCGACCCTTCGGGTCCGTGCTTCGAGGCGTGGACGTTGCTGGGCGCGCTGGGGGCCGCGACGTCGCGGATCAGGCTCGGCGCGCTCGTGACCGGCGTCACCTACCGGCACCCGTCGATCCTCGCCACCGAAGCCGTGACCGTCGACCACGTCTCGAACGGGCGGCTCGAGCTCTCACTCGGCGCGGCCTGGTTCAAGCCCGAGCATCGCGAGCTCGGCCTCGACTTCCCTCCCGCCGGCGAACGAGCGCGGCGGCTCGACGAGGCGTTGCAGGTCGTGAAGCTCCTGATGACGGAGGACCGCGCCTCCTTCGACGGCCGCTATTACCGGTTGAAGGACGCGTCCTACAACCCCAAGCCGGTGCAGAAGCCGCACCCGCCGCTGTGGATCGGCGCGGGGGGCGAGCAGCTCATGCTCCCGATCGCCGGCCGTCACGCCGATGTCTGGCACACCTTCGGGTGGGCCACCGAGCTCGAGCGGAAGTGGCGGATCGTGTCGGACGCCGCCGAGGCGGCCGGGCGCGACCCCGCGACGATCACGCGGTCGACGAGCCTGTCGATCTCGGAGCCCTGGGACGAGGTGAAGCGCACCGCGGCGGCCCTGCGGGACGCGGGGATCGGATACCTCGTGGTGAGCTGGCCCGGCGAGGGCCGCGGCCGGGTCGAGGAGTTCCTGGCAGAGGTCGGGCCGGAGCTCGCGGACTAGGCGGTGCGTGCCATGCATGCGGTGCGTGCCATGCATGCGGTGCGTGCCGTGCATGCGGTACGGCCAGGGCAAATGTGCACGACCTGCACCATCTGCACAGCAGGTCCTGCAACAGCAGACGAAGAGCAGGATCGCTACTCCGGCATGACTTCTGTGACCAGACGCGATGCTACGACGACACCTGCAACACCGGTCGGTGCGAAACCTACGACGAGAAGCGTTGGCTTAGCGGGAAGTAGATCAAGCCTTCCTGCGCCGCCTTCTCTACCTTGATCGCGAGCGCGTCCGGCAGGGACACGTGCCCTTCGAGGATCAGAGTGACGTCTTGTCCGTCGAACAGGACGATGCTCGACGACACGCCCCGAGTTAGTTCAAGAACCACCTCTTGCCGAAATCCGACGATCGAGAGGAAGACACCTCTCGTGCTCGTGAGCTTCTTGTCGACCTTCATTTTGAACGCAGCGATATCCGCCTCTGTGGGTGGCGTCGCCCTCCACCGAGCTTCCACAAGATAGTCAAAGCCACCCCACTGAAACGATCCGTCTATCTGCTCCGTTGTCGTCTTGTACGGGCGTCGGTAGGGGATCTCGTGGAGGTCAAATAGCTCAGCGAGCAGGTCCTCCAGTCCATACCTCGTCGTTGCGGGTCCGTCGCCCCCGCGGCCACCATCCCGCGGAACGTCGACTTGAGCTCGTCCGTTTTCTCAGCGCGCGCAGCGACGGCTGCCTGGCGCGCCCGAGCTTCGTCAAGCCGAGACCGCTGATGATTGGCTTGCTGGTTCTCTCGAAGACCGTGCGTCAACGCGAGTTCCTTTAGCCAACGGAGCGCCGCGAGTCCGACGTCCTTGTTCGCCTCCTCATCCGGGACGCCGCGAAGACGGCATAGCTCATCCAGAATCTGGCGCTGGACGCGCCACCCCGGCTCTCCGAATTGGTCAAGCTCCGCGAGCACATGGCGCGCGATTTTGAATTTCGACTCGTCCCCGTAGCGGTCGTAGAGTTCGACGGGGACACCGGCTTGGAGCAGCAGGGACTTGAGCGGATCCTTATACCAAAAGGCTTGACCGCACACCTTGATGATTGCTTCCCGGACCTCGAACGGCAGTGCCTTCACCGTTTATCTCCTCGCTCGGGTCACCGGCGATCGAACTCACGTTCGACAATAGATCAGCTTCGGGGGCGTCAGGTGGATTTCCTCCGGCTGGTTCCGGGCGCGATCAACCCCCGGCGCGCCTCGTAGATCAGGATCCCCGCCGCTACCGCCAGGTTCAGCGACGACGCGGCTCCCTCTTGCGGGATGCGCACGACCATGTCCGCCGCGTCGAGCACCTCGGGAGCGAGCCCGGTGGCCTCGCTTCCGAACAGGAGCAGCGCCGGGGCCGGGAACGTCGCGTCCCAATGGTCGACCGCTCCCCGGACAGACGTGGCGACGACCGCCAGCCCCTTCTCCCGCGACCACGCCAGGAGCTCGTCCAGAGAAGCGGAGACGACCGGCGTCGAGAAGACCGTCCCCATCGACGCCTTGACGGCCGCGGGGTGCCACGGGTCGGCCGACGTCCCCGCGACGACGACGCCGGCGGCTCCGGCCGCGTCGGCGGTGCGCACGATCGTGCCGAGGTTCCCGGGGTTGCCCACCTCGTGGAGTCCGACCACGAGCGACGACGTAGCCGTGACGAGGTCGTCCAGCGCGCGCTCGGGGGCGCGGACGACGGCGCCGAGACCTGCGGGATGCTCGCGCTCCGCGATCCCGGCGAAGGCCTCCGCCGTCAGCGCGACGACGCGGGTGCCGCGGCCCTCGCAGGAGGCGACCAGCTCGCGTGCGGCCTCGCTCGTAAGCAGGTCGGGAGCCGTGACCAGCACCTCGACCTCGGCCCCCGAGTCGAGCGCCTGCCAGACCGGGGCGATACCCTCGACGAACAGCGCGCGCTCGGCGTCACGGTGCTTGCGCCGGCGGAGCTTGCGGATCCGTTTGAGGAGCGGGTTGCCCGGGCTCGAGATCGGCTCCGACGACATGCCGGCGCTAGGGGGCGTCGGGAGACAGCTGCCTCAGGAACTCCTCGCAGCGGGTCGCCTCGCCGGCCTCGCCGATCACCTCGGCCGCCTTGCCGAGGCCGGCGAGCGATCTCAGGAAGCCGCGGTTGGGCTCGTGAGACCAGGGGACGACGCCGCTCCCCTTCCACCCGGCCTTGCGGACGCCGTCGAGCCCGCGGTGGTATCCGACGCGGAAGTAGGCGTACGCGTCGACGAAGCGCTGGGAGGCGAGGGCCTCCTCGCCGAGGACGGCCCAGGCGGTGAGGCACGCGGGCCATTCACGCGCGACCTCGGCAGCGAGATCCGGATCCGACGTCTGACCGAGCTTCTCCAACGAGCCGGGCGGCTCTTCGAGCAGGATCCGTGCGGGCTCGCTGATGGGGATCGGCATCCGGCGATCGTAACGGTCTCGTGGCGTCAGCTCTCGCAGCGCGTCACGGTCTCGCCGTTCGCGCACGAATCGGAGCCCGGGCCGCCGTCCAGGCTGTCCGTCCCCGCGCGCCCGTCGAGCGCGTCGTCGCCGGCGAGCCCCTGGATCACGTTCGTGCCGGCGTTCCCGCGGATAACGTCGGCGCCCCGGCTGCCGATCACGTTCTCGACGAGCATCACGTTGTCGTCCCGCGCCGCTCCTCGAGTCCCCGTCCCGGCTTCCAGATCGACTGTGACGCCGCGGTCCGCCTGGCCGTAGTCGACGGTGTCGATCCCGTCCCCGCCGTCGATCTCGTCCCCGGTCGCGAACGCGAGCAACGTGTCGTCTCCGGGGCCGCCTTCGAGCCTGTCGTTCCCTGCCGAATCCGCCAGCACGTCCGCGCCCTCAGCCCCGATCAGGTGGTCGTCCCCCAGGCCCCCGGCGATCGTGTCGTTGCCGGAGCCGCCGTAGAAGACGTCGTCTTCCTGCCCCGGTGGGATCGGCTCGCTGAAGGTGTCCGTCAGGACGTCGTCGCCGCCCCTTCCGTCGAGGTAGTCGTCGCCCCCGCCCGACCCCGCGTGCAGCCGGTTGGGCCCCTCGTCCCCGATCAACATGTCGCTCAGCTGGGTCCCGCTCACGTCTTCGATCGCGGTCACGGTGTCGTTGCCGGCGCCCGTGGACGTCCCGGCGAAGAGGTCCACGGTGACGCCGCTCAAGCTGTGGCCCCCGTAATCCACCACGTCGGTCCCGGGCCCGCCGTCGTATGCATCCGCGCCCTCGTCCTGGCCGCAGCCCCCGGGGAGCAGGCATACGTCTCCCCGCTCCGTGAGCGTGTCCGCACCCGTGCCGCCCTCCACCGAGTCGTCGCCGCGGCCGCCGCCGAGGGTGTCCGCGCCTTCACCGCCGGAGATCGAGTCGTCACCGGACATCCCGATGATCAGGTCGCCGTCCTCTCCGCCGTCCAGCGAGTCGTCGCCGCCCGACCCGCCGAGGCCCGCCACATCCCGGAGGGCGTCGTCCCCCGCCCCGGCCGCGGTCCCCGCGACGACGGACGCCGTCACACCCTCGGTGGACGTGGCGAAGCTCGCTACGCCGCCTTCGATCGTATCGTCGCCCGGGCCTCCGTCGAGGAAGTCGAGCGTGTCGACGCCGACGAGGCGGTCGTCGCCCTTGTTGCCGAACAGGAACGCGAAGGCATCGTCACGCGGCGTAACGATGACGTCCCGGCCGAGGCCGCCGTACGCCCACTCCTCGTCGGTGCCGTAGACGCCGGTCAGGATGCGGTCGTTGCCGGCGTTGCCGTGCAGGACGTCGGCCTGGCGGTCGCCGTCGATGAAGTCCGGGCCCGGTCCGCCTTTGATCTCGTCCTCCGTGTGGCCGCCGAGGACGCGGTCTGCGCCCGCGCCGGCGTCAACGAAGTCCCTGCCGGTGCCCGCACAGATGCGGTCGTCGCCGCCTCCCCCGAAGATGGTGTCGTCGCCGCCGCCGGCGATGATGACGTCGTCCCCGCGAGTGCCCTGGAAGGTCTCGTCGTCCCCGTCGCCGAGGACGGTCGCCGCGCGTCCGAAGCAGGTCTCCCGTCCAGCCTGCGCGCCGGTGGCAGGTCCCGCCGCCAGCGTCAGGGACGCGCCGACGACGGCTATGGTCCTGACGAGCACGGATCGGCCTTCCCCTCGAGTGGCGTAAGGCCACACTCTGCGACGAAAGCCCCGCGTCGTCTGCTAAGTCCTTAGCGTTGGGGGCAGCGGAGCGCCGTCCACTCGAGGACGCGGGCTTCGTCGAGCGGCGTCTCGAGCCAGTCCTGAACGGAGGTCTGGAAGCGTGCGCGCACGTCCTGCAGGTTCGATTCCGGGTTCGTCACGCTGATCCCCTCCAGTCGATGCCGCGAAAAGCGACGTAACCCAATAGTGGGAGATCGGCAGATACCGGACAATACGTAAAGAGCGCCGATGAAGGCCGCGGGCGCGGCCCGGCCCGGAGGAGAGTCGTGCGGTGGGGGAGCGCCGGCTTTTGGAGGCTTAGTTTCCGGTGGCTCTGAGGTCCCGTAGCACCTTCTGCACCCGCTCACGGAACTGGCTCATCTCGATCCCCGCGGGGTCGGGCTTCCGGGACGTCCACTCTTTATGGCCGAAGCACATGCGGGCGGGTTGATCGAGGCGCTTCAGCAGCGTCGCCGAGACGATCCCCATCACCCGTTTCTGCTCGTCGGGCCACGGCTCACCGAGGCCGTCGTTCTCGCACTCGATTCCCACCAGATTGGTGCTGCCCTGGTTGACCGGGATGTCTGCGTGTGGGCCGCCCTCGCCGGCGTGGTTCGCCCGTCCGGCTGCGATCAGCAAGACGGTTCCCTGACGGCCGATGAGGATGTTGCAGAGGGGACCCGGCAGGGGATCGGCGCCCGCTCGGCCGTGGGTGCAAATGCCCGCGCAAGGAAGGTCTCCCGATACGCTGGCGCTGGCGGTGTGATGGATCAGCACACCGCGGGGCGTGAAGGACCCGCCTGCCGTTCTCGTCTTCCAACCGGGGACCTTCTTTACGGTGAGCCCTTGGCGTCGGAGCTCCCGCACGAAGCCATCCCATACGTCATTCATCGTCGTCTGCCTCCTCGATATCGACAGGCGGTGCCTGGTCGATCTCCTCGGGGTCGAAGCCGCAGCTTTCTTGCTCCCTGTCGCTCATCGCTCCTCCTTTCCCGTCGCTTTCGTGGCGGCTGGAGTGGGTTCGGCACGGACACGCCATAGCAGGTCCCGCAGGTCACGTCGCGACCCTTCGGTCGCCGCTGTACTCGGCGATGCGCTCGAAGCGGTCCGTTCCAACGGTGTCGGAGATCTGCTGCTGGACCGTAAAGAACGAGATGAGAGCGGCCGCGATGATCGCCCCCACGAAGTGTGCAACCTACTCCCCCGCCTCGTTCATGGTAACTCCCGACTTTCGCACTTCTGCACCCGCTTGGCAATACCCGCGGCATCGTCTTGCTCGTCGCGGGCCGCAACGTGCGGATCATCGAGCGCGAAGCCGGTCGCCTGCTAAGGGACTTCGAACCGGATCCGAGCAGGGACTACCGGCCGCGAGATCGCGGGTGAGGGTGTCCACTATGCTCCGCGACACCTGTCCAGGATGCCCGGCGGCACAACAGTCGTGCGGTGGGGGGGATTTGAACCCCCACACCCTTGCGGGCACCAGCCCCTCAAGCTGGCGTGTCTACCGTTCCACCACCACCGCTCGATGCGAAGGCCCCGATCGCTCCGGGAAGGATCGGGGCCGGAGTCGATTATAGGTGGCTACTCCGGGCGTTCGCCCAGCGACACCTCGACCGCGTCGAAGCCCCCCATGACGTCGAACTCGATTTCGTCCACCCACGGCTGCGCCACCCAGTGGGTGACGAACGACCCGATCGGCACGACGGGGAGGCTCCGCAGTATCGCCTTCTCCGCCTGGATGTAGGTCTGGACGCGCACGGCCTCCGATTCGGTCCGGCGGGCCTGCGCCAGCAGCGAGTCCACCTTCGGCGACGCGAAGCCGGAGTGGTTGTCGGGGGAATCGGATTCGAAGAGCCCCGCGAGGAAGACGTCCGCCTCCGGGTACTCCGCGATCCACCCGAGCCGGTACGCCGACTGCTCGCCGTCGCGCAGCAGGCGGAGGTAACGCGGGAACCCGTACGCCTGGATCGAGACGTTCAGCCCGACGGCTTCGAGGTCGCGCTTCACGAGCCGCGCCACCTCGCCGTGCGGGTCCTCGCGGTTGAACTGCACCGACACGCGGCGCGCGTTCTGGGGTACGCCCTGCAGGAGCCGCTCGGCGACGTCCGGCGAGTACCGGCAGAGCGTGACGCAGATGTTCTCGTGGAACCCGGGCATGCCCGCGGGCACGATCCCGCGCGGGGGCTCCATGTTCCCCTTGTAGACGCTCTCCGCGATCTCGCGCCGGTCGATCGCCCGGCTGATGGCCTTGCGGATGCGGATGTTGTCGAGCTGGTCCGACCTCAGGTTCAACCCGAAGTAATAGCCGGCGAGGAACGGCCGGTACCCCTCCTCGCCGAAGCGCTCGCGCGCGGCCTCGAACTGTCCCGACGGGACCTCCGCCACGTCGATGCGCTCGTCGACGAACAGCGGCCACGAGGCGGCCGCGTCGGGCGACGGGACGAAGCGGATGCCGTCGAGGCTGGGCGTCTCGACGAAACCCGGGAAGTCCTCGAGGATCACCGGTTCGCCCGGCACCCATTCGGTCGCCATCTGGAACGGCCCGTTGCCGACCGGCGCCGCGAGGAACGAGTCGTAGTCGCGGACGGGACCCGCCGGGAGCGGGACGAGGCCCGGGTGCGTCAGCACCGCGGGGAACCCGTGGAAGGGCTCGGACAGCGTGATCCTCACCGTCAGCTCGTCCGGGACGGCGATGCCCGAGAGGTGGTCGGCGTCCCCGAGCGAGTTGACCTCCTGGAAGCCGGCCACCCGCTCGAGCGTGTACGCGAGGTCCGACGCGTTCGTCTTCTTCGCTATCCGGTCGAACGCGAACCTGAAGTCCGCCGCCCGCACGGGCGAGCCGTCGTGGAACGTCATCCCCTGACGCAGCCGGAACGTGTAGACGCGGCCCCCTCCCGAGACGTCCCAGGAGTCGGCGGCGGCCGCGACGACCTTCTCCGACACCGGGTCCCAGCGCGTCAGGCCCTCGTACAGCTGACGCGCGACGAGCACCGAGCCCGGGTCCTGGATCCGCATCGGGTCGAGCGTCGACGGGTCCCTGATCGCGACGGTGAGCACGTCGTCCTCGGGGGTGAAGCCGCCGGGCTCCGAAGGCGAGGCCCCTTCACCGAGCGGGACCGCAGTCGACCCGGGATCGCCCGACGAGCGCGCCTCGGAGCGGGGGCCCTCGCCGACGTCGGCACCTCCGGTGCACGCGCCCACGAAGAGCGGCGCGGCGAGCGACAGGACGGCCGCCGCGGCGGCCCGGCGAAACCTCATCGGAGGAAGGTTCTAGGAGAGGCGCATCGCCAGCAGGATCGTGGTGCCGGCGAAGACGAGCGCGGTGATGATCGTGATGCGGTCGAGGTTCTTCTCCATGACCGTCGACCCCATCGCCTGGCTCTGCATGCCGCCGCCGAACATCTCGGACACGCCTCCACCGCGCCCGGCGTGGAGCAGCACGAACACGATCATGGTCGCCGCGGCGACCGAATGGATGACTACGAGCAGCGGGGTCATGGGAGCACCTCTTCGGGGTCTGGTTACAACAGTCGGACCACCAAGGGTAGCCGAAACCCGGCGCGGGACGAGGGCCTAGGTGCCGGGGGGGCCGAGGCGGTAGATCGTGAGGGGGCCTCCGGCCGGCTGCCGGAAGACCGGCACCGCCTGCCACTCCCGCCGCAGGTCCCACTTCAGCGACGAGCGCGAGATGCCCTCGGCCCGGCGTGCCATCCACTCGAACCACGCCGGGAGGTTCTTCTCCTTCACGAGGACCTCGCGGGTCAGCTCGGGGTAGCGGGGGGAAGGTACGGCCTTCGTCTTCTTCCCGCCCGTCCGGCGCGCGGCGACGTGGTGGCGCCCGTTGACGGTCTTGTGGTTCTTGCGGATCTCGGTCGGCGTCCAGAACTCGGCGTTGTTGCTCGAGGTGTCCCCCAGCACTATCGCGAACCCGTTCATGTCCTGCGTCGCCACGCGCGCCCCCACCTGCAGCCCGAGCACGGCGACGAGGAGCCCCGCCATCAGGTACGGGACGCGTCCGGAGGGGGCCGCGAGCGCCCGGCCGTCCGAGAGCGCGATCAGGCGGGAGACGCGCCGGCTGATCTGGCGGCCGGGACGCAGGATCGCCATCGCTCCCTGGTCCAGGACGCGCGACTGCGTCCGCATGAGGTCGTACATCTTCAGCAGCCCGGACGCGACGGCGAGCGGACGGGCCGTCAGCGTCGCGGCGCGGCGGTCGGCCTCGCGCTCGCGGTCGCACGCGAGGCGGCGGAACGCGACGTGGGCCAGCGGGTTCCACGCGACGAGGTCGCGCAGCAAGCCGGCGGCGAACACCACGCGGACGTCGTGGGTCTCGAGGTGGGCGACCTCGTGGGCGAGCACGCCTTCCAGCTCCTCGCGGTCGAGGTCGAATACGACCGCCTCCGACACGAGGATCCTGCCGTTGGGCCCCCCTACGGCGAAGGCGCCCTGGACGCCCTCCGGCAGCACGAGCACCTCGGGCGTCCGCGTCAGCGACGACAGGCGGACGGGGTCCTCCAGCGCGGGCTCCACGACGGCCCGGTGGTCGTCGTCCAGCGGGCGCGAGCGCGCGATCACCCTGCGCACGAGCACGACGCCGACGACGCGCCGCACGAGCATGAACGACGTCACGAGGCCCCCGGCGAGCAGGATCCACGGGCCGGCCGAGCCGGACAGCGCATAGGGCGTCACCGTGTGCGTCGCCTGGTCCTGGAACAGCAGCAGGTGGAAGAGGCTCCCGGAGCGGTCGAGCAATGCAGAGCCGGCCGGCCGCAGCACCGAGATCTCCGGGAGCAGCGCGTGCTCGTAGAAGAGGGCCGCGATCAGCGGGAGGACGAGCGGGAGCGCGAGCAGGATCCCGGACAGGACGCCGCCGGGACGGTTGATGAGCCGCCGCAGCAAGAGCGCGGCCGCGAGCGTCACGAGCGAGACGGCCAGGATCACGACCCAGGCCGAGTCCGTCTCCAGCGCGAGGACTGCGGGGGCCGCGCTCGTCACTACTGGGGCGCTCTCCGCTGGTCGATGGCTTCCCGGAGACGGGCGATGACCTCTTCGTCCTCGTTCCCGACCTTGTCGACGAAGTAGGCGACGGCGGGATCCGGGAAGTGCTGCACGAGCCAGTCGACGACGGACTTGACGGTCGAGCTGGCGTATTCCTCCCGCGACACGAGTGCCGAGTAGCGGTGGGCCGGCTGGTCCTCGACCCGCCGCAGCAGCCCCTTGTCGGTCAGCCTCCCGAGCGTCGTCATCACGGTCGTATAGGCGATCGGCCGTACGTCGTTCAGCGCGCGGTGGACGTCACGGACCGTGACCTCCCCCGCGTCCCAGACCACGTCCATGATCTCGGACTCGAGGGGGCCGAGGACGTCGGCGAGCGTGTGCTTCCTGCGAGCAGCCATGTGAGAGAGACACCCCATTCCCGTCGAAGAACTACGGCAATAGTAGGACCGGCCTCAGCCTTTCGCCAGCGCCACGAGATTCGGCATGATCTGCGGCCCCAGCAGGTGGCCGATCGCCCCCTCCCGCGCGGCGGTCTCGCCGTAGGTCTGGACGCCGTCCGGGCTCACGCCACCGCCGGAGACGAGCAGGGGGACCGGCCCGTCCGTGTGCGCCTTGCGCGCGCAGCTCGTCGAGTGATCCGCCGTGACCGCGACGATCGTGCGGGCGAGGTCGAGCTCGTCCAGCAGCGGGGCGAAGAACAGCGAGTCGATCTCCTCGATGCTCGCGATCTTCGCCGCGTGGTCGCCGTCGTGCGCGGGGACGTCCGGTCCCTTGATGTGGATGTAGAGCCCGTCGTACCCCTCGATGGCGTCCAGCGCGAGCGCGGCCCACTGCCCGTACTGCTCCTGCGGCGGGATCCCCGTGGGGGCTTCGACGATCCCCATGCCGGTCAGCCGCGCGATGCCGAGCTCCACGGGCATCTCGACGAAGCAGCCCATGCGGGGGCCGAACTTCTCCCGGAACGGGACGAGGTCGGGCAGGTGGTCGCCGCCGTCGCGCGTGAGGATGAAGTTGCCCGGCAGCTTCCCGGCGGCCGCGCGCGTCCGGTTCGTCTCGGAGGCCACGAGCACCTCGTAGGACGCGGCGAGCCACTCGTTCGTCAGGCGCGCGGCGCTCTGCGCGGCCGCGTCGCCCTCGTGCCCGGCGACCGGAGTCACGTGCACCACCCGGTTGTCGAACGTCTCCTTCGCGACGCCGAGCGCGCCCTGGCGGCCGTACGCGGGGTCGGAGTTCTCGACCTCGGCGGACAGCGGGCCCTCGTCGGAGCGGATCACGAGCACGCCGCGATGGCCGATCGTGGCGCGGAACTCGAAGGAGGCGCCGGGGACGCGTACGTTCTGCTGCACCTCCTCGGCGAGCGCGTGCGCCTCCTCCGACGAGAGATCGCGGCCGACCCTGCGGTCGAGGATCGCCCAGCCTTGTCCCTCCCGTTCGACGGTGGCGAAGTTCACCCGGTATGCAAGGTCGCCGTCCTTCACGTCGAGGCCCGCGCCCACGGCCTCGAGGGGGCCGCGGCCGGTGTGGTGCTCGCGCGGGTCGTAGCCCAGGATCGAGAACACGGCGATGTCCGACTCGGGCGCGATCCCCTCGCCTACGGTCGTGACGTAGCCGTTGCGCCCGTCGCGCGCGAGGCGGTCGAGCAGCGGCGTACGCGCCGCCTCGAGCGGCGTGCGCCCGCCTAGCTGGGGCAGCGGGTCGTCGCCGAGCCCGTCGAGGATCACGTAGCAGATGCGCTTCAGCGCCATGTGCGCGGCTCCTCTCTCAGCGAACGGCCTTGACGATCGCGGCGAAGTCGCCGGCGTCCAGCGACGCGCCGCCCACGAGCCCGCCGTCGACGTCCGGCTGCCCCACGATCGCCTTCGCGTTGCCGGGTTTCATGCTCCCGCCGTACAGGATGCGGATCGCGTCCGCGACCTCCTGCGTGAAGACCTGCGCGAGGACCCCCCTGATGAAACCGATCGTCTTCTGCGCGTCGTCGGGCGTCGCGGTCTTGCCGGTGCCGATCGCCCAGATCGGCTCGTACGCGACGACGATCTCGCGCGCCTGCTCCGCCCTCACGCCCTTCAGCCCCTCGCGGACCTGCGCCTCGACCTTGCGCTCGGTCCGGTCGTTCTCGCGCTCGATCGCGCTCTCGCCGCAGCACATGATCGGGGTGAGGCCGGCGCCGAACGCGGCGCGCACTTTCCCGTTGACGTCCTCGTCGGTCTCGCCGAAGATCTCGCGGCGCTCAGAGTGGCCGACGATCACGTACCTGACCGCGAGCGCCTTCAGCATGTCGCCCGCCACCTCGCCGGTGAACGCGCCGTCCTTGGCCGCGTGCATGTTCTGCGCACCGAGCCCGATCAGGTAGCGATCGGAGTCGATGAGCGTCTGGACCGTCCGCAGAGCGGTGAACGGCGGGCACACCACGACCTCGACCGCGTCGTAGTCGTGCCCGACGAGCTCGTGGTTGAGCGCCTGGACCAGGCGCATCGCCTCGAGATGCGTCTTGAACATCTTCCAGTTGCCGGCGATCAACGGTGTTCTCATCGAGCCGTTCCTTTCATCTCGCCGCCCGCGCCCGCAGGACCGCGACGCCGGGGAGCGCGCGGCCCTCGAGCAGCTCGAGCGCCGCGCCTCCTCCGGTGGACAGATGCGAGACCGCGTCCTCCATCCCGAGCTGCGCGAGGGCCGCGGCCGAGTCGCCGCCTCCCGCCACGGTGTACGCGCCCGAGCGGGTCGCCGCCGCCATCGCCTCCGCGACCGCGCGCGTGCCGCCGGCGAACTCCGGGATCTCGAAGATCCCCATGGGGCCGTTCCACAGCACGGTGCGCGCGCCGGTGATCGCGGCTGCGAACCGCTCCGCCGTCTGGGGGCCGATGTCGACGCCGAGGCGGTCACCGATCGCGTCGAGCGGCACGGTGTCGCACGAAGACCCGGCCTCGGCGGCGTCGGCCGCGACGACGTCGGAAGGGAGCAGGATGTCGACGCCCTCGTCCGCGGACCTCCCGAGCACGTCCCTCACCTCGTCGACGCGGTCGTGCTCGACGAGCGAACGACCGACGTCGTGTCCCTGCGCCACGAGCAGCGTGAACGCCATCGCGCCGCCGATGCAGATCGAGTCGACGCGCTCGAGGAGGTTGCCGATGACGCTCAGCTTGTCGGAGACCTTCGCTCCGCCCAGCACCGCGACGAACGGGGGCTCGGGCGAGTGCAGCAGCCGCTCGAGCTTCGACACCTCCTCGGCGAGGAGGTATCCCGCGGCGGCGGGCAGCAGCTCTGCGACGCCGGAGATCGACGCGTGCGCCCGATGGGCCGCGCCGAACGCGTCGTCGACGTACGCGCCGGCGAGGTTCGCGAGCGCCTGCGCGAGGTCCGGATCGTTACGCTCCTCGCCAGGCTCGAAGCGCAGGTTCTCGAGCAGCACGACGTCGTAGTTGCTCGCGCACGCGAGGCGGGCGCTCTCCCCCACGACGTCGCCGGCGACCTCGACGTGGCGGCCGAGTAGCTCCGCCAGGCGGTCGCCGACCGGCTTCAGGCTGAGCTCGTCGACGACCTCCCCCTTGGGGCGGCCGAGGTGGGAGCAGACGGCGAGGCGCGCCCCGCGCTCGAGCAGCGCGCGCAGCGTCGGCAGAGCCGCCCTGATCCGGAGGTCGTCCGTGATCCGGCCGTCCTGCAGGGGGACGTTCAGGTCGCAGCGGACGAGGACGCGCTTACCGTCGACGCCGAGCGAGTCGATGCCGGGAAGATCCGTGGGCAGTTCGGGAACGGGCCCCATGTCGGGGCGAGTGTAGAAGGTCGAGCGGGCGCCTTTCTCCGGTCCGAGCGCTCGGCTATCGGGGGGCGTAGTCGCAGGAGAAGTCCTTCTCCGGACGGAGGGCCGAATTGCAGTGACGCCGGCCGAGCGGAACGGGGACGGTGACGCCACCGGGCTCGGCGGAGAGCAGGAGGGTCGCCGGTGCGTCTCCCTTCGGCAGGTGGTAGATGAGCAGCCCCCGGCGCGACCCACCGGGTTCGATCCCGGAGGCGAACAGACCGCCGAAGGCTTCGATCCTTCGCGTCGCGCGATCCCACGGCGCATACACGTTCGCAGTCGAGGACGTCAGGATCTGCTCCGGCGCGAAGAGATGCAATGCCCGCTTACCGCGGTTGAGGATCGTCACTGAGACGGTGCACCATCTCCCCGTCGGCATCAGCGTCACGTCCTCGTTCCCCAACGGGGAGGTCTCGCAGGCAAGAGACCGCAGCTCGACCTGCACCTCGGCCGACTCGTCGGTGAAGACCGGGTAGTCGCCGTCGCGCTCCGGTTCGTCCGGGGCGGGCGCGGAGGTCTCGACCGGGAGCAGGTCGTACGCCGGAGCCTCTGTCGGCGTCTCTTCGGAGGGAGGGCAGAACCGTTCGCGCATCCCGCGGACGCTCCGCACCTCGTCCACACCCGCCCGACCCGCAGCGATCTCCTCGATCCGCTGGAGCGCGTCGTCGTCCACCGCTTCGAGGCGGAAGCTCGCGGGGAGCGCACCGGCCGCGACCGTCTCCCAGAGCTCGGGTTGATCCGCATAGATCCTCTTGAACTCCCGATAGGCGGCGCGCTTCGAGACGAACCGCAATTCCTCGACCGCTCCGCTCTCGTCCAGCGTCCGGCGGAGCGTCGCGATCTCCGCGGGCGTCGCGTCGTCCCGGAGGTAGATCGACATCTTCCTCGACACCGGGTCGTCGCAGTACCCCTGCACGAGGCAACGGATCGGGAGACCGAGGGGGCCGAACGAGATCTCGTCTATCGCCGGCGAGGTCATGCCGGCGATCCGCCTGAGAGCGTCCTCGTCACGGGCCTCCACCCTGAAGCTCGACGGCACCGCCCCCGGAGGTGGAGCGTTGAACGCGTCGCCCTCGAACAGGGCCCGGAGCTCCTCGACCGCCTCTTCCTTCGACACGTACCTGAGCCTCACGACGTCCGGACTATCGTCCAATGCTCTCTCCAGCTCGGCTATCTTGGTCTCCGACGCGTCGTTCCTCAGGTAGATCGCGGCAGAGGTGCCGATGTCCTCGCATCCCGCGGCGAGTTCGCCCGCCGGACCGGGGCGCTCGTCGCTGCCGAGGATGCCGAACGAGGTCGAGGCCCCGGCAACGACGACGGCGAGCCCGGCTGCGGCGGCCGCGAACCGCGCCCTGCGGAGCCGGGTGCCTCTCCTGATCAGCGCGGAGGCGTCGAGAGGACGAGAGGGCTCGGCCGCTGCGGCCTCGAGCATCCGCTTGACATCGTCAGACTGCATTCGGGGCCTCCTCGCGACCTTCCAGGGATTCCGCAGAGCGCAACCGGGCGATCCCGCGGCGCGCCAGTGACTTCACGGTCGGTTCCGGCGAACCCATCAGATCGGCGACCTGGGCGAACGGCAGGTCGCAGAAGTAGTGGAGCAGGAGCGCGGTCCTCTGGCGCGGGGGCAGGCTCGCGACGGCCTGGCGGACGCTGAGGACGAGAGCGGGATCGGGCGGGAGCGCTTCGGCCGGCGGCCGGGCCGAGAGCCGCTCGCGGGCACGCCGCTCCGCCGCCCGGCGACGAAAATACGAATTGGCGAGGTTGACCGCGACCCGGCTCGTCCACGCCTCGGGGTGGTCCATGCGGCGGACCTTGCGCCAGTCACGGCAGACGCGTGCGAGCGCGTCCTGTGCCAGCTCCTCGGCGAGCGCGGCGTCACCGCAGTAGAGGCTGAGAAGTCCGACGACGCGCCCGTGCTCCCGGCGGCAGAACGCGATCAGCTCGTCCTCGCGCCCCGCCTCGCCCCGATCGTCCACCGCCCCTCCCGCTCGTACCGGTGATCGTCCCTAGAACGCACGAGGGGGCCGGGAGGATGCGCGAGGGCTCCATTCGCTGCGCGAAAGCCGTCGCTATGCGAGCGTTTTCGCTCAATGAGACGCGGGCCGGCTCGGGAGGCCGCCCCGTTCCGAACCGCGGAAGCTCCTAGAGCTTGCTCGCCACCAGGACCGTCAGGTCCACCAGGCGGTTCGAGTAGCCCCATTCGTTGTCGTACCAGCCCAGGACCTTCACCATGTTCCCGTTCACCATCGTCGAGGACCCGTCGATGATGCACGAGTGCGGGTTGCCGACGATGTCGCTCGAGACGATCGCGTCCTCCGTGTACTCCAGGATCCCCTTCATCCTCGCCGACTGCGCCGCCTCCCGGTAGGCGTCGTTGACCTCGTCCCTGCTCGGCTCCCCGTTGACGACCGCCACGATGTCGGTGATCGACCCGTCGGGCACCGGGACGCGCAACGCGAGGCCGTCGAGGCGGCCCTTCAGCTCCGGCATCGCGAGCGACGCGGCCTTCGCGGCCCCCGTCGTCGTCGGGATGATGTTCACGGCCGCGGCACGGGCGCGGCGGAGGTCGTCACGCGCCAGGTCGAGCGTGTTCTGGTCGTTCGTGTACGCGTGGCACGTCGTCATGAAGCCCTTCTCGATCCCCCAGTTGTCCTGCAGGACCTTCGCCAGCGGCACGACGCAGTTCGTCGTGCAGGACGCGTTCGAGATGATGTGGTGCTGGGACGGGTCGTAGGCCTCGTGGTTGACCCCCATCACGATCGTGATGTCCTCTTCCTTCGCGGGGGCCGAGATGATGACCTTCTTCGCGCCGCCGTCGACGTGCTTGCCGGCGTCGGCACGCTTCGTGAAGAAGCCGGTCGACTCGATCACGATGTCCACGCCGAGGTCGCCCCACGGGAGCTGACCGGGGTCGCGCTCCGACAGCAGCTTGATGTCCTCGCCGTCGATCGTGAACCCGCCGTTCGACACCTTGACCTCGCGGTCGAAGCGCCCGTGGACTGAGTCGTACTTCAGGAGGTGCGCCATCGTCTCGGCGTCGCCGAGGTCGTTGACGGCCACGAGCTGGAGGTCCGATCCCGCCGCTTTCATCGCCCTGAAGAAGTTGCGGCCGATCCGGCCGAAGCCGTTGATCCCGATTCGCGTCGCCATCGACGATCCCTCCCGGTGTCTGGGTCGAAAAGTGGGTGTCGGGCCATCCTACCGGGACCCCTGTCATGTCACCCCAGCGACGACAGCACCGCCGCGAGCCGCTCGGGGTCGTGCGCGCCCCTCTCCGACGCGACGTCGGCCCCCACGACGCGCACTCCCAGGCCTTTCAGGGACGCGACGTCGACGCCGTCCACCGGAAGCGGCGGCGACTGCACGACCACGACGTCGACCGCGTTCGGCCCCGCGTGGGCGAGCAACGACTCCACGTGCGCCGCGGCGTCGAGGCCCTCGGTCTCCCCCTTCTGCATCCGCGCGTTGCACACGAACACGCGCGCGGCCGAGGTCTCCTGGAGCGCCTTGCGCACACCGGGGACGAGGATCGTCGCGATCAGGCTCGTGAAGAGGCTTCCCGGCCCGAGGACCACCTGGTCGGCGGCGCGGATCGCCTCGACCGCCGCCGGGTTGGCCCGGGGGCTGCGCGGCTCGAGGAAGAGCGCCTGGATGGGGTCCTTCGTCTGCGCCACCGCCACCTGTCCGCGCACGACGCCCCCGCGTACCTTCGCCATCAACGCGACGACCTCGTTGGTCGCGGGATAGACGCGGCCCTCGCAGCCGAGCATCCGTCCGGCTGCCGCGACCGCCTCTGCGAAGTCGCCGGTCATCTCCGTCAGCGCGGCGATGATCAGGTTCCCGACCGTGTGGCCGGTGAGGGCGCCCTGCTGGAACCGGTGCTGGTACAGCCGCGCCCTGTCGTCGTCGCCGGCGAGCGCGACGAGGCAGTTCCTGATGTCGCCGGGAGGCGGGATGCCGAGCTCGCGCGTGAGCTTGCCCGACGACCCTCCGTCGTCCGCGACCGTGACGACCGCAGAGATGTCGCCGGCGTAATGGCGCGCGGCCAGCAGCGACGCGGCGAGCCCGTGGCCCCCACCGATCCCGGTGACCCTCACGGTGCGGTCACCGAGGGAGGTCGCTCGACGTCGCGGTGGATGACCTTCGCCGGGTAGCCCTTTTCCTGGATGAACGCGCCGAGCTCCGCGGCGAGCACCACCGAGCGGTGCCGCCCGCCGGTGCACCCGACGGCGATCGTGAGGTAGTGGCGGCCCTCGCTTTCGTAGCCGGGGAGCAGCACCGCGAGCAGGTCCTTCGCCTTCGCGAGGAAGTCGCCCGTGACGTCCTTCTCGAGCACGTACTCGCGCACCGGTGGTTGCAGCCCCGTCAGCTCCCGCAGCCCCTCGATCCAATGCGGGTTCGGGAGGAAGCGCACGTCGAGCACCAGGTCGGCGTCGAGCGGCAGGCCGAACTTGTAGCCGAACGAGATGATCGTCGTCTTCAGCCCCTCGGCGGGATGTCCCGCCTCGAAGTACGCGCTGAGCTTGCGCCGGAGGTCCCGGACGGTGAAGTCCGACGTGTCGATGATGAGGTCGGCGCTGCCGCGCAACGACTGCATGAGCTTGCGCTCGCGCTGGATCCCGATCGCCACGCGGTCCTCGAGCGCGAGCGGGTGACGCCGGCGCGTGGCGTCGAACCGGCGGACGAGCGCGTCGTCGTCGGCCTCGAGGAACACCAGCCGGAAGGTGCCGACGTCGCGCCGCAGCTCCGCCAGCGCGTCCTTGGCCTCGCTGAAGAACGTCCCCCCGCGCGAGTCGATGACGATCGCGAGACGTGTGATGTCGTTCCCCGGCGCGAACGCGAGCGACAGCATCTTCCCGATCAGGGCCGGCGGGAGGTTGTCGATGACGAACCAGCCGAGGTCCTCGAACGCCTTCGCGGCCTCCGACATGCCCGCGCCGGACAGCCCGCTGATCACGGTGACCTCGACCTCGCTGCGGGGACCTTCGGCCGTCACGACGCTCTTTGCCCGGCGAGCGTCTCGAACACGGCCCCGGCCACCGCGTCCGGCAGGCCGGGCACCGCCTGCAGCTCCTCGAGGGTTGCCTCGCGCACGCGCTTCAGCGACCCGAAGTGCTTCAGGAGCTTCTTGCGACGGACCTCGCCGAGGCCCGGGATCCCGTCCAGCGCGGATTGCGTCATCTTCTTGGTGCGCCGGAGCCGGTGGTACGTGAGCGCGAACCGGTGCGCCTCGTCGCGGATGCGCTGCAACAGGTAGAGGGCCTCCGAGCCCCGCGCGACGACGATCGGCTCCGCCTGGCCCGGCACGAAGACCTCCTCCATGCGCTTCGCGAGCGAGACCGTCGTCACCCCCTCGACACCGAGCTCGTCCATCACCTCGACCGCGCGGTTCAGCTGCCCCTTGCCGCCGTCGATCACGACGAGGTTCGGAGGGTAGGCGAACTTGCGGGGCCTGGAGCCGGGTTCCAGAGAGCGTTCACTTTCCTCGAGGTAGCGCGAGAAGCGCCGGCGGATGACCTCGCCCATGCTCGCGAAGTCGTCCTGTCCCTGCGTCCACCTGATCGCGAAGCGCCGGTAGTCGGAGCGCTTCGGCAGGCCGTCCTCGAACACGACCATCGACCCCACGGCCTCGGACGGGCCGGTGTTCGAGATGTCGAAGCACTCGATCCGGAGCGGTGCCTCCTCCATCCCGAGCGCCTCCTGGAGCTGGTTGAGCTGCAGCGACCGCGCCGCGAAGTCGCTCGACCGCTTGAGGCGGTGCTGCGCGAACGCGTGCTTCGCGTTCTCGGTCACGGTCTCGAGCAGCCGCCGCTTCTGCCCCCGCCGCGGCACGCGCACCCTCACGTTCGTGCCGCGGAGCTCCGCGAGCCAGCGCTGGATCAGGTCGCAGTCCTCCGGCTCGACCGGGACGAGGACCTGCGGGGGCGGGTCGCCGTCCGCGTAGAGGCGCTGCAGGAAACCCTCGACGAGCGCGGGCGTCGTGAGGTCCTCGACCTTGTCGACGACGAAGCCCTTGCGGCCGGTGACGCGGCCCCCGCGCACGAAGAAGACCTGGAACGCGGCTTCGAGCTCGTCCTCCGCGAGCCCGATGACGTCCATGTGCTCGGCGTGGGCGGACACCATCTGCTGGCGCGCGATCGCCTTGCGGACGTTGTCGAGCTGGTCCCGGTACTTCGCCGCGCGCTCGAACTCCTCTCGCGTCGCGGCCTCCTGCATCTGCGCCTCGAGCCGTTGGATCACCGGCTTGGTGTTCCCGTCGAGGAAGTCGCAGAGCTCGAGCGCGATCTGCCGGTGATCCGGCTCGGACACCGCGTCCACGCACGGCCCTGCGCAGCGCTCGATGTGGAAGAGCAGACAGGGCTTCCCGCGGCGGCGGCAGCGGTCGAAGACACCCTGGCTGCACGTGCGCATCGGGAACGTCCTCAGCAGGAGGTCGAGCGTGTCGCGGATCGCGTACGCGTGGGCGAAGGGGCCGTAGTAACGGACACCGCTGCGCTTCCGCTCACGCAGCACCCTCGCCCGCGGGTACTCCTCGTCGAGCGTGATCGCGAGGTAGGGGTAGGTCTTGTCGTCGCGGTAGCGGACGTTGTAGCGGGGGCGGTGCTGCTTGATGAGGTTCAGCTCGAGGTGGAGAGCCTGCACCTCGCTCTCGGTGACGATCCACTCGACGTCCGCGGCCGCCTCGACCATCGCCTTCGTGCGGGGGTGGAGGTCGCCGGCGAAGTAGTTCGACAGCCGGGAGCGCAGCGACTTCGCCTTGCCCGCGTAGATGACCCGGCCCTGGGCGTCCCTGAAGAGGTACGCGCCGGGGCTGGCGGGGATCGTCCCCGCGGGAGGGCGCTGGAGCGTGCGAGTCGCCGGCATGCCCCCATTGTCGCGGGGCCGCGGGGGCTTCCGGGCTACCGGCGCGAGCGGATCCAGCCCCCGGAGAAGACGTCCTGCCACAAGTCCACGCCGTCCTCGGGCTCCGACGCGGCAGTCGCCGGCACCTCCGGCTCCTCCTCTGGTCCCGCGGCGGCGCGCGCCTTCCTCTCCCGCACCGGGTGTGCCCGGGCGTACACCCTCAGCGCCTTCACCAGAGCCCGGATCTTCGGCGAGAGGTCGGGGTCGGCCTCGACGCAGTCCATCTTCGTGATCACCGGTCGCACGTCGCGCTCGAACGGGAAACGCTCGTGGTCGCTCGGTAGCTCGTACTTGCACGGCCACGACGACTCGACGTTGTCGAGGACGAGCCCGATGCGGATCCGGTAGAACCTCCGGCCGTCGGGCGAGCGCCACGGCACGGATGCGTCCTCGATCGCGTGCAGGAAACCCGGCAGGTATTCGAGCGCGTCCTCGATCTGCTCCCGCTGCTCCAGCTGGAACGCGACCAGGTCGCTGAGAGCCGAGACGCCGGAGGCGAGGTCGTCCTCTCGCCGAGCCAGCAGCCGGATGCCGGCGCGCGCGAACCGGTCGTTCCGAGCGAACAGCGCGCGCAGCTCCTCCGGCTCGTCGCCGACGCCCGCCGCGACGCGGTCTGCGGCCCGCAGCGCCGCCGCCAGCGCGTCCTTCGTCCTGAGGAACTCGGCCCCCGCGCGCGTCGAGCTCTCGAGGAGCCGCTGCTGCTCCGGCGCGACGTCCGCGAACGTGTCGGCTAGCGTGCCGAGCGCGCCGAGGATCGTGGCGATGTCGTCGCCGCGGCCGCGCAGCCCCCCGGCGAGCTCCTGGAACACGCGCCGGGATGCCTCGGGAGGCACGTCGGCGAGCACCCGGTCGAGCGACGAGAGGAGCCGCTGGAAGTCGACGGGCAGCTCCGTCCGCGACCGCGGGATGCGGTCGCCGTCCTCGAGCATCGCGTCGCGGCCCGATCCCGGCGTCAGGTTCACGAACTGCTCTCCGACCGCGCTCTTGCTCTGGATGCGCGCGACGGCGTCCGCGGGGATCCTGCCCTCCCACTCGCTCTCGATCAGGAGCTGGATGTCGACGCCGTCGTCGTTGAGCGTGAGCCCACCCACCTGCCCGACGAGCACGCCGCGGTAGGTGACCTCCTGGTTCGTGAAGACGCCGCCGGAGTCGGCGAAGTCCGCCGTCACCTCGAAGCGGCCGCCGGTCACGCTCGGGCCGATGACGCTCGTGACGACCCAGCCGACCGTGAGCACGAACAGCAGCAGCACGACCGCGAGGTTGACGGCGAGGCGCGGTGAGAGCCTCACGACCCTACAGCTCCGCTGAGTGTCGAAAATGTCATGTCCCTTCCCCCGGAACGTCGCCCTTCTCGCCCTTCGTGCTGCACGCGGACAGCGCCTCGCACAGGACCGCCTCGGCCTGGATGTAGTCGCCCTTGCCCGTCCCGTGGGGACCCCCGCCCATGCTCTTGGGGAACAGCTCGAAGAACGTCCGCAGCTGCGCGATATCGACCCGTAGCTCGCCCTGCGCGCCGGCGAGGCCGCCGAGGATCGGACGGAGCGCACGGAACTGCCGGTTGATCGCGTCCTCGTGCCGCGCGAGGAAGCGCGCGTTGACCGAACCGAACCGGCTCAGCGACGAGAACAGCCGCCGCAGGTCGTCGCCCTGCTCCGCGAGCAGCGCGTTCGCGTCCTCGAGCGAGTCGAGGAACGAGCCGAGGGTGTCGCGGTTCGCGGCGAGCGTGCTCCCGGCCGACGCGAGGCCCTCGATCGCGGCCTCTATGTCGAACCTGCGGCCGGCGAGCACCGACGTGAACCTCTCGAGCTCCTCGATCGTTTCGCCGAAGCGGCGTCCGCGGTCCTCGAGGATCAGCGCCTGCGCGTGCGTGAACGAGTTGAGGTCCTCGAGCCCGCCGCCGCCGACGAACGCCGAGACGTCGCCGAGGAACGTCTCGATGTCGACGATGCGGTCGGTCCTCTCGACGGGGATCGTGACCTGAGCGGGGGCGGGCGGGGAATCGATGTAAGGCGGCGCCTGGGGGCCGGGCACGAGCTCGACGAACTGCTCGCCGAGCAGCGACGTCTGGCGCACTACCGCGCGCAGCCCCTCCGCGGGGATCTTCTCCCCCTCGTCGATCGAGATCGTGACGCGGGCGAGCATCTCGCCGCCCTCGGTCACGAGGTCGATCTCCTGGACCGAGCCCACCTCGACGTCCGCGACCTGGACCGTCCCCTTCTCGACGAGGTCGCCGACGTCGCGGAAGTAGGCGACGACCTCCGGACTCGGGTCGGTCCGGAACAGCGCGCACGACGAAGCCGTCGCGGCGACGAGCATCAGCGCGATAGCGCGGACGAGGCGTCTCATTCCACGGCCCCGTCTGTCTCGGGCCGCTCGCCCAGGCGACCGGTCCAGTCTGTCTCGGGCCGCTCGCCCAGGCGACCGGTCCAGAACCAGCGGCTGAGCATGCGGGCGAAGCGCTTCTCGCCCATCCCGGCCGCGACCGTCTTCACGAGGGCCTCGGTCCGCGCGCTCACCGGCTGCTGCTCGCGCACGCAGATCGGGATCAGCTGGCGGACCAGGAACTCGAGCTCGTCCTCGTACGGGTCCGGGATGTGGGAGTTCACCGTGATCAACAGGTCGTCGACGGTCGCGTCGGGCGTGAGGATCAGCACGGTCCGGACGATCTCCCTCAACCGCTCGCACGAGATCGTGTCGCGGGAGTCGATCCGGTAGTTGTAGGCGGCCCGCTCGGTCCCGGGAGGTGCCTGCCTGCCGGAGTACGCCCAGCGGCCGCGGCCGGACGCGTCGGTCTCGCCGAGTGTCTGGGCGATCGCGTTCGTCCAGCGGGCGCCGCGCTCGAGCGACTCCTGGTGCCGCAGCACCGCGTCGACGATCTCGCGCAGCCGCGAGAACGCCACACCGACGTCGTCTCCGCTGCGCTCGACGAGGCTTGCCGCCTCGCCGGAGAGGAACGCGAGGTTCTCGATCGTGCCTTCGAGCTCCGCCTGGTCCCCCGCGAGCGACTCCGCGACGGCACGGAAGCGCTCGTTGACGAGGCCGATCTCGCTCGAGCGGTTGGCGAGCACGAGGAACAGCGAATCGAGGTTGCCGATCAGCGCGCGGACGTCCTGCTCCGACGACGCGAGGGTCTGGAGCCCGGTCGCGGAGCCCTTCAACGCGTGCGCGAGCGACTCGGAGCGGCCCGCCAGCGCCTCGTCCAGGTTCCGCACGAGGCTCGCCAGCGGCCCGTTGCGCTCGCCGGGCGCCGGCTCGAGCGCGGCCAGCAGTCCCTCGAGCTGCGTCAGCACGTCGTCGAGCTCCGCGGGGATCGTCGTCCGGTCGAGGGCGATGTGGTCGCCGTCCTCCAGCGTCGGACCGTTCTCGTACGGCGGGTGGAGCTGCACGTAGCGGTCGGCGATGACCGTGATGGGCACGACCGAGAGCCGCGCGTCCGCCGGCACGCGCACGCCCTCGCCGATCTCCAGCGTCAGGCGCACCGCGTCGCCCCGCGGCTCCACTGCGACGATGTCGCCCACCTCGACACCGCGGACCATCACGCGCCCGGCCTCGAACAGGTTCGGCGCCTGCTCCACGTCGGCCGTCACCGTGTACGTCGCGTGCTCCGGTCTCGTGAGCACGTACGCTCCCGCGGCCGCGGCGACGACCGCGATCGTCGTGAGCAACGACACGATCCGGGACCTCACGGCAGCCTCCGCAGCTCTTGCTCGTCGTGTGACCCAGGCTCGGTGTTGTGGACGGGCAGGCCCGGCTGCTCGGGCGACCCGCCGGGGACGCACGTGTCGGCCGAGGTGATCGAGCAGACGTGGCCCTCGACGAAGCGCCCGAACCGAAGCGGCTGGGCGAACATCTCCTGCGCGGTGTCGAGCTCGGCGAGCGCCGCCTCGATGCTCTCGAGCTCGCCCGACGCGAGCGCGAGCACCGAGCTCAGGTCGGCGGTGCCGACCTCGATCGATCCCTTGGAGACGCGGATGAGGACGCCGAGGTTGCGCGACAGGCCCTCGGTCGCCGCGAGCAGCGACGAGATCGTGGCGCGGCGTTCCGCCAGCACGTCGAGCACGTCCGCCGAGCGCAGCAGGATCCCGTCTATGTCGCCGCCGGAGTCGCTGAGCGTCTCCGTCAGCTGCGCCGACTGCCGCAGCAGCGTCTTCAGCGGACCGCTGTTGCGCGCCAGCACCTCCCCCGCGTCGCCCGCGGCGTCGAGCGCACGTCCGAGTTCTTCCTTCGACGCGCCGACGGTCTCGTCGAGCACGACGATCAGCTCCCGCAACGCCTCCTTGTCGATCCCCCCCAGGACCGCCGTCCCCTCGTTCGCCGCCTCGTAGACCTCGAACGGGACGCTCGTCTGGGCGAGCGGGATCACCGCGCCGGCGTCGAAGTAGCCGCCGGTCGCGGCATCGGCGTCACCGCCGCCGGCGGCCGCCTCGAGGAACGCCCGCGGCATCTGGAGGTCGACGAACTTCTGTCCGAGCAGCGTCTTCAGCTTGACCTCGAGCTCGCTCTCGAGCGGGATCCTGACGTCGTCCTGGAGCTCCATCTCCACGCGCGCGGCGCCGGGACGCAGCTCGACCCCCTTCACCGTCCCGACCTTCACGCCGGCGACGCGCACCTCGTTGCCCGGCTGGAGTCCCGCCGCGTCGGTGAGGTCGGCCGAGAGCGAGTAGACGCCGCGCAGGCCCTGGAAGCGGTTGATCGAGAACGCCGCCGTGACGCCGGCTGCGATCAGCACGATGCACGTGAGGCCGACGAGCCACGCCCTGCGCTCCCGGAACGTCTTCGTCACGGCATCCACCGCCCGCCGCACTCGCCGGTGTCATCCTTGCAGACGTGGACCAGGTGCAGGTTCGCCCACTGGCCGTACGAGCTCACGCGCTCGACCGCGACGAGCATGGGCGGCAGCGCCCGCAGCGCCCCTCGCAGGTCCTCGCGCTTGTCGTCCACCGCGTCGAGCAGCACCGCGAGGTCGTCCAGCTCCGCCTCGATGTCGGAGTCGTTGCGGGCGACGACTCGATCCAGGCGCGTAGCCGCGTCGTCGAGGTTCACAAGCGCCGCCGCCAGGTCGTCCCTGCTCGCGTCGAGGTCGCCGAGGAACTCGTTCAGGTCCCCGAGCGTCCCCCGCAGCCGGCCCCCGCGGCCGTTCAGCTCCGCGGTCACCTCGTTCAGCGCGTCGAGCATCACCGCGAGCTCGCCGTCCTTCGACGCGAGGCTCGTCGAGATGTCGGCGACGTCCCCGAGGAATCCCTCGACCTCGTCGGCGCGGCCGGAGAGCGCCTTCACCATCGCCCTCGTCACGACGTTGATGTCGTGCGGGTCGGTCGAGCGGATTAGCGGGCGGAGCCCGTTGAAGAGAGCGGACAGGTCGAACGCGGGCTGCGTCCGGTCCAGCGGGATGACGTCGCCGGGCTCGGTCAGCGCGCCCGACGCCGCCGCCGGCGCGGAGAGCGTGATCATGCGCTGCCCGACCAGGTTGCGGAAGCGCACCTGCGCCTCCAGGTCCGCGGGCAGCTCGGTGCCCTCGTCGATCGACATCGTCACGACCGCGATCCCGTCGCGTATCCCGATCTCCTCGACGCGGCCGACCGTGACCCCGGCGGCCTTCACGACGTCGCCGCGCAGCAGTCCCGTCGCGTCCGTCAGCTCCGCGCTGATCTCGTACGGATGCGCGAACAGCCGGAAGTTCCCGATGATGCTCGCCAGGTAGGTCGTCACGAGGATCGTCACGATCGTGAACACGAGCAGCTTCAGCGCCACCCACCGGAGGCTCTGGATCACAGGCCGCCTCCGACGAGCTCGGGCAGCGCCTCACGCATGGGCTCGTACAGGACCCTCGCGAGCGGCGGCGGGACGTCCCGCCCCGTGTACGCGCGGACGAGCTCGGTGAAGGTCGCGTCGGACACGCGCGCGGTCATCCCGGCGAGCGGGTCGTTCGCGGAGTCGCCGAGGGGGCCGGTCCCGCCCCCGTACAGCCCCCGCGACTCCAGCCCCGGGCTCTGGTAGACCTGCCAGCACGTGAGGTCGCTCTCGTAGAGCCCTTCGCAGGGCTGCTTCAGGCCCGAGTTCCACACCGTCGTGAACGCCTGGAGCTGCACGACGATGTCGGTGAGCTCGCCGGCGCGGGCGGCCACGATCTCCGCGACGTTCGCGCCGTCCTCGACGAGCCGGCCGAGGTCGGGCTCGATCCGCTCCTGGAACGTCGCGAGCTCGTCGAGGAACAACGGGACCGACTGCAGCGACGCGCGGTATTCGTCCCCGGCCCCCACGAGCGCCCGGTTCGCGTCGTCGAGCGATTCCATGAACGAGACGATGTCGCCGTCGTTAGCGTCCAGCCACTCCGCGGTCTGCCTCAGCTGCACGAGCGCGAGGTCGAGCTCGTCGCTGCGGACGTTGACCGCGCGCAGCGCGACGATGCCGCGGTCGATCGCCTGCGCGGCGTAGTCCTCGCTGCCGGTGAAGCCCTCGGCGAGCGTCGAGAAGACCGTGGTGAGATCCCGCAGCGGCAAGCGCGACAACAGGTCGTGGCCGAGCTGGAGAGAGCGTTCGAGCTCCAGCGGCTCCTTCGTACGCTCGTCGGGGATGACGCTGCCCTCGGTCAAGAAGGCGGTCGCGCGGCTCGCGGCCGGTGGGATCAGCTCGACCCATTTCTCGCCGAACACGGTCTTGGAGCGGATCTCCGCGACGGCGTCGGCCGGGATCTCCAGGTCGTCGTCGATCAACAGGTCGAGGCGCGCCTTGCCGTCCTCGCCGAGGTCGACGTCCCGGATCCGTCCGACGAGCACGCCGCGGATCTTCACGTCGCCGCCCACGCGCAGCTGCTGCCCGACACCCCGTCCGGAGAAGACCGCGCTGACGGGGACGCCGCTCTGGAAGCCTCCGTGGAGGAAGAACCAGGTGAGCGCGAGCGCGCCCGCGAAGAGCCCGAGGGCGACGAGCCCCAGCAACGCGTTGAGTACCGTGACGCGGTCGCGGCGCCGGGACGGCTCGCTCATCACTCCCCTAGAGCCGAGTGGAATGCCCGATTTGCGTAAAACCCATCTTCGGACGCCGCGTGCGGCGGAGCCATAGGAAGAACTACGTAGATCCCACGCGAGAGAGGCGCCGTCGAGGGGCGCCTCTCCGTGGGATCGTCGCTCGTGGTGCGGCTTAAGGAGCGAGCGGGTTGTCACCCTGGCCCTGGCCGAGCACGACGAAGTTGCACGCCGTCCCGTCGATGCCGGTGAAGCGCAGCTGGGACGTCAGCGTCAGGCCCGTGCCGAAGGCGACCACGACGTTCGGGTTCTCGGCGTTCGCGGTGAAGTTCGCCAGCGGCAGCTGGTGGTTGCCCAACGCCAGCGAGGTGACCCGGACCGTGCCGGTTCCGGTGACGATGAGGCCCGTGACGATGTCCCCGCCGCTCAGCTCGACGACGTTCTTCAGCGGGCCCTGCGCGGGCTCGGTCGAAGCGGTGCAGTCGCCGGCTCCGAGGAGACCGCCGCCGCCGGCGTAGTTGCGGACGGCGATGGCGCCGTCGGTGCCCTCAGCCTGAAGCAGCCCCATCGGGCCGATGGCCTCGGACTCGATCTCCGCGCCGTCGGATCCCTTGATCTTCGACGTCGCCGTTCCTCCGGCCAGCTTGACCCGGGAGATCGCCGCTTCGACTACCGGCGCGCCCACGATGAACACCGTCAGCGCTATGCCGATCGCGGCAAAGAAAGTCTGGCGCCTGTCGCGCCCCGATACCTCGAGCTTTTCCACGGGCCCTCCTTCGGGCTAAAGAGACGAACGTGCTCCTAACCTAGAGAAACCGGCGGCGATAAGAACCCACGTTGCGCAAGGTACGTAGGCGCTCTATTCGCGCTCCGGGTCCGCCAGGAGGTCCGGGCGCCGCTCCCGCGTCAGGATCTCGGATTGCTCCCGCCGCCACCGTTCGACCGCGGCGTGGTCGCCGGACAACAGCACGTCCGGCACGCGCCGTCCCCGGAACTCCGCGGGACGCGTGTACTGCGGGTATTCGAGAAGCCCCGCGGCGTGGGACTCGGAGCCCAGCGAGCCCGCGTTCCCGAGGACGCCCGGCACGAGACGCGACACGGCCTCGATGACGACGAGCGCGGGCAGCTCGCCCCCGGCGAGGACGTAGTCGCCGATCGAGAGTTCTTCGTCGACGGCGAGATCGACCACGCGCTCGTCCACGCCTTCGTAGCGGCCGCACACGAGGACTAGGTGCTCGAGCGACGCGAGCCGCGCCACGTGCCCGTGGTCCAGGCGATGCCCCCGCGGCGACAGCAGCACGACGTGGGACCGGGGGCCGCGCACGTTCTCTATCGCCGCGCACAAGGGCTCGGGCCGCATCACCATCCCCGCGCCGCCGCCGTACGGCTCGTCGTCGACCGACCGGTGCTTGCCCAGTCCGTGCTCCCTCAGGTCGTGGACGCGCACCTGCAGCAGCCCCCCGGCGACGGCCTTGCCGAGCAGGCTGGTCTCGAGCGGCGCGCGGAACAGCTCGGGGAACAGCGTGACGACGTCGATCGCAGGGCCGCTCACAGCAGGCCCTCCGGCGGGTCGATCGTCACCCGCCCCGCCGCGACGTCGACCTCTACGACGATCTCCGACACGAACGGGACGAGACGCTCTCCGGCGGTGGTCTCGACGACGAGGAGGTCCTGCGCCGGTCCCGGCCGTACGTACGACACGGTCCCGACGACCGCGCCCGTCCGGGCGTGCACGGCGGTGAGCCCCTCGAGATCGCGCTCCCAGAACTCGTCGCCGGCGAGCGCGCGGGCGTCCGACTCCGGGACGTACAGAGGACCCCGCAGCCCCTCGGCCTCCGTCCGTCCGTCGACGCCCTCGAACTTGACGAGCAAGCGGTTGCGGTGGTCCCGGGTCGACTCCACCGTCAACGTGCGCCCGTCCTCGTGGTGGAGCCGCGCGCCCGGCTCGAACCGCCGCGGGTCGTCCGAGATCCGGACGACGTAGACCTCGCCGCCGAGCCCGTGCGGCTTGCCGATCTGCCCGGCGAGAAGGAGCCCGGGCCGATCCTCCCCTTCTGAAGGGGTCAGTCGACGACCTCCACGGAGACGGAGCGGCCGTCCCGCTGGCCTGCCGCGCGGGCGAGGGCGCGAAGGGACCGGATGATGCGGCCGCGCTTCCCGATGATCTTGCCCATGTCCTCGGGGTGGACCGTCAGCTCGTAGACGATCTCGTCACGCTCGCCGTCGGACTCCGTGATCATCACCTCGTCGGGATGGTCGACGAGCCACGGCGTGACGTATTCGAGGAACTCCTTACTCATCTTTCGTGTCGTCTTTGGTCTCGGGCTCACCCGAGGCGCCGCCGGTCTCGCTCAGCTGCTCGTCCTCGGTCGGAGTCGACTCGATGGCGGGCGTGTCGGACTCCAGGCCCTCGTCGCGGTCACCCTCCTCGACGGACGCGGCAGGCGTCGCCTTGACCGACGAGGCCGGGGTGGCCTTGCGTGGCGTCGTCGTAGCGGGTTGCGCCGGCGCTCCGGCGAGAGGAGGCTCGCCGGTGAACGTCGACCACGCCCCCGTGATGCGAAGCAGCTGACGCACCTGGTCCGAAGGCTGAGCACCTCTCTCGAGCCAGTAGATCGCCCGGTCCTCGTCGATCTGCACGACCGACGGGTCCTGGCGGGGCTGGTACTGGCCGATCGCCTCGATGATCCGGCCGTCGCGGGGGCTGCGGGAGTCGGCCACGACGACCCTGTAGGACGGCTGCTTCCGCTTGCCGACGCGCATCAACCTGATCTTGACCACTGGATCGAGCTCCTTGGGATGTTCGATATCAGAACGGAAAGACGCATCGTAGCAGGTGGGGGGCATCTTCCGGCCTGGGAGGTCCTCGCGCGACGCCACGAACGTCGCTACAGCCGGCCGCGCGCCGCCTCGGCCCTTCCCTTGTTCCAGATCCACCCGATCCGGTCGTACCCGGCGGCCGCGGCGTCGAGGAGCGCCCGCGCGCGGGCGGCGTCACCGGGGCGTCCGCGCCGCACGAGGAGCTCGGCGTAGTAGAGGGACGTGTCGAAGGACGCGTGCGGGAACCCGAGCTCCTCGGCCTGCTCGAGCGCGCGCTCGAAGTGATCCGCCGCCGCCTCGTCCATGCCCGCCCCGGCGGCGGCGAGGCCCGCGAGCAGCTCCAGCGACTGACCGTCGAAGCGCATGACCGGGCCGCCCTCCTGCAGCTGTCCCACGAGCTCGTACAGGTCGGGCCCCTCCCGTCGCAGCCCCAGGACGGCCGAGCCCTCGATAACGAACAGAAGGATCGACCACTGCCCGATCGTGTTCGGCCTCCCCGGCTTCGGCAGGAGTCCCTCGAGCGTCCGAAGTTGCGCCCGGGCCTCGTCCTCCAGCCCGGCCGCGGCGTAGATCATGAACCGAAGGCCCTGCGCGAACCCCCAGATCGCGCTCGGCGGCTCGCTCGCGGCCGCCTCGTCGGCCCGCGGCAGCGCCTCGCCGAAGTCGCCGCGCCGCCATTCCGCCTGGGCCCGGAAGCCGACGGAGTACGCCTCGAACGGAAGCCCGGAGCTGCGGCACAGGTCGTAGTCGCGCTGCGAGAAGGCGACGAAATCGGCGGGCGGCGCCTCGCCGCGGACGCCCTTTACGAACATGCGGACGCGCTCGCCGAACATCTGCGCCGCGAAGTGACCGAGGCGGCGCCCGACGGCGACCGCCTCCTCCGCGACCGCGGCGGCCCGGTCGAGCTCGCCGCGCACGTAGCAGGCGAGCGCGGTGAACGACACCGCCGCGCCGTAGTTCCATTCCCCTCCGGTCGGCCGCAGGAGCGACATCGCCCGTTCGCCGGTCTCGACAGCGAGCCGCGCCTCGCTGTAGGCGAAGTGGTGGGCGGCCTTCACCGTCAGGCACTCGCCGAGCAGGAGCGGATCGTCCAGCTCCGTCGCAAGCGACTCGGCCGCGTCGATCATCTCGAGCGCGCCGTCGTAGTCGCCGGCCCAGCCGAGGCCAATCCCGGCGATCCCGTGCAGCCGCGCGCGATCGGCGGTCCTGGCGTCGCCGATCGCGGCGAGGCCGCGTCCCGCCATCTCGAGGGCGTCGGGCCAGCGCGCCGCCCAGCCGAGCTGAAGCCCGATCTCCGGCGTCACGGCCGCCACCGAAGCCGTGTCGCCCGCGGCCTCGTACAGCGCGAGCGCGTCGCGCCACACCGCGAGGCCCTCGTCCAGCTGCCCGAGACTCCTGAGGGCGAGGCCGACGCGGTAGAGGACCGCAGCACGCTCCGAGTCCGACTGCGACGCCCGCAGCTCGCTCGCCTCCTCGAAATACTTCAACGCCTCCGCGAACGCCGCACCCTCCAGCGCACGATCGCCGGCCATCACGAGGTACTCCTGCGTCTTCGCGGGGTCCGCCGCGGCTCCCGCGTTGTACAGGTGGTGCGCGATCCCGGCGGCATGCGACGTGAGGTCGTCCGCGTAGACCTTCTCCATCGCTTCCGCTACACGCAGGTGCAGGCGCTGCCGGCGCGGCAGCGCGACGGCGCCGAGCAGTGTCTGGCGGATCAGCTCGTGGACGAACACGACCTTCGCGTCGCGGCCGTCCGCCCGCGACATCACGACGTGACTGCGTTGGGCCTCGTCGAGGCAGTCCAGCAGCTCGTCCCCGCCGTCGCCGCCCGCGACGGCCTCCAGCAGGCGGAAGTCGAACACGCGGCCGATCACCGCGGCCGCGGTCAGCACCTTGGTCGTCTCGGCCGCGAGCCGCTGGAGCCGGCGTCCGATGACGAGCCGCACGCCCTCGGGCACCTCCAGGTCCTCGACCCGGAGGTCGTGCCGCCAGCGTCCTTCCGCGTCGCGCAGCCGGCCTTCCTCGTCGAGGTGCCGGAAGACCTCCTCGACGAAGAACGGGTTGCCCTCCGTCTCCCGGAAGATCGCCGCCGTCAACGAGGTGGGGGGCGTCTCGCCCGCGAGCTTCGACAGCATCGCCCCCACCGTCTCCTCCGGCAGGCGCGACAGGCTCATGCGTGTGACGAGGCGCCTCCGGAGCAGGTCCTCGAGCGTCTTCGCGAGCGGCCGGTAGACGTCGAGCTCCACGTCACGGTACGTCGCGATCACGAGCACGGGCATCCGCTCGAGCTCCGGCGCGACGTGCTCCATCAGCTGGAGGCTCGCGTCGTCGGCCCAGTGCACGTCGTCGAACAGCACCACGAGCGGCTTCAACGCGCTGGCGCGCTGGATGAAGTCGCGGATGCTGTTGAAGAGATACCGGCGCTCCTGCTGCGGCGGGAGCTCGAGCGGCGGCGGGATGTCGTCGTACATGTGGCGAAGCTGCGGGAGCACCTTCGCGATCTCGCCCGCCGAAGACCCGAGCGCCATCCGGAACGTGGCCGCGTCCACCTCCTTCGAGGCGGCCTCCAGGACCTCGACGAACGGCCCGTAGGGGGGAGGCGAGTCCATCTCGTTGCAGCGCCCGACGACCGTCCGGAACCCGTGCGCGGCGGCGTCGCGGATCAGCTCCTCCGCAAGCCGTGTCTTGCCCACGCCGGGCTCGCCGCCGATCACCACGAGGCCCCCGCGGCCTTCCTCGAGCCGGTCGAACCACGCGCGCAGCTCCGCGCGCTCCTGCTTTCGTCCCACGAACGGCGTGGGCCCGGAAACGCCGGCGGCGCGTTCCTCGCGCCACTCCGCGCGGTACACCCGGCACGGCTCCGGGAGCCCCTTCAGCGCGACCTCGCCGCGGTCCTTCCACGTCACGCCGGGCACGGTTCCCGCGAGGACCTTCACGACCTCCGCTACGAGGACCTCGCCTCCGGAGGCCGCGCCGCATATGCGCGCGGCCACGCTCACCGCGGCGCCGAACAGGTCGCCGTCCTCGACGATCACCTCGCCGGCGTTCAGGCCGATCCGGACGGGGGGGAGCTCACCGGGCGAGGAGTCGGCGGCTTGTTCGAGCTCGCGCTGGATCGCGGCGGCGCAGGCGACGGCCTTGCGCGCGGAGCCGAACGCGACCATGAGCCCGTCGCCGAGCGCCTTGACCTCGTGGCCGCCGTGCCCGCGCACCTGCGTGCGGATGATCTCCTCCTGGCGCCGCAGCACGCGGCGCGCGGAGTCGTCGCCGGCGCGGGCGCCGAGGTCGGTCGAGCCCTCCACGTCGGTGAAGAGGACCGTGGTGGTGCCCTCGCGCAGCTCGCTCATCGGCGTGGTCCGCCCGTCGCTAGATCGTCACCGTCACGACAATGATGCGGGAAAGGACCGGCACCCGCGTCGATCGGCGCGGGATGCAGCCCCCAAGACGTTCTTCACCGGGCCTCCTGATGGGACGTGGGGCTCTAGTGATGGGGGTGATGGTTCCGCGCGGAACCACCTACCCCGACACCCCCATCGAGGAAAGACGTCTGCCGGAAGGGGTAGTGGGTCAGACCCACTACCGCCGGAAGGGGAACATCGACCGTTGGGAGGAGTCCGGCTACATGCCCGGCGGGAGCTTCATCCCTCCCGGCAGGCGCATCTTCCCGCGGCCCCCGGACATCGACTTGACCATCTTGCGGACCTGTTCGAACTGCTTCACGAGCCGGTTCACGTCCTGGATCGTCGTGCCGGACCCCCGGGCGATGCGCTTGCGCCGGCTCCCGTTGATCACCGACGGGTTGTTGCGCTCCTGCACCGTCATCGAGCGGATGATCGCCTCGACCTTCGGGAGCTGCGAGTCGACCTCGTCGCCGCCGAGGGGCAGCTTGCCCATCCCCGGCAGCATGCCGAGGACCTGCGACATCGGGCCCATCTTCTTCAGCGCCTGCAGCTGGTTGAGGAAGTCCTCGAACGTGAACTCGGCCTTGCGGAGCTTCGCCTCCATCTTCTTGGCCTCGACTTCGTCGAAGACCTGCTCGGCCTTCTCGATGAGCGTCATCACGTCGCCCATGCCGAGGATGCGCGACGCCATCCGGTCGGGGTGGAACGGCTCCAGGTCGTCGAGCTTCTCGCCGACGCCGGCGAACTTGATCGGGTGCCCGGTGACGTAAGCCATCGAGAGCGCCGCCCCGCCGCGCGCGTCGCCGTCGAGCTTCGTCAGGACGACGCCGGTCACCTCGACCTCTTCGAGGAACGCCTCCGCGACGTTCACCGCGTCCTGGCCCGTCATCGCGTCGCACACGAGCAGGATCTCGGTCGGCGAGACCTCCTTCGAGACGCTGCCGAGCTCGGCCATCAGGTCCGGGTCGACGTGCATCCGTCCCGCGGTGTCCACGAGGAGGTCGGTGTAGCCCTCGGCGCGCGCGTGCTCGAGGGCGCGCGCCGCGACGGCGGGGGCATCGATTGTCCCGTCCTCCGCGTACACCGGCACTCCGACCTGCTCGCCGAGGATGCGCAGCTGGCTGACGGCCGCCGGGCGCCGGAGGTCGCAGGCCGCCAGCAGCGGCCGGCGCCCCTGCGTCTTCAGGTGCCGGGCGAGCTTCCCCGCCGCGGTCGTCTTGCCGGAGCCCTGGAGCCCGGCCATCAGGATGACCCGCGGGGGCCGCGGTGACGGTTCGAGGCCCACGGTCTCGTGGCCGAGCACGTCGATGAGCGCGGCGTGGACGAGCTTGATCACCTGCTGCGCCGGCGTGAGGCTCTTGTGGATCTCGGCCCCCGCGGCGCGCTCGCGGATGTCGGCGACGAACGCCTTCACCACCTTCAGCGACACGTCGGCTTCCAGCAGCGCGAGGCGGATCTCTCGCAGCACCTCGTCGACCTGCTTCTCGTTCAGGCGGCCGCGCGACCGCAGACGAGTGAAGATCTCGTCGAAGCGTCCGCTCAGTGAATCGAACATCGCCTCAGGGTAAGCGAGGGACCGTGAATAGCAGCGCCGCCAGCGAGGCCGCGAGCGCAAGTCCGTGCACGATCGTCGCCGCGCGCTTCGTCCTCGTGAAGATGCGTTCCCGCTGCGTGCTGCTCCGGAGCCACACGAGCTCGATCGCGGACAGCATCCCGACGGCCGCGGCGAACGCCGTGGCGGCCGCCGTCCCCGACAGCTCCTGGTCCTCGAACCAGCGGTACGCGAGGAAGACGACGAGAACCTTCAGCGCGAGCCGCAGCCGCTCGCGGAGATCGAGCGGGGGCCTCAGCGCCTTCTTCTCGCGGTCCCCCTCCCACGGCCGCAGCCTCCTCATGCGAGGTAGAGGAAGAGCCCGATCGCCAGCAACCCGGCGCCGAGCAGGACCTGGCCGACGAGCAGCATCTCGGGCCGGTCGCGCCGCCACAACGTGTACCGGTCCACCAGCGCCCAGCCGAGCGCGATCACGCCTGCACCGACCATGACACCCGCGCCGAGCTTCTCGCGCTGCACGAGCAGGTATGCGCCGAAGCCGACGACGACGACCACGATGCGCAGGAACATCCGGTAGCGCTCGTCGATCGGAGGCTTTCTCTGCTCGGGCTGGGGAGTGACCATGTCGGGCTCCTACAGGTAACGCGCGAGGCCGTCGCGCAGACGGGTCGGATCGACGCCGAGGCGCTTCCTCAGCGCGGTCGTGTCGACGACGCCTTCCTGGATCGCGAACTCGATGCCCTGCGGCGTCATCGGGGGGCTCGGCAGGAGCTTCAACGGCGCGGTCCCGAGCTTAGCGAGAGACGCCGGCACCGGCAGCACCGCGCGCCGTTTGCCCATGACGTCGAGCAGCGTGTGGATGATCTCGTTCATCGTCATCACGTCCGGACCGCCGATCTCGTAGACCGCGTCCCACGCGTCGCGCTCGAAGATCCGCCGCGCGGCGAGCGCGATGTCGCCGACCCACACCGGCTGGACGCGCTGGGGCTTCGTCCCGAGCTGCGGCACGACCGGGGAGAGCCGCGCCATCGCGACGAACTTGTTGAGCGCGCGGTCCTCAGGGCCGTACGCCCACGAAGGACGAATGATCGCCCACCTCATCCCGCTCGCCCTCACCGATTCCTCGGCGCGGCCCTTCGCGCGGTACCACGGCTTGTCGCTGCGCGGGTCGGCGCTCGCGCCGCTCACGTAGAGGTAGTGGGCCACGCCGGCCGTCCGCGCCTCGGCGAGGAGGTTCTCGGTCCCCTGCCGGTCGTACCGGTCGTAGGTGAGGCCCTTGCGCGGCACCTCCACCGGGTGGTTGGGGAACTGGGCCGCGCCGACGACCGCGTCCGCGCCGTTGAGGGCGCCGATGAGAGAGCGGGGGTCGGTGACGTCGGCGCGCGCCGTGCCCGCACCCGCCAGCTCCGGGACGGCAGAGACGCCGTTCGGCTTGCGCGTGAGCACCGTCACCTCATGGTCCGCGTCCAGGAGCGCCCGGGTGATGTGCCGGCCGATGAAGCCCGTCCCGCCGGCGACGACGACGTTCATGCCAGGAGAGCGTCCACGAACGTCTTCGGGTCGAACGGCTCGAGGTCGTCGATCCCCTCGCCGACGCCGATCAGCTTGATCGGGATGCCCAGGTCCTGCTCGATCGCGAGCGCGATCCCTCCCTTGGCCGTGCCGTCGAGCTTCGTCAGGACGATGCCGGTGACGCCCGCGGCCTGCGCGAACTCGCGCGCCTGGACGAGGCCGTTCTGGCCCGCGGTGGCGTCGATGACGAGGAGGGTCTCGTGGACCGCGCCCTCCTTCTCGATGACGCGCCGGACCTTCCCGAGCTCGTCCATCAACGGCGTCTTCGTGTGCAGGCGCCCGGCCGTGTCGACGATCAGCACGTCGACGCCGCGGGCGCGCGCGTGCTGGAACGCGTCGAACGCGACCGCGCCGGGATCGGCGCCGGGCTGGTGCTTCACGAGCTGGGCCCCCGCACGCTCCGCCCACACGCCGAGCTGCTCGTCGGCCGCCGCGCGGAACGTGTCGGCGGCGGCGAGGCTGACGGAACGCCGGCGTTCGCGGAGGTCGCGCGCGAGCTTCCCGATCGTCGTCGTCTTGCCGGTGCCGTTGACGCCGACGACGAGCCACACGGAAGGACCCTCGGGGGCGAGGTTCAGCCCCCGGTCGCGGTCGAGATCGAACAACGCGACGAGCTCCTCCGCGAGCAGCGCCTTCACCTCCGACGCCTCCGCGATCTTGCGCTCCCGGGCGCGCTCCCTGAGGTCCTCCGTGATGCGGGTGGCGCTGGCGACGCCGACGTCCGCCTGGATCAGCGCCGTCTCGACGTCCTCCCAGGTCTGGTCGTCGGGGGCGCGGCCGAATGCGTCGGCGAGCCTGTCGGCGAAGAACTTCCGGCTCTTGGCGAGACGGTCTCGCAGCGTGGGCCGCGGCGTCTCGACGGGGACGGGCTCCTCCCGGGCGACCTCGACGGGCGGGGGCTCGGCGGGCGGGGCTTCACCGCGCGGCCCCCGGCGCGACACGAACAGGGCGCCGCCCACGACGAGGAGCAGAGCGAGGGCGATCAGCAGCTCGGGAACGATCCCTTGGGGCATGGGGCAAGGCTAAACGCACACGTGCGCGCTACGAGACGGCGACGTCCTCCATTCGTTGCGCCACGACGTGCGACACGCCGTCCTTCGCCATCGAGACCCCGTACAGGATGTCGGCCGCCTCCATCGTCCGTTTCTGGTGCGTGACGATCAGGACCTGCGCCCGTTCCTCGAGCTCTTCGACCAGCCCAAGGAAACGCTGCAGGTTCACGTCGTCGAGCGCGGCCTCGACCTCGTCCAGCAGGTAGAACGGCGACGGCCGCGACCGGAAGATCGAGAACAGGAACGCGAGCGCGACGAGCGACCGCTCGCCCCCCGAGAGCAGCGACAGCTTGCGGACGTTCTTTCCCGGGGGCCGCGCCTCGATCTCGATCCCGCTGGTCAGGACGTCGTCCGGGTTCGTCAGCCTCAGCTCCCCCGAACCGCCCGGGAACAGCCGCTGGATCACGCCCTGGAACTCCGCGGCGACGTCGGCGAACGCCTGCGAGAACACCTCGACGATCGTCTCGTCGACCTCGGTCACGATCGCCATGAGGTCCCGCTTGGAGGCGCGGAGGTCGCTCGTCTGCGTCTCGAGGAACGTCTCCCTCTCCGCCAGCTCCGAGTATTCCTCGGCGGCCCGCGGGTTCACCGTCCCGAGCCGCTTCATCTGCCGGTCGAGGGCCTCCACCCGCCCCCGCGCTTCTGCTTCCTCGTCGGGATCGAGGCCCCCCAGCGCGACGAGGTCGTCCGCGGCCAGGCCCCACTCCTCGAGGGCGCGTTCGGCCACGGCTGCCGCCCGCGCCCGCGTCTCGGCACGGCGGACCTCGGCTGCGTTCCGCCGCCGGGCGACCTCCTCGAGCCCCTGACCGAGCTCGCGCTCCCTCGCCCTCAGCGTCTCGAGCTGTGCCTCCCCCGCGCGCTGGCGCTCCCGGGCGAGATCGGCCCGGGCGTCGGCATCCCGCGCCCAGGC
>JALZFC010000063.1 GCA_030861725.1 Actinomycetota bacterium | reverse complement strand
CAGCTCGAGAGGGACCTGGATACGATCGCCCACGAGGGCCTCCCTTCTTCGATGGTTTGGACACCGAAGAAGCTAGGGAGGCCCTCCGCCGTCTAAGCGGATTACCCACCGTCTTTCGCGTAGAAGGCAAGTGTCTGACAAAAAGACAGTGCCCCGCTAAGCCCCCCGTGGCCGCACGACGACGTTCTCGTGCTGCGGCTCGACCGTGAGCACCGGGTCGGGGACGGCGTCGGCAAGGCTCGGATCGACGAACACGCGCACGCCGCCGCGCTCCACGACCGACTCCCCTTCCAGCGGCCCGTCCGCCAGCTCGACCTGTACGTCGACGCCGCCGCCCAGCCCGCGGGCCATGCGCAACCGAGCGCCGCCGGTGGAGAGGTCGACGCCGCCGAGCTCCAGCGACCGGCGCAGGACCTCCACTGCTTCGTCGCTGATCTCTATGTCCATGTTCGCCTCCTATGCTCGGCTCCCGACCCTAAATAAGGAGGCGCCCGGTGGACGACAAGGTGCGGGAGTTCCTGGAGAAGCACCACGACGCGGTGATGACGACGACGAAGAAGGACGGGATGCCGCACGTTGCGCGTATTGGTGTCGGTTTGGTCGACGGGAAGCTGTGGAGCTCGGGCACGCAGACGAGGGTGCGCACGAAACATCTGCGCCGCGACCCCCGCTCGGCCCTCATGGTGCTCGACGACTCGAGCCGGTACCGGTGGCTGGGGCTGGAGTGCGACGTGAAGATCCTCGACGGCCCCGACGCGCCGCAGCTGAACCTGGCGCTGTACCGGACGCTGGCCGGGGAGCCGAAGGACCTGGACGAGTATCTGGAAGCGATGGTGAAAGAGCAGCGCCTGATCTACGAGTTCGAGATCAAGAAGGCCTACGGCATGTACTGAGCCGATGGACGCTTCCTACGATGACCCCGTCTGCCCATTCTGCGTGCGGACGTGTTCGGCGGTCTTCTTGGCCAGGTAGCCGCCATGGCTGATGGCGAGCAACGTCACGATGCCCCCCGAGAGCTCCGGCAACGACCCGAACCGGTCCGCATCGTCGATTTCTCCGAAGGTAGCCGCTGCCAGCGCGACATACGCCGCGATGACAATGATCGTGATCCAGAAGTTCTGGAACCGCGTGATCTCGAGCTGATCGCCGTCGGCGGTGGGCGTGGTCATGGCGTTGACCAATCGAGGACGCGAGTCTGCCGCGGAACGCGCCGCCGCGGCCGCCGGATTGTCCTTCTGAGGAACCGTTGACGAGAAGACGGTCGAAGTCGCGCTGATGCCCATCGCAAGAAGCAACTCGGGAGGGATATCGAACTCGAGTGCACTCGCTGGATCTTCGACCAGCCTCGCGACGAACAACCCTGTCAGCATCGACAACACGACGATGGTCCACAGCGTCAGCTGGAGGTTCGTCAGACTCACCCGTTTGGGGGCCGAAGCCTGACTCAGAACGAGGTTCCAGGGCCGTGTCTCCTTCGGCCCCACCCGTGTAGCGAATATGACCAAAATCACGGCCGCCGCCGCCCATGCGACGAACAAGGTCTGGGTCTCGCTCATCGTCGTCCTCCTCGGAAGGAAACTCCAACCCGGAAGTCTGTCTGAGAGCAAAAGGCTCTGTCAACGGGCGCGGGGTCAGGTCACTTCAGGTTCACCCAGACGCTCTTCGTCTGCGTGTACGCCTCTATCGAGTGCTTCCCCAGCTCCCGGCCGAAGCCCGACTGCTTGTAGCCCCCGAAGGAGACGCTCGGGTCGTAGAGACCCGCCGTGTTGACCCACACCGTCCCGGCCTTCACGCCCCGCGCGACCCTGTGCGCCTTCGTGACGTCGCTCGTCCACACGGCGGCGGCCAGGCCGTAGATCGAGTCGTTCGCCACCGCGATCGCCTCGTCGACGTCGGCTACCTCGATCACGCCCGCGACCGGGCCGAAGATCTCCTCCTGCGCGATCCGCATGTCGTTGCGAACTCCGGCGAACACCGTCGGCTCGACGTAGTAGCCGTCGCCGAGGCCCTCGGCGCGGCGCCCGCCCGCGACGACCTCGGCCCCCTCGGTCTTCCCGATGTCGATGTAGCCGGTGACGCGCTCCATCTGCTCGGCGGAGACGACCGGCCCCATGCCGGTCTCGTCGTCGAGCCCGGGACCGAGCTTCATCGACTTCGTCGCCTCGACGAGCGACTCGACGAACTCGTCGTGGACGGAGCTCTCGACGAGGATCCTCGTGCCGGCCGTGCAGACCTGGCCCGAGTTCACGAACACGCCGAGCATCGACCCCTTCGACGCGCGCCTCAGGTTCGCGTCGGCGAACACGATGTTCGGAGACTTGCCGCCGAGCTCGAGCGTGACCTTCTTCAGGTTGCCCTCGGAAGCGTGGAGGATCTTGCGGCCGACCTCGGTGGAGCCGGTGAACGTGATCTTGTCGACGTCACCATGCTGCGCGAGCGGCTGTCCGGCCTCCTCGCCGAGCCCTGTCACGACGTTGGCGACACCCTCGGGAACGCCGGCCTCGAGGCAGAGCTGCGCGAGCCGCAACGCGGTCAGCGGCGTCTGCTCCGCGGGCTTCAGCACGACCGTGTTGCCGAACGCGAGCGCCGGCGCGATCTTCCACGCCGCCATGATCAGCGGGAAGTTCCACGGGATGATCCCCGCGCACACACCGAGGGGCTCGCGCAACGAGTACACGAACATCGAGTCGTCCATCGGGTTCGTCTCGCCGTAGACCTTCGTCGGCCAGCCGGAGTAGTAGCGGAAGCACTCGGCCGCGGCCCAGATCTCGCCGGACGCCAGCTTGATGGGCTTGCCGGAGTCGATCGACTCGAGCTGCGCGAGCTCGTTGAGGTTGCGCTTGATCAGATCGGCGATCTTGAAGAGGACCTCGGCCCTCTTCCCCGGCCGGAGCCCGGTCCACCGCCGGTCGTCGAACGCCTCGCGGGCGGCGGCTACGGCCGCGTCCACGTCGGGGACGCCGGCGCGGGGCACCTCGGTGATCGTCTGCCCCGTCGACGGGTCGGTCACGTCGAACGTCGCGCCGGACACGGCGTCGACGGGCTGTCCCGCGATCGTCATCTTCGGGGAGCCTTCGAGGAACTTCGTCACCTCGGGAAGCAGGTCGACCTGAGCCATGGCTGGATCCTCCTGATCGTGCGGGATGTGCGGGTTCGGAGTCGAGAGAGCGAGTCTACGAGCGCCCCGGGATCGCCGCGGCGTAGGAGCCGAGCAGGCGGGTGAACGTGGCGTGCTCGCTGAGCTCCGAGAGGGCCTCGACCATCTCCGCGCGATCGGCGGCCGCGAGCACGTCCGCGTAGAACACGTACTCCCAGGGGCGCCCCGCGCGCGGCCGGGACTCGAGCTTCGTGAGGCTGAGATGGCGCTCCGCCAGCGCGCCGAGGCACCGGTAGAGCGAGCCCGCGACGTGTCCGACGCCGAACACCAAAGACGACTTGTCCGGCGCCCCGAGCGGCTCCGGGTTCCGCGACAGGACGCCGAAGCGCGTGTGGTTGTCGGGATACGTCTGGATCCGCTCGGCGAGGACCGCGAGGCCGTACATCTCACCCGCGCGGCGCGAGGCGATGGCGCCGGTGGCCCGCAGCCCCTCCTCCGCGACCCGCTTCGCGGCCCCCGCGGTGTCGTACTCGGGCCGCACCCGCACGTCGAGCGCGCTGAGGAACTCCTCGCACTGGGCGATCGCCTGCGGGTGCGACATCACCTCGCGCAGGTCGTCGGCGTGAGCGCCCGGGAGCGCGAGCAGGCAGTGGTCGACGCGCACGACGGTCTCCGCCACGAGGTGGAGGCCGTGCTTGAGGAAGAGGTCGTAGGTCTCGTTGATGCTGCCGGCCTGGGAGTTGTCGACGGGGACGAGTCCGTAGTCGACGCGCCCTACCTCGACGGCCTCGAACACCTTGCGGATGGACGCGACGGGCGTGAGGGCGGCGGAGGGGAAGAGCCCCGCCGCGCCCTCCTCGGAGTAGGCGCCCCTCTCGCCCTGGTACGCGACCGTCACCGACGTCATGGTCGCGAGCCTAGGGGCAACGACGGCGCGGAAAGGGCCCGGCTCCCCCCGGAACCGGGCCCTTCGCCCGCAGAGAAAGAGCTAGTTGTTCGGCGGAGCCGCGGAGATCAGCTGGACGAGCGCCCCGACGTCGTCGTCGGCGGCGTTCTTGGCGATGTCGGCGAGGCTCACTATGCCGATGAGGTCGTGGCCGTCGATGACCGGGAGACGGCGGACCTGGTGGTCGGCCATCGTGTTGATCGCAAGGCCGATCGGGTCGTCGGCCCCGATCGTCACCGGCTTCCCCTGACCCAGCTCCCCGGCGCGCACCTGCGACGGGTCCCGGCCCTCGGCGAGCACCTTCACGACGATGTCGCGGTCGGTGAGCATGCCCTTGAGGCGGTTGTCCTCGCCGCAGATAGGCATCGCGCCGATGTCCCCCTTGGCCATCATCTTCGCGGCGTCGACGATCGAGTCGTTCTCGCCGATGCACTCGGCGGAGCCGGTCATGATCTCGCGTGCGGTCTTCGCCATGCGGATACCTCCTCGTATCGGGCGTCTTCGTCCTCTCCTACCCCGGCCCCAGAGGCGAAAACGAGGCGTGCTCTCCGGCCTGGAACGCGCGCCATCGGGCCAGAATGGGCGCCGGCGCTCACCCGGCAGGATGAGCTTGGTAAGCGTAGAATGCTCGGTGGCGCACTATTCGGGGGAACCGCGGCGATATGAGAGAGACGGGCACTCATTTGTTCGAGGAGCAGTGGCCTGACCTGGCGCGGCGTCTCGACGCCATGCTCGCCGGGAAGAGGGTCCCGCCGCACAAGCGCGACGACATCGTCCAGGAGACGGGGCTCCGTCTGTTCCGTATGTGGGACCAGGTCGACCCCGAGCGTCCTCTCTGGGCCCTCGTCGTGACGATCGCCTTGAACCTCCTCCGCGACGAGGCGCGCAAGCGCCCCGAGCGCGAGGTGCTCGGCCTCGTCCCCGATCGCGCCGCCGACCAGGACGTCGAGCGGGCGGGGCTCGCCCGGCTCGAGTGGCGCCGCGTCCAGAACGCCATGAACCAGCTCAGCCCGGCGCACCGGTCGATCCTGATGGCCGAGCTCGGCGACGAGCCGGCGATGGCGAGCCGCGGCGCGAACGCGACGAAGATGCTGCGGATGCGCGCCCGCCGCCGTCTGAGCGCTCTGCTCGACGTCGCGTCGGCGAGCAGCATCGTCTTCGGTCTGCGGATCCGCCGGCTGTTCGACCTCGAGCGTCACGTGATCGCGGCCCGCACCCTTCTCGGACAGAGCGAGAACGTCGTCGCCCCCGCGGCGGCCGGGTTCCTGTCCGCGGTCGCGCTGTTCGCCGCGGCCGCCGGGCCGCTGGCCGGCGAGGCCGGAGCGGGGACGCTGCCGGAGAGGACGGGATCGTCGCTCGCCGGCGCCGCTTCGACGGCCGCCGCAGCGGGTGACCTGTCCCCCGCCGACGCCGCGCCGGCGGCATCCAGGCGATCGGCCGTCGAACGCTCCGCGACTCAACGCGACAAAGACCTGGAGGTCGCCACCACTCCCGGCGACACCTCCGCGGAGAACAAGCCGATCCGCGCCGGCACGGGCGACCACTTCGTCGAGGGTGCCGCCGAGGTCGGCGCCATGGGCTACGGCGCCCGCGTCGGCGACCGCGGCTACCAGACGCCCGCTTGCGTCTCGCCCGGCACCGACGTCGTGTTGCCGCCGGACGCTTTCTGCCACGAGGGCGAGACGAACGAGGGCGTGCACGTGCGGCTCCGGGTCGGATCGGACGAGCACAGCGCCGAGTTCCGCGTGGACGTCGAAGAATGACGTCCACACCTTCCCGCTAACTTTTTCTCCGGCTCAGTCGCCCAGCGGCGGCGACAGGTCCGGGTGCGCTTCCGCGAGCCACGCCTGCTCCTCGCGGCCGATCGGAGTCGACGCCGGCTCGCCGTACCACATCTCCCGCGCGATCGCCTGCCAGTTGTTCGTCGCCTCGAGCCGTCCCAGCAGCGACGCGACGCCGAACGACATGCGGTTGACCGTGATGATCACGCCGGGCACGCCGACCTTGCGCAGGATCTGGAACGCGCTCGAGCGGGGATCGAATCCGGCTCCCGCGATCTCCTGGACGAGCTCGACGGTTATCCGGAACGGACGGTCCTCGAGGACCGGTGCGTTCAGCATCTTCAGGTGCTCCCAGACCGCCTCGACCTCCGGCGTCTTCGGGCTGAGGATCCCGATCGCCTCGAGCGCGGTCCGGCCGCGCTCCTTGTCGTCCGCGATCAGCGCCTGCACAATCTCGAGCAGCAAAGTCAGCGTCCCCGGATCGAGGGCGCGCACGAGGCCGTAGTCGAGGAACGCGACCTTCCCGTCCGGGAGCAGCAGGTAGTTGCCCGGGTGAGGGTCGGCGGAGAACAGGAGGAACCGGTTGAAGCTGCCGTAGAAGAAACGGAACAGCACCTCGGCGAGGTCGTTGCGGCGCTGCTCGTCCCAGCCGAAACCGGTCATGAACGGCTCTCCCCGCACGAACTCCTGCGTGATCACGCGCGTCCGGCAGTACTCCGGGTAGACCTGCGGCACGACGATGTAGGGGTGGCCGGCGAACAGCTCCGCGAACTTCGCCTGGTTCGCCGCCTCCCTCCGGTAGTCGAGCTCCTCCATCACGCGGTCGCGCACCTCGTTCGCGACCTCCTTCGGGTCCACGTTCGGCGCGATCGCGACCGACAGCTTCGTCATCGCCGAGATGTTCTTGAGGTCCGAGCGAACCGCCTCGTCGACACCGGGATACTGGACCTTGACCGCGACCTCCTCGCCGGTGTGCAGACGAGCGCGGTGCACCTGGCCGATCGACGCCGCGGCTATCGCGTCGTCGTCGAACTCCGCGAAGAGCTCGTGCGGGTCGGTGCCGAACTCCTCCTTGATGACGGCCTTGGAGGCCTCGGGATCCATGGGCGGCGCCGAGTTCTGGAGCATCGTCAGCGCGTCCTTGTAGGTCGCGAGGTACTCACCCGGCGCGGAGAACTCGTAGAAGGACGCGAGCTGGCCGACCTTCATCGCAGCGCCCTTCATCTCGCCGAGCATCTGGACCAGCTGCTCTGCCGTCTTCTGGTGGAACCCGTCGAGGAACTCCTGCGACCGTTCCGGCGAGGCGAAGGCGCGCGCCCGCGTGCCGAGGAAACGGAAGGCGGACTTACCCGTCTGGCCGGCGAGCCTCGCACCCCGCTGCGCCCAGCCGGTGGGGATCGGACCTCTCTTGTCGTCGGCCATCGGAGCCACTCTAGTGCCGCTGCGTTCGGCGTCCGACAGCACGAGCGGCGTCCGACCGGTAGCCTGTTCGGAGCAGGGCAAGCGGATAAGGAGCGGCTGTGGCGAGTGGGACGGTGACGGTGAGGGGTGAAGCCGTGGTGCCCGGGGAGCCGGACGAGGCGCAGGTCTTCATCGAGATCAAGGCCGTCGAGAAGACGCCGCAGAAAGCGATGGCCGACGCGTCCGAGCGCAGCGCGCGGTTGCAGGCGATCTTCGCCGACCTGGACATCCCCGGCTCGGCCCGGTCCACGTCCGGCATCACGCTCACGGAAGAGACGGAGTGGGAGAGCAAGTCCGGCCGGCGCAAGCACGTCGGCTTCCGTGCCAGCAACCGCATCACCGTAAGGCTCGACGACGTCGAGACCGTGGCGCGGCTCGTCGGCGAGGCCACCGAGAAGTGCGAGGCGATCGTGCGGGGGCCGAGCTGGCAGATCGCGCTCGCCAACCCCGCACGGGCGGAGGCGTTCCGCACCGCGGCCGAGGACGCACGGCGGAAGGCCGAGGCGTACGCGACCGCACTGGACGTGACGCTGGGCGACGTGCTGACGGTGATCGAGCCGGGTCTCGCCGTGCGCACGCACCAGCGCCACGAGGTGATGCTCCCGCCGGCGGCCGCGCCGGGATCGATGCCCGCGCCGGCGCCGGAGATCCAGGTCGAGGCGGGCGCGCTCGACATCCCGGCCGCGGTCGAGGTCACCTTCGCGTTGGAGCAACGGTCGTGACGGTGGGGCCGAACATGGGCGGCGGCGCGACCCCCCAGATGTACGCGTGCCCCAAATGCGGGCACCAGCTCGCGGTCGGGACACCGATCTGCGGGAACTGCGGGACGATCCAGGGGGGAGGGGGCGGGACGCACGTCCCCGAGCCGCTGGCGGCGTCGGGCATCAAGCCGGGCGCCGTCGTCGCGGCGCTGCTCGTCGTCGCCGTTGCCGCGGGCGCGTTCTTCGCCCGGGGGGCGATCTCCGACGCGATCGACTCCGTCTCGGGAGCGATCGACGAAGCCGCCGAAGACGCTGCGGGCGGAGGAGGAAATGAGGGCGGAGGAGGGAATGGCGGCGGAGGAGGGAATGACGGCGGAGGCAATGGCGGCGGCCGAGGAGAGATCGGCGGCAGCGGGTCGCAAGGCGGTGGCGGGAACGGGTCGAACGACGAGAAGCCGGACGTCCCGATCGGCTACCGGCACGTCGGACAGATCGTGCGCGACATCCGGGCCGGCGGCATCCCGTGCACGGCGACGCGGGTCGACGGCTCCGACGCCTACCTCGAGACCGGGAGCTGCCAGTCCAACGGAAGCCACGTCCAGATCAACATCTACTTCCACGCGGCCAGCCTCGAGCTCGCGCGCGAGTTCTATTCCGACTTCGCCTTCGCCTCGGTGCACGCGGACAACTGGTGGGTCTCCGGCGAGACGACGCTCATGGCGCGGATCCAGAAGGTCCTGGGCGGCCGGTTGAACCGCCCGTAGCACGAAAGTCCTTCCCGACGAGCCGCGGCCCCGCTAGCGTGTCTTCCGTGTCGATCGCAGCCACCACGCGCGCACCCCTGCAGAACGTCCGCGCGAGCGTCTCCGTCTTCCTGGCGCTCGGCGGGCTCTCGTGTGCGATGACGCTCCTCTACCTCGGCATGCGCGCGGTCTTGGACGTCGGCGGCGCGTGCGCGTCTGGCGGGCCGTACGTCCCGCGGGTTCAATGCCCCCAAGGAATCCCTCTCCTGATGACGGGCGCCGTCTGGGGTGGCCTGATCTTCCTGGGCCTCTACCTGTGGGCAACGGTGAAGCACGACGTCCCGACGCTCGTCGGCTTCGCGTGGCCGGCGTTGTTCCTGTCGCTCGGCTGGAACTTCCTCGCCTTCGGGCTCGACCCGCCGTTCGGCGAGGGCATCGTGTGGGGCTGGATCGTCTGCGCCGCTGCGTTCGCGTTGATGGGCGGCCTGCCGCTGCTGGTGATGGCCCGGCCGATCATGTCCCAGTTCACGAAGGTCCCCGCCCCGAACCTGCCGGCGTACGTCCTCCCCACGCGCGACCGTATAAACGACGTGCGCGCGCTGCGCCGGCCGGCGCAGCCGGTCGCGGGGGATGAGGACGAGGGGCTCGTGGACGCGCTCGAGCGGCTGGAGAAGCTGCGCCGGTCGGGCTCGCTGACGGAGCGCGAGTTCGAGGACGCGAAGCGCCGGGTCATCCGGGGGGACGGGTGATATCGCCGAGGGGGCTCTGGTGGCTGGCCGTCCAGCTCGCCGCGATAGCGGCCGGGATAGCCGCCGGGGTCTGGGCGTTCAAGGCGATTACGGGCTGACGCCACCGACCCCGCTCCCGGAAACCTGAGAAACTCCGCGGCGGCGGACGTACGCTAGTTTCTGCCAAACCGAGCAGAGCGATTGGGGGCCCGGATGGGCGACCGGATGACCGAGTCCTTCGAGCCGTACCGGCCGGATGCGTCCTACGAGCTGGACTACGACGAAGAGCCGGCGGGGGGTCGTCCCGGCCGCGTCCTGTGGGGCCGCGTCGTCGCCCTGGGCGTCGCGCTGCTGCTCGCCTTCCTGCTCGGCCGGGCGACCGGCGGCGGCGACGGCGGGGTCCCCGAGGCTCGCTTCCAGAACGTGTCGCAGGAGCGTGACGACCTGCGGGCAGACGTCGCGGAGCTCGAGGCGCAGCTCGAGGCGGCCCAGGAACCGACGCCCGCGCCGACCGCTACGGCCTCGGCTCCGGCAGGCGACGCCGCCACCGATCCCGAAGGCGAGACGGAAGGCGGCGAGGTCTACATCGTGAAGGCGGGCGACACGCTAGCGCTGATCGCCTTGGAGGAGTACGGCGACGCCTCGCTCGACGACTACATCGCAGAGGCCAACGACATCACGGACCCGGAGTCGCTCGCCGTCGGCACCAGGCTGATCCTCCCGCCGCCCCCGGAATAGAGTCAGAACAACGTCTACGGCGTCTCCCCGACGGCCTTCGTCAGCCGGTCGAGCTCCGCGACGGCGGCGTCCACCTCGTCCTCGCGCGGGGGCAACGGACCGTAACGCTCGGACTCGAACGCGCCGAGAGCGCGGCGGGATCCTTCTCCGCGGAAGCGCGCGATGCGTGCCAGGACCTCACTCGCGGTCTCCGGAGGCGCGCGGCCCTCGCCGCGCGCGTC
>JALZFC010000062.1 GCA_030861725.1 Actinomycetota bacterium | reverse complement strand
AAGACCTACAGCTGGGAGGAGTCCGGCGAGTTCGTCGGCGGTCCCGAGGACATCTGGGTCTACGAGTGGTCCAACGAGGAGGGCAACTTCCTCTCGCTCGGCCCGGCATCGGACCTGATCGAGTAGCGGGCACTCGGCTCCACTTGCGGCTTATCGGTGGCAGGGGCACTATGCCCCTGCCACTGCCGCACTGCTGCACCTGACGCGGCTGCCGATCTACGGGGGGACGGTTGGACTGTGACGTAGGGCTCCTGGGGCCTACATTTGTCACCGGGATCATCCTCGGGTTCCTGTATGCGCTCATAGCCCTCGGCTACACGATGGTCTACGGCGTGCTGAAGCTGATCAACTTCGCGCACGACGCGATCTTCATGGTCGGCGGCGTAGCCGTGTTCTACGTGTTCGGCGACTGGTTCGGTGTGACCGGTACGAGGACCGGCCTCACGCTCGTCGTGATGTTGCTGGCGATGCTGCTCGTGGGCGGGATCGCCGCCGCGATCGCGGCGGCCCTCCTCGAGCGCGGTGCGTACCGGCCGCTGCGGCGGCGCAACGCCGCCCGGCTGTCGTACCTGATCAGCGCGATCGGCGCCTCGTTCTTCGCCACGTACCTGTTCCAGCAGGACTTCCTGCTCGGCCCGGGGCAGCGGAACTTCCCCGGCATCCTCGCGGCCGGCCCCGACGCGTTCGGCTTCACGGTCCTCGACTCGCGCGTTACGAGCCCGGAGCTGCTCGTCGTCGTCGGCGCGATCGTGTGCTTCATCTTCCTCGACCGGCTTATCAACCAGACCTCCACCGGACGCAGCATCCGGGCGCTGTCGGAGGATCCCGTCGCCTCGCAGCTGATGGGCATCAACGTCGACAAGGTCATCGTCACGACGTTCGTCATCGGCGGCTTCTTCGGCGGGATCGCGGGGGCGATGTACGGCCTGCTGATCGGCAACGTCGTCTGGAACATGGGCTTCATCCCCGGCATCAAGGCGTTCACCGCGGCAGTCCTCGGCGGGATCGGGAACATCAGGGGAGCGGTAGTCGGCGCCGTCCTGCTCGGGCTCGTCGAGAACATGAGCACGGTCTGTCTCGCGGCGGAGTGGAAGAACGTCGTCGCGTTCACGCTGCTCCCGCTGGTGCTGATCTTCCGGCCCACCGGCCTCCTCGGCGAAAGGATCGGTGGCTAGATGGCGAAGGCTCCCACCTCCGACCTGCGCACCTACCTCGAGTCGAACTACCCGCGCACCGCGAACGCGTTGCCCGACGGGTTGCTGGACGCGGGCAACGTCGTCTTCGTCGGGTGGCGCCGGATCGGGTACTTCCGGTACCTGGTTGCGGCCTTTCTGATGTGGTGGATCCCGTGGCTGATGGACAACGACGTCCTTCCGGTGCTCCAGGGGAACTTCGGGATCACGGTCCTGTTCGTGACCGGCTACTGGATCCTCCTCACGCTCGGGCTGAGCGTCGTGGTCGGCCTCGCCGGCCTGCTCGACCTGGGCTACATCGCGTTCTTCATGCTGGGGTCGTACACGACGGCGCTGATGACGAACTCGGGCTCGCCGTTCCACTTCGTCGAGTGGCCGACGTGGGCGTCGATCCCGTTCGCGGTCCTCGTGACGATGCTCGCCGGGTTCGCGCTCGGCGTCCCCACGTTGAGGCTGCGCGGCGACTACCTCGCGATCGTCACCCTCGGGTTCCACGAGATCGTCCGTCAGGCCGCGAACAACCTCGAGATCACGAACGGCTCCCGCGGGATCGCAGGGATCCCCCACCCGACGGTCGGCGGCTTCGACTTCGGGCTCGACCCCGCGACCTACTGGAAGTTCCTGTGCATCCCGGCGATCATCCTCGCCGTCATCATGATCCGGCACCTCGACTCGTCGAGGGTCGGCAGGTACTGGGCGGCGATCCGCGAGGACGAGGTCGCCGCTGCGGCCATGGGCGTGCCCGTCACGAAGATGAAGGTGCTGGCGTTCGTGATCGGCGCGTCGACGAGCGGCGTCGCCGGATGGATCTTCGCCGTGAAGACGAGCTACATCGCGCCGAACAGCTTCCCGCTGCTGCAGTCGATCCTCGTGCTCTCCGCGGTGGTGATCGGAGGCCTGGGGAGCATCTCCGGCGCGGTGCTGGGCGCGATCCTCGTGCAGATGTTGCCCGAGATCGTCCGCGACGCGTCCGGCGGGGCCGAGGTCCTCGGGTTCGACATCGAGACGGGCCGCATCGCGGTCTTCGGTCTCGCGCTGGTCATCGTGATGATCTACCGTCCGGGCGGTCTGCTCGCGGCCAAACGACGAAGAACCGAGCTCTCCGAAGCGGGGGCTGCGGACGCCGTCGTTGTCGACGAGTCGGCGGAGCCGATCAAGACCCGTGAAGCGAGCCTCTACGACGCCGAGAAGAAGGGCTGACGCGCGGTGGCCGGGTACATGACAGTCAAGAACGTGACGATGGAGTTCGGAGGTCTGCGCGCGCTCTCCGACGTCAACATCGAGATCGGCGAGGGCGAGATCTTCGGGCTGATCGGCCCGAACGGCGCCGGGAAGACCACGCTGTTCAACTGCATCACCGGCGTCTACACGCCGACGAGCGGCCAGGTCGGCTTCGTGAACGACGCGATCACCGGTAAGCGCCCGGACCAGATCGTCGAGATGGGGATCTGCCGCACGTTCCAGCAGATCCGCCTGTTCCCGAACATGACCGCGCTCGAGAACGTGTTCGTCGGGATCGACGCCCGCCACAAGACGAGCGTCTTCGGCGCGATGTTCCGGGGGCCGCGGTTCCACCAAGAGGAGGCCGAAGGCGAGAAGCGTGCCTTCCAGCTGCTCGAGTACTGCGGGATCGACCGGTACGCAAACGACCTCGGAAAGAACCTCTCGTACGGCGACCAGCGGCGCCTCGAGATCGCGCGAGCCCTAGGAACGAGGCCGAAGCTGCTCCTGCTCGACGAGCCGGCCGCGGGGATGAACCCGGTGGAGAAGAACGGCCTCCGGGACCTCGTGAGGAGGATCCGGGACGACGGCGTCACGGTCCTGCTGATCGAGCACGACATGAAGGTCGTCATGGGCCTCTCCGACCGGGTGGCGGTCCTCGACCACGGCGAGAAGATCGCCGAGGGCCGGCCCGAGGAGGTCCAGCGCAACCCGCGGGTCGTCGAGGCCTACCTGGGAGCCGGCGCGGGCGGCACCGCCGGCGACAAGAGCCGCGGCGAGTCCGGTCCCGGCATGAGCGGGCCGGTCACGGGCGGCGCGGGCCCGGCGGGTCCCGCGCCCGGGAAGGGGGGTCCGAATGCCTAGCAACGGGACCCCGCTCCTCGAGCTCCGCGACGTCCACGTGCGCTACGGCGTGATCGAGGCCGTCAAGGGCATCAACCTCACGGTCAACCAGGGCGAGATCGTCACGCTCATCGGCGGCAACGGCGCCGGGAAGACGACGACGCTGCGCGCGATCTCGATGGTCCACGGCCCGTACCAGGGCGCCATCATCTTCGAGGGCGAGGACGTCACGACCCTCCGGAGCCACGACGTCGTCGAGCGGGGGATCGTCCAGGTCCCCGAGGGCCGGCACATCTTCCCGAACATGTCGGTCGCCGAGAACCTCGGGATGGGCGCCTTCCGCTCGCGAGCGAGCAAGAGCGAGCTGAAGGAGATCGAGGACCACGTGTACGAGCTCTTCCCCCGCCTCCTCGAGCGCCGCAAGCAGGCGGGCGGGACGCTCTCCGGTGGCGAGCAGCAGATGCTGGCGATCGGCCGCGCGCTCATGGCGCGCCCGAAGCTGGTCATGCTGGACGAGCCCTCGATGGGTCTCGCGCCGCAGGTAGTCGAGCGCGTGTTCGACGTGATCGCCGACATCAACTCCATGGGAGTCCCGGTGCTCCTGATCGAGCAGAACGCCCAGATGGCGCTGACCGCGGCGAACCGTGGCTACGTCATCGAGACCGGTGCGATCGTCCTCGAGGACGACGCGAAGAAGCTGCTCGGCAACGACCAGGTGCGCAAGGCGTACCTCGGTGAGGAATAGCCGTCCGGCGGCCCATCGCTGCGTTTACTAAGCTGTCCGAGCAGACCATTCACAAGGAGTTGATCGATATGGAACGACTGAGGAACCGCCGGTGGCTGACGTTGGTGGCGGTGCTCGCGGCCGCCTCGCTCGTATTCGCCGCGTGCGGCGAGGACGAGGAGCCGACGTCTCCGGAGACGCAGGCGACGGACGCCGCAGACGGGGACGACGCCGAGTTCGAGCTGGTGAAAGAGGGCCACCTGACGGTGGGTTCCGACATCCCGTATCCGCCGTTCGAGTTCAACGACGACACCGGCGCTCTGACCGGCTTCGACGTAGACATCGTCCGCGCCGTCGCCGAGAGGCTCGGCCTCGAGAACACCGATGACGACTGGCTGACCGTGAACTTCGACACGATCTTCACGCAGCTCCAGCGGTCGAACAAGTTCGACATCATCGCCGCCGCGGTCACCGCGTATGCGCCGGAGGGCTCCCCTGCCTTCGACGTGACCGAGGAGCGCAAGACGTTCGTCGACTTCACCGTCCCGATCTACCCGTCGCTGCAGTCGCTGACGGTCGACACGTCGGCCAATCCCGACATCAAGAGCGTCGACGATCTGCCGGACGGGGCCCGCGTCGCGGTGCAGGCGTCGACGACCGGCGCGTTCTACGCCGAGGAGAACCTGACAGGCGCCGAGCTCGTCCAGTTCCCCAAGGCACCCGGTATGTACCAGGCGCTGCAGGCGGGCCAGGTCGTGGCGGTGTTCAACGACCTGCCGGTCTCCCTGGAGGCGATTGCCGGCAGGGACCAGCTGCAGGTGGTCCAGCAGGTGGAGACGGGTGAGGAGTACGCGATCGCCGTCGCCAAGGACAACCCGGCGCTGCTGGAGGCCTTCAACGCGGCCCTCGAGGAGATCTTCCAGGACGGCACCTACGCGGAGATCTTCAAGAAGTACTTCCCGGAGCAGGAGCTGCCCGAGTACGCCTCGGAGTAGTAGAGCAGAAGACGAACGAAGAGCCCGCGCCGAATAGCGCGGGCTCTTTGATTCTCAGGAGGAGCGAGTGGTCACAGCCCAGGCCGACAGACCGGTCCGCGACCTCGCATGGTTGCGCGAGCAGAGCCAACCCCTGTCTCTGGCTGCGCTGGCGCTCGGGGCGCTGGGGCTGGTCGCTGCGACGGTGGGTGTGGTCGTGGTGATCCTCGTGCACGGGCTTACGCCCCACGAGAACATCGTGCGCGGCTTCAAATCCGCCGAGATGACGGGCGTCGGCATCTGGGCAGTGGGCCTCGGGCTGTCCGCCGCGGCTATCGGCGGCGCGACGTTCCGCAGGATGCCCACGAGGGTGAGCCGCGAGGGCGCGATAGCAGGCGCCGTCCTCGGCGCGCAAGCCCTGTTCCTCGGGGGGGTCCTCCTGTGGTTCGGCGAGGGCGACGTGGAGATCTTCGCGTTCAACTTCTTCAACTTCGAGGGCCCGAGCCAGCAGGTCGATGCATTCCTGACCGGCGCGAAGAACACGCTGGTTCTCGCGCTCTCCAGCGAGTTCTTCGGGATCGTCCTGGGGCTGTTCCTCGCGATCTTCGCCATCTCCAAACGTGCAGTCGTGCGCGCACCGGCGCGGGTCTACATCAACTTCTTCCGCGGGACGCCGTTGTTGTGGCAGATCAGCGTCATCGGCATCGGGCTTCCCCTCGGGCTCGGACTCGACATCTCGACGTATACCGCGGGGATCATCGCCCTCAGCCTGAACATGGGGGCGTATTCCGCCGAGGTGTTCCGTGCGGGGATCCAGTCGATCGAGCGGGGCCAGCTGGAGGCCGCGCGCGGGCTCGGGATGTCGTACGGCCAGGCGATGCGCTACTCGGTCGTCCCGCAGGCGGTAAGGCGCGTGATCCCGCCGCTGATGAACGAGTTCGTCATCCTGGTGAAGGACACGTCCCTGGTGGTCTTCCTCGGCCTGGCCGCGGGGGAGCGCGACCTGTTGTCGGTCGCCAGCCAGGGGTTCGGCAACACGTTCAACAGCACGTTCTTCATCTTCGCGGCGATCGGATACCTCGCGATCTGCCTTCCCGCGATCCGCCTCGTGAACGTGGCCGAGCGGCGGCTTCGCAGCGGGCTGGTGGGGGTCACCGCGTGAGCCAGAACGCGGAGGCGGCGGCGGCCGGGGGGCCTCTCGTCAGACTCGAGGGGATCCACAAGTGGTTCGGCGACCTGCACGTTCTCAAGGGCATCGACGTCGGCATCGACCCCGGGCACGTCGTGACCATCATCGGCCCGTCGGGGTCGGGCAAGTCCACACTGCTCAGGTGCGTCAACCTGCTCGAGGAGCCGACCGACGGGAAGGTGTTCTTCGACGGGCGGGAGATCACCGACATCCGGACCGACCTCAACGAGGTGAGGACGCATATCGGCATCGTGTTCCAGGCGTTCAACCTCTTCCCGCACAAGACCGCGATCGGCAACATCATGCTCGCCCTCCAGAAGGTCCTGAGGCTCGACGAGGACGAGGCGAGGGAGCGCGCGGTGGGTGAGCTCGAGCACGTCGGCCTCGCCCACAAGGCCGACTCCTTTCCCGGGCAGCTCTCGGGCGGCCAGCAGCAGCGCGTCGCGATCGCGCGCGCGCTCGCGATGCGCCCGAAGCTCATGCTCTTCGACGAGGTGACGTCGGCCCTCGACCCCGAGCTCGTCAAGGAGGTCCTCGACACGATGAAGCGTCTCGCCGACGAGGGCATGACGATGATGATCGTCACGCACGAGATGGGCTTCGCACGCGAGGTCGCGAGCCGCGTGCTGTTCATGGACGACGGACGGATCCAGGAGGACGGGCCGCCCGCGCGGGTCTTCTCGAACCCGACGAACCCGCGTTGCAAGGACTTCCTCGCGCACGTCCTGTAGTCGCGCTGATGACAGCAGGTCAAGCCTGTTGTCGGCCCAAAGCACCGCATAAACGGCGAAATCCTTAGGTGCCGCCGCGATTTCCTGTGCCGAATCGGTTAGTTGCCTGCCATTGGTGACTCCTCGATGGGAGAATCACAACTCTGTAATTCGGGGAAATGGTGCTGATCGGGAGAGGCCAACGGGATGGGAACGCCAGCCGCAGGTGATGACACGCAGCCGCGCCGATGGGTCTTCAAGGCGGGCGTCCCGAAGGACGTTGCCACCGCGTTGACTACCGCCTACGCCGTCGAAGGGGCGCAGGAGATCGGTTGCCCAGACGATGTCAGAGAACACGGCGCCATTTTCTTCGCGAAGCTGACTGGCGGCGAGTCCAGCCCGTCGTGGGTGGTGAGTGATCGCGCCGGGCGTGCAGCCGTCGTTTTCGACGACCTGGTCCCATTGGCGAAAAGACTCCGGCGCAACGAGGTATTCGCCGCCGTTCTCCCGCGCCAGTCGATGGGCGCAGGCGACTACCAGCTGTTCGAGAAGGCCGACGGCTCACAAACAGCGGTGGCACGAAGGCGGTGACGATGACGAAGCGAAGCGCGCCTCATCTCTTGCGCGGCGCCGTCTCCGAGCTCATCGACAGCCAGAGGTGCCCCGACGTGTCGGCGTTTGACGCGCTCGCGGCGGAAGCTCGCGCGCTTTCGGAATCGGAGGCAGCCGCGGAGGCTGGTGACGAGAGGCTGCACGCCGCGAGCTAGGTGTAAGACCCACAGACGTTGTTCACACCCAGTTAGCCGCGTTCCGGTTGTGGGCGCCCCGACGCCCAACCCTTCTCGACGTTCGCCCTCTCGGAAGAGGTCTTTGCTGATGGGGGTGATGGTTCCGCGCGGAACCATCACCCCCATCGCCGCCCTCGCAGCCGGGGTGAATAACCTCTGAAGGAACTACGGCTAAGGCGAGAGGCTCGAGGCCCCCCTGAGGTCCCCGCGGCCCAGCGTGGTCTTCGACTTCTCGCCCCGGCCGATGCGGCCGAACATCGTGAGCGCGCCGTGCGGGTCGGCCAGGTCGTCGAGGCCGAGCTGGTGGCCGATCTCGTGCGCCGCGACGTTCGCCACCTGGTAGCGGTTCTTCCCGCCGGGTCGGTTCGTCCACCCGTAGTCGCGGTTGAGGCGCAGGTCGACCTCGAGGATCCTCGAGCCCTCGAACCAGGTGTAGCTCAGCGCGAGGGCGCCGCCGCCGAGGGGGCCGAAATCCACGAGGTTCACGCCGTCGTACGCGATCTTCCGCTTAGCGTCGCCGTCGAAGCGGAACCGCAACGAAACGTCGTCGGTGCCCTTGCAGTTCGTCCTCGCCCGCGACCACACCTGATGCCCCGTCTGGAGCGAGTACTGGCTCCGGAACGTGCCGAGGCCGTCCGGGACGGAGGCGCGGCGGAAGCGCCACTCCACCGGCATGTCCGACTCCCGCCACTGCGGTCCCGTCTCCGCATAAGTGGGGTCGGCACACTCGTCGAGCTCGGCCGAGGGGGCCGCGACCGCCTTCTCCGGCGTCGCGCTCCGGACGATCACGCCGCCGTCCGGGGCGACGTCCGCCGTCAGCGACGTGAAGGCGAGCCCGTCGACGACGAGCGGCGCCTCCTCCGGGAAGTCCGCGTGCAGCTGGAGCGTCGTCCCCTCCTCGGGAAGGGCGACGCGGGCGATCTCGAGGAGCTCCTCGGCCCCCAGCGCCGGGAGCGGGACGTCCACCGGCTCCGCGGGAGCCGGCGTGCCGAGGGCGGCGAGGAACATGCCGCACGCGAGGAGCGAGATCGCCTTACGACCTGTTGCCGCCGCCATGCCGAACCTCCAGAGAGACGCCTGCCGAGCCGGTGAAGAATACCAGGATCATCCAGGTCTGTCGCTGTACGTGGTGAGTCGGTCACCGTCCGCGGCAGGCGGTAACCCCGATACTGGACCGATGGAGACGGAGTCGCTCGCTCGCCTCGCCGGCGAGGTCGCCGCGTGCCGCGCCTGTCCGAGGCTCGTCGCCTGGCGGGAGAAGGCGGCGCGCGAGAAACGCGCGGCGTACCGGGACGAGGAGTACTGGGGACGTCCTCTCCCGGGCTACGGCGGCGCGGCGGCGCGGATCCTCGTCGTCGGCCTCGCGCCCGCGGCGCACGGCGGCAACCGGACGGGGCGGATCTTCACCGGCGACCGCTCCGGCGACTGGCTGTTCGCGTCGATGTTCCGCCAGGGGCTGACGAACCAGCCCCACTCGGTCCACGCCGGCGACGGTCTGACCCTGCACGGTGCGTACGTCGCCGCGGCCGTCCGCTGCGCGCCGCCCGATAACAAGCCGGCGACCGACGAGCGCGACCGCTGTCTTCCCTACCTCGTGAGGGAGGCGCGGCTGCTGAGGGAGCTGCAGGTCGTCGTCGCTCTGGGTGGCTTCGCGTGGGACGCGTGGCTTAGGGTGGCGCGCACGCTCGGCTTCGCGACGCCTCGTCCGAAGCCCCGGTTCGGTCACCTACAGGAGGCGACGGTGGGTCCTCATACGCTCCTCGGGTCGTACCACCCGAGCCAGCAGAACACTTTCACGGGCCGTCTCACGGAGGAGATGCTCGACGCCGTGTTCGCCCGCGCTCGCGCGCTCTCGGAGTTGCCCGAGGTGACGCGATGAGGGGCAGCGGGGTCAGGGCGGTCGTGGTCGGCGTCGTCGCTCTCGCGTTCGTGGCCGGCGCCATCGTCATGGGGATGGCGTCGCAGCGCGAGAAAGAGGAGGAGTGCGAGGAGTGGAGCGACCGCTACGTCGCGGCCGTCGACGCGGCGATAGAGGACGGGAGCATCCAGGCGCTCCAGACGGGCGAGGAGCCGCCGCCGGCGGCGCAGGAGGTGCTCGACCTCGCCGAGGACAAGCCCGAGCCGTGCGAGCCTCCGCAGACGCAGATCCCGTTCCCCCAGAACCCTCAGGGCGGTTAGGCCGCGGGGACGCTCGTCCCCTCGAACAGCGCCTCCAGCCGCGCGACCTCGGCCGTCGGCGCGACCCTGCGGAAACGCGCGGCCGCGCGGTCCCAATGCTTCAGCAGAGCGGTCGCCCGCGCCGACCCCGTCGCGCGGCAATGCCGCTCGATCACTCGCCGCAGGGAGTCGAGCTGCGCCCGCGCCGGCTCGTATGCCGCGACCAGGTGCGGGTTGAGATTCGCCTCCAGGACGCCGTCCGGGTCGAAGACGTAGGCCTCGCCGCCGCTCATCCCGGCACCGAGGTTGCGGCCGGTCGGGCCCAGGATCACGACCGCGCCGGCGGTCATGTACTCGCACGCGTGGTCGCCGGTTCCCTCCACGACCGCCACCGCCCCCGAGTTGCGCACGGCGAAACGTTCGCCGGCGCGCCCGGCCACGAACAGCGTGCCGCCGGTCGCGCCGTAGAGGACGGTGTTGCCGGCGAGGACGGGGTCGCCGCCGTCGCCGTCGGGGGGCCGGATCACGATGCGGCCGCCGCCCATGCCCTTGCCGACGTAGTCGTTCGCCTCGCCTTCGAGGACGAGCTCGACGCCGTCGGACAGGAACGCTCCGAAGGACTGGCCGGCGTGGCCGCGGAAGCGCGCGGTGACCGAGCCGCGCG
>JALZFC010000031.1 GCA_030861725.1 Actinomycetota bacterium | reverse complement strand
CAGCACGAGCGCGCCCGGCGAGACCTTCTCCGAGGCCATCATCGCGACGAGGCCTCCCATGCTCCAGCCGCAGAGAGCGTGTGGCCGGGGAAGACGTTCACACCGGCGCACGAGGACCCTGGAGTAATCGTCCATCGACGCGGAGCCGACGTCGAGACCCTCCTGGAGGTCGACTGCGACGAGCTCCAGGCCGGCGGGAGGAACCCACGCGTCGAATACCCACGGCCCGCTGCCGGCGCCGTGCACGAGGACGAGAGACGCCGTCACTCGAGCACCGTTACGGTCGGGGAGTGCACTCGCTGGAGACGAGACGACTCCTCCTGCGACCATGGAGCGAGGGCGACCGCGAGCTCTTCGCGACGCTCGCGCGCGACGATCGCGTGATGCGCTTCATCGGCGACGGGTCGACGTGGTCCGACGACCGGATCGCAGACGTGTTCGACCGGCAGCTGCGGCATTGGAGCGAGCACGGATTCGGGTGGTACGCCGCGGTCACGGCTTCCGGCGGGGAATGGATCGGGTTCGTCGGGCTCAACCACGTGGGGCCGGAGGCGAAGGAGGTCGCGGGGGACGAGGTGGAGATCGGGTGGTGGCTGCATCCGGGGGCGTGGGGACGCGGCCTCGCGAGCGAGGGGGCCGTCGCCGTGCGCGACGACGCGTTCGAGCGCGTCGGGCTCCAACGGATCATCGGCCGCCACCAACCCGGCAACGCGGCGTCCGGCGCGATCATGGAGAAGCTCGGCATGGCGTTCGAGAGAGATGCCATCGAGCGACACGGCGAGATCGTCCGGATCCACGAGCTGACCCGCGAGGCGTGGCTCCGACTCCGTTCGCGGCCGGACGAGAGCCCAACCCCCTAACGCGGGGTCAGGATGCAGAACTCGTTGCCCTCCGGGTCGGCGAGCACGACCCACGGCACGTTCGACTGCCCGATGTCGGCCTCCGTCGCCCCGAGGGCCTTGACGCGCTCGACCTCGGCCTTCTGGTCGGTCGGGGTCAGGTCGAGGTGGATCCGGTTCTTGACGACCTTCTCGTCGGGGACCCTCCCGAAGAGCAGCGCGTCGCCCGAGCCGCCTTTCGGCTCGATCACGACCTCGTCGCCCTCCTCGAACGTCACCTCGTAGTCGAGCACCTCCGCCCAGAACCGCGCGAGCGCGGCGGGATCCGAGCAGTCGATCGTCACGCTGTAGACGCTGCATCCCATCGCGGCCCCCTACCGTCCGACGAACTTGGCCTTACCGGGACCGTGCTCGACGAACGACTCCATGCCGATCGTCTGGTCCTCGCTGGCGAACAACGCGGCGAAGCCCTGGCGCTCCAGCGTCAGCCCCGTCGCGATCCCTGCGTCCATCCCGCTCTGGATAGCCTGCTTCGCCGCCATCAGCGCGACGGTCGGTCCCGAGGCGAATCGTTCGGCCATACCGATCGCGGTCGGATAGACCTCCGCTGCGGGGACGACCTCGTTGACCAGCCCGATCGACAGGGCCTCGGGCGCCTCGACGAACCGTCCCGAGTAGATGAGCTCCTTCGCGCGCCCGGTCCCCACGAGCCGCGGGAGCCTCTGAGTACCGCCCGCGCCCGGCATGACCCCCAGGAGGATCTCCGGCTGGCCCAGGCGCGAGTCGTCCGCGCACACGCGCAGATCGCAGGCGAGCGCGAGCTCGCACCCGCCGCCGAGCGCGTATCCGTTGACCGCCGCGATCGTCACGACCGGCAGCTGCTCGAGCCGCGTGAACACCTCCTGGAAGCGCCCGATGTAGCGGTACATCGCGACCGCGTCGAGGTCTGCCATCTCCTTGATGTCGGCTCCCGCGGCGAAGATCCGCTCGCCCCCCCAGACGACGACCGCCCTCACGTTCTCGTCGATCTGAGCCGCGTTGACGGCGTCGCCGATCTCGCCCGCGACCTGACGGTTGAGCGCGTTCATCTTCGGCCGGTCCAGCCGCAGCGTTGCCACTCCCGAGGCCGCGACCTCGAGGTTCACGAACTCTCCCACTGTGCCTCCCGCGCTAACGCCCGTCCGCCGGTGTGCAGACGGCCAATCTACGATGATCGTTCACCGGACGGAGGGAGCGGCGTTGGCATCGGAGTTCGAGCGGTCGTTGAGGGACGCCCTCGCGGGACACCGCCCTGCCCGCGTGAAGGTGCGCGGTGCGCGCGACGCCGCGGTCCTGATCCCCGTCGTCGAGGAGCCGGAGCCGGCGATCCTGTTCACCGTGCGGACCGACACCGTCCGCAGCCACAAGGGCCAGATCTCGTTCCCCGGCGGCTCGATCGACGACGACGACCCGTCGGCAGAGGCCGCCGCGCTGCGCGAGGCAGAAGAGGAGATAGGGCTCGAGCCCTCGTCGGTGGACGTGCTCGGCGAGCTCGACACGACCCCGACGTTCGTCAGCGGGTTCGTGATCAGCCCGTTCGTCGGCCTCCTGCGCGGCCGCCCGCAGCTCCGGCCGAACCCCGCCGAGGTCGCCGAGGTCCTGGAGGTCCCGCTCGCCGACCTGAACGACGAGATCAGGGCGGAGCCGGGGTTCGCGCACGCGGGACGCACCTATCCGACCGAGGCGTGGATCTGGCGTGACTACGTCATCTGGGGCGTCACCGCCCGGCTCATCCGCCTGTTCCTCGGGGTGCTGGCGGCGTCGGGCCTCGTGCCCGCGCCGTCCGAGACGAAGTCGTGGACTGGCTGGCCGGCGTGACCGCGTGGCTCCTCGCGCAGACACCGTCGCCGTCGGCGAGCTTCGTCGTCGAGCCGCCTCCCGCCGGTCCGGCGGAGACGGTGGGAGCGGTGGTAGCCATCGCTTTGGCGCTCGCTGCGGCGATACTGGGGTACCGGATCATCAGAGGGGGCAGAGGGCTGTGACTTCAGCGAGACGACGGGCGGCCGCGGCGGTGATCGCCGCGCTCTTCGTCACCGGCGCGTGCTCCAGCCCCCAGGGGACGGAGCCCGAGAACTCGCTCCTCGGCAAGGACAGGGAGGGCCGGGGGCAATCGTCCGGCGACAAGAAGGGCGGTGGCGGGAAGGCCTCGCAGGGCGACGCGCGCCTTCGGGTGACGCCGCCACCGGGTGCAGACATCGACGTTCCCGCCCCCGGCGAGTCCGCGGCACCCGAGAGCGGCGCCGCCAAGACCGAGACCGAGGTGACGTCGAGCGGCAGCGCGGCGACCAGCGCGACCGTCGTCGTGACGGAGCCGGATCCCGACGCGGAGAAGAGCGGCCTGCCGCCCGACTACGCCGACATCCTCTCGACTCGAATCGAGGGGTCGCCGAAGAGCTTCCGCGTCACGATCACGTTCCGCGGGACCCTTCCGGACAAGATGCCCGACGACAAGACGTACATGGTCGCCGGTTTCGGCCTGACCGGGTCGAAGCGTCAGAGCGGGTACGCGTTCGGGGCCCAGGCGGACGTGGACGGGTGGACGCCCTACGGAGGCAACAAGGACGGCGGGGGCGGGTATCCCGGGACGCTGTCGGTGCAGGGAGCGACGCTCGTGTTCACGACCCCGTGGTCGGCGATCGGCGGGCCGCGGTCGTTCGAGTGGTACTCACAGGGGACGTGGTTCAGGTCGCTGGCCGGGACGACGCACTACTCGTTCGACAACGTCCCCAACGAGGGACCGGCGAGGTACCCGGCCGGCTGATCTTCGAGCAGCGTACGGCCCCACTCGTCCGGCGGCGCAGGCTGGTGGCGCAGGGTGGGGAAGCGCGAGGCGTTGTAGTCCCGCAGCCACTCCTCGAGCTCGTCGGCCGGCACGGGCCGCGTGAGGTAATAGCCCTGGGCGAGGTCGCAGCCGAGCGCGGTCAGCTGCTGCCAGATGCCCTCGTTCTCGACGCCCTCGGCGACGACGCGCAGGCCGAGGTTGTGCCCGAGCTCGATCGTCGAGCGGACGATCGCGGCGTCGTTCTCGTCGACGGCCATCTTCATCACGAACGACTTGTCCATCTTCATCTCGCGGACCGGGAGCCGCTTCAGGTACGAGAGCGACGAGAAGCCGGTGCCGAAGTCGTCGATCGCCAGGCCCACGCCCATCGAGTTCAACGTCGACAGGACGGCGAGAGCGCGGCGGGCATCGGCCATGATCGTGCTCTCGGTGATCTCCAGCTCCAGCGACGTCGCCTCCACCTGCCACTTCTGGAGCAGGCGCGTCACCTGGTCGGGAAGCTGCAGGTCGAGGAGGCTCCGCGACGAGAGGTTCACCGCCACCTTGAGGTTGATCCCCCGCTTGTCCCACACCGAGATCTGGCGGATCGCCTCGTCCAGGAGGTTCATCGTCAGCGGCCTGATCAGCTGGGTCTGCTCCGCGAGCGGGATGAACTCGTCGGGCCCGACGATCCCGCGGTACGCGTGCTGCCAGCGCGCCAGCGCCTCGACGCCGATGATCTTGCCGGTCCGCATGTCGGCCTTGGGCTGGTAGTAGAGGACGACCTCCTTGTTCTGGATCGCGTTGCTCAGCTCGCTGCCGAGCGCGAGCCTGCGGAGGCTGTTCTGGTCCCGGTCGGGGTTGTAGAACTCGTAGCCGGTCTGCGTCTCCTTCGCGGCGTACATCGCGACGTCCGCCCTCTGCAGGAGCGCGTCCACCCCGCGGGCGTGGTCGGGGAACATCGAGACGCCGATGCTGGCCCCGACGTCCAGCGTCAGGCCCATGAAGAACAGCGGCTGCTTCAGGCAGCTCAGGATCCGCTCGGCGGTGCGCACGACCTGCGTCACGTCCGCGACGTTCGTCAGCAGGACGGCGAACTCGTCGCCGCCCAGGCGGGCGACGGTGTCGGACTCGCGCAGCTCGGTCTGGAGGCGCTTCGCGATCTGACGGAGGAGCTGGTCGCCGTTGTGGTGGCCGAGCGTGTCGTTGACCTCCTTGAAGCGGTCGAGGTCGATGAGCATCAGGCACGCCCTCTCGCCGCTGACCTTGCCCTCCGAGATCGCCTGCTCGACGCGGTCCCGGAAATACGCCCTGTTGTGCAGCCCGGTGAGCGCGTCGTGGACGGCCTGGTGCTCGGTCTGACGGGCTTGCCGGTGGTGCGTCCGCGAGGACCGCGCGACCGTGGCGAGCATGAACAGGTAGATGAGCACGAGAGAACCACCCAGGACGGCGAGCACCGTCTGCTGGTCCTTCCTCGTCGCGGCGACGATCGACGCGTAGTCGAAGTCGACCTCCAGCACGCCTTGCGTGAGCCCGGACGCGGTCTTCAGCGGCAGGTAGACCTGGAGGAGGTCGGCGGCGGCCGTCGTGCCCGCGGGAGTCTTGCGCGACACCACGGTCGACGTGTTGCCTTCGGCGGCGTCTCTCACGAGGGCCGGCTCTTCGGCGGACGTCCCGGCGAGGGCGGCTTCGGTGGAGTACAGGACCTCGCCGTTCCGGCTCCACAACGTGACGCGGGCGACGCCGTCCCTGGCGGACACCGCGTGGAGCTTCGCGTCCAGCGCGGTCTCCTCGCCGTTGCCGAGAACGGCGTCCAGGTCCTCCACCGGGATCCGGGGACGGACGTCTGCCTTGGCCGTCAGCGTTGCGATCTCCGTAGCACGGCTCCGCTCCTCCTCGTGCATCGTGCGGAGGAACGTCTGGGCGAGGACGACGCCGAGCACGGCCAGCGCGACGAAGCTGACGGCGGCGAACTCCGCCAGCAGGCTTGTCCTCACTCTGAGCCTACGCATCGGCACTCCCTCCCAGACGGCCGTCGTCAAAACGGATAGACCGGCCGTTACAGGAGGGAATCGGCAGGCGCCGGGGCGCCCTTGAGCCGCCCGAGAGGGGGAAAACCGCCTGGCCGGCGACGCTACAACAGCCGTGCCAGCTGGGACATCAGGCGAGGTGGCGGAAGCGCCAGGAAACGGATGTGGATCGTCCGGCTGCCATTCTTCGCCCGCTCACCCACGTCGAAGCATATGAAAGACGAGCAGCCATCTTGAATCCCGCCCCCGACGTCGAGGTCGCTGTTGATCCCGCCGGTTTCGGACTCGCCGCCATGGTGATGGGTCTGGTTCACCAGTTGGTCGTAGTCATGGTTGTCCGGACTCGTCGGAAAGGCGTCCGCCGGACCGTACATGCACGAGCTGGTAACCGAGCGATGATCCAGACCAAGAGTGTGTCCGAGCTCGTGGCAGATCGTGCTACGCCGGTTTCCCTCGGAGACGGTGTTGTTGAGCTTTGCCCAGCCCTTCTGAATGTGATTGGCCGAGTTGACTCGAATATTTGCGCGTCCTGAATCCGACCATGAATAACTGTAGTTGCACACATGGACGCGGCCGTAATTGTCGGGGAAGTTGCACTGCTGCCGGGTCGTGGCATCCGTCGCTGCCTGCTGCTTCACGAACCTGAATTTGCTGCTCTGCCCCCAATCACTGATCGCGTTCGGAAGCTTCGTCGTCCAGGAGTCTGTGGTGCTGTCCCTGATGATGACCTTGCGTTCATCGTTCTCCGGCTTCGTCCAGTGATACGGCCCCCATTGATGACTGCCGTCGCTCGCCACGGGATGATCCGCTGCGTCGTCTCCGCCCACGCCGTAGACGTCACCGCCACATTCCTGCGTCTCGCCCTGGTCGTAGACGCCGTCCCCATTGGCGTCCTTCGCCTTGCACTTCGGCTTGTCCTCGTTGCCCGCGAGCACAGAGGTCGCGAACGGGAAAACGATCAATCCGGCGACGAGCCCAAGCGCGAGGCCGGACGCCACTCGCCGCGCCGCCGACCCCACGCCCGCGAAACCATTCCCAGTCGAACCCTCCACCCGACCTCCCCAGGTCCATCTCCCTCCGTCTCGGGAGAGCGTGGGGGAGTATGTAGCACGAGGTTGCCTACGTGTCCAGGTCGCGTAACGTCGACGGCTGCTTCGGTTCTCAGTCGACTCGGAGGTGGAAGGTCCAGGCCGCGTACTGGCTCCCGAGATCGGGTTGCGGGCTACAGCCTTCCTCGTCCGCCCAATTCACCTCCGCGAGGAGGTAGAGGTGGCCGCTATCAGGAGGTGGGACGAAGTGGAGCTGCCACGAGCCCGTCTGTGCCATTCCGGACACCGGGGACAGAATCGCCGCTATCGGGATCGGGTCGCCTTCGGGATGGCCCTGTCCGTTCACCTCGAACCACGCTCGTAGAGAGAATTCACGTGGGGGTGCAGGCTTCTTGAGCTGGATCGAGGCGATCTCACCCGCCCGCGCCCTGACGGGCGACGGGAAGATAGGCAAGGCGAAGCGATCCGAGACATCGCAATACTCCTCGTCCACCCGCTTGAGCCAGGTCGAGTGGACGGGATGACCGGGTTGCCGTTCGTCCGAGATCCTCAAGACGCTTTTCGGAAGGCGATGGTCGTGCGCCGAGACCGGAGCGGCAATCCCGAGCACGGCGAGCAGAAGGCCCAAGCCCGCCGTGATAATCCGAGAATTCGTCGGTAACCTCAGATGCATCTCGTTGAAGAGATTAGGTAAAAGTCCTCGCCTTCCTTCTCCGTCCCCGAGACTCGTTCGGAACTAGAACATCGGGGGCTCTGTGTAGACCCCCCACACGTCCTTCAGGGCCTCGACCATCTCGCCGAGCGTCACGTACGCCTTGGCCGCGTCGACCAGGACCGGCACCGAGTTCACGGCCGGGTCGGCCGCCATGTCCTTCAGGGCCCGAATGGCGTCGTCGGCGGCCGCCTGGTCGCGGTTCGCGCGGACCTCCGCGACGGCCTTCTTCTGCCGCTCCTCGGTCTCGAGCCCGATCAGGAGCACCTCGGGCATCTCCTGGGTCGTCTTCGTGAAGCGGTTGATGCCGACGATCACCTTGCGGTCCTGCTCGAGCAGCTGCTGGTACTTGAACGCCGCGTCGGCCATCTCCTTCTGGAAATAGCCCTGCTCGATGCCGCGCAGCATGCCGTCGAGGATCGACCCCTCCCCCATCTCGTCGACGCGGGCGAAGTAGCTCTCGGCCGCCTCCTCGATCTTGTCGGTCAGCGCCTCTACGAACCACGACCCTCCGAGCGGGTCGACGACGTTCGTCACGCCGGTCTCGTAAGCGATGATCTGCTGGGTGCGCAGCGCGATCTCGACGGCCTCGTCGGTCGGCAGCGCCAGCACCTCGTCGAGCGAGTTCGTGTGCAGCGACTGCGTGCCGCCGAGGACCGCCGCGAGCGCCTCCGTCGTCGTCCGGACGACGTTGTTGTACGGCTGCTGCGCCGTCAGCGAGCACCCCGCGGTCTGGGTGTGGAACTTCAGCATCTGCGCCCGCTCGGTCGTCGCGCCGTACCGCTCCTTCATCCAGCGCGCCCAGATCCGCCGGGCCGCGCGGAACTTGGCGATCTCCTCGAAGAAGTCGATGTGGGAGTTGAAGAAGAACGAGAGCCGTGGGGCGATGTCCTCGATCGCCATCCCGCGGCGTATCCCGAGCTCGGCATGCGCGAAGCCGGACGCGATCGTGAACGCGAGCTCCTGCGCCGCCGTCGATCCGGCCTCCCTGATGTGGTAGCCGCTGATCGAGAGCGGGTAGTACCTCGGGACCTCCTTCAGGCAGTACTCCATCATGTCCGCCGTCAACCGGAGGTGGGGCTCGGGCGGGAAGAGCCATTCCTTCTGGGCGATGTACTCCTTCAGGATGTCGGTCTGGCACGTGCCGCCGAGGTTCGAGACCGTCGCGCCCTGCTTCTCGGCGGCGGCGATGTACATCGCGAAGACCATCGGGGCCGGGCCCGAGATCGTCATCGACGTCGTGATGCCCTCGAGGTCGATGCCGCCGAAGAGGGTCTCCATGTCGGCGAGCGAGTCGACCGCGACGCCGCAGCGCCCGACCTCGCCCATCGAATGCGGGTCGTCGGAGTCGCGCCCCATCAGCGTGGGCATGTCGAACGCGACGGAGAGCCCGGTCTGGCCCTGCTCGGTCAGGAACTTGAAGCGAGCGTTCGTCTCGTCCGCCGTGCCGAAGCCGGCGAACTGGCGCATCGTCCAGAGGCGGCCGCGGTACCCGGTCGGGTAGATCCCGCGGGTGAAGGGGTACTCGCCGGGGACGCCGATGCGCTCGTCGACCTCGCCCTCGGCGGGACCGTAGAGCGGTTCGAGCTCGACGCTGGAGAGGGTGTCGAAGTCGACGTCGTCGCGGAGCCGGGTCTGCTCGTACCGCTCCCGCCGGCTCGAGGTCATGTCATCTGCCATGGCCGGATTCTACCTGGGGCAGGTGATGGGCCTTCGTGGGGGCCGTTCCGGTCGGCGTCGCTGCCGGATCCCGCAAGAGGGCCCGACGGGTTCGTCAGGCGAGTGCTTCCATGAGGCGGTCGGCGGCGGCATAGGGGTCGAGGCGCCGTGCCGCTACCTCGGCCGTCATCTCGTCCAGCAGGGCCCTCTCGTCGTGCTCGATCTTCGACCGGTACCGCTCCGCGACGATCTCCTTTATCTCCCGCTGGACCCTGCGGCGACGGCGGGCGGTAAGCAGCCCCTGCTCCTCCTGATAGGCCCGGTGCTTCTCGACCGCGGCCCACAGCTCGTCGATCCCGGTCCCCTTGGTCGCGACTGTCTCCACGATGTCGGGTCTCCACGGCGCGTCGGAGAGCTCCAGCATCTGCCTGAGCTCCTGGACCGCCTGACGCGTCCCGTTGCGGTCGGCCTTGTTCACGACGAAGACGTCCGCGATCTCCATGAGCCCCGCCTTCGCGGCCTGCACGGCGTCACCCCAGCCGGGGTTGACGACGACGAGCGTCGTGTCGCACGCGTCGGTGATCTCGACCTCGGCCTGTCCGACCCCTACGGTCTCGATCACGACGACGTCCTTGCCGGCCGCGTCGAGGACGCGGAAGGCCTCCGGGGTCGCGAGCGAGATCCCGCCGAGATGCCCGCGCGTCGCCATCGAACGGATGAACACGTCGGGGTCGGTGGCATGGCTCTGCATCCGGACGCGGTCACCGAGCAGAGCTCCGCCGCTGAACGGGCTGGAGGGGTCGATCGCGAGCACTCCGACCGTCAGCGAGTCCCCCCGCGCCCGTCCGACGAGCCGTTCGGTGAGGGTCGACTTGCCGGCGCCGGGCGCGCCCGTGATCCCGATCGAATAAGCGGACCCCGTATGCGGATAGAGCGCCTGCATCGCGCGTCCGAGATCCGCTCCACCGTCCTCGACCAACGAGATCAGCCGCGCGATCGCCCGTCTCTCGCCGTCCAGGGCGCGCCGGATCAGCTCGTCGAGGTCCAAGACGCGCCGGTCAGGCTTCGATCGCGACGACTTCGGTGATGCCTGGGACGCGCTCGTGGAGGATCCGCTCGACCCCCTGCTTGAGCGTCACGGGCGAGATCGGACACGCCTCGCACGTTCCGGACAGGCGCACGGTGACCTTGCCGTCGTGGATCGCGATCAGCTCGATGTCGCCGCCGTCCATCTGGATCGCCGGCCGGATCAACTCGAGGGCTTCCCGGACGCGGTCCTCGACCGTCAACGCACCGCTCATGGCCTGATCCTACTTCCCAGGGCGACGATCACGAGGCCCAAGAGGAGCGCCCCGAGCGCGAGCCGCGCGAGTCCGGCGGCCATCCCGCGGTCGCCGTCGTCGGGAGCCAGGGGCGATCCGCCGTCACCGTCCCCGACGACGCGGATGCTGACGCTGCGGCTGTGGGACTCCCGCGGCCCCGCCGACGCGACGAGCGTCAGCTCGTACTCCCCGGGCTCGGCGGGAGCCTTCCAGACCAGGCTTCCTCTGCCGGGACGACGCAGCCGCGCGCCGCCGGCAGCGGTACCGGGCTGCTCGAGCCGCAGCCGCGCCGCCTTCGACAGCGCGAACTCGATCTCGACGCGCTCACCCGCGGAGACCCTCGCCGGCGCCCGCACGAAGCCGACCCGCAGCGGGAGGGCGTGCCCCGGAGGCGGCCGCACCGCGATCACGCCGTCCCCGGCGGGTGTGAACGTCCACGACCCGAGGGCGTCGCGGACGGCCACGTCGCCCGTCGCGTCGATGACATCGAACTCGCCCGTCGCCGTCACCGAGCCACGGCCCCAGTCGACGCCGACGGTTATCGCCCGTCGCTCCGGCACCGATCCGACGACCGTCCCCGTGTAGTAATGATCGAGGATCTCCCGATACGTCGCGCCGCGGACGGCCATTCCGTGGGCGCCCCACTGCGACATCCCCGTACCGTGCCCCCACCCGCGACCCGTGACGACCGCGACGCCGTCCCGCGTCGTGATCGAGATCCGGTTCGCCGGGAGCGTCTCGGGGAGGCGGCCGCTCGTCGTCGGCCACGGCGCGGGATAGGTGCCGGGATACAGCTCCGGGGCTTTCGTGCGAACGACGTCGCGCAGCGTCTCCGCGTCGATCCGAAGCGTCCTCCTGGTTCCCGTCAGGATCACGTCGGGGTAATGGCGCCCCTCCGAAGAACGGACGGTCCGCACGCGCCGGAGCGCGCCGTGAGCCGGCGTCCAGAGACCGCCCAACAGCGCGCGCATGTGCGCGAGCGGGAAACGCACCTCCCAGCGGTAGAGCGGCGAGGACTGCTCGGTCCCGCTCGGCACGCCCTGGAGGTACGGGTAATCGGGCTCACCGGGGAAGGCCTGCGAGTTGTCGAGCGTCTCTCCTCCCGACGTGGAGTGGTAGCGGGCGAGGATCGGCTGCCCCGCGTAGAGCACCGCCTCACCGGTGGTCGCCGCGACGGCCGCGGCCCATCTGCGCCCGTCCGGCGTCGCGACCACGTCCGCGCCCGCGAACACCTGGCATTCCACCGAAGCGCAGATGTCGAAGCCGTACACGGCAGCCGCACCCGCAGGCGGTCGCGACAGGGTCCACAGCGCGTACGTCCGCGCCGCGACCGCCTGTGCCTTCAACGCTTCCACGGGCCAGCCCGGGGGGACCTCGTTCAGCCCGAGAAGGTAGCGCTCGAGCGACACCCGGTTCGTCACCGCCAGCCCGTCGGACGCGGAGATCAGCTCCACCTCGCCGAAGTACCGGTGCAGGCCCGAGACCGCGATCGTCTCTCCCGGACGCGGCACGAGCCGCACCGGTCCGGCCAGCGCTCCGGGCGTCCTCCGCGCGTGCACCGCGGGGGCCACCCCCAGCACGACGAGGATCGCGGCAGCGGCCGCGGCAAGACGGCGGGACCTCATGCCTGCCAACATAGGATGGCAGGGCCGTCTAGTTCGGGTCGTCCACGAGCGAGACGCGTGCGCCGAGCCCGTTCAGCTTCTCGACGAACCGCTCGTATCCCCGTTCGATGTGCCCGGTGTCGTAGACCTCCGTGCGTCCTTCGGCGCAGAGGCCGCCCACGACCAGTGCCGCGCCGGCCCGGATGTCCGGAGCCCGCACCGGGGCACCCGAGAGCCTCTCGATCCCCCGGATGACCGCGTGGTGCCCCTCCACACGGATGCGGCATCCCATCCGGTTCAGCTCGTCGACGAAGAGGAACCGCGCCTCGAAGACGTTCTCCGTCAGGATCGACGACCCCTCCGCCTGCGCGAGCAGGACCATCATCGGGGGCTGCAGGTCGGTCGGGAATCCCGGGAACGGCAGGGTCGCGAGGTCCAGCGCCTGCGGCCGCCCCCTCATCCGCACGCGGACCTCGCCGTCGCCCCGCTCCACCTCGGCCCCCGCCGTCTCGAGCTTCTGCAACGGCAGCTCGACGAACTCGGGACGAGTGTCCAGGAGCCTGACGTCGCCGCGCGTCGCCGCGGCCGCGATCGCGTACGTCCCAGACTCGACGCGGTCGGGGATGATCCGGTGGCGGACGGCCCCCAGCTCCCGGACGCCGTCGATCGAGATGAACGGCGTGCCCGCTCCTTCGATACGCGCCCCGCACGAGTTCAGGAACGCGGCGAGGTCCTGGATCTCCGGCTCGCGCGCCGCGTTCTCGATCGTCGTGCGGCCTTCCGCGAGCACCGCGCCCATCAACAGGTTCTCGGTGGCTCCGACCGACGGGAACTCGAGAAGGACGTCGGCCGACCGAAGGCGGTGGGCGACACCCTCGACGTACCCGTGCTGCGACGTGAACTTCGCGCCCATGCGCTCGAGCCCCTGCAGGTGGAGGTCGATCGGCCGCGACCCGATCGCGTCGCCGCCGGGCATCGCGACGCGGGCGCGCCCGAGCCGCGCGAGGAGGGGGCCGAGCACCTGAATGGACGCCCTCATCCTCGTGACGAGGTCGTACGGCGTCTCCTCGGAGAGCTCACCGGACGCGTCGACCGTCACCGTTCCCTCGCCGAACGACACCTTCGCGCCGAGTCGTTCGAGGACCTCGGCCATCAGGTGGACGTCGGTGATGTCGGGGACGCGCTCGATGACGACCTCCTCCGTCACGAGCAACGACGCCGCCATGATCTTCAGCGCCGCGTTCTTCGCGCCGCTGATGTGGACGTCGCCCTCGAGGGCCGCGGGACCCTCGATCACGTATCTCCTCACGGCGGCATCTTAGGGGCGGCAAGCAAAGAGGGCGGCCCTCGGGGGGCCGCCCTCCGTACGCTTGTTGCGTCTAGCTCCTTCTGCCGCTCGACTTCCGGGAGCCGGTGGACTTACGGGCGGTCGTCTTCTTCCGGGCCGTGGACTTCCTGCGACCGGTGGACTTCTTTGCAGCCGACTTCTTGCGCCCGGTTGACTTCCTTGCGGTCGTCTTCTTCCGGCCGGTCGTCTTCTTCCGGCCGGTCGTCTTCTTCCGGCCGGTCGTCTTCTTCCGGCCGGTCGTCTTCTTGCGGCCGGTCGTCTTCTTGCGGCCGGTCGTCTTCTTGCGGCCGGTCGTCTTCTTGCGGCCGGTCGTCTTCTTGCGGCCCGTCGATTTCCTCGCGCTGGTCTTCTTGCGGCCGGTCGTCTTCTTGCGGCCGGTGGTCTTCTTGCGCCCGGTCGACTTCCTCGCGGTCGTCTTCTTGCGGCCGGTCGACTTCCTCGCGCTCGTCTTCTTGCGGCCGGTCGACTTCTTCGCGGTCGTCTTCTTGCGGCCGGTCGTCTTCTTGGCCCCGGTCGTCTTCCTCCGGCCAGTCGTCTTCTTCGCGGTCGTCTTCTTCCGACCGGTCGACTTCGATCCTCCGGTGGACGCCGCGGACCTACCACCTTCTCCGGTTCGGGCGACGTCCGCAGCCGCTTGCGCACCGCTCGCAGCGAGGTCGCGCGCCCGCGCGGCAGGGCTCGATCCCGAACTCTCCGTCGAGACGACGCCGGCGGCCGTTTCGGCTGCGCCGGCGACGGCGTCGCGGATCTGGCCCACGATGCCTTTGTCCTCTGCCATGCCCTCCCCTTTCGTAATGGGACTCATGAATCCGTACCGTGGATTCCCTTACAAAGCAATACCAAAACAGACAGCGCGTTGTATCCGACCTCGATGTGGGCACGCTTTCCGGCACGCGCGACGGCGCGCGACCGAAGATGCTGAACCGATCATCTCGAGGAGGCGGCATCGCAGACGCCGTAGTGATAGGAGCCGGGCCCAACGGACTGGTCGCGGCGAACCTCCTCGCGGACGAGGGGTGGGACGTCGTCGTCCTCGAGGCGGGTCCCGAGCCCGGCGGAGCGGTACGGAGCGGCGAGCTGACGCTTCCGGGGTGGACGCATGATCTCTTCAGCGCGTTCTACCCGCTCGCAGCCGGGGACGGCGACGCGTGGAGGGAGCTCTACGAGCTGTGGCGCCGGACCGGGGATGCGGTCGTCGCGGCGATCATGGAGCCGCTCGTTCCGATCGGACCCGTCGCACGGCTCACGGGAGGCCTCCGCACGAACATCCCTTCGTTCGTGCGGTTCGGGCGGATGAAGAAGTTCGAGTACGACCACTCCACGGTCCAGGTCGACTGGGCGCTCGACGGTCCGGTCCCGTGGGCGGCCCCGGAGGCGCGACGATCCGCCGCCGTCCACGTCGGCGGGAGCATGGAGGAGATGGTGGCGAGGGTGGCGCTGGCGGCCCACCGCAGGGCTTCCTTCTTCGGCGCGCGCGGCGGCCGCTAGCGTCCCAGCGCGTAGTCCACAGCCTCGTCCGGCGACATCGAACGGCCCTGGGCCCACCGCGCAGCGAACGTCTCGTCGCCGAGGGCCTCGCGCGCGGCCCCCACGTAGCGGTCGTACGCCACTTTCTCCCCTGCCGGGAGCGGCGCGTTCAGGTCCTCGCGCAGCTTGTCGGCGGCCCCGTACAGGCGGGTCGCCTCGTCCGGGCGTCCCGCGTAGGCCGCGACCCCGCCCAGGTTCTCGATCACGTACGCGATGTCCCACCGCATGCCGAGCTGCTCGAACATCTTCAGGGCCTGCTCGAGGAGGTGCCGGGCGTCGTCGAGGTCGCGGGTGTGCAGGCGGACGTCCGACAGGTTCAGCAGCGCGCGTGCCATGCCGAGCGTGTCCCCGCTCCGTGCGAACACGTCGAGCGACTCGCCATACAGGGCGGCGGCCCGCTCCCACTCCTCGTCGTGGATCGCGAGAATCCCGAGGTTGCTCAGGACCGTTCCCGTCTCGCCCTCGTTCCCGGCCTCCCGCTGCAGCGCGAGACTTCGGTTCAGCAGCTTGCGTGCTCCTTCGGTGTCGCCGCGGTCGAGCCGGATGAGCGCGAGGTACCGCAGGGAGCTGCCGAGCCGCGACGGGTCCCCGAGATCGCGGCGGATCCCGACGCACTCCTCCATCTGCGTCGTCGCACGCTTCAGCTCACCCTGCGCGAGCGCGAGGATCGCGGCCCCCTCGAGCGCGTCCGCCCGGAGCGCCGGATCGGCGCCCTCCGCGCGCGACAGCGCCTCCTCGAGCCATCTCTGGCCTTCGGTCAGGTGAGCGTGGTACTCCCAGAAGCGCGTCAGCTTCGAGGCGAGCCGGAGCTCGGTCGCGGTGTCACGCAGCCGGATCGCGGTCCGGAGAGCGGTGCGCATGTTGTCGTGCTCGTGCTCCAGCACGGTCATCCAGTGGAGCTGGTCCTTCTTGCGCAGCCGTGCCGCGGCCCGCTCCGCGAGGTCCAGGAAGTACGCCATGTGGCGCCGCGCGATGGCGTCTTCCTCACCGTCCTCACGCAGCTTGTCGCCGGCGTACTCCTTCAAAGTGTTGAGCATCGAGAAGCGCGGATCCGCGCCCGGTACGTCCTCTCGCCGCAGGAGGCTCTTGCGCATCAGCGAGTCCAGCCGGTCCAGCAGGTCGACCTCGTGCCCGGGCTCGCACACCACGTGCTCGGCCGCATCCAGCGTGAAGCCCCCCGAGAACACCGAAGTCCGGCGCCACGCTGCCCGCTCCTCCTCCGTGAGCAGCTCGTAGTCCCAGTCGAGGAGGCCGCGGAGGGTCTGCTGGCGTTGGGGAAGGTCGCGGGGGCCGCGTGACAGCAGACGGAAGCGGTCGTCGAGGCGCTCCAGCAGGCCCTGCGCCGACAGCAGCCGCGCCCGCGCCGCTGCGAGCTCGATCGACAGCGGAAGCCCGTCGAGGCGCTCGACCACCTCCACGACCTGCGCGACGTTCGCGTCCGTGAGCTCGAACGCGGGGTTCGCCGCGCGCGCGCGGTCGACGAAGAGCGCGACGGCGTCGGAGTCGTGTGCGTCCTCGACCGACCGCACGTCGTGCGCCACCGGCATCGCGAGAGGCTCGACGCGGAAGACGCGCTCTCCCCTCAACGTGAGGGCCGCCCTGCTCGTGACGAGGACCTTCAGCCCCGGGCACGCGAGGAGGAGGTGGCCCACCGCCTGTCCCGCGCCGAGGACGTGCTCGAAGTTGTCGAGGATCAGCAGCCGGTGGTCCGTCCCGACGTGCTCTGCGACTGCTTCGAGCGTGGACCGGTCCGCGCTCTCCCTCACCCCGAGGCCCCGCGCGATCGCGGGGACCACGAGCGACGCGTCCGCCAGCGCGCCGAGCAGGACGGGAACGATCCCGTCGGGGAAGCGGTCGTGGACCGTGCGAGCGACCTCGAACGCGAGCCTCGACTTCCCGATGCCGCCCGGACCCGTCAGCGTCACGAGCCTGACGTCGTCGCTGGCGAGCAGGTCCTGCACCGCCGCCATCTCGTGGACACGCCCGACGAACGGCGTCGGCTGGACCGGGAACGGGTCGGCGGCCGGCTCCGGGACCGCGGCCGCGAACCTCTCGGTGATCATCAGGGCGAGGTCGTCCTGCACGAGGTCGTGCAGCTCCTCGGATGTCCTGAAGCTCTTGTACGAGACGCCGTCGTCGTTGCGGATGGTGTCGAGCAACGCGCGGAGCCGCCCCTCGCGCGTCGCGGGCTCCTTGATGTAGATGAGCTTCGGCATGTCGCCCGCAAGCCGGTACTCGTCCTCGAGCCCCGAGATCGTCTCACCCGGCGCGATCCAGCCGTACCGCTCCCAGTAGATGCCGAGAAAGACGTGGCTCTGCGCGAGATACGAGCGATAGAGGTCGCGCGGCGGGTGCGGACGCGCCCCGAGCTCGAACATCACGGGCGTCATCCGGATGCTTTCGACCGCCTCGCGAGCGGCGCGCCGTTCGGGCTCGAGCTCCTTCAGCGTCGAGCTGATGAACACCCGGACGCGCTGGTCCGGCGTGAGTGTCGGGACGTGCGGGCTCATCCGGATGCAGCGCTCCGCTGGAGCTCGAGCGCGTACGACACCGCCTCGGCCCCCGAGAGTGCCCGCCCCCGTTCCCACGCGGCGTCGAAGGCCGCGGGGTCGAGGGCGGCCTTCACGTCGCCGAGCCGCGACCGGTAGACCTCGAGCTCGGCCTCCGGCAGGGGCGCACCGAGGAGGTCGCGCAACGCCTGCCCGGCGGAGAACAGCGCCGCAGCGTCGGCGGCATTGCCGAAGCCGTTCTGCACCGTGCCCATCAGCTCGAGGAGGTCGGTGATGTCCCACTCCGACCCGATCGCGACGCACAGCCTCAGGCTCTCCGCTATCAGCTCCTCCGCGGCCGCGAGCTCGCCTTTCTCCATCCGGGCCTCGCCCAGGTTCATCAGGATCCGCGCTATCGCCTTCTGGTCCCCCGCGTCCCGGAAGTACTCCAGAGCGGCTCCGTACTGCGTGATCGCCTCGTCGAGGTCGCCCGCGAGGCGCGCGAGCACGCCGAGGTTGTTCTGCGCCTCGGCGATCCCGCGCCGGTCGCCGATCCTGCGCTTGATCTCGAGGCTGCGGACGTAGAACGAGCGGGCGGTCTCGCGGTCTCCCCGCTCCGACGCGATGATCCCCCGCTGCTTCAGCGCGCGCGAGAGCGCGTGCTCGTCACCGGTCTCGCCGTAGAGGGCGATCGCCTGCTCGACGAAACCGACGGCGCGCTTGTATTCGCCCTGCCCCCGCGCCATCACCGCCGCCCACTCGAGGCACGGCGCCCGCAGGTGAGGCGGTGCCGCGCCCGCGCGTGCCAGCGCGTCCTCGAGCGCCCGCTGCCCCTCGCTCAGGTGCGCACGGAACTCCCAGTACTCGCCGAGGGCTGCCGCCAGCCGCAGCTCCGTCTCGCGGTCGCCCAGCTCGGCCGCCCACCGCAGCGCGGCGCGCGTGTTGTCGGCCTCGTGGTCCAGCACGTCGAGCCAGCGGACCTGATCCGGCCCCTTCAGCTCCGGCCCCGCCTCCTCCGCGAGCCGGAGGAAGTACGCCGCGTGCGCCGTCCTCACTTGGGCGGCCTCGCCGGCGTCGTGGAGCTTCTCGTGGGCGTACTCGCGCAGGGTCCTCAGCATCGAGAAACGCGACTCGGCCGCGCCGCCCCCCTGCGTCAGAAGGCTCTTGGACGTGAGCGAATCGACCGTCTCGAAGACGTCGGTGTCCGGGCCGATCACGCGCTCGGCCGCGGCCAGCATGAACCCGCCGGAGAAGACGGCGAGCTTGCGGAACACCTCCTGCTCTTCGGGCTCCAGCAGGTCGTAGTCCCAGTCGAGCGTCGCGCGCAGCGTCTGCTGGCGGTGGGGGAGGTCGACGGGGCCGCCGGTCAGGAGCTGCAGGCGGTGTGTGAGCCGCGACAGGATCGCGTCCGGACCGAGCAGACGCGCTCGTGCCGCCGCCAGCTCGATCGCGAGCGGCAACCCGTCCAGACGAGCGCAGATCTCCGCGACCGTCGCCGCGTTCGCGTCGGTGAGGCGGAACGACGGATCGGCGGCCTGCGCACGCTGGACGAACAGCCGCACGGCCTCGAACTTCTCGACCTGCCCGGCCGTGCATTCCGTGGCCGGAGGCGGGAGCCCGAGCGGCGGCACGCGGTACTCGAGTTCGCCGCGGATGAACAGGACGGCGCGGCTCGTCACGAGCAGCTTCACCCGAGGGCACGCCTCGAGCACGCCGGCGAGGAGGTGGCCCGCCGACACGACGTGCTCGAAGTTGTCGAGCAGCAGCAGCATCTCCTTCGTCCGAAGGAGCTCCTTCAGGTTCTCGACCAGCGTCCGCTCCGCGCTCTCCTTCACGTCGAGGACGCGCGCAATCGCGGGGACCACGAGATGTGGATCCGCTACGGCCGACAGGGGCACGACCGTCACGCCGTCGGCGAAGTCCCCCGCGACTGCGGCCGCGACCTCGTACGCGAGCCGCGACTTGCCGATCCCGCCCGTGCCCGACAGCGTCACGAGCCGGGTCGACGGCTCTACCAGCAACGCCGCCACCTGCCCGACCTCCTTCGTCCGCCCGACGAACGGCGTCGGCTGGACGGGAAGCCGTACCTGCGGCGATCGATCCGCGCCCGCGTGCGCGGGAGCCACGGACGCGGCGAAGCGTTCCGACAGCAGGGCGGCAAGATCGTCCCGGATGAGGTCGCGGAGCTCCTCGGAGGTCGAGAACCGTTTTACCGGCGTCCCCTCGAGGGCCGCCGCCGTGAGGTAGTCGGGCGGCGACGGCGTGCCGCTCGCGACGCGCACGTAGAGGAGCTTCGGCAGGTCACCGGCCTCCGCGAGCTCGAACTCCTGAAGCGGGCTCTCCTCCGGCGCCTCGTCGCGCGCGGCGTAGACGCCGACGAACGCGTTGCTCTGGCTCAGGTACGCCGCGCTCACCTGCCTCCCGGCGGAGCCCTCGACGTCGACGCTGACGGGAGTGAGGTGCAGGGATTCGACCGCGTCGCGAGCCCTGCGGCGTTCCTCGAACAGCCGCGTGGGATCGCCGCTGACGTAGACACGCAAACGCTGGTCGGGCGTGCGGATGACGTCCTGCGGCCGGCTCACCCACTGATTGTAGGAAGCAGGGGGATCGTCGAAAACCCTGTAGCCCATGCGTCCACGTCTGTGGGTTCGACCAGGCGGCACGAGCTGTCGTCGCACGATGGCCCTTAACGTCCCCGATCGAGGCGCAGGTAGTCGGACACTGCCGACGAACACGGCAAATAGGAAGAAGAACGCTGGGAGGCCCCTCTCCACAGCCTGGTGGAAGGGAACTCTCACATGCTCTTCACTCGTCATGCGCGCGCGGCGTCGCTCCGGCGCGTTTGCGTAATCGTAGGCGCGGCCGTGGTCGCGACGATATTTCCCGCAGCGGCGGCGTCGGCGATCGAGATCGTCGCTGACGTCCCGGCGGCGGCGCCCGCGGCGCTCGCAGGAGACGACGTCAGCGGCTATCACGTCCGGGTGCCTCCACGAATACGACGATCTACGGCGTCGAGGCCACGCTGAACGTCGTCGACCCCCAGATCGTCAACGACGGGAACTCCAGTCAGTTCCGACAGAGGATCCGGATATGGAGCTGCGGCTTCCAGCGGTGGTTCGAGGTGGGCTGGACCGAGAACCCTGCGATAGGCACCGGCAGGTACCCCTACGTCGACGGGTCCTATATCGACAGGAACGCGTACCACGTGGAGTACTGGTCGCACTCCCCCGGTGACCAGATGGTGGTCGGGCTGCGTCCGGTGGGGAACGGCATCTGGGTTGCCACCGTCAGCTCGGCCCGGATCGGTGGATGGATCGAGATGAGCCGGTTCGACCTCGGAGCGGACCAGGCCTGCACGGTTGCACAGCAGGTCGAGCTGCGCACGGGAGGCAGGGACTTCCTGTTCTCCCCCGTCCGGTTCGGCGACGGGACGACGAACGGCGTGCTGCGAGCGCAGTTCTCCCACCGGGCCTACGTCGTCCCGCTCTAGGCGTCGCCCCGCCCTCGCACGTACGGGAGCACCGGCGTCCGAGTCGACATATCGGGAGGAATCGGACACGCTGGCGCCGAACCCTGAGGCAGCAGACGCCAACGGAAGGGGGAACCGAGTGGGGAAGAGACCTGTGCGAAACGCGCTCGCGGGGGTGGCGGTGGCGTCGATGATCCTGGCTCCGGCAGTCCCGGCGGCCGCGCAGACCTACGACTGCTACATCCCGCCCATCGGGCCGTCCCACATCCCAGAGGAAGTCATCGACTGCGTCTACTACATCATGTCCGCCATCGCCTGGCCGCCTCACTAAAGGAGAGACACATGACGAAGAGATTCCGTAACGCCGTCCTCGCGACGACTGCCGCCGCGGCGATCGCCGTGCCTGTGATGCCCGCCTCGCCGGCGGTCGCGCAGGACTACGACTGCCAAATCGCGATCATCGGACCGTCCCACATCCCGCAGGAAGTCCTCGACTGCGTCTACTACATCCTCATCTCTGCGATCGATTGGCCGCCTCGCTAAGGAGAGACACATGACGAAGAGGTTCCGCAACGGCATCCTGGCGGCGACCACGGCGGCGGCAATAGCCGTCCCGATGATGCCGGCGACGCCGGCCGCCGCGCAGAGTCACGACTGCACGATCATGGGGCCGGAGTACGTCGAAGAGGTCGTGGACTGCGTCTACATGATCCTCTCGATGATCAGCCGGCCCCCGCTCGACGCCTAAAGAGCTCGGCACCGCCGAGTCGTCAGAAGCCCGCGCCCGGGTCGATGTCGAGGCGCGCCTCGATCAGCCACAGGTTCCGGCGCACGCATTCCGGGCATAGAGCCAGGCGGCGGTTGTTCGCGTCCGGCATCTCCTGCCACCCCAGGGGGACCAGCCCGTTGCGCCGCGCCGCGGAGGATCCGCAGGAGGAGCAGAACACCCTGTTGCGGAGGTTCTCGGGGGCGTCGCTCATTCCCGTGGCGGCGCTAGTGGCCGCGGCTCTCCGCGATCTCCACCCGCGCAAGCGCGATGCGCATCTCCGCCTCGGCGCGCTCGTCCGTGTCCTCGTCGCGGTGCCGCGCCGCCTCGCCGGCGATCCGTCGCGCCTCCGCGACGTCGATGTCGGCAAGGTTCTCGGCCGAGTCCGCCAGGATGATCACGTGGTAGTCGTCCGCGCGCCCGGAGGCTTCGAGGAAGCCCCCGGGCACGAAGAACTCTTCACGGCTGCTCCCGCGGACCACCGCGACACGGCCGGGGATCAGCGCCGCGAGGAACGGGACGTGGCCTCGCATGATGCCGAACTCGCCCTCGGGTGAGCGGGCGACGACCATGTCCGCGTCGCCGCGCCAGACCTCCTCTTCGGGAGAGACGATCGATACCTGCATCTACTCGGACAGCTCCTTCGCCTTCGCCTCGGCCTCCTCGATGCCGCCGACCAGGTAGAACGCCTGCTCGGGCAGGTGGTCGTAGTCGCCCTGCGCGATGCCCTTGAACGACGCGATCGTCTCGTCGACCGGCACGTACTTGCCGGGCAGGCCGGTGAACTGCTCGGCGACGAAGAACGGCTGGCTGAGGAACCGCTGGATCTTGCGGGCCCTCTGCACGATGATCTTGTCCTCCTCCGACAGCTCGTCGATCCCGAGGATCGCGATGATGTCCTGGAGGTCCTTGTAGCGCTGCAGGATCCTCTGCACGGTCAGGGCGACGTTGTAGTGCTCGTCGCCGACGTAACGGGGGTCGAGGATCCGTGAGGTGGAGTCGAGCGGGTCGACGGCCGGGTAGATGCCGAGCGACGCGATCTGCCTCGAGAGCACCGTCGTCGCGTCGAGGTGGGCGAACGCGGTGTGCGGCGCCGGGTCGGTGATGTCGTCGGCGGGGACGTAGATCGCCTGCAGCGACGTGATCGAGCGGCCCTTCGTCGACGTGATGCGTTCCTGCAGCTCGCCCATCTCCTCCGACAGCGTCGGCTGATACCCGACGGCCGAGGGCATGCGGCCGAGGAGCGTGGAAACCTCGGAGCCGGCCTGGACGAAGCGGAAGATGTTGTCGACGAACAGCAACACGTCCTGGTGCTCGACGTCCCGGAAGTACTCGGCCATCGTGAGCGCGCTCAGCGCGACGCGCAGGCGCACGCCCGGCGGCTCGTCCATCTGGCCGTAGACCAGGGCGGTCTTCTCGAGGACCCCCGACTCCTTCATCTCGAGCCAGAGGTCGTTGCCCTCACGGGTGCGCTCCCCGACGCCGGCGAACACGGACACACCACCGTGCTGCTCGGCGACGCGGTAGATCATCTCCTGGATGACGACGGTCTTGCCGACGCCGGCGCCGCCGAACATCCCGATCTTCCCGCCCTGCACGTACGGCTCGAGTAGGTCGATGACCTTGATGCCCGTCTCGAACATCTCGGTCTTCGGCTCGAGCTCCTCGAAGGGAGGGGGCTGACGGTGGATGGGCCACCGTTCGATGCCCTCGGGAAGGGTCGAGTCGTCGACGGGCTCGCCGAGCACGTTGTAGACGTGGCCGAGCGTCGCGGGGCCGACGGGGACGGTGATCGAGATGCCGGTGTTCAGGACCGGCGTGCCGCGGACGACGCCGTCGGTCGCCTTCATGCAGATCGCCTTCACGACGGACTCCCCGATGTGCTGGCTGACCTCTGCCGTGATCGTGTCGGTCTTGCCGGCGATCGTCCGCTCGACCTCGAGCGCGTAGTTGATCTCCGGCAACGCGTCCGGCGGGAACTCGACCTCGATGACGGGGCCGGTGACCGTGATGACGCGGCCCTCGCTGGTGCGTGGCCGGGTCATTCGTTCTTCGGTTACTGCCATGGCTTCTCCCTATCCCTTCGTGGAGCCCGCACGCAGGGCCTCAGCCCCGCCGACGACCTCATGTCTCTTTCCTTCCTCCGTGCGGGTCCGACGGTGTCGGCCCCGCACTACGGAATCGGGGGGTCGCTCTTCGAGCTTCGCTACCCCCCCGAACCCCCCTTGGAGGCCGCCCGCAGCGCTTCCGCGCCGCCGACGACCTCCATGATCTCCGTCGTGATCTCTGCCTGGCGTGCCTGGTTGTAGACGCGGGTGAGGCCTTCGATGAGCTCGTCCGCGTTGTCGGTCGCGGCCTTCATCGCGCGCCGCCGCGCCGCGTGCTCCGACGCGGCCGCTTCGAGCATCCCCTGGTAGACCGAGCCCTCGACGTAGCGGGGCAGCAGGTATCCCAGGATGTCCTCGGGGTCGGGCTCGAACACGTAGTTCGCCCCCGGCCCGCCGTCCTCACGGCCCTCGTCGAGGTCCTGGCGCGGGATCGGCAGCAGCTTCAGCACCACCGGACGTTGCGTCAGCGCCGACTCGTACCTCGTGTAGGCGAGGCGGACCTCGTCGACGTCGCCGTTCGTGAACGCGCCGGCCGCGGACTTCGCAACCATCCGGGCGTCGTCGATCGAAGGTTGGTCCGACACGCCCTGCCACGACTCGGTGAGGTCGTAGCCGCGGAAGCGGAAATAGGACACGCCCTTCTTGCCGGCGACGAACAAGCGCGTCTGCTCGTGGTCCCGCATGTCCCGCTCGGCCGCCCGGATGACGTTCGAGTTGTAGGCGCCGGCGAGGCCGCGATCCGCCGTGATGATGATCGTCCCGACGGTCCCGACGGTGTCGCGCTGCTTGAGCAGCGGGTGGTCGATGCTCCCTGCGTTCTTCGCGACCGACGCCATCAGGCTGCGCATCTCCTCGGCGTAGGGCCGGGCCGCGTCGACCCGCTGTTGCGCCTTGATGATGCGCGACGAGGCGATGAGCTCCATGGCCCGCGTGATCTTCTGGGTCGACTGCACCGACCCGATGCGCCGCTTGATGTCCCGGAGCTGTGCCATCTCCCGTTACTCCCCCGACACCGCGTCCGTGCCGGCCGTCTCGAGGTTCGCCGTCGTGTCGCCGGGCGTCGCCACGTTCACGGCGCCCTGGCCACCGACGTCGGGCACGCCCTCGGTCGAAGCCGTCGTCTCCGTCGTGTCGCCCCACGTCGACTTGAACTCGTCGATCGCCGACTTAAGGCTCTCCTCGGTCCCCTCGTCGAGCTTCCCGGACGAGCGGATCGCGTCGCCGACGCTCGAGTGACGGGTGCGGACATGGTCGAGCAGCGCGGCCTCGAACGCCGACACCTTGTCGACGGGGACGTCGTCCGCGTAGCCGTTCGTGACGGCCCAGATCGAGATGATCTGGTCCTCGACCGCGAAGGGCGTGTACTGCGGCTGCTTCAGGATCTCGACGATGCGGGCACCGCGGTCGAGCTGCGCCTGCGACGCCTTGTCGAGGTCCGAGCCGAACTCGGCGAACGCCTCGAGCTCCCGGTACTGCGCGAGGTCCAGACGCAGACGCCCGGCGACCTGCTTCATCGCCTTGACCTGTGCGTTTCCACCGACGCGCGAGACCGAGATGCCGACGTTGATCGCCGGCCGCACACCGGAGAAGAACAGGTCCGACTCGAGGAAGATCTGCCCGTCGGTGATCGAGATCACGTTCGTCGGGATGTACGCCGAGACGTCGCCGCCCTTGGTCTCGATGATCGGGAGCGCCGTCAGCGACCCGCCGCCGTTCGCGTCCGACAGCTTCGCGGCGCGCTCCAGCAGGCGGGAGTGCAGGTAGAAGACGTCGCCCGGGTATGCCTCTCGGCCCGGCGGGCGGCGCAGCAGCAGCGAGAGCTGCCGGTAGGCGATCGCCTGCTTCGACAGGTCGTCGTAGATGATCAGTGCGTGCTCGCCGTTCTCCATCCAGTGCTGCCCCATCGCGCAGCCGGAGTAGGGGGCCAGGAACTGGAACGGCGCGGGATCGGACGCCGCGGCGTTGACCACGACCGTGTACTCCATCGCGCCGGTCTCCTCGAGCGCGCCGACGACCTCGGCGACCGTCGAGGCCTTCTGCCCGACGGCGACGTATATGCATTTGACCTGCTGGTCGGTGCCCCACATCTGACGCTGGTTGATGATCGTGTCGATCGCGATCGCGGTCTTGCCCGTCTGGCGGTCGCCGATGATCAGCTCACGCTGCCCCCGGCCGACCGGCGTCATCGCGTCGATGGCCTTGATGCCCGTCTGGAGAGGCTCGGTTACCGGCTGGCGGGCGGTCACGCCGGGAGCCTGGACCTCCAGAGGCCGCTTGGCCGAGGTCCTGATCGGCCCCTTGCCGTCAATCGGGGTACCGAGCGCGTCGACCACGCGGCCGAGCAGCTCGTCGCCCACTCCGACCGAGAGGATGTTGCCGGTCTGCTTTACCGAGTTCCCCTCCTCGACGTGGCTGGCCTCGCCGAGGATGACGCAACCGATCTCGTCCTCGTCGAGGTTCATCGCGAGGCCCACCGTCCCCCCGGGGAACTCGAGCATCTCGTTCGCCATGACGCCGGGTAACCCGCTGATGCGGGCGATGCCGTCGCCGACCTCGGTGACGATCCCGACCTCCTCGCGCTCGGTCGTCGGGCGGAAGTCCGTGACGTAGCGCTTGAGGGCCGAGGAGATCTCATCGGGGGAGATCGTCAGCGTCCCGCCGCCCCCGGCGGTCGTCTCGTTCGGGCGTCCCGCCGAGGCGACCCGCGCGGCGTCGCCCTTTCCGTTTGCCACTATCCCCTCACCTGCTCTTTCAGCTGTTCGAGACGGCGCCGGACGGTGCCGTCGATGACGGTGTCTCCGACCTTGGCCACGACGCCGCCGATCACCGACGGGTCGACGAGGACCTTCACCTCGACCTTCTTGCCGGTGGCCTTCGAGAGCGCGTCTGCGAGCTGCTCGCGCTGCGGCCCGTCGAGCGGGACGGCGGAGCGGATCTCCGCGACGACGGCGTTGCGCGCCTCGGCCGCGAGGTCGCTGAGCTCGTCCAGGATCTGCGGGAGCTGGCGCGCCCGTCCCTGCGCGACGATGAACTCGAGGAGCCCGAGCGTGTGGGGGCTGACCTTGCCGCTCAGGATCTCCTCCAGGACCTTCTGACGCTGGTCCTTCTCGATGCTGCGGTCCGACAGCGCCTGCTTCAGCTCGTGGTTCGAGTCGAGCAGCTTCCCGAACCGGAAGAGCTCGTCCTCCACGCGGTCGAGCTCGCCTTCGGCCTGGACGATCCTGAAGAGCGCCTCTGCGTATCCGTGGATGAGCTCGTCGGCAGCCATCAGTTCCTGCTGCCTCCGTCCGCCGTCATGCCGGCGACGTCACGGATGTATGCGTCGACGAACTCGCGCTGCGTCTTGTCGTCGAGCGAGCGCCCGACGACCTTCTCGGCCAGATCGATCGAGATCGCAGCGATCGTGCCCTGGAGCTCCTGGATCGTGCGCGTGCGCTCGGCCTGGATCGTCTCCTGCGCCCGCGCGACGATCGCCTCGGCGTCCTTCTCGGCGCGCGCGGTGAGGTCCTTGCGGACCTGCTCCGCCTGCTGCCGGGCCTCCTCGATGATGCGGTTGGCCTCGCCGCGGGCGTCGGCGAGCTGAGCCCGGTACTGCTCGAGCTCGCGTTGCGCGTCGTTCTTCGACTCCTCGGCCGCCTCGAGGTCGCCCTGGATCTTCTGCTCCCGCGCTTCGATGCCCTGGCTGATCTTCGGCCAGACCTTCTTCATGAGGAAGAAGGCGACGAGGCCGAAGACGATGAAGCCCCAGACGAGTTCCTCGACCGCCGGGAGGACGAGGTCGATCCCCTCGGGCTCGTGCTCGGTCTCGGCGGGTGCGTGCTCCTGCGCGAAGAGCAGGAGGGAGTGAGCCTTGTCGATCATTCGCCGTCCTCCTGTCTAGATGATGAACGAGAGGACGAACCCGATGAGCGCGAGGGCCTCGATGAGCGCGAAGCCGAGGAACATCGTCGTCCGCGTCTCGCCCGCCGTCTCGGGCTGTCGGGCCATCGCCTCGATTGCGCTCGAGAACACGAGCCCGACGCCGATGCCGGGGCCGATCGCGGCGAGGCCGTACACGAGGCCCTTGCCGATCGTCGCCACGCCCTCGTCGGTGAGGCCGCCCTCCTGCGCCAGCGTGATCAGGTCCGTCATATCCGTGGTCCTCCTCTTCTTGGAGCATCGCCGAGGCGATGCTTCGCCCTTTTTTTTGCTCTGCGATCTCTAGGCTGCGGTTGCGGGTGCTTCCAGGGGTCGCTGGGTCTCGACCTGATGCGCTTCGTGCTCGCTCGTGTCCGCGTGGTCGCCGTGTCCGTGGATCGACTCGGAGATGTAGAACGCGGTCAGCAGCGTGAAGATGTACGCCTGGATCGAGATGACCAGCATCTCGAAGACGAGCAGGCCGGCCGCGACGAGGAGCGTCACCAGACCCATCGGGGCCGCGGGCCCGAAGTCCTCGACGATCAAACGGTGCGTGAAGATGAAGAAGATCGTCAGCAAGACGTGGCCGGCCATCATGTTCGCCAGGAGCCGGATCGCGAGCGTCAGGGGCCGGATCACGAACACCGACGCGAACTCGATCACCGCCAGCAACGGAGCGACCGCCTTCGGCACTCCGGGTGGGAACAGGGTGTCCTTCAGGAACCGGAAGCCCTGCTTCTTGAACCCGATGACGACGAAGATGACGTAGGTGAGGAACGCGAGAGCCGCGGGCACGGCCATCCGCGAAGTCACCGGGAAGTTGATCCCCGGGACGATCTCGAGCAGGTTGCAGAAGAAGATGAAGAAGAACAGCGACGCGAGGTACGGCGCGTACTTGGGACCGTCCTTCGGCCCGATCACGTCGACCGCGATCTGGTTGCGGACGAACGTGTAGGCCTGTTCGGCGGCGTTCTGGAAGAAGCCCTTGGGCACGAGCCGCGCCTTCGCACCGGCCCGGAAGAACGCGAGACAGGCGAGGCCCGCGACGAACATCAGCAGGACGACGCGGTTGACCTCGAAGGGCGTCCCCTCCAACAGGATCGGGTCCCAGAAGAAGAGATGGTTTACATCGATGAGGGGTTCTTCCATCGAATCAGCTCCTTGTGTCGGCCGCGCTGAGCGAGTTCGTCTGGGTTTGGGTGTGTTTGTAGGCGCCGGAAGCCTCCCACAGCACGAGGCCGAGGTGGCACCCGATCAGCGTGAACCCCGTCACCGGGAAGTAGACGAGGTCGGCGGCCTGAAGCCCCAGGGCGACCATCGTCAGCAGGAAGAGGCCGAGCATGAACGTCGCGAGCCCGGCAGGGAGGAGCATCCGTGGGGCCCGCTCGGCGACGCCGCCGAGGATTCGGGCGGACAGCCACAGGTTGCCGAGCGTCATCGCGACGCCGGCGGCGGCAGACAACGCCCACTCCGGCCCGTCGACCAGCCACATGATCGCCACGAGCACCGGCGTCAAGACGAGCGCCCTGCGCGCCATCCGTCCGACCATCTGCAGCTCGATCACGAATCCCTCCTGTACTTGCGCTCCGCGGCCCGGTTCTGCGAGCTGTAGTACACGTGCGCGACGCCACCGAACCAGCCGATCACGCCGCCGGTGACCTGGCCCCACGGTTCGATGCCGAGCCACCTGTCGACGAGCCAGCCGAGGAACAGGAACAGCGCGACGGCGCCCGCGAACTCGAACGCCAGCGACATACCCATGGCAGCGCCCGACTGCGACGTGTATCGCCGCCCCGGCTCGTTGCTCACGCCCGCTCGCCTCCCCGCGCCGACGCCCGCGGGGGCCGCGCCTCGGCGAGAAGGGCGTTTCCGAGGGCGTTCGGGAGTGGGAGGAACGGCATCCTAACTCATCTCCTAGCTTGTGAAACTTTTCACAAGGTACTCCAGCCGGGGGCGGGTTGCAACTCGCCAAAACTGAGGTTTTGGCCGTTAGAAACCTCCCCCGCCGGCAAAGAAGGGAACCGGGGAGGCCCCCTCGAAACCTCCAGCGAGACCAGGCGGGTCTTTCTATCGGAGGTGGGGACTTGTGAAGAGGACGTTGCGCGCCGTCGCGGGCACGGTGCTGATCGTGACGGGTTCTTTCGTAGCGGGGCCGGCCGCTCCCGCGGCAGCGGCGACGTCGTGTCTGACCGTGCCGGTGACGACGCCGGGCTTCACCGTTGGGGTGGGGGGCAGCCCGCAGCGGATCCCGTCGTTCTCCGGCATATCGGTGTGCGCGTCCACGCCCGACGGGTCCCCCGTCGCCCCCGTCGTGAGCAACTCGGTGGGCGGATCGTGCGTCACGTCGTGCACGACGGTGTCGCTCCAGGTCTCGCCGCTCGACCTCGGGCCCCTCTCCGTCACGTACGTGCAGGACGGCGTCACCAACCGCCAGACCGTCGACCCGCAGGCGATCGGGACCTCGCAGGGCGTCTGCCTCGTAAGCATCGGCACACCCCAGGCGCCCAACCCCGCGTGCACGCTCTCGCTCGGGAGCGACCAGGACCTGGTGGGGACTGTGGCGGGATTGGTCTCGCAGGTGACGACGCTCGCGAACCAGACGATCGCTCAGGTCAAGCCGATCGTGGACGACGCGGTGGCCGACGCGATCGTGCTGGTAAACCAACTCGGCCCCCAGGCGAAGGCGATCGTGGACGACGCGGTCGTCCGCACGACGGCGCTCGTCGCGGATCTCCGCCGCACCGTCGACGAGGCAGCGGCATCGCTCGTGGCGACGGGCTGCAACAGCGTCCCGGACGGCCCGAACGGGGAGGACGCCTGCACGAACCCGGCGGGGTGGGCGTCGGCGAAGGCCTCCCAGACGGCCGCGCAAGCAAAGGTGATCCTGGACGACGCCGTCGTCCGCGCGACGGCGCTCGTCGCGGATCTCCGCCGCACCGTCGACGACGCGGCTGCATCGCTCGTGGCGACGGGCTGCAACAGCGTCCCGGACGGCCCCGGCGGTGAGGACGCCTGCACGAACCCGGCCGGGTGGGCGGCGGCAAAGGCAACCCAGACGCTGGTGACGGTGTTCCAGATCCTGGCCGACGTGGGGGCGGAGGTCGATCGTCAGCTCGCGCCGGTGTGCGGAACGTTCGGGCCGGCTCCCGACGGAAGCGAGCTCTGCGCCGACCCGATCGCCTGGACGACATCCAACCTGGGATCGTTGGACCACAGGGAGCTGATTCGAGAGATCCGCTGCTGGCTGTTCCCCGACGAGACCTGCTGGTGGTGACGGACCTCGGTGCCCTCGCGCGGACCCGTGCCCGGGTTGCACGACGTCGCTCTCGGCGGCTCCTGGCTGGACGAGAGGCTGGAGACCGATGGATGAGCCTCCCGTTCGACTGCCGGCGGCTCGAGGAACTCTTGGAGCAGGTGGTCCCGGACCTAGCGGGATAGCGGTGCAGCCGGTGCATGCGGTGCAGCCGGTGCATGCGGTGCAGCCGGTGCATGCGGTGCAGCCGGTGCAACCTGCACGGGCTGCACGGGCTGCACAGCAGGTCCGGAAGAGAAGGTGAACGCGTTCTGCCGCTACTCCCCCGGCGGCGGGCGCGCCCCTGGCCCCCGGCTTGGCCTCCCCTGCCCAGCACCCGATGCCCGGCCGGTGATCGTCCCGAGCAGCGTGATGTCGTCCACGAGCTCGCCTGGGTGGCGGCCCTCGTAGCGTTGGGAGGTCCCCAAGGGGACCCGGGTGAACGACGTCTATTGGGAACTACAGCTAGCCCAGGCGGTCCTGCACGGCCTTCGTCAGCACCGGGAAGAGCGTGTACAGCACGATCGCGCCCACCGCGATCGGGAGCCCGAAGATCACGTCGCCGCGCTCTAGGAACTGGAAGGCGAGCGCGGCCCCCGCGGCCAGGGCCGACCACAGGTACATCACCAGCACCGCTTGCCGGTGGCCGTGGCCGAGGTCCATCAGGCGGTGGTGCAGGTGCTCCTTGTCGGCGTGGAAGACGCTGCGTCTGCGCCGCGCCCGGCGGGCGATCGCGAGGAGCGCGTCGAGGATCGGGAGCGCGATCACCATCAACGGGATGACCAGCGGGAAGTACGCGAGGAAGACCTCGCTGCTCGACGGCGCCACGTCGATCTGCGGAAGGTTGCCGATGCCGGCGACCGTGGTCGCGCCGAGGACGAGCCCGAGCAGCATGCTGCCGGAGTCGCCCATGAAGATCCTCGCCGGGTGGAAGTTGTGGCGCAGGAACCCGAGGGCGATGCCGACGACGACGATCGCGACGAGCGGCGCGGTGGGGACGGTGCCGTACAGGCCCTGCTGGCCGATCTCGAACGTGTAGACGAAGAACGACGCGGCCGCGATCGCGACGATGCCCGCGGCGAGGCCGTCGAGCCCGTCGACCAGGTTCACCGCGTTGATCATCGCGACGAGCCACAGGACGGTGACGAGCACGGAGACGTCGTCGGAGAGGTTGTACGCATCGCCGCCGGGGAGCAGGACGTACTGCATCTTCACCCCGGCGAGGAAGAGGATGCCCGACGCGAAGACCTGGCCGGCGAGCTTCACCGGGGCCGGCAGGTCCCTGAGGTCGTCGACGACTCCGAGCAGGAAGATGATGACGCCGCCGGCGAGGATGCCCCACGCCTCGAGCGACGAGGTGAACACGCCCTCGAACTCTGGCATCCGGCTCGCGACGGCGCCCGCGGCGACCAGCCCGGCGAACAGGGCGAAGCCGCCGAGCGTCGGCGTCGGGTGCGCGTGGACCTTGCGGTCGTTCGGGTGGTCGATCGCGTTGAACCTCACGGCCGCCATCCGCACCAGCGGGGTCGCCGCGAACGAGACGGCGAACGCGACGAGGCCGACCAGGAGGTAGGGCGTCATGCCCTCAGGCTACGTCCGGGGAGGGGCGGCGTGGCGCCGGACCGAGCGGGATGCTCACGCGCCGCACTCCTCTTGCTCGATGGCGGCGATCTGCTCGACGCGCGGGACGTGCCTCCCGCCCTCGAACGGCGTCGTCAGGAACAGGTCGAGTATGCGGAACGCCATCTCGGTCGCGACGATGCGTGCGCCGAGCGCGAGCACGTTCGCGTCGTTGTGCTCGCGGGCGAGGCGGGCGGTGTACTCGTCGAGACAGAGGGCCGCGCGGACGCCGTGTACTTTGTTCGCCGCGATCGCCTCGCCCTGCCCGCTGCCCCCCGTCACGACGCCGCGGTCGGCGCGCCCCGAGACCACCTCTCGCCCCACCGCCGCGCAGAGACGCGGGTAGTCCGCAGGCTCCTCGGAGTCGGTGCCGAGGTCCACGACCTCGTGGCCGAGCTCCTTCAGGCGGTGTGCGAGGGCCGACTTCAACGTGTAGCCCGCGTGGTCGGCCCCGAGCGCGATCTTCACGTCCGCATCCTAGAAGACCTCCCGGCGGGGGTTTCGGCTATTGCTCGCGCTCCGGCGGGCAGAGGGCGTCGGCCAGCACCTTCACCCCGGCTTCGATCTCACCGGCCGCACGCTCGTATGCTCGGGACGGCAGCCCCATCGGATCGTCGACGTCGAGGCTGCGGCGAGGCTCGGGCCGCGGCGCCGCGAGAAGACCGGCGAGGCCCGTGCCGGCGTCCGGTCGCAGCTCGGCCAGCTCCTTCACCAGGCGGACCTTCGGGAGCGCGCCGGGCACCTCGGCCGCGATCTCGCGCACGTGGACGCTCGTCATCGCGACGACGAGGTCGGCAGACGCGATCTCGGCGGCGTCGAGGGCCCTCGAACGGTGCGACGCGAGATCGATCCCGCGCCCGCTCAGCGTCGTGACGGCGTCGGTCGTCGCGGGCTGTCGCACGAGCCCCCACGTCCCGCAGCTCGAGACCTCGACGTCGTTGCACCCCCTGGCGGCAAGCTCGTGGCGGAGCATCGCCTCACCCATGGGAGAGCGGCAGATGTTGCCGGTGCACACGAACACGATCTTCATGGCCCACAAGATACGGTTGGGGGCATGAGCACCGCCTGGGAGACGCTGCTGCCGCGGCTGCACGAGATCGCCGACCTCGCCGCGGCGCTGCGGCTCCTGCACTGGGACCAGGCGGTGATGATGCCGCCCGCCGGCGGCGGGTCGCGGGCCCGCGCGATAGCGACGCTCGAGGGCCTCCTGCACGAGCGCATGACCGCGCCCGAGATGGGCGCCGCTCTCGACGACCTGCGCGACGACGCGACGCTCGACGACGAGACGCAGGCGCACGTGCGCGTGCTGCGGCGCGACTACGAGAAGGCGACGAAGGTCCCGCCGGACCTCGTGAAGGAGCTCGCCGAGCTCGAGGGCCTCGCGTACCAGGCGTGGACCGAGGCGCGGCCGGCATCGGACTTCTCGGTCCTGCGGCCGCACCTCGAGCGCATGGTCCGGCTGAAGAAGGAGCAGGCCGACGCGCTGGGGTGGGAGGGCGAGCGCTACGACGCTCTGCTGGACACCTACGAGCCGGAGATGCTGACGGATGAGGTCGAGGCGATGTTCGCCGAGCTGACGAACGGGCTGCGGCCGCTGGTCGAGGAGGTCGTCGGCGCGGCCCCCGACACCCCCGAGTTCCTCACGCGGACCTACGATCCCGACAAGCAGGAAGCTTTCTCCCAGTGGCTGGTCGAGAAGCTCGGCTTCGACACGCACGGCGGCCGCCTCGACACGTCGCCGCACCCGTTCACGGCGCAGATCGCGCCGGGCGACGTGCGGCAGACGACGAAGGCGGACCCGAAGGACCTGATGATGTCGGTCTTCGCCACGATCCACGAGACCGGCCACGCTCTCTACGAGCAGGGGATCCCCGAGCGGCTCGCGGGTCTCCCGGCGGGACATGCGCCGTCGCTCGGCATCCACGAGTCGCAGTCGCGCATGTGGGAGAACCAGGTCGGCCGCAGCCGCGCGTTCACCGAGTTCATGCTCCCCCACCTGAAGGAGCACTTCCCGGAAGAGCTCGGGATGATCACGCCGACCGAGTTCTACACGGGCGCGAACCACCCGCGGCGGACGCTGATCCGCGTCACGGCCGACGAGCTGACGTACAACCTCCACGTCGCGCTGCGGTTCGAGATCGAGGTCGCGCTGTTCCGGGACGAGCTCGGGGTGGCCGACCTGCCCGACGCGTGGGACGCGGCGATGGAGAAGCACCTGGGGATCCGCCCCGACGGCCACGCCGACGGCGTCCTCCAGGACATGCACTGGTCGATCGGCGCGATGGGCTACTTCCCGACGTACACGTTGGGGAACCTCTACGCCGCGGCCTTCTACGCGCGGGCGCGGCAGGACCTTGCGGACCTCGACTCCGACCTGCGCCGGGGCGACGGCTCCCGTCTGCTGCAGTGGATGCGCGAGAAGATCCATTCGCGGGCGTACCTGAAGCCGGCGAAGGAGCTGGGCGAGGAGGTCCTGGGAGAGCCGCTCAGCGCGCGGCCGTACCTGGACTACGTCGGCGACAAGTTCAGGAACCTCTACGTAGGTCCCTGAACCCAGCTCAGCACCTCGTCGGCGCGGAGCGCGCCCTCCCGCAGCACCCGCGGCTCGCCGACGAGGCCGACTATCGTCGAGGGGCGTCCGTCGCACGTACCGCCGTCGAGGCACGCCGTCCCGGGCCACAGGCCGCGGGCGGCCGTGCAAGTAGTGGCCGGGCGTCCGCCCGAGATGTTGGCGCTCGTCACCGCGAGGGGGCCGGTCCGGCGTAACAGGTCGAGCGTCGTCGGGTGGTCCGGTATGCGGACGGCGACGGTGCCGTCGTCGGTGCCGCCGAGGTCGGCGGTGAAGCCGGCGGCGCGCGGGACCACGAGCGTCAAAGGCCCCGGCCACGCCCTCGCCGCCAGGTCGAGAGCAACGTCCCCGAGCTCCGCCACCCGGCGGAGCTGGGCGAGATCGGCGCCCAGGACCGGCAGTGCCTTCTCGATCGGGCGTCTCTTGAGCTCGAAGAGGATCGTGGCTCTCTCGGGGGCCGCCGCCACTCCGTAGACGGTGTCGGTGGGGATGATCGCGACGGCTCCCTCGCCGAGGGCGGCGGCGACGTCGTCTAGCCCCATCGGCCCTCGGCGATCCTGTCCCTGCCGTTCAGGTCCCGCCGGATCGCCACGTGTGCGAAGCCGCGTTCCCCCAGCAGCGTCCGCGCCGCGGCCCCCTGCGTCTCGCCGATCTCCAGCACCAGCCAGCCGTCCGGTTCGAGCCACGCGGGGGCCTCCGCAACGATCCTCTCGATCACCGACGTTCCGGAACCCGGCGCGAACAACGCATCGGGCGGCTCGTGCTCGACGACGTCACGCGGCAAGAGGTCGCGCTCGGTCTCGTCGACGTAAGGCGGATTAGAGACGACGACGTGGACGGCTCCGCGCAGCTCCGCCGGGAGCGGATCGAAGAGATCGCCGGCGAAGAGCGCGACCCGTAGCCCGAGTGCCCGTTCGTTCCTGGTCACCCACTCTGCAGCAGCCGGCGACAGCTCGGATGCGACTACGCGCGCATCCGGCCGCTCGTCCGCAACCGACAACGCGATCGCGCCCGAACCACAACAAAGATCCACGAGCGTCCCGCCTCGAGGCAGCAGCTCCAGCGCCCGCTCCGCGACGAGCTCGGTCTCCGGCCGTGGGATGAACACGCCCGGGCCGACCGCGAGCTCCAGTCGCCGGAACGCAGCCGTCCCCAGGACGTATTGAAGCGGCTCCCCCGCCAGCCGCCGGCGGACCAGCTCCGCGACGTCGCGCTCCCCCGCCGCCTGCGTGATCCATCTCGCCTCTGCGTCGGGCGACTCGATGCCGCCCGCCGCGAGCTCGTCCCGGATGCTGCGACGGCTCAGGATCCGTCGTCCCCGAGCAACTCGGCCTTGTCGCTGTTGGCGAGGGCGTCGATGAGGTCGTCGAGCTCGCCCTCGAGGATCTCGCCGAGCCGGTGGGACGTGTAGCCGATCCGGTGGTCGGTCACGCGGTTGTCCGGGAAGTTGTAGGTCCTGATCCGCTCGGAGCGGTCGCCGGTGCGCACCTGCGACTTGCGTTCCTCGGCGGCCGCGCGCTGCTGCTCTTCCTGCTTCGCCTGGAGGAGTCGCGCGCGCAGGATCCTCATCGCCTTCGCCTTGTTCTGGAGCTGCGACTTCTCGTCCTGGCAGGCGACCTCGACACCGGTCGGGAGGTGCTTGATCCTCACCGCGGAGTCGGTGGTGTTGACCGACTGGCCCCCGGGCCCGCTCGAGCGGTACACGTCGATCTTCAGGTCGTTGGGGTCGATGTCGACCTCGACCTCCTCCGCCTCGGGAAGCACCAGCACTCCCGCCGCCGAGGTATGGATGCGTCCGCTCGACTCCGTCACCGGGACCCGCTGCACGCGATGGACGCCTGCCTCGTGCTTGAGGCGCGAGTACGCCCCCTTCCCCTTGACCGCGAACGTGATCTCCTTGAAGCCGTTGACGCCGGTCTCGTTGGAGTTCAGGACCTCCGTCTTCCACCGTCGCTGCTCGGCGTAGCGGGAGTACATCCGGTACAGGTCGGCGGCGAACAATCCCGCCTCGTCACCCCCGGCGCCCGCGCGGATCTCGACGATCACGTCCTTCTCGTCGTTCGGGTCCTTCGGCACGAGCGCCGCCGCGATCTCCTCGGCCAGCGCGTCCCGCGCCTCGCTCTGCGTGGCGATCTCCTCTTCGACGTACGCCCGTTCGTCTCCGGTCGAGCCCGACAGCAGCTCTTTCGCCCCCTCGATGTCGTCCGACACCTCCCGGTAGCGTCGCCACGCGACGACGACCGGCCGCAGGTCCGAGTGCTCCTTGCCGAACGACCGCAGCTCGTCGGGGCGGCTTCCGAGCGCGGGGTCCGCCAGGAGACGCTCGATCTCCTCGAAGCGCCTCTCCATCTCGTTCAGTCTGTCTTCGGGCAGCTGCATCGGTTGCTCCTCGAGGCGACGCGCGTTCCGGCACCCCACCGGGAAAGGCTATTTTCGGTCCCCGGAAAGCGGCCGCGAGCGGCCGAGGGTGGGTGCCGGGCCGGTTCTACGAGGATACACCTGGCCCTTCCGGGCCTTCCTGTAGTAGTGATGGCCCGAGCGACCGAGGGAACCGACATGGGCACGACCAGACGTACTTTCATCGGAGGCATGGCTGCGGCGGGCGCTGCCGTCGCGGCGCGCGCCGTCCCCGCTCTCGCCCGGCGCCGGAGACGCAAGAAGCCCGAGCCGAAGTGGCTGTTCCGCGACCGGTTCCTGCGCCGTGACGCGGTCGGGTGGGGATGGCCCTGGTTCAACCAGAGGTACGGCCGGCGCTGGGCCGTCTCCGACCACCGCGGGATCTATCGCCTGCCGGCGACGGAGAACCCCGTCTATTACCGCCCGAACCCCATCCTGGTGCTGGACCACGACGTGGCGAACGTCGACCTGCGCGCGACGGTCTCGATGTCGAACGCCTCGGCGCGGTTCGGGCTCGTCGCGCGCGGTTCCGGATACGCCGACTACTACGCCGCGCACATCGGGCCGGGGAACCACGTCAGGCTCACGCGCTGCGGCCACCACGACGAGAGGGTCCTCGCCCGCAAGCCGTTCTACGTCGAGGCGAACCGGCGCTACCGGATCAGGTTCCTCGTCCGGGGGACGCGCCCGGTCCGGCTGAAGGTGAAGGCGTGGCCGGTGAGCGAGCCGGAGCCGCCGGGCTGGAACGTCGACACGGCCGACGCCTCCCCCGCGGCGCTGACCGGCGCGGGTCCCTTCGGCATGTTCGCCGAGCACGCCGTCGACGGCCGCGGCGCCGCGCTCCGCGTCGGCGAGATCGTCGCGTGGTCGCACGACAAGCGCTCCTACACCGCGCCGTCCGTCGCGTACTCGATGGCAGGGCCCGTCCAGAACGCGAGGGCAAGGGTCGTGGCGAAGTCTGCGGTCCCGGCCAGGATCGGTTTCGAGTACGGCTCCGACGCCACGTTCACTCAGGACGTGAGGCGCGTCGCCGCGGGGCACAGCTCCGACAGGGCGCAGACGGCCGCGGCCGAGCTCGATCTCGCCGGGTTCGCCGCGTCGTCGGTCGTGCACTGGAGGGCGTGGGCGGAGCGGCGGAACGTGCGCGTCTACGGGCCGCCCTCGAGCTTCCGCATGCCGCCGCAGACGGGGCTTCCCGTGCGGTTCGCGTTCGGATCGTGCACCCGGTGGCAGCCGTCGCCGCGGCGTTCGTTCGAGCACGCCCGGCTGCAGCTTCCGGACTTCTACCTGCACCAGGGCGACTTCGGCTACGTGCCGCATCGCGTGATCGCGCACGCGCCCGACACTTATCAAGATCACTGGATCAGGATGCTCATGGATCCGAGCTTCGGCGCGCTCACGCGCTCTGCGCCCCTCTCGATGTCGCAGGACGACGCCGACTACGGCACGAACCTCGCAGACCGCGACACCCTGCGGCGGTTCACGATCCGTGCGCACGACGAGCTGACGGCGAATCCCCGCAGCGCCTACTACACGTTCCGTTACGGCGACGTGGCCGTTTTCGTGATCGACGCGCGGCGTTATTCCACCGGGAAGAAGGTGGAGCCGGAGCGGCGCTCGAAGCTGGGGGCCGAGCAGAAGCAGTGGCTCTTCGACGAGATGCAGCGAGCGGCGGACGACGACGCCGGCCTGCTCATCGTCGCGTCGCCGCAGGCGTTCGGCTCGGACCACAGCCCGGCATCCTGGCGCAAGGGCTTCGCGGACGAGTGGGCCGAGCTGATGGACTTCTTCGACTCGCTCGCGTCGCCGGTCCTGATCGTGTCCGGCGACTCGCACGGGCACCGGCTCCACGAGTACCCGCAGAAGAGCCTCGACCCGAGCGTCCCGAGGATCGTCGAGTTCGTGTCGTCCGGGACCGAGCAGAACCGCTTCAGCGACGACATCGACCCCGACATCCTGTTGCGCCAGGCGAAGGGGTCGGGCTTCGGCCTCGTGGAGCTGGGCCCGGAGGAGACGAGGGCCGGGCAACGGACGCGGACGCTGACGCTGTCGGCGCTGAAGAGCACGGACGGGACCCCGATGTGGACCCCGCAGCGCTACCTGATCGTGAGGGGCGTGGGGATCTTCCCGGTGATCTAGGGGACGACCACCCGTAGGAATTCGCAACCTGGCTGCGCCTGGGTTCGAATTCGGATGGGGGTGATGGGGTCGATGGTTCCGCGCGGAACCACTCCCCCCATCAAATTCGTGATCCTCCGCCCCCGCGTCCGGCTCGTGGACGGAGGGCGACGGCCCGGCCCGCGTAGAACCGCCCGCTCAGTCGTATCCCGTACGAGAGGGGCAGCCGCGTGCCCACTTAAAGGCTAGGCGACGGGCGAGTCCGGGACGTCCGCGGGCGTCGCGGCCGGGACGTCTGCGGCCACGGCCTCCATCGCCGCGATCGCGACCTCGATCTGGTCGAGCGACGGGGGCTTCGTGGTGATCCGCTGCAGCGCCAGGCCCGGGAGCATCGAGATCCGGAAGAACAGCGACTTCTCGTTCTTGGACGCGAGCTTGATCGCCTCGTACGAGATCCCCGCCAGCACCGGGATCGCCGCGATGCGGATCGCGATGCGCGGGATCAGACCGAGGTCGGCGAAGAAGACGTCGATCACGAAGTGCGCCACGATCGTCAGGAACAGGACGATGAACAGGAAGTTGGTGCCGCAGCGGACGTGGAGCGTCGAGTACTTGTCATCGATCAGCTTCGGGTCGAGCGGGTCGCCGTTCTCGTACGCGTAGATCGTCTTGTGCTCGGCCCCGTGGTACTGGAACACCCGGCGCACGTCCTTCATCAACCCGATCAGGAGCAGATAGCCGACGAACATCGAGAGCCGGATCCCGCCCTCGATGAGGTTCGAGACCAGCGGGCGCTCCTCCGCCAGGTTGCCGACGAGGCCCTCGATCGCCCTCGTCCCGAGGACGGGCAGGGCGATGAAGATCGCGGAGAAGAGGACCATCGCGCCGCCGAGGGTCCAACCGAGCGTCTTCTCGGAGAGGTCTTCTTCCTCGTCGAGCGCATGGTTCGCCGAGATCATCAACGCCTTGATCCCGATCGCCAGCGACTCCCCCAGCACGAGGCAGCCGCGCGCCAGCGGCCACTTCAACCAGGGGTGGCGCTCGGCAACGCTCGGGAGGGGGTGCTTCTCGACCGCGATGGTCTCGTCGGGCTTGCGGCACGCGACCGACCACGACGCCGGTCCCCGCATCATCACGCCCTCCAACACCGCCTGGCCGCCGATGGACGGCCGGGGAGCCGGGGTCTGCTCGCTCATCCGGTGAGTGTAGTGACTACTGCTCGGCCGAGTCGGGGCCGGTCGCCGCGTCGGGCGCCGCCGTCTCGGCGACGGCCTCTTCCGAGGCCTGGCGGGGCTTCGCGCGGTTCGCGTACTTCTTCTGGAACCGCTCGACCCGGCCGCCGGTGTCCACGAGCTTCTGCTTGCCCGTGTAGAAGGGGTGGCACTGGTTGCACAGCTCGACGTGCAGCTCGGGCTTCACGGAGCGCGTGGTGAAGGTGTTCCCGCACGAGCAGGTGACGTTGGTCTCGATGTAGTCGGGGTGGATGCCCTGCTTCATTCCTCGTCCTCTCGTGTCTGTGCTCGTGCGTGACCGGCTGCTTCGAGACTCTCTCTGCGCCGGCGCGCCTTCTCGTATGCCACCGACGCCCGTGCCATCACCTTGAACGTGAGCAGCAACGCTCCGACCAGACCGATGATAAGCAGCCACTGCGGCAAACCCAAGCCGAGAAGCAACTATTCCCCCTTGACGGGCGCCTTGGCGATCTCCCGGAGGAACTGAGCGTTGCCCTGGGTCGCCTTCATCTTGTCGATCAGGAGCTCGAGCGCGCCTCCGTCGGCGAGGGCGTGCAGGACCCGGCGGAGCCTCCAGACGAGCTGCAGCTCCTCGGGCGTCAGCAGCAGCTCCTCCTTGCGGGTGCCGGACGCCTGGATGTCGATCGCCGGGAAGATCCGCTTCTCGGACATCCGGCGGTCGAGCTTCAGCTCCCAGTTACCGGTCCCCTTGAACTCCTCGAAGATGACCTCGTCCATGCGGGAGCCGGTCTCGACGAGCGCCGTCGCGAGGATCGTGAGGGACCCGCCGAACTCGATGTTGCGGGCGGCGCCGAAGAACTTCTTCGGCGGGTACAGCGCGGTCGAGTCCACACCACCGCTGAGGATGCGGCCGCTCGCCGGCGTCGCGAGGTTGTAGGCCCGCGACAGGCGCGTGATCCCGTCGAGCAGGATCAGGACGTCCCGGCCCATCTCGACGAGACGCTTGGCCCGCTCGAGCGTCAGCTCGGTCACCTGGATGTGGTCGTCGGACGGGCGGTCGAACGTCGAGTAGATGACCTCGCCGTCGACCGACCGCTGCATGTCGGTGACCTCTTCGGGCCGCTCGTCGACGAGCAGCACGATCAGGTGCGTCTCGGGATTGTTCGCGCGGACGGCGTTCGCGATCTCCTTCATGACCGTCGTCTTGCCGGCCTTCGGGGGACTGACGATCATGCCGCGCTGGCCCTTCCCGATCGGCGCGATCAGGTCGACTATCCGCGGCGTGATCGAGCGGGGGTTGTCGGGCTGCTCGAGCGTGAGCCGGTCCTCGGGGTACAGCGGCGTGAGATCGGCGAAGCGGACGCGGTTCTGCACCTCCTCGGGCGGCTTGTCGTTGATCGTGTGGATCTTCAGCAGCGCCTGGTACTTCTCGGACTCCTTCGGCGAACGGACGGAGCCCTGGACCTCGTCGCCCTTGCGGAGGTGAAAGCGGCGCACCTGTGACACCGAGACGTAGACGTCCTTGTCGCCGGGGAGATAGCCGCTCGTCCGGAGGAAGCCGTAGCCCTCGGGCAGCAGGTCCAGCACGCCCGTCCGGACCTCTGCGTTCGGGTCGTCCTCGGCCTCGAGGTCCTCCCAGCGTTCCTCGCGCATGTAGTGCGGGACAGGACCGCCGCCGCCGCGACCGCGGCGCCTGCGGCGCCCGCGGCTGTCGCGGTCGCGATCGCCGCCGCCACCACCGC
>JALZFC010000074.1 GCA_030861725.1 Actinomycetota bacterium | reverse complement strand
CAGCCGCCCGCCCGCGGACCAGCGCGTCCGCGACCCCGCGCGGTACGGGTGCCCCGGCCCATTCGGCTGCGAGCGACAGGACGAGACCGCCGCCCGTCCCGAAGCGCCACCGGCGGAGCCGGGCGATGACGCGGTCCCAGTCGGGGGCCTCTGCGGCGCGGAGCGCGGCCGAGATGTCCAGCAGCCACACGAGCCTGTTGCAGCCGTGCATGGCCGCGTGGAGCGCGAGGTGGGCGATCTCGTCCTCGCGCGCGAGCACGAAGCACGGCGCGTCCCCGAGCGTCCCCTCCACGGCCGCATCCCAGATCTCCTCCGGCGCCATCCGCAGCGTGCGCCGTTGCCGCGAGCCGTTCACGAGGTGCCAGTGCAGCTCGACGACGTCGTCGGTCGGGCTCGTGAGGTGCACCTGGCCGCGCAGGTCCCGGACGAGGAAGTCCCAGTTGCGGTCCGTGAGGGCGTAGCCGGCGGACTGCAGCGCGTCGAGGGCCGGGCCGAAATCGCCGGGGCGGACGAGCAGGTCGACGTCGCCGTACGCCCGCAGCGTGGTGTCGTCGTAGTAGCGCTCGACGAGCGCGGGGCCCTTCAGCACGAGGGCCGCGACCTGCGCCCGGTCGAGGAGCGCCAGCGCGTCTCCGGCGACGCCGAGCATCTTCCGGTGGTTACCTGCGATCCGGGCGGCGGCGGCCTGGAGGCGGACCTGGAAGTCCGCCGGCACGGAGGCCTGCCCCCGCAGACGGCGAGCGAGCCATCCCTGGACGCCGTGCGAGCGGGCGGCCATGGCGAGCCCCTCCCACGAGTCGGGGTCACGCGGGGTTGTGACGGGGCCGCCGCCGAGGCGGGCGGCGGACAGCAGCATGTCGTGGGTCCACGAGCGGGGGCGGGGCATGCGGGGAACATACCGGCGGCGAGCGTTCCGACGGCGCCGCGGGCGCCTACGTCGGACGTCGTAGTTTTCGCTCGGGCGGCGCCTCTACCTGGGGTTTCGTGCCCGCCGGAGCGGCGAGGGGACCTCCGGGAGCTACGCCGGGGGCCGTATCGTCAAGCCGCCGGGGCGTCCCTATCATGGCGGGAGCAACGGCACGGTCCACGGAGCAAGGAGACGTCATGAGCACCGAAGACAGAAAGAGCCTCGAGCGGCGGGACTTCCTCCGCAAGGCCGCCGTAACCGGCGCCGCTGCTGCGTGGGCGGCCCCGATCGTCCAGACGGTCGCCGCGACGCCCGCGTTCGCCCAGGGCGCCGGCACGCCGGCCGGCGGCGGCTGTTTCCACTCCCTCGGGGTGAACGGCGGCTGTATGGGCGCCTGCGGCGGGAAGTGCACGGGCAACCAGTGCAACCAGAACAACGGCGGGCCCTGCGCGACGTTCTGCCCGCCGGGCACCGGCGCCGACAACCCCTGCTGCAACCCGGGCCTCTGCGACCCGAACAACTTCGTCTGCAGCAACAGTGGCGGCGCGGCGACCTACACGGGATCGCTCGCCGGCTGCTAGGCCGGAAACGGGCTGGAACGTAGGAGAGCGGCGGGCAACCGCCGCTCTCTTCGCGTCTCCAGCGCCTCGACGGCGGCTAGATCAGCTCCCTCGTCAGTAGCTCGGCCCTCTCGGCCGGTGTCCCGCCCGTCAGCTCGAAGGATTGTGCAGCCGCGGCCGTGCGCGACAGCAGGATCACGCCGCGCTCGCCGTAGCGGTAGAGGTTGAACGAGTTCTTCGCCATGCGCTCCACCGCGGCCGCGCTCGTGACGGGGGTGAGGCGGGCGTCTCCCTTCCACTCCTTCGTCGGGAACACGATCCAGCGCGGCGCCGCGGGGGCCGCGACTGAAGAACCGACGTCCTCCGGCGCGAGGAACCGCTCCGGCAGCGGCGTGGCGCTGCCGTCCGGCAGCGACTCGGCAAGACCCGGGAAGAACCCGAGCGTCGCGGCGTCCAGGCTGATCAGCTTCGGGAACGCGTAGATCCGCCCGGTGACGGGATCGATCGAGCCGAGCTCGTCCGACAGGTAGCCCCACCCCGACCGGAGCAGCGCGGTGACGAGCGACGACTTGCCGGAGTCCATCCGCGCCGGGAGCACCAGCGCCCCCCCGTCGCGCGCCACCGCCCCCGCGTGCAGGAACAGGAAATCACGCGCGTTCTTCGGCACGAGCTGGTGCAGGTCCCATACCGCGTGCGCGAGGACCCCGGTCACGTCCTGGCTCCGGTAGTGCAGCTCGTTCCGCACGAACAGCGAGTACATCGGCGGCGAGATGTCCTCGTCACGTTCGGCGACGTACACGTCGACGGCGAACGCCTGCGTCTCCGGCGTGGCGCGGTGGAACGGCCGCAGGTGCCATGCGAGAGCGCGCGCGAAGCCCTCGTCGACCGACCGGACGGTGAACGAGATCGAGAGCAGGCGGTAGTGGTCCTGAGCGACCCAACCTGGGTCGAAGTCGCTCTGTCAGCCCCCCGCGGGACGTGCGTCCTCGTCGTGCTCGTGCTCGTGGTCGCCGGTCACCTTGGTCACCCCCTAACGAACTCTCGCGCGGCCGCCCACACGACGTCCGCCGCCTCTGCCAACGAGCCGCCCACGACGAGGCGGGACACCGGCACGGACTCCATCAGGTCCCTCTGCAGGACGAACGCGCGGTCCGTCCACACGTGCAGGTTCAGCGTCGCCTCGGTGAAGCGGAAGAGCGCGGCCGCGCCGCCGAACGCCTCGAGCCGCGTCTCGGCCCCCTCCTCGAAGAACGGGAACACGAGGCTCCGGATCGGTGCGGGAGCCGCGGGGACGCCGCCGAGCTCCTCGACGGGCACCGGGCGGCGCGGCGTCTTCGCCTGGATCTCCTCGGGCGTTCCGCGCATCTTGCGGCGCGTGCGCTCGCGCTGGATGTGAGGGAACAGCGGGAGGTCGAAGCCGTCGAGCAGCAGAGGCAGCGGCAACCCGTGCGCCCGGCGCAGCACCGGGTCGACGTTCACCACCTCGTCGCCGAGGAACCCCGCGCCGCGCGCGACGAGCATCCCAGTCAGTGCCGGCAGGTGCGCCTGCGGCGGCGACGGCAGCAGGATCGCCGCGCCGTCGACGGCGACGCCCCCCGCGCGGATCCGCACGTACTCGTTCGAGTGCTGCGTCGCGAGGTCTCGCACGCCGGAGATCAGGCGGCCGGCCATCTCGTCCATCACGCGGCCCTCGAAGATCTTCAACCCGTTCGAGTACAGGCGGCTGATCCCGTGCACGACCTTGCCGCCTGCCATCGCGCGCGTCTTGCCGCAGTCCGCCGAGAACAGCGTCGCCCAACCGTCGTGACCGTCGACCAGGTGCGCGCCGAGGTAGCCGCGCAGCATGTCCAGGAAGACCTGGTCCGTGGCGCGGACCGAGAAGGGGAGCCCCTCCACCGAGTAATGATCCGTAGCGACCCAACCTAGGCGCTCTAGCTGCTCCTCTCAGGGAGTGAGAGTGCGCGTCTCGTCCGGCACGGGTCTCCTTTCGGGCTGGGCGGCGCCGGCAGAGGCGTCTGCCGGGGGGTCATGAGGGCGGACGCGTACTATATCGGCGTGCCGGTCTCGGTCCTCCTGGTCGACCCCCAACCCTTCTTCTGCGAGTCGCTCGCCCGCGCGCTCGATCCCGCCGTCGCCGAGGTCGCCGGCTGGACCGGCGACGAGAAGGAGGCCGCGGACCTCGCCGAGCGGGAGAGGCCGGACGTGGTGCTGACCGAGCTCGAGCTCGCGGGCGGGTCCGGCTTCAGCCTCGCGAAGCGAGTCGCGGACCACGCTCGGGTCGTCGTCCTGACGAGGCGAGCCGAGGGCGACGTGCTGTTCGACGCCCTCGAGGCCGGCGCGCACGGGGTCGTCGGACATGCCACCGGGCTGCGGCAGCTCGAACACGTGCTGGCTCGGCTGGACGAGCACACGTGGGTGGCGGACCCGGCGCGGCTCCGCGAGTCGTTGCGCCGGGCGCGCGGCCACGCCGCGCAGCGCGGCGTGGCCG
>JALZFC010000030.1:34994-42756 GCA_030861725.1 Actinomycetota bacterium | reverse complement strand
GTCGGGCGTCGTGCTGCAGCCGCACGCGGCGCTCGCCGTGGCGGTGCCGCTGCCCCCGGAGCCGCTCACCCGGTCCCTCGTGTGGGCGAGCGCGGCGGCCGGCGTCGTGACGGCCGGTGCCGCGATGTGGCTCACGGTGTGGGGGCTGCGCGTCGGCTTCCTGTGAGCTCCCCGCACAAAGCGACCGCGGCATATCTAGACTGACGTCGATGAGGTTCAGGCGGCGGTCCCGCGCGGAGCGCAAGAAGGCGTCGGGGCGGAGCCGCGGCCAGCGCTGGCTCCTGCGGTACGGGTGGTTGATCCCGATCGGTGCGGTGTTCGTCGGCGGGGGGATCCTCGTCCTGACGTACGCGTTCGCCTCGATCCCGCTGCCCGAGGACGTCGACTACCTGAACTCGTCCGCCGAGGTGTTCGACCGGAACGGCGACGTCATCGGGACGTTCACCGACGAGGAGCGGCGTTTCCTCGTCGAAACCGACGACCTCCTGAAGAAGAGGCCGTTCGTCGGCGAAGCCGTCATCGCGGCCGAGGACCGGGATTTCTACGAGCACAACGGGGTGTCGCCGCGCGGCATCGCCCGCGCCGCGTGGAAGAACCTCACCGGCGGCGAGATCGCCGAGGGCGGCTCGACGATCACCCAGCAGTACGTGAAGAACACGGTGCTCACGCCGGAGCGGACGATCACGAGGAAGATCAAGGAGGCGGTGCTCGCGATCAAGCTCGAGCGGCGCTACTCGAAGGACGAGATCCTCGGCTTCTACCTGAACACGATCTACCTCGGCCGCGGCGCGTACGGGATCGAGGCCGCGGCCCGCGCGTACTTCGACAAGCACGCGGACGAGCTGACGTTGAAGGAGGCGGCGTTCCTCGCCGCGATCATCTCGTCGCCGGAGGCGTTCGACCCGGGGACGAATCCCGTCGGGGCGCGGCAGCGTCGCGACCAGGTCCTCGAGGACATGGCCGACGAGGGCTTCATCACCCGGAGCCAGGCCGCTCAGGCAGCGCGCGGGAAGGTCAAGGCCGTCAAGCGGGTGTCGGGAGCACCCAAGACGCAGAAGGCCGCGTACTTCATGGAGTGGCTCCGGCGAGACATCCTCGGGCCGAAGCTCGGCGCCCAGCTCTACACCGGGGGGTTGAAGATCCACACGTCGCTCGACCTCGGCATGCAGGAGTACGCGGAGGACGCGGTCGCCGCGACGCTGATGTCGCCGGAGGAGCCCCAGGCCGCGGTCGTATCCATGACGCCGACCGGCCAGATCCGCGCGTTCGTCGGCGGGCGCGACTTCGACAACGTGAAGAAGGCCCGCGGCTTCAACTACGCATCGGACGTCGGGCGGCAGGCGGGCTCGGCGTTGAAGCCGTTCACGCTCCTTGCCGCGATCGAGGAAGGGATATCGACGTCGTCGCGGTTCTCGGGGCACAGCCCGATGTCGATCACCGACGAGCCGTGTCTCGCAGGGACCGAGCCGTGGGACGTCGAGAACTACGGCGGGAGCTCCTTCGGGACGCTCGACCTGAAGCAGGCGACGGCGAACTCCGTGAACACGGTCTTCGCGCAGCTGATCGCGGAGGTCGGCCCGGACGCGGTGGCGGACCTGTTGGAGGAGATGGGCTTCGGCAAGGACGGCCAGATCACCCCGTACTGCAGTCTGTCGCTCGGAGGGAGCTCGCTCGACGTCACGCCCCTTGAGATGGCGCGTGCGTACGCGGGGATCGACGCCGGCGGCGACCTTCCCGAGGTGACGCCGGTGGCGTGGATCGAGGACTCCGAGGGGAACTGCCTGTTCGAATACGTGCAGGACAAGGAGCGCGAGTGCGAGAACGAGGCCAAGGCCGTCGTCGAACAGGTCGTCGAGGAGAACTCGGCGCACGTGCTCACGCAGACGCTCGAGGGCGTGGTGGACTCCGGCACCGCCGCCGGGGCCGTGACGCTCCCGCGCCCCGCGGCCGGCAAGACCGGGACGACGCAGAACAACCGCGACGCCTGGTTCGCCGGCTACGTGCCCCAGCTGACCACCGTCGTGTGGATGGGCTATCCGCTCGAACGTCCCGGCGGCAAGAAGAGCGAGCCGATCGTCCCGCTGATGAGCTATTGCGCGGATCCCGTGCTGTGCCGCCCAGTCCAGGGCATCGAGGTCACCGGCGGCTCGTTCCCCGCGACGATATGGAACACGTACATGTTGCAGGCGACGGCGGAGATGGACGTCGTCCCGTTCCCGATCCCGACCGACCTCCCGGACAAGGTCATCAACACCGCGCCGCCGGTCGCGACGCCGAGCGCCGCCCCCACAGGTGAGCCCACGCCGGAGCCTCAGCCGTCGGAGACCGAGGTCGCGGTGACGCCGCCACCGCCCACGCCGGTACCTCCTCCGCCGACGCCCGACCCGGGGCCGACGATAATCCCGCCGAGCAGCGACCCCACGCCGGAGCCCGATCCATAGCAATGGCGGAAGCCGGCTCGGGGGGTCCCGAGACCGTCGCCGGAGGCGACGACGCCGCGCGGCGAGAGATCTCCATCGGGCGGGATCGCTTGCGATCCCGCTATAACAAACGCGCAGCTTCCACGGCGATGTGGGTGTCCCTCGCCGTCGTCGTGGTCGCCTACTACTTCAAGGGGCAGTGTCTCCAGCCCATCGAAGGCCGCGACCTCTACCAGCGGCTCTGCTACAGCGACCTTCCCCCTCTGTACGGTCTCCGCGGCATCGCCGACCACGTCTTCCCGTACGTGAACGCGCGCCTCGAGGGCGGCGGCCTCGTCGACGGCGCAATCGAGTACCCCGTGCTGACCGGGTTGTTCATGTGGTTCTCCGGGCTGCTCGTGGAGAACCACGAGCAGTACTTCGTCGTCTCCGCGCTGACGATGGGGCCGCTCGCTCTCGTCGTGGCCTACCTGCTCGGACGCCTCGCCGGCTGGCGCGCGTTGATGTGGGCCGCGGCCCCCCCACTCGTCCTGTACGCGTTCCACAACTGGGATCTGCTGGTCGTCACCGCGACCGTCGTCGGGTTGTGGTTCTGGAGCAGGGGGAGGCCGGTGTGGGCGGCGGTGTGGCTCGGCATCGGCGGCGCGTTCAAGCTGTACCCGATCTTCTTCGTCGCGCCGCTGTTCCTGTACGTCCTGCACAAGCACGGCGGGGGCCGCGCGACCGCGGTCGCCGGGGCGGGTGTGGGAACGTTCGCGCTCGTCAACCTCCCGTTCGTGATCGTGAACCCCACCGGGTGGTGGGCGACGTACGAGTTCCACCGGCTGCGGGGGCCGAACTTCGACAGCATGTGGGCGCTGTGGTTCCCGTCGGACACGTGGCTCGGCTCGTACCCGTCGTTGACGCCGGACCGTTTGAACCTCGTTTCGGCCGTCCTGACCGGGTTGTTCTTCGCGGTTGCGCTCGGCGCGGGCTGGCGGCGTGCGAAGCGCGAGGGCGCGTATCCGTTCCCGGAGGTCTGCGGCGCGTTGCTCGTCGCGTTCATGCTGTGGAGCAAGGTCCACTCGCCGCAGTACACGTTGTGGATCCTTCCGTTCTTCGTGCTTCTGCGCGTGAACGTCCTGTGGTGGGTGGGCTACGTGGTCGTCGACGCCGTCACCTACTACGGGGTGTTCGAATGGTTCTACGACGTCTCGCAGGGTCGCGACTTCGAGACCGCGAAGAAGATGATGATCGGCGGGGTCTGGTACCGCGCCGTCCTGCTCCTCACCCTGTTCGTCGTCTTCCTGAGAGCCCGCGCGGCGCCGCCGGGGCCGGAAGCGGAGCCGGCAGGAGTGCGGGAGCCGCGCGCGCCCGAGCCCGTCCTCGACGACACTGCCGTCGCCGCCCCCGTCTAGCGAAACCTGTCGCACCCACGGTCTAGCGTCGCCTTCGTTCGGGATCGCCGGCGGGTCCACTACGGGGGCCGGAAGGGAGGTGCTAGCATCGTGGCCACAGCGGCGGTCGACTGACCGCCGGAACCCCCTGCTCCACCCGCCGGTTACGTGCGCGGGAGAGCCTCGGAGCCGGGTTACCGCCCGGTCGAGTCCACAGGAGGACATATGCGCGACTACGAAGCAATGGTCATTGTCGATGCTCGCCTCGAAGAAGGCGACATCCAGAAGGCCGTCGACCGCTTCTCCACCATCATCTCCGACTCCGAGGAGGGTGAGCTGGGGAAGGTCGATCGCTGGGGCACGCGCCGCTTCGCCTACGAGATCAACCACCAGAACGAGGGTTACTACTTCGTGGCGAGCTTCCGCGCCGAAGAGGGGCTGGTCGAGACGCTGAAGAGAACCCTGCAGATCTCGGACGAGTTCATCCGCGGAAAGATCGTCCGGCCTGAGTAGGCCGGGAAAAGGAGAGACGACAATGGCATCGGAGAACACCGTCACGCTCGTGGGCAACATCGCCGACGATCCCGAGCTCCGCTTCACCCCCTCGGGCCTTCCGGTCGCGAACTTCACCGTCGCGGTCAACCGCCGCGTCCCGAAGGAAGGGGCCTGGGAGGACAAGCTCGAGGGCTTCTTCCGTTGCTCCTGCTGGCGCGACATGGCCGAGAACGTCGCCGAGTCCCTGCAGAAGGGATCGCGCGTGATGGTCGTCGGGCGGCTCCAGCAGCGTTCGTGGGAGGACCAGGAGGGCAACAAGCGGTCCACCGTCGAGGTGCAGGTCGACGAGGTCGGCCCCTCGCTGCGGTGGGCGACGGCGCGGCCCGAGCGTTCCCAGCGCTCGGGCGGCGGGTCCGGCGGCGGAGGCTCGCAGCCGGCGCCGCAGCCGTCGTCCGGCGGCGACAGTTGGGGACCGCCGGCTTCGGTCGGCGGTGCCATCCCGGACGAAGGAGGCTTCTAGCAGTGCCACGCGACAGGGACAGAGACAGGGACAGGGACGGCAAGAGGGGCGGACGCGGCGCGCAGATGCGCCGCGGCAAGAAGAAGTTCTGCCAGTTCTGCGCCGACAAGACGACGTACGTCGACTACAAGGACATCGCGCTGCTGCGCAAGTTCATGAGCGACAGGGGCAAGATCCGCGCCCGGCGCGTCACCGGTAACTGCTCGCAGCACCAGAGGCTCGTCGCGACCGCCGTCAAGAACGCGCGCGAGATGGCCCTGTTGCCGTACTCGAGCCGATAGGGGGGACGATGAAGGTCATTCTCGCCGACGACGTCGACAAGCTCGGCAAGAAGGGCGACGTCGTCGTCGTCGCCGACGGGTACGCGCGCAACTTCCTCGTCCCCAAGGGCCTCGCGCTCATGGCGACCAGGGGATCGCTGAAGCAGGCGGAGCTGATGCAGAAGGCCCGCGCGGAGCGCGAGGAGCGTGCGAAGGAAGAAGCGGCGAAGAAGGTCGCGCACCTGGGCGCGGCCCCCGTCTACATCTCGGCCCGCGCCGGAGAGGGGGGCCGCCTGTTCGGCTCGGTGACGAACTCAGACGTGGCGCGCGCGATCGAGGACCAGCTCGAGGAGGTCGTCGACCGCCGCAACGTGCTGCTCGACGACCCGATCCGATCCCTCGGGAGCCACCAGGTCGAGGTGAAGCTCCACGAGCAGGTCACCGCGCTGGTGACGGTAGAGGTGATCGCACACGAAGAAGAGGAGTAGCCGCCGCATGTAGCCCGGCACGAGTGGCGTCCGCCACCCCATCCTTTTCACGGAAAGGGGACCCGCAGATGACGTTGCTGGTGGACTTCAACATGATGGACGCTCACGGGCGGATCCTGGCGCTCGTGGATCCCAGCCAGCGACCGTTCGTGAGAGTCGGCGACGTCGTCGCTCTCACCGATGACGAAGGCAACCAGAGCGAGGGTACGGTCGAAAAGCTCCGACGAGCCGCGCACGGGCCGCAATCGGTTGCGCACGTCGCTCTCGGTCGGCGCGCCGCAGGGCCCGCCGCCGACGATCCCGCCGGGAGGCGTAGGTCCAAAGGGTCCCAGACGTCTTCGCCCCCGGCCTCCCCGCGGCCCTATTTTCTTTCGCGATTCCACAGGTTTCCCTCCCCGAACGGCGGCTGGACGGCGTTCTCCACCGATTTGTCGCTCCACTAGCGACCAACACCCCCGGCCCCCTACCGTCCCCCGAGGGCAGGGAGGCCGCCTCACCCGTTCCCCCGGGCTAATCCACCGCCTTCCCGCCGCCGCCATGACATAATCGAACATACGTTCGTAGGGGGAGGAGTCAGTTGGCGCAGCGTGCAGCAGGGGTCGCGACGCTCGACCGGCCGCGGCCGAACCGCATCCCACCGCACAACATCGACGCCGAGCAGTCCGTGCTCGGCGCCATGTTGGAGTCGAAGGAGGCGATCGCCAACGTCGTCGAGACCGTGCGCGCCGACGACTTCTACAAGCCCGCGCACGGCGAGATCTACCAGACGATCCTCGACCTCTACGCCCGGGGCGAGGCCGCCGACGCGATCACGGTCGCCGACGAGCTCAAGCGCCGCGGCTCGCTCGAGCAGATCGGCGGCAAGCCGTACATCCACGGGCTCCTCGAGGCGTACCCGACGGCGTCCAGTGCCGCGCACTACGCGCGCATCGTCGAGGAGCACGCACAGCTCCGCCGCCTGATATCCGCCGGCGTCGAGGTCCAGGAGATCGGCTTCTCGATCCCCGAGGACGTGGCCGCGGCGACCGACCAGGCCGAGGAGGTCGTCTACCAGGTCGCCGACCGAAGGCTCCGCGACACCGTCCACCCGATCAGGGACCTCCTGATCGAGGGCATGGAGAACATCGAGGCGTTGTGCGAGCGGGGCGAGAGCGTCACCGGCCTCGCGTCCGGCTTCCCGGACCTCGACGACTGGACGACGGGGTTCCAGGCCGCGAACCTCATCATCGTCGCGGCGCGGCCCTCGATGGGGAAGTCGGCGTTGATGGGCGACTTCGCGCTGAACGCGGCCGTGCGTCAGAACCAGCCGGTCGTGATCTTCAGCCTCGAGATGGGGCGCCAGGAGCTCGTGCAGAGGTTCCTCGCCTCCGAGGGCAAGGTCGACTCCCAGCGCATCCGCAAGGGCTCGCTCCAGGAGCAGGACTGGACGCGCCTCTCGGCCGCGCTCGGCCGTCTCGCCGAGGCGCCGATCTTCATCGACGACTCCGCGAACATCACGCTGATGGAGATGCGCGCGAAGTGCCGCCGTCTGAAGGCGCGCCACGGTCTCGGCATGATCCTCATCGACTACCTGCAGCTCATGCAGGGCCCCCGCCGTTCGGAGAACCGCCAGCAAGAGGTGTCGGAGATCTCGCGCTCGCTGAAGATCCTCGCGAAGGAGCTCGGGGTCCCGGTCGTGTGCGCGTCGCAGCTGAACCGGATGGTGGACTCGCGGAGCGACAAGCGGCCGATGCTCGGCGACCTCCGCGAGAGCGGCGCCATCGAGCAGGACGCCGACATCGTGATGTTCCTGTACCGCGACGAGGTCTACAACCCGGACTCGGAGGCCCGCGGGGAGGCCGAGCTCATCGTCGCCAAGCACCGCAACGGCCCCACCGGCACGGTCCGGCTCGCGTTCATGAACCAGTACACGCGGTTCGCGTCGATCGCCCGGGTGCCGTAGCTGGCTCCTCTCTCGTCACGACGGATCAGAGCGGTCCACCGGCGCCTGCTGAAGCAGCAGGGGCCGTTCACGCCGAAGCCGCGCCTCGACCCCGTCGACGAGCTCGTGATGACCGTGCTCTCGCAGCACACGTCCGACGTCAACACCGGCCGCGCGTTCGCGTCGTTGAAGGAGCGCTTCGTGTCGTGGGAGGAGGTCGCGACGGCTCCGGTACCCGAGGTCGAAGACGCGATCCGCCCCGGGGGCCTCGCGGCGCAGAAG
>JALZFC010000030.1:0-34984 GCA_030861725.1 Actinomycetota bacterium | reverse complement strand
GCGCAGAAGGCGCCGCGCATCCGGGCGATCCTCGAAGAGATCGAGGCGCGCGAGGGCAAGATCGACCTGGCGCGGCTTCACCGGCTGGGCGACGACGAGGTCGAGGAATACCTCTGCTCGCTGCCGGGCGTCGGGCCGAAGACCGCGGCGTGCGTGCTCGTGTTCTCGTTGGGGCGCGACGCGTTCCCGATAGACACCCACGTGCACCGCGTGTCGAAGCGCCTCGGCTGGATCGCGGACAAGGCGACGGCGCACGCGGCGCACGCGATCCTGAAGAAGGCGGTGCCGCCGGAGCTGCGTTACGAGCTCCACATGCAGCTGATCGCGCACGGACGCAGCATCTGCAAGGCGAGGAATCCCTGTTGCTCCGAATGCGTCTTGCTCGACGTATGCGACGCCGGGCCGCGCCTGCTCGCGCTCGGTGACGCACGCTGACCGCAGGCGCAGGTCCTCATCCGCAGGTGCGGTGCTCGACGTACGAGGTCAGAGGGTGCGTCGAGTGGTATCCCACGGCCCACGCCTGACCGTCGGGAGCGAGGTCGACGGCATGCAGCCAGTTGGATACGCGGTCGTCGTCTTGGACGGCCCGCGTCCACGCGGATCCGTCCCATTCGAGGACCACGCGGCTGTCTTCGCCGAAGTCGTACGAGTGCTGCTGGCCGACGGCGACCGCGGTCGCGGCGTCGAGAGCAGACACGTCGAAGATCTCGACGTCGCTGTCGAGCCCCGGAAGCTGCGCGACCGACCAGCTCGTGCCGTCGAAGTGCAGGATCAACGGCTGTGGTTCGGAATTCTCGTGATATGCGCCGACGGCCCAGACGTCGTCGGGGGCCGCCGCCGAGACACCGCGGAGGATGCTGAACCCGCCGCCGACGTCCGGCGCCGCAACCTCCGTCCAGGTCTCGCCGTCGAAGTGGACGGCATAGGCGCCGGCCGCTCGATGCTCGGTCTTCACGCCGACCGCCCAGACGTCTCCGTCTCCGACGACGTCGACGTCGTACAACAGACCGGGCCGGCCGACGCGGACCATCCGCCAATCGGCGCCGTCGAAGTGCTGGATCATCGTGCGGTACCGGCGATTGTCGTTCCAGCGCGACCCGACGGCGTACACCGACCCAGTCGGCGTCACGTCCACGGCCTCCAGCGAGTTCAGGGTCTCGCTCGGGTTGAGGCTGCGCTGCATGCGCCAGCGCGTGCCGTCGTAGCGCTGCACGATCGTCTTCATCGTCCGGCGACTGCGGTCCCCCACCGCCCACGCCGCCCCGTCCGGTTCGACCGCGACGTCGTTCAGGTGGTTCGTCTGCTCTTCGACCGTGGGGCTGGGGTAGGTCTGCCACGACGTGCCGTCCCACCGGCGGACGAGCGTGCGCCCCCAGTCATCCGACCCGTACCTCGAGCCGACGGCCCAGACCGTCGTCGGATCGACGGCGGTGACACCCGACAAGATCGCGTTGCGTGTGGCCGCGGGGTCCGTTGCCCACCGGCAATCCGCCTGCTCCTGCGCGCCCGAGAGACCCGCGCTGCAGAGCACTACTGCGAAGACGAGACCCGCGACCGGCCGCCGCACGAGAGGCATCGTAGCCGGACGCTCGGAAGACGCCGATCGTCGGTTCTATGGAGAGGACTACCTCTGGATCAGCGTCAGCTCGAAGTCGACGGCGCCGCCCTGGAGGTCCTGGACGACGATGTAGCCGGTTCCCGCCGGCACCGTCGTAGGCGCCTTCACGTAGAGGTCTCCCTGTTCGCATCCATAGGTGTAGAAGCTGAGCTCCACCGCCGGCTCGGCGCTGATCGACGTCGCCTTCACCGTCGCCTCCGAAGGCTTCGCCGCGAACTCCAGGGGGACCTCGACCACATACGCGTCGAGTCCCTGCGAGGCCGGCAGGTCGGGGCACTGGAGGATGAAGTTCGAGTGGGTGGCGACGCCTACTCCGACGACCAGGCCCTCGGCCGTGAACGTCTTCGGCTTGCGCTTCGGCCGGGCGTGCGTCGCGGCCGGGAGGGCCGCGACCACGAGCCCCGCGGCGACCGTTGCGGTGATCGCGGTCTTCAGACTCCGTCGCATCAGGACCTCCACCAAGTCGAGCCGCCCAACGGGAACTTCGTCGCCCTGGAGGGCAGTCCTGCAACGTCACGGAAGTCCCCTTCACGTCGAGCAGGAGAACCTACGACCCGCACGAACCCTGACGGGTCTTGGCGGAGTGACCTGGTGGGGGTGGACGTATGCATCTGCGCGTGTTGGGCAATCTTGCGGTCCTGGGGGTGATTGCCGCGGCTGCGGCCGTACCGTTGACGGCCGGTACGGCCCAGGCCGAGAGTTGCGTGACCCTGCCGGGGACGACCGGGGCCACTATCGAGGCTGCGGGTCAGAAGGTCCGAGTGCCGTCGACGAGCGGCGTCGGCGCCTGCGTCGAGCCCGGAGGTCTTCCGGGGCTGCCGCGGGTGGACTCCGGGGGAACCGCGACATCCGTGGTCCTCGGCGCCGGCTCCAGCGCATCCGGTTACGTGGTCGTCCGGTACACGCTGGACGGGAGTCCCAGCGAGGTGCGGGTGCCGATCCCGGGTGGTGGCGGGGGTTCCGAGACATGCCTCGCGAGCGTTGGAGCGCCCGCGCGTGCCGACTGCCTGGTGAAGGTGTCGGTCGACGAGATACCGACCCTGCCGCCAACTCCCACGCTCCCGCCCGTCTCCCCGGAGCCACTCCCGACCGTGTCCCCGGAGCCACTCCCGACGGTGCCTCCGATCGGCGACCCGTGGTGCAACGAGACGTACTGCATCCATCTGATCGACGACCCGTGGTGCAACGAGACGTACTGCATCGAACGGCCGGACCCGATCTGCCTGAAGACGCCTTCGATCTGCATCTAGCGCGGCCCGCGAATCGGGAGGAGGAATTCGGGCGAATACCCCGAATCCGTGGCCGTTCGGGCGGATAGGACTAGAGAGAGTGGGGTGGACATGTCGAAGCGCGCTATCGCGGTACCGGTGCTGCTTGCGGTGGTCGGAGCGGTCCTTGCAGCGGCCACGGCCGCGCGGGCCGAAACCTGCGTCGAGTTGCCGGGGACGACCGGGGCGACGATCATCGTTGCCGGCCAGGAGATCCGCGTGCCGTCGACGAGCGGAGTCGCCGTATGCGTCGAGCCCGGTGGCCTTCCCGGCCTGCCGAGGGTGGACAGCAGCAGCAGCGCGACCACGATCGTGCTCGAGGGAGGGTCCGGCGCGTCGGGTTACGTCGCCGTGCGCTACACGCTGGACGGGAGCCCCAACCAGATCAGCGTCCCGATCCCGGGCGGCGGCGGAGGCTCCGAGCGCTGCCTCGCAAGCGTGGGCGAGTGGCCGCGCACGGACTGTCTCGCCAGTGTGAAGATCGACGACATCCCGGATCCGGGCCCGCTGCCGACGCTTCCGCCGGTCTCGCCGGAGCCGCTTCCCACGGTGTCACCGGAGCCGATCTGCACCAAGCCCACGGGGTGCGTGCCGGGCGACCCGATCGATCCGATCGCGCTCGTGCAGTGGGTATGCGGCCGGTTCCCCGAACTGCTGGCTTGCTAATAGAGGTCCCTAAGAGAGGGCCCGGCTTCGGCCGGGCCCTTTCCGCGAGCGGCGCTTCGACCCGTATGGGGAGCGCGCGCGGAAGGGATTCGAGCAAACGCCCCGAACAGGTGGCCGTTAGGGCGGAATCGACGAAAGTGGGTTGAGATGACGAAGAGGTTGATTGCAGTACCCCTTGCGCTGGCCGTGCTGGGCGGGATCCTCGCCGGGGCGACGGCCGCCAAGGCCGAGACGTGCGTCTCGTTGCCTCCGACGACCGGGGCGACGATCGAGGCTGCGGGCCAGAAGGTCCGGGTGCCGGCGACGAGCGGCGTCGCGGCGTGCGTCGAGCCCGGAGGTCTTCCCGGCCTTCCGCGGGTGGACAGCGGCGGCGGCACGGTCTCGATCGTGCTGGGAGCAGGCTCGACCGCATCCGGGTACGTCGTCGTGCGCTACACGCTCGACGGGAGCCCCAACCAGATCAGCGTCCCGATCCCGGGTGGCGGCGGAGGCTCCGAGACGTGCCTGGCGAGCGTGGGCGAGATAGCGCGCCCGGACTGCCTCGTGAAGGTCTCGATCGACGACATCCCCGACCCGCCTCCGACGCCGAGCCCCTCGATCCCGCCGATCCCGCCGGTCTCACCCGAGCCGATCTGCTTCAGCTTCGGCCTCTGCATCCCGCCGAGCTCGGGCGACATCAAGGACTTGATCAACGACCTCAGGGACCCGGTCGGGTACCTCTGCTGGAAGTTGCAGGAGATCCTCGTCTGCAACGTCAGCTAGACGGCGACAGACGCGAGGAGGCCCGGCTTCGGCCGGGCCTTCTGCATGGGAGCGGGTGAAGGGAATCGAACCCTCGTCACTAGCTTGGGAAGCTAGAGCTCTACCATTGAGCTACACCCGCGGAGCGCAGGGATTATAGGACCGGCCAGGAGAGAGGGGCAGAGCCATCGGCTCACAGGAAGACGACGGGCCCTTTCGCTACTGCCCGCGGTGCCGGTGCGAGTACCGCCTGGGTTTCGCCATCTGCACCGACTGCGGCGTCGATCTCGTAGACGAGCTCCCGGCCGAGCCGGCGCCGGATCTCGAGGCGCTCCAGTCGGTCGTCGGGTCGGATCCGGTCGCCGTGCTCACGACGGGTAGCGAGCTCCAGGCAGCGCTGGTTCGCGGCGCCCTCGTCGACGCCGGCATACCTGCCGCCGTGTGGTCGAGCGGGTTCGGTGCGTACTTCGGGCACGCTTCCTCCGGTACGGCATTCGGACACCGCGTGATGGTCCACAAGGACGACGAGGCCGAAGCCCGCGCGCTGATCGCGACGGAGGTCGAGGAGAGGCCCGGCCGGTAGACTCCGGCCACGCGACCCCTCGACCCGGAGACGCCGTGATCCTGTCCGACCGCGACATCCGCAAGGCCGTCGGCGACGGTCGCATCGGCATCGAGCCGTTCGAGGAGGCCGACGTCCAGCCCTCGTCCGTCGACCTCCACGTCGACCGCTACTTCCGGACCTTCCACAACCACCGCCACCCGTTCATCGACGTCAAGGAGCCGATGGAGAACCTCACGGAGCTGGTCGAGGTCCCGGCCGACGAGGCCTTCATCCTGCACCCGGGCGAGTTCGTCCTCGGGTCGACGCTCGAGTACGTGAAGCTCCCGGACGACCTCGTCGCGCGGCTCGAGGGGAAGAGCTCGCTCGGCCGGCTCGGCCTCCTCATCCACTCGACGGCCGGCTACGTCGACCCCGGCTTCGAGGGCCACCTGACCCTCGAGCTGTCGAACGTCGCGAACCTCCCGATCACGATCTATCCAGGGATGAAGGTGGGCCAGATCAGCTTCTTCCACCTGAGCTCCCCCGCCGACCGCCCCTACGGCACGAGCGAGGTCGGTTCCAAGTACCAGGGGCAGACGGGCCCCACGCCGTCGCGCTATTTCGAGAACTTCCGCCGCTGAGAGGAGCCGTCATGGAAGAAAGGATCGTCGCGCCCGACCCGGTCGAGGACCCGAAGGGGTACCAGCAGGCCATCCTCGACCTCCTCGGTGACGTCGACCCCCTGGACGTCCTCGCGTCGACGCCGGAGAAGATCGAGGACGCGTGCGCGGAGGTGGACCTGGCGATCCTGCAGAAGGCGCCGGAGCCGGGGGAGTGGTCGGCAGAGGAGATCCTCGCCCACCTCCTGGACGCCGAGGTCGTGAACTCGTTCCGGTGGCGCCTGACTCTCGCGCAGCCCCACCCGAAGCTCCACGGGTTCGACCAGGACGCCTGGGCTACGCTCGCGCACCCGTCGTTCCCGGAGATGCTGGCGGCGTTCTCGTCGCTGAGGCGCGCCAACGTCTGGCTGGCGGAGGAGACGCCGACGGAGCAGTGGTCGAAGACCGCCGACCACGCAGAACGCGGCCCCCAGACGTTCGAGCTGTTGCTCCAGACGACGGCGGGGCACGACCTCGCCCACCTCAAGCAGCTCTACCAGACGCTGGCGACGGTCCAGGGTTAACCCCGTTGACCGGTCCGTCCGGGGGAAAACATCGCCTTCTTGGCCTGGCGGCTTTACACTGATAACCTATCAACGGTAGGTTATCGATGCTAACTCAGCGACGGGAGGGGAGTTTCTTGACCGCCATGGCCCGGACGAGGGCCCGCAAGGGCGAAGGCGACAAGCTGCGCGACCGTCTGATCGAGGCGGCGGAGGACCTGCTGATGCGCGCGGGGCATCCCGACGCGGTGTCGGTGAGGTCGGTCGCGGCCGCGGCCGGATGTACGCCGCCGTCGATCTACCTCCACTTCGCCGACAAAGACGAGCTGCTGACGGAGGCGTGCGAGCGGCGCTTCGGCGACCTCGATCGCGTCGCCCACGACGCGGCCGAGGGCTCGGACGACCCGCTGGAGTCCCTGCGGCTTCGGGCGCGCGCGTACATCCGCTTCGGCCTCGAGCACCCCGAGCAGTACCGCCTTCTGATGACGACCGTCCACGAGAAGTCGCTCGAGGAGCTGGACTGGGAGAGCTCCGCCGGCGTGAAGGCGTTCATGAACCTCGTCGGCGCGGTGCAGCGATGCATCGATGCCGGGGCGTTGCCCGACGAGACCCCCGCGCACCGGACGGCGCTCGGGCTGTGGGCCGTGATGCACGGCATCACGTCGTTGCTGATCGCGTTCCCGAACTTCGAGTGGGGCGACCGGGAGGAGCTCGTCGACCACCTCCTCGACGTCCACATCGAGGGGCTGCTGTCCGTTTGATCCGGGGCCGCGCGGAGTCCGGGTGGTGGGGCGCGGTGCTCGACGCCCCCGACGCGTCCTCGCTCGCGCGCTTCTACGCCGGGTTGCTCGGGTGGAGGGTCGCGAAGGACGAGCCGGGATGGGCCGCGGTCGTGCCGCCGGAGGGCGTCGCGTACCTCGGCTTCCAGACCTCGCCGGAGTACGTGCCGCCGGTGTGGCCCCCGGCCGAGGGCCGGCAGCAGATGATGATGCACCTCGACATCGAGGTGGACGACCTGGAGGCCGCGGTGGCCGACGCGGTCGAGGCGGGGGCGAGGCTCGCGGAGCACCAGCCACAGGAGGACGTGAGGGTGATGCTGGACCCCGCGGGCCACCCGTTCTGTCTGTACGTCTCTTCCTAGCGGGATCGCAAGCGATCCCGCCCTATGCGGATTTCCCGGCGCGTGTCGTCGTCGCCTTCGGCGACGGCAAGTGCTACTCCGGTTTCGGGTAACCCTCGGGCTGGTTGCTCATCTCTTCGGGGGCCGCGGTCGCGGGGTATCCGTTTCCGTTCGTCGCCTTGGCGGCCCCCGACTCCGGGTGGAACTCGATCGACTCCAGCAGGATCTGCGCGACGTCCCGCACGCTCATCTGCTCACCGGCGTGGCGCTCGGTGATGCCGTCCGACAGCATGATGTTGCAGAAGGGGCAGCCGACCGCGAGCGTGCTCGACGCCGACGCGAGGGCCTCGTCGGTGCGCTCGACGTTCATCTTCTTGCCCATCCGCTCCTCCATCCACATGCGCGACCCCCCGGCGCCGCAGCAGAACGTCGTGTGCTTGTGGCGGTGGAGCTCCTGGTACTCGGTCCCCGGGATCGACTCGAGGACCCAGCGGGCTCCCTCCCAGACGTCGTTGTGCCGCGCGAGGTAGCAGGGGTCGTGGTACGTCACGGTCTCGTTCATCTCATTGCGCGGCTGGAGGCGCCCGCGCTTCACGAGGTCGGCCAGGAACTCCGTGTGGTGCACGACCTCGTAGCGGCCGCCGAGCTGCGGGTACTCGTTGAACATCGTGTTGAAGCAGTGGGGGCAGATAGTCACGATCTTGCGGACGCCGTAGCCGTCGAGCGTCTCGATGTTCTGCCGGGCGAGCATCTGGAAGATGTACTCGGCCCCCGCGCGCCGTGCGGGGTCGCCGGTGCAGCTCTCCTCCGGCCCGAGCACGGCGAACTTGATCCCCGCGATCTGCATGAGCTTCGCGAAGTCGTAGACGACCTTCTTGTTGCGATCGTCGAAGGCGCCGGCACACCCGACCCAGAACAGGACCTCGGCGTCGGGAGCCTCGGAGATGTGCGGTATCTCGAGGGGCTCCTGCTTCGACGTCCCCTTCATCCAGTCGGTCCGCGCCTGCGGGGGCTGTCCCCACGGGTTGCCGGTGTTCTCCATGCCGGTGAGCGCGCTCTGCATCTCCTTCGGGAAGCGCGACTCGCCCATCACGAGGTTCCGCCGCATGTCCACGATCGCGTCGATGTGCTCGATGTTGACGGGGCAGGCCTGGACGCACGCGCCGCACGTCGTGCAGTCCCAGATGACCTCGTCCTCGACGACCGCCGGGTTGAGGTCGGGCAGCGCCGCTACCGCCGCGGCGAACGCCTCGTCGCTCTCGCGCTTCGCCGCGAGCAGCGCGGGACCGGACTCGAACAGGTGGTCGCGCGCGTCCATGATCAGCAGCTTCGGCGAGAGCGGCTTGCCGGTGTGCCACGCGGGGCACTGGCTCTGGCAGCGTCCGCACTCGGTGCACGTCATGCCGTCGAGCATCTGCTTCCAGCTGAGGTCGGTGAGCTTCGCGGCCCCGAACGTGTCGTCCTCGGACATCGTCTCGAGGTCGATCTCCATCGGCTTCAGCGCACCCTTGGGGCGCTCCGACGTGAACAGCACGTTGATGCCCGCGGTGATGATGTGCAGGTGCTTCGAGTACGTGAGGTAGACGAGGAAGCCCAGGATGATCAACGAGTGCCACCACAGGAACACGGTGTCGACGGCCTCCCGCGCGCCTTGCGAGAGCGGCTCGAACAAGCCGGCGGCGGCGTCGCTGACGGGCGTCCAGTCGGTCGGGTAGGGGAAGTGGCCGAGCGAGATCTCGGCCGCGCGCGTGAACAGGATCGTCACCATGATGCCGGTGATCGCGACGAGGATGTAGTCGGCCTCCTTGAGGTGCGAGCCGCGGAACCGGCCCGGCCGCTGGACCTTGCGGATCGCGAACGCGACGCCGACGCTGACGAGGACCGCGACGACGAAGAAGTCCTGGAGCGCGCCCAGCGGCCCCCACCGCCCGATCAGCGGTATGTGGAAGCCCTCCTGGTAGACCGCGCCGAACGCCTCGACGATCGTCGTGAAGAGGATCACGAAGCCCCAGAAGATGAAGAAGTGCATGAGGCCCGGGATCGTCCACTGCAGCAGCTTGCGCTGGCCGAGCACGACGACGAACTGGTCCCGCAGGACCTGGCCCCAGTCCTTCGGTGTGCGGTCGTCGGGGGAGCCGAGCCGCACGTACCCGACGAGGTCGACCGCGCGTCTGGCGAACGCCGCGACCGTCACCAGGATCAACAGGGTCATGAGGATCTTCTCGATCACGCGAGGCCTCGTTTCCTATGGGACGGCGATCGGATACCGCGCGGAGTATAGGAGCCGGCTACCGCCGCGGGGAGCCGTCCCGGCGCCGGCGAGGGTCCGGCGTCAGAAGAGCGGACCTCTCAGGAAGACGTCCTCCCTGTCGGGGTGGTTGTCCGGGGTGTCGTCGAGGTTCGTCGCCGCCGTCGACCAGCAGACGAACGTGCCGTCCGGGCTCAGCGACGGAGGGGTATAAGACGCGTCGTTGCCCTGCTGCCCCTCGTCGCCCACCGAGACGCGGGTGGTCGTCTGCTCCACCCGGTCGCGGACGAAGACGTCGGAGACGCCGTTGGTGTCGCCGAGGACGAGGTTGTCCGCGGTCGAGACGAACGCCACGTAGCGTCCGTCGTCCGACATCGACGCGTAGTCGCTGCGACCGTTGGCAGCACCGCCGAAGCCCACGCTGACGTGCTCCGTCACGCCCGTCTCGCGGTCGTGGAGATAGACGTCTTCGGGGGCCGCGTCGGTCTTCGCAAGCGACGCGTACGACGTGAAGGCGACGTACCGCCCGTCGGCCGAGATCGAGGGCGCCCAGCTGTAGTCGCGCGACCGGCTGCCGTCGGCGGCGACGCTGACGAGATCGGTGCGCCGCTCGACGCGGTCGTAGACGAATACGTCGACGGAGTCGTTGCGGTCCCGCCGCACGAGGTTCGACGCCGCGGAGGCGTACGCGACGTACCGGCCGTTGCCCGAGATCGCCGGCCACGAGCTGTCCCGGTTCGGGTCGTCCAGCCGCCGCGAGAGGCTCACGCGGTTCGTCTTTCCGGTCTTGCGGTCGTGGACGAAGACGTCCTCGACGCCGTTGTCGTCGCCCTTCATCGCGAGGTCCGGCGCGTTGCTCACGAAGGCGACGTACCGCCCGGAGCGCGAGATCGACGAGTCGTAGGAGTGGCCGAAGGCGCGTCTTCCGTCGGAGCGGTCGCTGGCGCGGGTGGTGCGTCCGGTGTCTCGGTCGTGCACGAACACGGTCATCCTGCGATTGCGGTTCCCGGGCTGGGCGAGGTCGTACGTCGAGCTCGTGAAGGACACGAACCGGCCGGTCGCCGAGATCGACGGGTTCTCGTTGAAGCCTCGCGCCTGCCGGCCCCGCGACGTCAGGCTCACGCGCTCCACGTGGCGGGGACCGTCCGAGACGAACACGTCGGAGGACCCGTTCGTGTCGCTCCTCACGAGGTTGCTCGCCAACGAGTCGAACGCGACCGTCGAGCCTGCCGGCGCCACGTCGCACAGCATGCTCTGGAGGTTCCCGGCTTTCCCCTCGGGTGACACGCTCACCCGGCGCGTCCTCGCCTCGTCGCCCGCGGCGGCGACCCCCGGAAGCGAGAGCGCCACGGCGATCGCGATCGTTGCCTTCACTCGTCTGGCCATGCTGTGAGACCCCCTCGAATAGACCGTAAGGCGATCCTGCGGCGAGCCGGGGTCTCGCTCCACTCAGTTCTTGACACTCGGCGCGAAGGAGCCCCCGCCGGGGCGGGGGCTCACGCTTCTGCCGGGCGCAGTCGCTAGCAGCCGGGGCCTTCCTCGCCACACGCCATCGTGGTGACGAGCTGCTCCTTCAGCCACTGCCAGATGCCGAGCTTGTCGAGCGGGTTCGAGCCGCCCCTGACCTCCGCGAGCTCCTCGATGAAGAGCTCCCGCACCGCCGGATCCTTGCGCTCCATTACGTCCTCCCGTTCCTCTCGCCGTCTTGTTCCGGTTTGTCCGAATTGGTACCAGGCATGGCCGGGATCGGTCAAGGAGCGGGCTACTCGGGCTCCTCGTCTTCACCCCACTCGATCTCGTCGAGCTCGACCCCCTCCTCGTCGAAGGACCGCAGCAGCTCGACCGCCCGCTCGGCGTCGGAGGCCCGGACCACGATCGCGAACTGGCCCGAGACCCCCACGTTCGTCGGGTAGCCCGGCGTCGCGCCTCCCGTGAGGATCGACTCGATCCCGCTGCCGCTCAGCAGTGAGCGCAGCATCTCGGCCCGGAACTGGCCACCGCCGCCCTGGTAGACCTCCACGAACTCGTCGCCCACGGCTCCGATTGTGGCACGGCATCCCCTGGCGTCGGGCGCGCTCCCGGAATATCCTCGGGGCCCTCGAAGTTGACAATGGAGCACTCAACTTGGCATCATTGGAAGCACTCAAGTAGACCAACCGGAACGACCCACAGGACAAGGGAGCTCAGACATGGCTAAGGCAGTTGGAATCGACCTCGGCACCACGAACTCCGTGGTTGCCGTGCTCGAAGGCGGCGAGCCCAGCGTCATCCCGAACGCCGAAGGCGCGCGGACGACCCCCTCGGTCGTCGCGTTCTCCAAGACCGGCGAGATCCTCGTCGGCGAGGTAGCGAAGCGCCAGGCGATCACGAACCCCGACCGGACCATCCGGTCGATCAAGCGCGAGATGGGGACCGACCACATGGTCGAGATCGACGGCAAGCGCTGGAGCCCCCAGGAGATCTCCGCGCGCATCCTCATGAAGCTGAAGGCCGACGCCGAGCAGTACCTCGGCGACAAGGTGACCGAGGCCGTCATCACCGTCCCCGCGTACTTCGGCGACGCGCAGCGCCAGGCCACGAAGGAGGCCGGCCAGATCGCGGGCCTCGAGGTGCTCCGCGTGGTCGCGGAGCCGACCGCGGCGAGCCTCGCGTACGGGCTCGACAAGACCGAGGGGGAGCAGACGATCCTCGTGTTCGACCTCGGGGGCGGGACGTTCGACGTCTCGTTGCTCGAGCTCGGCGACGGCGTCGTCGACGTGAAGGCGACGTCGGGGAACACGAACCTCGGCGGCGACGACTGGGACCAGCGGATCATCGACCACCTCGTAAAGACGTTCAAGGACCAGAACGGGGTCGACCTCGGCAAGGACAAGATGGCGCTCCAGCGTCTGAAGGAGGCCGCGGAGAAGGCGAAGATGGAGCTGTCGTCGACGCAGTCGACGAACGTCAACCTGCCGTTCATCACGGCGACGGAGCAGGGCCCCCTCCACCTCGACGTGACGCTCAGCCGGTCGGAGTTCGAGCGGATGACCGAGGACCTGCTCGACAAGTGCAAGGGCCCGTTCAACCAGGTCATGAAGGATGCCGGCATCTCCGTCGACAAGATCGACCACGTGATCCTGGTCGGTGGCTCGACGCGCATGCCGATGGTCCGCGCCCTCGTGAAGGAGATGACCGGGGGCAAGGACCCGCACCAGGGCGTGAACCCCGACGAGGTCGTCGCCGTCGGCGCCGCCATCCAGGCCGGCGTGCTGCGCGGAGAGGTCAAGGACGTGCTGCTCCTCGACGTCACGCCGCTGACGCTCGGTGTCGAGACGCTCGGCGGCGTCTTCACGAAGCTGATCGAGCGCAACACGACGATCCCGACCAAGCGCTCCGAGACGTTCACGACCGCGGCCGACGGTCAGACGTCGGTGGACATCCACGTCCTCCAGGGCGAGGCCGGCATGGCCGACCACAACAAGTCGCTCGGCCGGTTCCAGCTCACCGACATCCCGATGGCGCCGCGCGGCGTGCCTCAGGTCGAGGTCACGTTCGACATCGACGCCAACGGGATCGTCAACGTCTCGGCGAAGGATCTCGGCACGGGACGCGAGCAGTCGATGACGATCACCGGCGGGACGAAGCTCTCGCAGGACGAGATCGACCGGATGGTCCGCGACGCGGAGGCGCACGCGGAGGAGGACCGGAAGCGGCGCGAGACCGTCGAGACCCGCAACCAGGCCGACAGCGTCCTCTACCAGACCGAGAAGACGCTGAAGGAGCACGGCGGGAAGCTCGACGAGGGCGACCGCAAGGTCGTGGACGACGCGCTCGAGGACCTGAAGGAGGCCTTGAAGGGCAACGACGTCGACGCTATCCGGAGCAAGACGGAGGCGCTGCTCTCCGCCTCGCAGAAGTTCGCCGAGGTGCTGTACCAGCGGGCGCAGAGCGAGGGCGCGTCGACGCAGAACGGCGCCGCGGCCTCGGGTGACGACGACGTCGTGGACGCCGAGGTCGTGGACGACCGGGAAGCCACCGCTTGATGGAGCAACCCCGAAAGGTTCCGGTCAAGGTGCAGGTGAAGGACAAACGGCGCGTGGGCCGCGACGACGCGAAGCAAGCGGGGAACGAACCCGCCGATCAGGCCGCGGGACCTGCGGACGCGGTCGAGTCGGAGGTCGTCGAGGCCGAGCTGCTGGAGGCGCCGGAGGACCAGACGGCGGACGAGCAGCAGCCCGACTACCTCGGCGACCTGCAGAGGCTGCAGGCGGAGTTCGCCAACTACCGCAAGCGGATGATGGCGCAGAACGCCGAGTCCGCCGCGCGCGGTGAGGCGCGGCTCGTCGAGAAGCTCCTTCCGGTGCTCGACAACTTCGAGCTCGCGATCGCCCACGGCGAAGGCGGCACCGGGGTCGAGATGGTGTTCAAGGAGCTGCGCTCGGTGCTCGAAGGCGCGGGCCTCACCGAAGTGCCCGGCGAGGGCGCGCCGTTCGACTACCACGTGCACCAGGCGGTCGAGTCGCACGAGGACGACTCCGTGGCGACCGAGACCGTACGGACGGTCCACCGCCGCGGGTACACGATGAACGGCACCCTCTTGCGCCCGGCGATGGTGGGCGTCGCGAAACCACCGCCGCCTGCGCCGGACGAAGCCCCCACAGAGGAAGCACCGGAGGAGTAGGCGATGGCCCAGCGCGACTGGCTCGACAAGGACTTCTACAAGACGCTGGGCGTCTCTTCGAACGCGTCCAAGGACGACATCAAGAAGGCGTACCGCAAGCTCGCCCAGCAGTACCATCCCGACGCGAACAAGGGCGACGCGGCCGCGGAGGCGCGCTTCAAGGAGATCACCGAGGCCCACTCCGTCCTCAGCAGCGACGAGAAGCGCAAGGAATACGACGAGCTGCGCCGTTACGGTGGGGCGCGAGAGGGCTTCGGGTTCCACCCCGGCGGCGGCCGCAACGTGCGCGTCGACATCGGCGACATCGGCGACCTCTTCGGGGGCCGCGGCGTCGACCTCGGCGACATCTTCGGCGGGTTCGGGTTCCGCGGGCCGCAGAAGGGCGCGGACGTCGAGGCCGAGACCGTGCTCTCGTTCGAGCAGGCGGTGGAGGGCACGACGATCACGCTCGCGTCAGGGACGAAGGTCCGGATCCCGCCGGCGGTAGCCGACGGCGCACGCATCCGCATCCCCGGCAAGGGATCGCCCGCGCCGGGCGGAGGCGAGCCCGGCGACCTGTACGTCATGGTCCGGGTCCGTCCGCACCCGCTGTTCTCGCAGGGCCGCAACGGCGACCTCGTCGTCGAGGTGCCGGTGACGTTCCCCGAGGCCGCGCTCGGTGCGAACGTCGTCGTCCCCACGCTCGACGGCAACGTGACCGTCAAGGTGCCCGCGGGGACGCAGCACGGCCGGACGCTGCGCGTCCGCGGCAAGGGTGGGCCGCGCGCGACCACTTCCCCTCCCGCTCGCGGAGACCTCCTCGTCAAGATCGTGGTGGAGGTGCCGCGCAAGCTGTCGCGGAAGGAGCGGGAGGCGCTCGAACGCTTCGCCGAGGTGCACGACTCCTCGCCGAGAGCCGAGCTCGAGCGTGACGCCGCGCGAGCGGCGTCCTAGAGGAGGAGAGCGATGGCGCGGCGAGGAGACAACGACAACCAGGCGATCTACATCATCTCGGTCGCGGCCGAGCTCGCGGGCGTCCATCCGCAGACCCTTCGCGTGTACGAGCGCAAGGGGCTGCTCTCTCCTAGCCGGACGAGCGGCAACACGCGCCGCTACTCGCAGAAGGACATCGATCTGTTGCGACGGATCCAGGAGCTCACGAACGAGGGCGTCAACCTCGCGGGCGTGATGAGGATCCTCGAGCTCGAGGCCGAGGTCGAACGGCTGCGGACGCGGGCGGCGCGTGCGGTAGCGCAGGCCGAGGAGAAGGAGGCGCAGCTCGAGCAGGTGCGGGCGGCGCGCGGCGCGGTCGCTCTCGTCCCCCTGAAGGACATCCGGCGGGTACGCCGCGCGATGAAGGCCGACGAGCTGGACGAGGCGGGCCGCCGCAGGACGTTCGAGGCCCCCCCGATCTCGTAGTGACGCCGGTTCCCCCACCTGCGGGCGACGCGCCCGTCCTCGGCCACGGGCCGGAGGACGGCCGGGCCGTGGTCGTGCTCGCGCACGGCGCGGGCGCCGGCATGCGCAGTGACTTCATGACGTTCGTCGCGGAGGCGCTCGGCGACGCAGGATTCCTGTGCCTGAGATTCGAGTTCCCCTACATGCAGGCCGGGCGGAAGGCGCCCGACAAGGCGCCGGTGCTCGAGGCGTCGTTCCGCGCGGTCGCGGAGCGGGCGCGGGAGATCGCCGGCGACCGGCCCCTGGTCCTCGGCGGCAAGTCGATGGGAGGACGGATCGCGTCGCAAGCCGTCGCCGCCGGAGCGCCTGCCGACGGCCTGGTCTTCCACGGTTACCCGCTGCACCCGCCCGGGGGTCCCGACCGCGTGCGGAGCGCTCACCTCCCGGACGCCGGAGTGCCCATGCTCTTCGTGGAGGGCACGCGCGACCCGTTCTGCCCCCTCGACACGCTGCGCCGCGTGCTCGGCGAGATCGACGTCGACGCGGACGTAGCGGTGATCGACGGCGGCGACCATTCTTTCAAGGTGAGAGCGGCGTCTGGCCGGTCCACTCGCGATGCATGGCAGGAGGCCGCGGCCCGAACCGTCTCCTGGATCGACGCGAAGCTGCTCTGAAAGAGAAAGGAGGCGGCGTCTCGATGACGCCGCCTCCTTCTTGTCGGCTCGTGCCGGGGCTCAGCCCCTGGTGTTGACCGTTATCTCCTGGGATTGCCCGCGGGTGTAGCCGGGCTTCTGCTTTGGCCAGAAGGCCCGGAACTTCGCCGATTTCCAGTTCGCGGTCTTCGAGAAGACCACGCGGCAGGTGCGGTCGAAGGTCTTCGTGCCGACCGTCTTGTACTCCCCGCCGGTCTTCCGCTTCAGCATGATCTTCGTCCCGGCCGGGTTCATGTTGTCGCGCTCACACGCCGCCAGGCGCACGACGAAGTTGACCCTGCTGCCGCGCTGCGGGCGGAACGGCTTTGCCGCCATCTTCACGCGGGGCCGCTTGTCGGCTTCACCGCCACCACCGCCGCCACCACCGTCGATCTGCTTGCCGGTGTAGCGGAGGACGTCGATGCCGCGCACGTAGTCGACCGCGTACACGATGTCGTTCTTCGGGCTCCGGCTCGCCCAGTAGGCGGCGGACGTCGACCCGTTGTAGGGGAGGAACACACCGGCTTCCTGGATCTTTCCCTTGGACGTGATGTTGAAGAAGCGCGTCCCGTGCTCGTAGTAGCCCATGGCGACGATGCCCCCGTTGTCGAACGTCGGGTGGGACTCGAACCAGTGGGCGGAGCAGCCGAGCCCGTTCGCCGGCGGGTTGCTGTCGGTGTACGTCCCGTTCTGCGCGGCGTACGTGTCGGAGATCTTGAACGACTCGGTCTTCTGCCAGCCCTGCGTGTCGTAGACCATGAACGGCCCGTTGGCTTCGGGGTTGCAGCGGGGGTTGAAGTTGTCCTCGCCCTGCATCAGGAGCCAGCGGTCCGAGCCCTCGTTCGGCCATTCGCCGGAGTGGAACAGGAACGTCGTCCCCGGCTTCTCGCCCCGGGCGAGGACCTTCGGGTTCATCGGGTCGCGGACGTCGACGTACTGGAGCGGGTCGGATATCGGCGACGTGATGATGAAGCCATTCTTGACCTCGGTGACGTCGTGGCCGCCTCCGGTGAGCCCTGTCTTGGCGTGCCAGCTCTTGTCGCTGTCCCGTTGCGCCGCGAGCTTCGGGTCGGTCGGGTCGCGCAGGTCGATGATCGTGCCGTCGGACCCGTAGCCCCACGTGCACTTAAGGATGCAGCTGAAGGTGTGGTCGCCCGCTCCGTCGAGCGTGGTCACCGGCTGGATGTTCGACTTGTCCTCGATGTCGAAGACGTGGAACTCGTCGTTCGGCAGCGACTCGGAGAAGAAGAGGTAGTTCGCGTCGGGAGTGATCTCGACGTCTTCGTTCTCGAACATGAAGCCGACCGGCAGCGACGCCGTCCGCTCGGGGTTCTCCACGTCGGAGATGTCGTAGATCGAGATCTCCTTCCAGCTCGTCAGGTACATGTACTTCCCCTGGATCGTGACGCCGGTCGAGGTCGAGTTGTCGAAGGGGATGTACGTGACGTACTCGACGGGACCGTAGACGATGCCACCGGCCGTCGGCGTCTGGGCCGAGCCCGGCGAGGCCGCGAGCGCGAGGGTGGACATCAGGCACGCGACCAGGAAGGTCGCCGTTCTCTTCATAGTTCCTCCTGTGATGCAGTGGGCCGCGTAACTGAGACTTCGCCCCTTATGAGGCGATACCTGTCTGGTTGCTCCGTTTGTGCCGCCCGGCGGTGCCGGCCCTCACCCTGCGGATTGCGCCGGCTGCGGAGCGAGAGCCCTCAGCGCCGCGATCCTCTGGTCGAGCGGCGGGTGCGTGTCGAACAGACGGTTCAGCCAGGCCCCCGACTTCCCGACGCGGCTGCCGCCCTCCTGTGCGTGGCGCGCGTTCGGGTCCTCGATCCACAGATGCGCCGTCGCCTTGCTCCCGCTGCGCACGACCGTCGTGTCGTCGCGCAGCTTCTCCAGCGCGCCGATGAGCCCGTCCGGATACCTCGTCAGGAACACCGCGTCGGCGTCGGCGAGGAACTCGCGCTGACGCGAGATCGCGAACTGGAGGAGCTGCGCGAAGACGGGGGCCGTGACCATCAGGAGTATCCCCACGACGGCGAGCGGCGCGAGCAGCTTCTTGGACTCTCCGGCCCCCCACCACAGCGCCCGCATCATCCAGTCGGCGAGGAGCACGACGACCCCGACCAGCGTCACCGCGAGCGTCATCACGAGCGTGTCGCGGTTCTTCACGTGCGCGAGCTCGTGCGCGACGACGCCCTCGAGCTCGTCCCGCTTCATCTTCAGGACCAACCCCGTCGTGAGTGCGATTGCCGCGTGCTCCGGGTTCCGGCCGGTCGCGAACGCGTTCGGAGCCATGTCCTCGACGAGGTAGACGCGCGGCTTGGGGATCCCCGCCGCGAGGCTCAGCCCTTCGACGACGTTGTGCAGCTGCGCGAACTGCGTCTCGTCCGCGGGAACGGCCCGGCTCATCGCCAGCGCGACCTTGTCGGACGCGAAGTACGAGCCCCACGTCATGGCGATCGAGAAGGCGATCGCGATGCCGAGCCCCCACATCCCGAAGCCCGTCAGGTACCCGAAGAGGTAGCCGAGGCCGCCGATCAGCAGGAAGAAGACCGCGACGAGCATCCACGACTTGCGGATGTTGCCGGCGATGCGGTCGTACATGTTGCGGGTCTAGGTCGTCGCGGTCCCGCCGCCCTGGCCGAAGTCGACCCGCACCGGCGCCCTCGAGGACTCCTCGGCCTCGAAGTACTCGCGCGGCTCGAAGTTGAACACTCCTGCGACGACGTTGGTGGGGAAGCTCTCGCGCGCGTTGTCGTATGCGAGCGTCTGCTCGTTGTAGAACTGCCGCGAGAACGCGATCCGACCCTCGGTCCCGGTCAGCTCCTCCTGCAGCGCGAGGAAGTTCTGGTTCGCCTTCAGGTCCGGGTAGGCCTCCGAGAGCGCGAACAACTGTCGCAGGGCGCCCGTCAGCATGTTCTCGGCCTGCGCCTGGTTCTCGACACCCGTCGCCTCGACGGCCTGGCGGCGTGCCGCGACGACGGCCTCAAGGGTCTCCCGCTCGTGCGCCGCGTAGCCCTTCACGGTCTCGACGAGGTTCGGGATCAGGTCGTGGCGCCGCCTGAGCTGCACGTCGATCTGCGACCACGCGGCGTCGATGCGGTTCCGGAGCTTGACGAGCCGGTTGAAAGTGACGATCAGGAACAACAAGAGAAGCCCGACCACTGCCAGCACGACGATCGTCGTCACACCCATGCTGCTCCCTCCTCGAACGGCTCCGTCGCTACAAGAGTGCGGCACCGGCGGCGATTGAGCAACCCAAGGAGCCGGACCGGGGCCGCGGACTCCCGTAGGATCACGGCGCGATGAAGGTCTCTATCGAGTACTGCGCCCAATGAGGCTACGCACCTAGAGCCGTCGGTCTGACGGAGAGGCTGCTGGAGGAGTTCGAGCAGGACATCACCGACCTGGTGATCGTCCCCGCGCGCGGCGGCGTGTTCGAGGTCGAGGTCGACGGCCGCCTCGTCTTCTCGAAGAAGGCGACGGGCCGCCACGCCGACTACGACGAGATCCTGAAGAAGATCCGCTCGGGGGCCTGAGCCCCGGCCCCTTTCTCCCGCGGAAAACGCTCGCTATGCGGTCGTTTTCCTGCGCGGTCAGCGCGCCTGGAGCATCTCCCCTAGCTGGAACGCCAGGTCCAGCGCCTGCCGGGCGTTCAGCCGCGGGTCGCACAGCGCGTGGTACCGGTCCTCGAGGTCCAGGACCTCTTCGGCCCCCCCGAGGCATTCCGTCACGTCCTCGGCCGTCAGCTCGAGGTGGACGCCTCCGGGCACCACGTCCTCGGCCTGGCAGCAGACGAAGAAGCCCTTTATCTCCGTGAGGATGTCGTCGAAGCGCCTCGTCTTGCGGCCGCTCTGGGTCGAGAACGTGTTGCCGTGCATCGGGTCGCACGCCCACACCACGCGATGCCCCTCGTCCCGGACGGCGCGCAGCAACGGCGGCAGGGCCTCCTCGATCCGCCCGGAGCCCATGCGGGCGATGAACGTGAGACGGCCGGCCTCCCGCTGCGGGTTCAGCCGTTCGCACAGCGCGAGGACTTCGTCCGGTGTCGCCGCCGGGCCCACCTTCGACGCCACGGGGTTGCGCACGCCCGAGAGGAACTCGACGTGCGCGCCGTCGACCTGCCGCGTCCGCTCGCCGATCCACAGCAGGTGCGCCGAGCAGTCGTACCAGTCGCCGGTCAGGCTGTCCCGCCGCGTGAGCGCCTCCTCGTATCCCAGCAGCAGCGCCTCGTGCGACGTGTAGAAGTCGACCTCGTGCATGGCGGCGTCGTTCTCGAGGTCGACGCCGCACGCGGCCATGAACCGCAGCGCCCTCTCGATCTGCCCCGCGATGGCCTCGTAGCGCTGCCCCTGCCGCGACTGCGCGACGAACTCCTGGTTCCACACGTGTATCTGCCGCAGGTCGGCGAACCCGCCCTTCGTGAACGCCCTGATGAGGTTGAGCGTCGCCGCGGATTGGTGGAAGGCGCGGAGCAGACGGCGCGGGTCGGGCCGGCGCGCGGCTTCGTTGAACGGCGAGTCGTTGATCGCATGCCCCCGGAACGACGGGAGGCTCGTCTCGCCGACGGTCTCGTTCGACGACGACCGGGGCTTGGCGAACTGGCCGGCGATCCGGCCAACCTTCACGACCGGGAGCCCCGACGCGTACGTCAGGACGACGGCCATCTGCAGGATCACCTTGAGCTTGTCGCGGATCGAGTCCGCGGTGAAGTCGCCGAACGCCTCCGCGCAGTCGCCGGCCTGCAGCAGGAAGGCCTCGCCACGCTCGACCCGAGCCAGCGCCGCCTGCAGCGAGCGGGCCTCGCCGGCGAACACGAGCGGGGGCAGGACGCGCAGCTCCCCGAGGACCTCTCGAAGCACGGCCTCGTCGGGCCACTGCGGCTGTTGTCCCGCCGGGAGCGCGCTCCACGACGACGGTGTCCAGACGGCGCTCATGCACCAATCGTCGCGTAGATGGGGGTCGTCGTGGCACGATGGCCGGTGGTGAAGACCGAACCGGTCACTCCGGAGCTGGTGGGGCTCGACGAGATCCGCGCCGCACGTGAGCGGTTACGCGGCGTCGCCGTCCAGACCCCTCTCGACCGCTCCCGGGCGCTCTCGGCGATCTGCGGGTCGGAGGTCTTCGTCAAGTGCGAGAACCTCCAGCGGACGGGCTCCTTCAAGATCCGCGGCGCGTACAACCGCATCGTCCAGCTCGACGAGCACGAGCGTGCGGCCGGCGTCGTCGCAGCCTCGGCCGGCAACCACGCGCAGGGCGTGGCACTCGCGGCTTCGCTCGCCGGGATCGAGGCGACGGTGTTCATGCCGGCCGGCGCGTCCCTCCCGAAGGCCGAGGCGACCAAGCGGTACGGCGCCAGGGTCGTCCTCGGCGGCCACGACTTCGGCGCCGCGTTCAAGGCCGCCGAGGAGCACGCGGCCACGACGGGGTCGGTGTTCGTGCACCCGTTCGACCACCCGCACGTGATCGCGGGGCAGGGAACGATCGGCTGCGAGATCTCGGAGCAGCTCGGGGACGTCGGGACCGTCGTCGTCCCGGTCGGCGGAGGCGGCCTGATCGCCGGCATCGCCGCCGCGATCAAGGAGCTGCACCCGTCGGCGAGCATCCTGGGCGTCCAGGCCGCGGGGGCCGCGTCATTCCCGCGGTCGCTCGCACACGGAGCGCCGGTCGCGCTCGAGTCGATGTCGACGATCGCCGACGGGATCGCGGCGAACCGCCCCGGCGACCTGACGTTCGCGCACGTGCGGGAGCAGGTGGACGACGTCGTCTGCGTCGGTGAGGACGCGATCGCCGAGGCGCTGGTGACGACGGCCGAGAGGATGAAGCTCGTGCTCGAGCCCGCGGGCGCGGCCGGCGTCGCCGCGGTGATGCAGAGGCTCGGGGAGCTGCGGCCCCCGGTAGTCGTCGTCCTGTCGGGCGGCAACGTCGACCCGCTGCTGCTCCTGCGCGTGATGCGGCACGGCCTCAGCGCGTCCGGGCGGTACCTCGCGTTCCGGACGAGGATCCCCGACAAGCCGGGCGAGCTCTACCGCCTGCTCGGGCTCGTCGCCGAGATGGAGGCCAACATCGTCGGCGTCGAGCACCACCGAGAGGGCGTCGCGGTCCACCTCGACGAGGTCGAGATGACGCTCCAGATCGAGACGAAGGGACCGACGCACATCCAGCAGGTGACGGGGCGGCTGGCCTCGGCCGGGTACTCGATCGAGCGGCTCTAAGGGTCACCCCACCCGCGCGCTCGCAGACACCCGTAACCTGCACCTCCGATGAACAACGAGCTCGATCTGTCCCTGATCCGGCCCTACGTGGAGCGGTGGCTCGCGGAGGACGTCGGCCGGGGAGACATCACCACCGCTGCAGTCATCCCGCAGAAGGCGTACGCCGTGGCCCGGCTCGAGGCTCGGGAGGTTTTCGTCCTCGCCGGCCTCGGCGTCGCCGGGCTGTGCTTCGAGGTCGCCGGCGGCGGGGCGCTCGAATGGGACCCGAAGCACGACGACGGCGACGTGGTCCCGGAGGGCGCCGTGCTCGCCCGGGTCGAGGGGCATCTGCGATCGATCCTGACGGCCGAACGGACCGCCCTGAACATCCTGGCCAGGCTGTCCGGGATCGCCTCCCTCACCGCCGAGTACGCCGAATCGGTCCACGGATCCGGCGCGCGGGTCGTCGACACCCGGAAGACGACGCCGGGTCTGCGTGTTCTAGAGAAGTACGCGGTGCGGGCCGGAGGAGGCTCGAACCATCGGTTCGGATTGGACGACGGCATCTTGATCAAGGACAACCACATCGCCGCTGCAGGTGGGATCGGACCGGCAGTCCGCTGCGCGCGGATGAACGCTCACCACGGGCTGCGCGTCGAGGTCGAGGTCGAGGACCTGGCCGGGCTCGACGAGGCCATCGAGGCCGGGGCCGACATGGTCCTGCTCGACAACATGACCGTGTCGGAGGTCGCGGCCGCCGTCTCCCGGGCGGAGGGGCGCGTCGTTCTGGAGGTCTCCGGCGGCGTCGACCTCGACAATGTGGGCGACTATGCACGCGCGGGGGCCGACCTCATCTCGGTCGGCGCACTCACGCATTCGGCTAGGTCCGTGGACGTCGCACTGGAGGTGGATCTGTAGGTGGTGCTGTCCCCGGAGGCGCTGACGCAGACCGACCAGGCGTGGGCCGACGAGGTCCGGCGGCTCGCCGCGGAGCAGGACGCGGTCATCCTCGCCCACAACTACCAGGTGCCGGCGGTGCAGGACGTCGCGCACTTCGTCGGTGACTCGCTCGAGCTCTCCCGCATCGCCGCCGAGGTCGAGGAGTCGACGATCGTGTTCTGCGGCGTCCATTTCATGGCCGAGACGGCGAAGATCCTCGCCCCGGAGAAGCGGGTGCTGATCCCCGACGCGGGCGCCGGCTGCTCGCTCGCCGCGTCGATCACCGCGGACCAGCTGCGCGCGTGGAAGGCGGAGCATCCCGGCGCGGTCGTCGTGATGTACGTCAACACGACTGCGGAGGTGAAGGCCGAGACCGACATCTGCTGCACGTCCGCGAACGCGGTGAAGGTCGTCCAGTCGATCCCCGAGGACAAGGAGATCCTGTTCGGCCCCGACATGTTCCTCGGCGCGCACGTCGAGCGCGAGAGCGGCCGCAAGATGCACGTCTGGATGGGCGAGTGCCACGTCCATGCTGGCATCCAGCCGTCCGACATCCAGCAGATGATGGCCGACCACCCCGACGCCGAGCTCCACGTGCACCCCGAGTGCGGCTGCTCGTCGGCGTGCATGTACATGCTGTCGATGGGCGACCTCCCGAAGGACCGGACGTTCGTGCTCGGGACCGGGGGCATGGTCCGCCGCGCGCGCGAGTCGAAGGCGTCGGAGTTCATCGTCGCGACGGAGACCGGGATGCTCCACCGGCTGCGCAAGGAGAACCCGAAGGGCAACTACCTCCCCGCGAACGAGGGCGCGGTGTGCGGCTACATGAAGATGATCACGGCGTCGAAGCTGCTGCGGTGCCTGCAGACGGGGCGTGACGAGGTGACGGTGCCGCCCGAGATAGCCGCGAAGGCCCGCCGGCCGATCGAGAGGATGATCTCGATCATCTGAGCTTGACCTGCCCGGGTCGCGGCGGCAGATTGGGAGCCGCGATCGGCGGCGAGGACGGGACGGCGTGGCGGGGCAGGGCTGGTACTCGGATCCGACTCGGAGGCACGTGCTGCGCTGGTACGACGGCGCCGCATGGACCGAGCACGTCGTCGTCGACGGCCGCCGTACGGCCGATCCCGAGGGTGCTCCCGACGCTCCGCCTCCACCCGGTGGTGAGGACGACCGCTGGCTTCCGCCCCCGAGCCTCCCGGACGCGCCGCGGTGGGGGCCGTTCGCGGTGGGCGTTCCGAGCGGAGGCCCGGGAGCCGTGCCGGAGGCCGGATACGAGCCGGTCCTGACCGGCAACCGCGCGCTCGACCTCACGCAGAACTACGTCAACGAGTTCGAATCGCAGCTCAGGCGCGACGCGTCGCTCGTGCGCAGCTCGATGACGGCGCTGCGGGCCTCGCGCCCGTTGAAGTCGCTGGCGGTCGTGCTGGCGCTGCTGGTAGTGGCGTTGTTCGCGCTGCTGCTGTACGCCATCAACGTCACGCTGTTCGACGCAGGCGATCCCTTCGGCGCGTTCTTTGCGGCGGCCGCGTCGCTCTTGCTCGGCGTCCCCGCGTTGTACGTCGTCTCCAGCGTCGTCGCGTTCTCGGCCGCGGTTGCCGCGGGCCTAGGCGCGGTCGAGGGACGTCGTCGCTCGTTCGGCGCGCTCCTGCGAGGGGCCGTTCGCGCCAGGGGTGCTCTGGGCGCGCTGACGATCGCCCGCGTCGCGCGCTGGTCGCCGTCGCCGACCGTTCAGGCCGGAGGTCCTCTCTACGAGGCGTTCGCGGTCTTCGCCGTGCCCGTGGCGATGAGCGAGGGCACGAGGAGCGCGGACGACGCACAGAGACGTAGCGAAGCGCTCGTGGCGGAGCGCTGGGGGCCGGGGAGGTTCCGGGCCCTCGGGCTCCCGCGGACGAACCCGTGGAGCGTCGTGTACAGCAGGGGCGTCACGCGTCACGGCTACAAGGCGCCGTACATCGCGGCCGGCGCGTTCCTGGCGGTCGTCCTGGGTCCGTTGCTCGTCGCGGTCGCGAGCGGGAACGAGACGGCGATCCTCGTGACGTTCGGCTGGACGTGGGGGACGGTTGCCCTCGGGGGCCTCGCGTGGTCCGCCGTGCTCCAGCCCGTGCTGCAGGGCCTGTTGCGCGCCCACCTCTACCACTACGCGAAGACGGGCAAGGCGGCCGAGCCGTACGGGCGCGACGCGCTGCACGCGTGTCTGCGCGAGGAGGCACGCGCGAGCATGGGGCTGCCGCAGCGCAAGCCGGGCCCGACGCCGGCCGTGGGAGTGGGAGGAGTCGTCAAGTCGTTTGCCCGCGACCCCTCCGCTTTCGTCCAGGCCGAGAGCGGCCTCGCGCCCGCCGACGTCCGGGCGGTGATCGCGGACGCGCGCCTGCTCTACAAGGACGGCCGTCTCGTGACGAAGGCGTTGCGCCGCGCCGCGGACGGCATGGACGCGGGGGCCCTGCTGAACGCGACCGGGCTCCCGCGGGATCGTTGCCGGACGGCCGTAGTGAACCTGCTCTGGGCGGGCAAGCTTCGCGCCACGATCACGCCGGCCGGCGAAGCCGTGTTCTCGCTGGACCGCTAGCGCTCCGCTCGGGGTGTCGCTGCGACGCCTGCGACCGAAGATATGAGCCCCAGCATCGCCCCGGCCGCAACGAGTGTCAGCCCGACCCCCGGGCGCGCCTCGGCCCCCACCTCCATCCGCCGGGAGATAGCGGCGGCGACGTCGCCCAGGCCGCGGTAGTCGGCGAACGCTATCCCGCCGGTCAGGACCGAGGCCCAGAACGCGAGCCACGCGTAGCCGCTGCGCCTCGTCGCGACGAGCGCCACGGCGGCGGCGATCGTTGCGACGCTCGCCGCAAGCGTGAACCACCCGTCGCGCGCCTCGATCCCCGTGAAGGGATCGCCCTGCCCCGCCTCGATCTCTCCCGTCGACTCGCCGAAGTCCACGTCCTCCGCCACCTGCCGCTCGGTGATCACGGCCCAGTCGAGGAACGATCCGGCGATACCGCACGCTCCGGCCACGACGAGGCCGGCCACGGCGAACCGGCGCGCCTTGTCGAAGAAGTCGGGAGCAGTCGCCGCTCGCATCGCGTTTAGCCTAACGGCGTGACGAAGAAGCAGAGATGCCTGCTCGCCATCCACGCCCACCCGGACGACGAGTCGTCGAAGGGCTCGGGGACGATGGCGAAGTACGCGAGCGAGGGCGTGCACGTAGCGCTCGTGTGCGCGACCGGCGGCGAAGAGGGCGACATCCTCAACCCGCGCATGGACCGGCCCGGGATCAAGGAGCGCATGGCCGAGATCCGCAAGGCCGAGCTCGAGACGGCGTGCGACCTGCTCGGCGTCAACCGCATCTACCACCTCGGCTACCGCGACAGCGGTATGCCGGACTCCGCGGCGAACAAGCACCCCCAGGCGTTCTGCAACGCCGACGAGGACGAGGCGCTCCGCAAGCTCGTCGAGATCATCCGGTCCGAACGCCCCGAGGTCGTGCTCTGCTACGACGAGTCGAAGGGGTACGAGCACCCGGACCACGTGAAGGTGCACGAGTGGGGGACCGCCGCGTTCGACCTCGCCGCGGACGGGAGCCGGTGGCCCGACGCCGGCGCGCCGTGGCAACCGTCGAAGCTGTACTACTTCGCGACGTTCACGAAGAAGCGGTTCCAGCTCCTCAACGACGCGGCGGTCGCGGAGGGCCACGAGCCCCCCTACGCGGGGTGGCTCGAGAACTGGGACTCGTTCGGCTTCGACGAGCCCGAGATCACCTCACAGGTCGACGTGTCCGAGTTCATCGAGCTGAGGAGCAAGGCGCTGCTCGCGCACGCGACGCAGATCGACCCGGACAGCTTCTGGTTCGCGGTGACGGACGAGATGCACCGCAAGGTGTACCCGTGGGAGGACTACACGCTGGTGAAGAGCCACGTGGAGACGGAGACGCCGGAGTCGGACCTCTTCGCCGGCACGGGTTGAGCTAGCCGAGAGGAGCGGCCCGCCGCTTCTGCGCGTCCATCAGCACCGTCAGGATCTCGTCGCCCATCAGCTCTTCCCGCTCGAGGAGCGCGTCGCGCAGGGCCTCGACCAGGTCCTTGTTCGTCTCCAGCAGGTACGCGACCTGGTCCTTGTGCTTGCGGAGGATCTCGTCCACCTCTTTCTTGGTGTCCTCGTTGCTCAGCACCTTGGCGACGATGTTCGGCCCCCCGTGCGGCCCGTTGCGCACCGCGTCGTACGACACGAGCGAGCTGCCCATCCCGAACGAGCCGACCATCTGCGCGACGAGCGTGGTCGCGGCCGTGAGGTCCGACGACGGGCCGGTCCCCGACTCGCCGAAGAACAGCTGCTCGGCCGCCATGCCCCCGAGCGCGACCTTCAGCGTGCCCTCCAGCTCGGACTTCGTCTTCGTGAAGCGCTCCTCGGTGTCGGAGTGCGCGAGGAGACCGAGGGCCGAGCGGCGCTTGATGATCGAGAGGACCTCGAGCTTGCGCTCCTTCGCGCACAGGTACGCGGCGACCGCGTGGCCGGCCTCGTGCGTCGCGATGAGGTCGCGCTCCCGGTCGGTGTAGGCGACGGGCTGGGCGAGCCCGATCTCCTGCGTCAGCCGCGCACGCTGCACGTCCCGCCAGTTCAGCTCGCGGCGGTCGTCGCGCAGCGCCCACACGAGCGCCTCGTCGAGGATGTGCTCCAGCATCGCGGGGCTGTACCCGAGCGTCATCGAGGCGAACTCCTCGCGGAGGTCCTCGCGGGTCATCTCCGGGTGGTGCTTGCGACGCTCGAGGAAGTAGTCGATCAGCTCGCGGCGCCCGGCGCGCGACGGCAGGTCGAAGTGGAGGATCCGGTCGAACCGCCCCGGCCGCAGCAGCGCGGGATCGAGGTTGTCGGCCCGGTTCGTCGCGCCGATGACCAGGACGTTGTTGTACCGCGACTTCTTCTTCTTGATCGAGCGGTGCACCGGCAGGAACGCGTTCACCATGTCGATCATCCGGTGCCTGACGCGGCCCCCGAAGGTCGGGGTCTCGAACGACTGGAGCTGGATGAGCAGCTCGTTGACCATGCCGCCGTTGTCGTTGCTGCCGAAACGCGACAGGGTCATGCCGTGGACGCCGGCCGGCGACATCGGCGAGGCCATGCCGCTGCGCGCGCCACCGACGGCGTCGATCTCCTCGATGAACGCGATCGCGCCGCCTTCCTTGCGGGCGGCCTTCTTCAGCTGCTTGAAGAACGACCGGATCTTGTAAGCGGTCATCCCGAAGAACATCGACTGGAAGGCCGGAGCCGACACGAAGAAGAACGGCACGCCGGCCTCCGCGGCCATCGCCTTGGCGAGGTGGGTCTTGCCGGTCCCGGGTGTGCCCTCGAACAGGACGCCCCGCCGCGGGTTGCCGCCGAGCTCGTCCTTGAACGTCTGGTAGGTCAGGAAGATCTGCAGGGTCCGCGTCACCTCTTCGAGGACGACGTCGATCCCGCGCACGTCCTTGAACCCGACCCCGAGCTCTTCGGGCGAGAACCGGACGCCCGGCGACTTGCCCTGCTGGAGGACCAGCAGCGGCGTCATCAACACCGCGAGGATCAGAAGCGGCGGGAGCAGGTAGATCATCGTGTCCGGCGACAGCGACGGGAGCCCGAGGTGGATGTCGTTGCCCTCGACCGCGCGCTTCACGAGGAACGCCACGAAGAGAAGGCCCGCGTACGCGAGGTAGCGCAGCCGCTTCTGGCGGTTCCGTTCGCGGATCCGCCTGACCTCGGTCTTCCGGGAGGCCGCGGCGGAGCTGAAAGGATCGCGCCGGATCCCGAGGTCCGCGGCCTGCGTCGCCTTGTCTTTCTCCACGAGATCTGCCCTTCGCGTCAGCCGGCGGTCTTGGAAGATTCTGGCATCAATAGGGATTCGGCGTAAACACCTGATCGGCTTTAGGACGCGATTTACGTAGAACTACTGAGACCAGCACGAAGGGGGCCGCGGCCGCCCGCGCCGAGCCCTCGACGAGCGCTACGGCGGCCCAGCGTCCGTCCGGTCCCACGGGCTCGACGAGCAGCAGCCCGGTCCGGTGGACGAACCACCACACGGCGAGCCCGATCGCGCTGCAGACGAGCAGCGGACCCGCCTCGCGCGGGGACGGGAACCACTTGTAGCCCCGCTTCGCCGTCGCCGCGAGCGCGGCCGTGACGGTCGGCAAGGCATCCGCCTCGTCCTGCTCGACCACGCGGGCCGCCCCCTTCGCGAGGAACGGCACGAGCGCGATCTCGATCAGCGTCACGACGCCGTTGCCGACGCGCCACGCGTCGAGGTCGCGGTGCCCGACGCCGCGCACCTGTCGTTGTGGCGGGAACTCGTCGATCGCCGCGTGCAGCTCCGAGACCCCGACGACGTCGCGGAACAGGAAGAGGTAGACGAGGTGGATCGAGATCGTGACGCAGGCGACGAACAGGAACAGCGTGACGTAGTTCCTCAGCGCGAGCCGCAGCGTCCGTTCCAGCACGGGCGTGAGTCTAGGCTCCCCGACGATGCGGATACTGCTGTGGCACGGCTACCTCCTGACCGGTTCGGGTTCGAACGTCTACACCGCGAACGTCACGCGCACGTGGAGGTCCCAGGGTCACGACGTCGTGGTGATGTGCCAGGAGACGCTCGCCGGAGTCCTCCCGTACGTCGACGCCGAGGCCGACATGGGCCCCGACAACTCGACGTTCGCCGACTACCCGACGCCGGCCACGCCGGCCGCGGGACGGTGCCGCGTCGTCCGTCCGAACATCGGCGAGATCCTCCCCGTGTACGTGTACGACGAGTACGAGGGATTCACCGCGAAGCTCTACGTCGACCTGTCGGAAGAGGAGCTCGAGAGCTACGTGGCGCGGAACGTCGCCGCGATGGTCGCGGTGATCCGCGACCACCAGCCCGAGGCCATCATCACCGGCCACGAGGTGATGGGCCCTTACATCGCGCGGCTGGCGTGCGAGGCGACCGGCACCTCGTACGTGGCGAAGCTGCACGGGAGCGCGCTGGAGTTCGCGGTGAAGCGCCAGGACCGCTACAGGCATTACGCCTACGAGGGCCTCGTCGCCGCACGGCGGGTGGTCGGCGGGAGCAACTACATGGTCGCGGCGGCGTCGTCGGTCGTGCCGGGATGGGAGTCGCGCGCGGCGGTCGTCAACCCCGGGTGCGACGTCGAGATCTTCCGTCCGGTCGAACGCGATCCCTCGGCCCCCCCGACCGCAGGCTTCGTCGGAAAGCTCATCCCCGAGAAAGGCGTGCACCACTTCCTCGCGGCCCTCGGCGCGACCACGACGCCCGACCTGCGAGCCGTCGTCGTCGGGTACGGCGGCTTCGAGAAGGAGCTGAAGGCGCTCGCGTACACGATGTCGACGGGCAACGCGCGCGCGGCGCGGAGGGTCGCCGAGCGCGAAGAGCTCCCGAAGCTCGAGTCGTTCCTCGACGCGGTGGATGCAGACGAGGGCTACTGGCAGCGGGCGCGTGCGGTGCCGGTCGAGTTCGTCGGGCGGCTCGAGCACGGACCGCTCTCCGAGACCCTCCCCCTGTGGGACGTGCTCGTGGTCCCGTCGGTGGTCGCCGAGGCGTTCGGGATGGTCGCTGCGGAGGCCGCGGCATCCGGCGTCCTGCCCGTCGTACCGCGCCACTCCGGCATCGGCGAGGCGGGCGCCGCGATCGAGCAGGAGCTGGGGGTGCCGGGGCTGCTGACGTTCGACCCGGACGATCCCGTCACCGGGATCGCGGAACGGATCGATGCGATCCTCGCCCTGCCGCGCGACGAGCGACGAGAGCTCGAGCTGAAAGCCGCCGCGTTCGCGCGCGAGCAGTGGTCCTGGGAGACCGTAGCGCGCCGCTTGCTGGAGCTCGCGTCGTGATCGTCACCTGCGGTTCTGCGCGTGCTCGACCAGCGGGTGAAGTCGGCGCAGGAGCCGGTTGCTCCTTCTTTTCAGCCCTACCGGAGGCCGAGCACCGTCTGCAGCGCATCGTCTATCCCCCACAGCTCCTCGGGCGTCACGTGGCCGACGAGCTTGCCGAGTCGGCCTGCATCGACTGCGCCGAGCTGTTCGGCTAGAACGCGCGTGCGGTCGGTCCCTATCTCTATCTCGGGACGAAACGAGGCGGCGCGGGCGCTACGGGAGGTCGGAGCGACAAGGACGACAGAACGAGGGAGCAACTCGTCCGCCTGGACGACGACGCCGTATCGCCTGCCGCGCTGTTCGTGTCCCGTCCCTCTTGGCAGCCTCAGCTCGTAGACATCACCGCGGAGCACGCAGGCTCTCCATCAAGGTGGCGACCTCCAGCATCTCGGCACGATCGTCCTCGTCGGCCTCGAGCGCGGCGACCTCTTCCGCGAGATCCTTCTTTCGTTCCAGCCGCGCGGCGCTTTCGACGAGAGAGCGCCGCACCGCTTGGGAGCGAGAGAGGCCTGCAGCCTCGAGACGGGCGAGGGCGCGCCGGGCTTCTTCGTCCAGGCGCACAGAGATCGCGTCTGCCATAGGCGATTACTGTATCACGTTATGTAATACAAACTAGTCCTCGGCCCTCGGGGCCCGCCGTGCTCTCTTCACCTCCGACCTCGCCTTCTTGCCCGCCAGGCGCCTCTCCCGCGACGAGCGCGTCGGCGCCGTGTCGATCCGCTTCTTCTCCGGGCGCAGCGCGGTCTCCACGATCGTCCCCAGCCGCTCCCGCACCGCTTCCCGGTTGCGCAGCTGCGACCGGTGGGCGTCGCCGGTCAGGCGGAGATTCCCCGACGAGTCGATGCGGTGGCGCAGCTTGCCCTTCAGGCGCGCTCTCTGCCGGGGGCCGAGCACGCGGGACGAATCGACGTTCCAGACGAGGACCGCGCGCGTTGCGCTCCTGTTCGCGTGCTGCCCCCCCGGCCCCCCGGAAGGCGTGAACTCCAACCGGATCTCGTCCTCGGGGATCACGAGCGAGCGATTCACGCGCACACCGTTCATGCCAGCGCCAGCTGCTCCTCCAGGCCGGCAGGATCCGTGACCGGCATCTTGCACGTCCCGTTCCTGCAGACGTACGCGGTGGCGCGTCCCTCGGCCGTGCGGCCTTCGAGGAGCGGGATCGCGGCGACGCCTTCGTCCGTCACCTCGTCGACGGCCGCCAGCACCGCGTTCGGGCGCCAGCGCGAGCGGAGCTGCCGGAGCAGCTCGTCGCGACCGCGCCCCACGATCACGACCTCGACCGGGCCCGACGTGTAGAGGTCCACCGCTCCGAGGAGGTGACCGAACCCGAGTGGCGACCGGCCGACGAGGTCGCGCACGAGCCGGATGATCGCGACGGCGTGCGACTCGTAGGAACGCTCGCCGGTCAAAGCCGCGAGCCGCTGGAGCTCGAGCGCGAACGTCGAGTTCGCCGCGGGCACGGCGTTGTCGAACAGGTCCTTGGGACGCGTCACGAGTGCTTCGGCATCCGATCCGGTGGTGAAGAAACCGCCGCCGACGGGGTCGAGGAACAGCCGGATCGCCTCGTCCGCCGCCCACCGCGCCTCGGTCGTCCACCGGAGGTCGCCCGTCGCCTCCCACAGCGCGAGACACGCCTCGACCACCGCCGCGTAGTCCTCCGAGTAGGCGAGGTGGTTCACGTTCCCCTGCCGGTACGACCGCATGAGGCGGCCGTCGACGCGCATCGTGCCGAGCACGAAGTCCACGACCTCGGTCGCGACTTCGACCCAGCGCGGCTCCCCGAGCGCGGCCCCCGCCTCCGCGAGCGCCGCCGCGGCGAGACCGTTCCACGCGACGAGCACCTTGTCGTCGGTCCCGGGCCGGACGCGCGTCGCGCGCCGTTCCATGAGCGCCTTTCGGGCGCGGCCGATTGCGGCGCCGGGACTCTCGGCCCCCGCCAGCACCGGGATGTTCCGGCCTTCGAAGTTGCCGCGCTCGGTGAAGCCCCAGTAGTCGATCGCCTCGCCGGCATCGTCGCCGGTCACCTCGCGCACCTCGTCGAGAGACCAAACGTAGAACTTGCCCTCTTCGCCTTCGGAGTCCGCGTCGAGCGACGACCAGAATCCCCCTGCGGGATCGCGCATCTCCCGGAACATCCACTCCGCCGTCTCCCGCGCGACCGTGCGGTGACGTTCGGAGCGCGTCAGCTGCCACGACCGCGCGTACGTGCGGAGGAGCTGCGCGTTGTCGTACAGCATCTTCTCGAAGTGCGGCACGACCCACTCGCGGTCGACGGAGTAGCGCGCAAAGCCCCCGCCGAGCTGGTCGTACATGCCGCCGGCGGCCATCTCGTCGAGGGTGACCTCAGCCATCTCCGCGGCGGTGGCGTCGCCGTGCAGCGAGAGCCTCAACAGGAAGTCGATCGTCATCGGCTGCGGGAACTTGGGCGCACCGCCGAAGCCGCCCCACTTCGAGTCGAACGACTGCGCGATCGTGCGGGCCGCGGAGCGGACGAGATCCGACGTCACGACGTCGCCCGAGGGCTGCAGCTTCGTCGCGACGCCGATGACGTCGACGAGCTTGCTCCCCTGCGCGTCCACCTCGTCTCGCCGCTCGCGCCATGCGTCGGCTACCGCGCGGAGCAGCGACTTGAATCCGGGCAGCCCGTGGCGGTCCTCGGGCGGGAAGTACGTCCCGCCGAAGAACGGTGCGCCCTCGGGCGTGAGGAAGACGGTCATCGGCCACCCGCCGTGCCCGGTCATCGCCTGGACGGCCTCCATGTAGATCGCGTCGAGGTCGGGCCGCTCCTCGCGGTCGACCTTCACGCACACGAAGCCCTCGTTCATCAGCGCGGCTGTCGCGGCGTCCTCGAACGACTCGCGTTCCATCACGTGGCACCAGTGACAGGCGGCGTAGCCGATCGACAACAGGATCGGCTTGTCCTCTGCGCGCGCGCGCCGAAGGGCGTCCGGCCCCCACGGGTACCACTCGACCGGGTTGTCCTTGTGCTGCAGGAGGTACGGGCTCGTCTCCTGCGCCAAACGGTTGCTCATATATGCCCCTCCCTCTATCAACTTCTGCCCGCCGTAGGGTTGGCCACACCATGGCCGGCCTCGCGTACCTCCTGCTCCCCGTCACCGGCCTCGTCGCCTACTTCTCGGGCAATACCCCGCGGATCAGATGGCACGGGCTCCAGGCGATCGTCCTCGGAGCGGTGTGGCCGGCGCTCCTCTACCTCGCGGCCGCGGCTGCCGAGTCGCTCGTGCTGCCTCTGACGGCCGGGGGGGCCGCGGTGTGGCTGCTGTTCCTCCTGGGCGCCGCAGCCGGACGCGACCCCGCCCTGCCCTGGGTGGGGCCGAGGCTGAGGGACCTCGCTACGGACGAGCTGTGAAGCACATGCGGCACGTCGTCGCAGTCGAGCCGTTGACCGCGCCGCACGAAGGGCACTTCCAGAACGACCCCGCGGGCTCGAGCTGCGTCGTGACCTGTCCCGCCGCGGCCCCGCCGCCCGCTTCGCCCGGAGAGGTGCTCTGGCCGCCCGCTCCGGCGGGGGCGGCGACGCTGCCGGACTTCGACGGCTCGCCGGCGGCGACCCACTGACCGGTCTGCTCCTCGTACACGAGCAGCTCGTCGCCGCGGCGGAACCACCACCTGCCGTCGCGTTCGAACGGCTGCTCCTGGGGGTCTTCGGCCGCCGCGGGCTGCGCCTCGGGCTCCGGCTCCGCGCGACGCGTCTCCGGCGCGGTCTCGAACGGGTTCGCGGCCGCCGCGGGCTCTTCCTGAGGCGTCGCCCGGAGCGCGTCCTCGTCCGGCGTGGCCGTCGTCAACCCGGTGTCGCCGTAGAGCGGCCGTGCCGCCGAGCGTTCCGCCGCCTCCTCGGCCGTCTCCGACG
>JALZFC010000029.1 GCA_030861725.1 Actinomycetota bacterium | reverse complement strand
CCGGCGGCCGCGCCCGCGCAGACGGTCGCTGCCACCGGCGCCCGTCCGGCGACCACGACGGCTTCGGCGGTGCAGGCCCGCCCCGAGCAGGCGGAGGACGCTCCGAAGGCGGGAAGCGTCGCCACCGAGCCCGAGCGGCCGGTCGATACCGTGCCGGCGGAGGACGAGAAGGTCGCCACTCCCGAGTCGGGGCCGACGAAGTCGGACGCCGAGCAGATGGAGAGCCCGCCGGAGCAGCCGGCGAAGATGGACGCCGAGACGAAGGTCGAGGGGGCACCGTCGGCCCCCAAGGCTCCTTCGGTCTCCGCCGAGGACGCGGTCGCGCCGAAGACCGAGGCGCCGGCGGGCGCCGGCGCCGACCTCACGAGCCTCGAGAGGGAGCGGTTCGAGTCGATGCCCGGCCCGAACGTCGAGGTCCCGCACGAGGCCCCCAAGCCCGTCGCGCTCGAGCGGCTCGAAGACCCCGACGAGGTCTACCGCCAGGTGCTGGAGGAGCAGCGGACGAAGGGCTCGTCGCCGCAGGTCGCGGAGGCCCGCGCGAAGGTGGCGCGCGTCAAGGCCGAGCGGGGCATCCGCCGCGCCGGTACGCCGCAAGCCGCGCGCCCGACGCCGCCCGTGGAGAGCGGCGCTCCGCGCGCCGAGGAGCCGCAGCCCCCACAGGGCCCCGTCGCGCCCACCGAGGACGAGGGTTGATGGAGGTCTACGAGATCGTCTTCTGGTTCCTCGCCGTCGTCATGGGCGTGTCGGCGCTGCGCGTGGTGACGACCGGCAACGTCGTGCACGCGGCCCTCTACCTCGTCGCGACGTTGCTGGGGGCCGCGATGATGTTCGTGCTGCTGTACGCGGAGTTCGTCGCGTGGGTCCAGGTCCTCGTGTACGTCGGCGCCATCGTTGTCCTGATGCTGTTCGGGCTGATGCTCACGCGCGCCCCGATCGGTAAGGGGAACCTCGACAACGACCAGCGCCCGCTGGCCGCGCTCTGCGCGCTCGCCGTCTTCGTCGTCAGCAGCGTGATCATGGTCGACGCTTTCGAGGGGCAGGAGATCGACTTCACCCGCGAGGCCGGGACCACGTCCGAGCAGGTCGGCGACGCCATATTCTCCGCGTTCGTCCTGCCCTTCGAGGTCGTCTCGGTGCTCCTCCTGGCGGCTCTGGTCGGAGCCGTCGTCATCAGCCAAGGGACAAGGAGTTGAGCGGATAGATGCCGGTCTCGTACTTCCTCGTGCTCTCCGCGCTGCTCTTCTCCATCGGGATCTACGGCGTCCTCGCCCGGCAGAACGCGGTGCTCGTGCTCCTGTCGATCGAGCTGATGCTGAACGCCGTGAACATCAACCTCGTCGCGTTCTCGTCGATGCTCCACGACGCGGGGGTTCCGGGCCAGGTGTTCGCGCTGTTCGTGATCGCGGTCGCCGCGGCCGAGGTGGGCATCGGGCTCGCCATCGTGATCCTCATGTTCCGGAACCGCCAGACCGTGGACGTGGACGAGATGTCCCTGATGAAGTGGTGACGCGCTGATGGACGTGTTGCTGCTGGCCGCCGAGGAAGCCGGTCACGAGGTCCACAAGGGGACGTTCACCGAGTTCATGTGGATCGTGCCGCTGCTGCCGTTCCTCGCGGCGATCGCCATCGGGTTCTTCGGCAAGCGGATGCGCGACCGCGGCCACGCGCTCGGGATCGGCGCCGTCGCCGCCGGGTTCGTGCTTTCGTTGATCGGCTTCGTCGAGCTCGCCGCCGGCAACGCCCACGTGGAGAAGTCGTGGACCTGGTTCGAGCTCCCCGGCGGGTTCGAGCTCGAGTTCGGCATGAACTACGACTTCCTGGCCGGCGTGATGTTCGTCGTCGTCACGTTCATCTCGATGCTCGTGCAGGTCTACTCGACCGGCTACATGCACGACGACAACCGCTACACGTGGTTCTACACGGCCCTGTCGCTCTTCACCGGCTCGATGCTCTTGCTCGTCATCGCGAACAACCTCGTCCAGATGCTCGTTGGATGGGAGGGCGTCGGCGTCTGCTCCTACTTCCTCATCGGGCACTACTGGGAGGAGAAGGAGAACTCCTCGGCCGCGATCAAGGCATTCATCACGACCCGCGTCGGCGACATCGGCTTCATGTTCGGGATCTTCGCCCTGTTCTTCCTCGCGGGGACGTTCAACATCGGCGAGATCAACCACCTTGCCGAGGAGGGCGACATCGGCGGCACCGCGCTCACGGTCGCGGCCCTGTTGCTGTTCTGCGGCGCCGTCGGGAAGTCGGCGCAGTTCCCGCTCCACGTGTGGCTGCCGGACGCCATGGCCGGCCCCACCCCGGTGTCCGCGCTGATCCACGCCGCGACCATGGTCGTCGCCGGCATCTACCTGGTGGCCCGTATGTTCGTCCTGTTCGAGCACGCGGGAGCGGCTCTCGACGTGGTCGCGGTCGTCGCTTCGATCACGATGCTCATGGCCGCCGTGCTGGCGCTCGTGCAGGACGACATCAAACGCGTGCTCGCGTACTCCACCATCAGCCAGCTCGCCTACATGATGGCGGCGCTCGGGGTGGGGGCGTACACCGCCGGCGTCTTCCACCTGTTCACGCACGCGATGTTCAAGGCGCTGCTGTTCCTGGGTGCGGGCTCGCTGATCCATGCGGCGCACTCCAACAACATGAGCGACATGGGCGGCCTGCGTAAGTACATGCCGCACACGTTCCGCACGTTCATCATCGGATCGCTGGCGCTCGCGGGCATCTTCCCGCTCGCCGGCTTCTTCTCGAAGGACGAGATCATCGGCGGCGCGCTCCGGGCCGCGAACGAGGGCCAGCGCGCGACCGCGTGGATCGTGCTTATCGCCGGGCTCGTCACGGCCGTCCTCACCGCGCTGTACATGACGAGGGCGTGCGTGAAGACGTTCTGGGGCGAGTACCGGGGCCACGGCCACCCGCACGAGAGCCCCGGCTCGATGGTCACCCCGCTGTGGGTCCTCGCGATCGCTTCGATCACCGTCGGCTTCCTCGGGATGCCGGTGATCGGGCCGTTCGCCGACTGGATCCACGTCCCGGGCGAGGTGCACCACGGTTTCTCCACCTTCTACAACCTGATCCTTCCGGCGGGATCGGTGCTGCTCGCACTCTCGGCGATCTACATCGGCTGGCAGGTCTTCTTGAAGGACCGCTTCAGGATCGACATCCTCGACGGCCCGTTCGCGTGGGCGTACCGCTTCGTCGAGAACAAGTACTACATGGACGACCTCTACATCCGCGGCATCGTGCGCCCCATCCAGTACACGTGGGCGAAGGTGGCGTACTGGACCAACCAGCGCGTCATCGACGGCGCCGTCAACGGGACGGGGACGGCGATGCTCGCCGGCGCCAAGGGCGCCTACACGATCGACCAGGACGTGGTGGACTTCGCCGTCAACGGCGCGGCCGGGCTGACCGGCGCGTCGGGCGGGCTCTTGAAGTACATACAGACCGGGAACGTCCAGCGGTACGCGGCGGTGCTGTTCGCGGCGGTCGCGGTGTTCGTCGCCGCGATAGCGCTTACCTAGGGAGGGGTTCGAGGACGCTATGGAGTGGTTCGACGACTGGGGGCTGAGCCTCACGACGTTCCTGCCGTTGGTCGGAGCCATCGTGCTCCTGTTCCTGCCTCCGGCGAAGGACGCGACGATCAGGGCGACGGGGACGCTGTTCGCGGGCCTCGCGCTGCTGGCTGGCATCGTCGTCGCCTTGCGCTTCGACTACGGCGAGTCCGGGACCATGCAGCAGGTCGTGAACCTCGAGTGGATCCCGCAGATCAACGTCAACTACCACATCGGGGTGGACGGGATCTCACTTCCGATGATGGTGCTGTCGGCTCTCGTGTCGTTCCTCTGCATGGTCTACCTGTACTTCCACGTCCCGGACCCCGGGAAGCCGAGGGCGCTGTTCGCGCTCGTGCTCCTGCTTGAGACCGGCATGACCGGGACGTTCGTCGCCCTCGACCTCATCCTCTTCTTCATCTTCTTCGAGATCGTGCTCGTCCCGATGTACTTCATGATCGGCATCTGGGGCGGCCCCCGCAGGGAGTACGCCGCCGTCAAGTTCTTCCTCTTCACGCTGTTCGGGTCGATCTTCATGCTGCTGGGCTTCCTGGCGCTGTTCTTCCAGGCGGGGACGTTCGACATGATCGAGCTGCGGCGGCTGGGGGCCGAGGGCATCGGGAGCGAGGTGTTCCAGTCGCTCGTGTTCCTGGGGCTGTTCCTCGGCTTCGCGATCAAGGTCCCGATGTGGCCGTTCCACACGTGGCTGCCCGACGCGCACACCGAGGCGCCGACGGTCGGCTCTGTGCTGCTGGCCGCGATCCTCCTGAAGATGGGGACGTACGGCTTCATCCGGATCTCGCTGCCGATCCTTCCCGACGCCGCGGTCGACTACGCGCCGATCATCGGCGTGCTCGCGGTGATCTCGATCATCTACGGGTCGCTGTGCTGCCTCGCCCAGACGGATCTCAAGCGGCTCATCGCGTTCTCGTCCGTCGGGCACATGGGCTTCGTCATGCTCGGCATCGCGACGCTCACCGACGCCGGCATCAACGGCGCGATCTTCGGGATGGTCGCCCACGGCCTCATCACCGGCATGCTGTTCTTCCTCGCCGGGTCGATCCACGAGCGCTACCACACGAGGGAGATCGCAGACCTCGGCGGGATCCTCCAGCAGATCCCGCGCTTCGGCTCGGTGTTCAGCTACGCCGCGATCGCGTCGCTCGGTCTTCCGGGCCTCGCGGGGTTCTGGGGTGAGTTCCTCGCGCTGCAGGGTTCCTACAACCCGGGCGGCGGCCTCGACGAGACGCTGTTCCGGTTCCTGATGGTCGGCGGCGGCATCGGGACCGTCCTCACCGCCGGATACCTGTTGTGGACGATCCAGCGCGTGAACCTCGGCCGCGTCCCCGAGAGGTTCGCCGACGGCCACGGCATCCACGACATCCAGCGGCTCGAGTGGCTGGCCTGGGCGCCGCTGCTCGTCCTCATCGTCGCCGCGGGGATCTACCCGAAGATGCTGCTCGGCGTCACCAACGGGGCCGTGGACACCCTGCTGGGGGCCTTCGGCGCGTGAACGTAGCCGTCGACTGGCACGCGCTCGCGCCCGAGGTCGTCCTCACGGTCGCGGCGTGCGCCGTCCTCGTCGCCGACCTCTTCCTCCCGCGTGACGCGAAGTGGCTCGCGATGCCGCTCTCGGCTGCGGGCCTCGTCGGGACCCTCGCGGCAGTCGTCTCGCTGATCGGGGCCGGCGACCGGCTGACGCTCGGCGGCGCGTTCGAGGTCGACACTTTCGCGCTGGTCTTCAAGGGGCTCTTCTGCGTCGTCGGCCTGATCGTCCTCGCGATCTCGTACGACTACTTCCGCGACGGGGACTACGCCCAGGGCGAGTACTACTTCCTGCTGCTGTCCGCGCTGCTCGGGACGCTCGTGATCTCGAGCGCCCGCGATCTCGTGTCGCTGTTCATCGCGATCGAGCTCATCAGCATCCCCGGCTTCGTGATGACCGGGCTGCGCAAGCGCGACGTGAAGTCGAACGAGGGGGCGTTGAAGTTCTTCCTGTTCGGCGTGCTGTCCTCGGCGGTGATGCTCTACGGGATGGCGCTCGTGTACGGCGCGACCGGAGGTGAGCTGCAGCTCGACGCGATCAGGGAGGCGTTCCAGGGCCGCGGCGACGAGCCGATCGTCGTCATGAGCGTGTTCTTCGTCGTCGTCGGCTTCGCCTTCAAGATCTCGGCCGTCCCGTTCCACTTCTGGGCCCCCGACACCTACGAAGGGGCGCCGTCTCCGGTCGCCGCGTTCCTCTCGACCGCGTCGAAGATCGGGGGCTTCGTCGGGCTCCTCGTGCTCATGTTCCGCGCGTTCCCGGACGTCGCCGACGCGTGGAGGCCGGCGTTCGCAGTGCTCGCGGTCCTGACGATGACGGTGGGCAACCTGATCGCGCTCCGGCAGCGCCACATCATCCGGCTGCTCGCCTACTCCGGGATCGCGCAATCCGGATACGTGCTCGTGGCGTTCGCGCTGATCACGCCCGACGGCGGCGCGAACGATCAGGCGTTCCAGTCGGCGATGTTCTACCTGGCGATCTACGGGATCATGGACGCCGGCGCGTTCGCCGCCGCCATCTCGTTCGGCCGCAAGGGCGGGACCTATTTCGTCGACGACTACGCGGGGCTCTGGCAGCGGAGCCCCGCCCTCGCGCTGTTGCTCGCAGGGTTCCTCGTCTCGCTCGCCGGCGCGCCCCCGATGGCGGGGATGTGGGCGAAGCTGTTCGTGTTCCTTGCCGCCATGCAGGCGGAGATCGTGTGGCTCGCGGTCGTCATGGGCGTCAACGCGGTGATCGCGGCCTGGTACTACCTCGCGGTCGTGAAGAGGATGTTCTTCGAGGCGCCGGCGGAGACGAGCCGCGTCGAGGTCCCGTACATGCTGAGGGCCGCGATGGGCGTGGCCGCGCTCCTCCTCGTCGCCGGCTTCATCCTGCCGGCGGTGGTGGCCGAGATGGCGGAGAACTCGGTCTTCTTCGGCGCCCCCTAGCGGCGTTGCCCGGTTAGAGGGCGCGGCCCCCGAACCAGATCGCGTCCCTCACCGTCGTTCCCCGCGGGACGGTCTCGCCCGGCCATACGATCGACCGCTCCACGGTCGCGCCCCGTTCGACCGTCGCTCCCGCCAGCACGATCGCCCCGGCCCCGAGCTCGGCCGCCACGACTGTCCCCGGCCCCACGTAAGCCCGCCCCCCCGGCACCTCCACGACCTCGCCCGGCCAGGGCGCGGGAGGCTCGGGCCCTCGGCCCGCGAGCAGGTCGAGCGACGCCGCCAGGTAGGTCGCCGGGGTCCCGATGTCCCGCCAGTAGCCGTCGTGCCGGTGGATCGCCAGGCGCCCGCTCCCGGCGAGGCTCGCGAGGAGCGTCTCGCCCAGCCCCAGCGGACGCGTCTCCGGCAGCTCGTCCAGCACCTCCCGCTCGAACAGCGCCGCGCCGGCGAACACGCCGCCCGGGCCGGAGTCCCGCCGCCGCCGCCGGTCGACGAAGCCCGCCGCTCGGTCTCCTCGAAGCACGAAGTCGGCCCCCGAATCGACCTCCCGCACGGCGATCGTCGCGGGGGCGCCCAGGGCGGCGTGCGTCGCCCGCAGGTCACCGGCCCGGAGGTCGGTCAAGACGTCCGCGTTCCACGTGACCACCTGGGTCCCCATCCGGTCCCGCAGGGCGACCAGCGTGCCCGCGGTCCCGTAGGCTTGGGGGTCCTCGTACATGGTCTGAAAACCCCCATCTGTGGGCACGTACGGGAGCAGGGCACCCGTTACCGAGCGAGGCAGGTGGCGTACGTTCATCACGACGGCAGGCGCAGTGGCGAGCAGCCGCGAGAGACCGAAAGCGGCCAGCGGGACGTCGAGGATCGGCAGCGCCGGTTTGGCCACTTCGTCCGTCAGGGGGCGAAGTCTCTCTCCCCGTCCCGCTGCAAACAGGACCGCCGCAACCGGCACAGAACCTTCTTCCTTGGAGGGGTCGCCCAACCTTCGAGCCGAGTGTCCGCCTTGCGGAGCTGAGAGGTAAATGAGTGTACGAGCGCAGCGCTCTGCGTAAGTCCCGCACGCCCGCGTACGCGCGCGGGCTGAGGGCCCTGCTCGCGCTGGTCGTCGTGGGGACGATCTTCGCGCCCTTCGCCGTCGCCGGCCCGGGCGGCGCCAAGCCGGCGCTCTGCGGATCGAACCGCGGCGGATGGGAGAGCATCGACGTCCCGTTCACCGACGGCTCCCAGGCGATCAAGTCCTGGTCGATCTCCCAGACCACCACGCCGATGTTCGCGACCAACGGCCTCGTGCTGATGCGGTCGCTCGACCGCGGGTGCAGCTGGGCCGAGGTCTGGCGGCTGGACACGGTGCCGCGGCCCGGCACGACGGTCACCTCCGCCGAGTCGACGATCGCGCAGGTGCACGTGTCGGAGTCGCCGCTGGCGCCGGGGAAGGTGTTCCTCACCGTCGACCAGCTCGACCCCGTGTCGCGCCCCCGCGTGTTCATCAGCAACGACAGCGGAACCAGCTTCTCGCCGGCCGAACGGGGTCTCGAGGGCGCGGTCGGACGGCCGGAGGACATCGCGTCGGCGCCGAGCAACCCCGGCCAGGTCTACCTGCTGACCGATACGACCGGGATCCAGCGGCGTCTGCTCCCGGACGGGGTGCCGGGGCTCCCCGATCTTCCCGACGAGGTCGAGGATCCGATGCCGAACCCGAAAGGTTTCGCGCAGGCTCTCTACGAGAGCATCGACGGCGGCCGGACGTGGCAGCCGGCGCGCAACGCGTATGCCGGAGACCCCTTCGACGGGATCGAGGTCGACCCGCTAGACGCGGACGAGGTGTGGCTGTACGGCGCGTGCGGCGCGGTCCGCCCGCCGGACGCGACGACGCCGTGCGAGGTGACGGGCGCGGTTCCGGGACCGATCGGCTACGTGGACGTCTGGCACAACCCCGGGTCGCCCGCGCGGATCCTCGCCGCGCGCTCCGACAAGAGCGACGTCTACCGCTCGAACAACGGGGGCCGCGAGTTCGTCGCGAACCCGATGCCCGGCATCGTGCAGTCGATCGTCAGCTTGAATCCCGTTCTCGAGGTGTACTCGACGAGCGCCGGGGTCTTTGCCGAGCAGTTCGGGGGAAGGACCGTGAACTACTCCCCGGCGGACGGGAGGCCGGTCGTCGACCTCTACCTCACCGACGGCGCGGGGACCGAGATCTGGGGCCGCAGCGAGACCTCGATCGAGCGCAGGATCGTGAAGCCCCCGCAGTACCGGAAGATCGACTACTGCGAGGAGATGGCGAGGCTCGGCTACACCGGCTTCGGGTGTGACAGCGAGCCGGACGTCGACGTCCCGTGCGTCGAGACGACGGACCCGGCCGAGCCCGCGCTGAAGCCCGCTGCCGTGGACATCGCTCTCGACCCGGGGGAGACGAAGACCGTCCACTACGACTTCCACCTGACCAGGAAGGAGAAGCCGCTCGACGTCTTCTTCCTCATCGACGTGTCGGGGAGCATGCAGGACGCGATCGACGGGACCGGGCGCGCCATGAGAGACATCGTGACGAAGCTGACCGGCAGCGGCCATGACGTGAATTTCGGCGTGGGCGAGTACCGCAGCTACACGCAAGCTCCGGTTTACCGGCGCGTGCTCGACATCACGAACGATTGCGGTGCCGTCGAGCAGGCGCTCGAGAGCCTCATCGCGTCGGGCGGTGGTGAGGAGACCCAGCTCGAGGCGCTCTACCAGGTCGCACGCGGCGAGAGCCGCCCCGGCGTCAACGTGGTCGTCCCGTCGGGACAGAACGCGACGTGGCGGGACGACGCAAAGCGCGTGATCATCCACACCACCGACGAGCCGATCTCGGAGGGACCGCCGAACCCGTCGTATCAAGAGGTGGCGGACGCGCTCAACAACGCGTTGATCGACCAGATCGGCGTGGCGATCGAGGACAGCTTCGGCGGGGGCGGCTCGCCCGGCGACGACCCGCCTCCGAGCGCGGGGCTGGAACGGGTCGCGCGTGACACGGAGACCCTCGCTCCCGAAGGCGGGGTCGACTGCAACGGCGACGGCGCGGCCGACATCGCGGAGGGAGAGCCGCTCGTCTGCAAGATCAGTCCGTTGCGCGCTCGCAACGCCTCGGCGATGGCGCCGGCGATCATCAACACGCTGAAGGCGCTCGGCGAGGACCCGAACGTCTACTTCGACGCAGTCGGCGACTCCGCCGTCGTCGAGGACGGCCCGCCCGAGGAGAAGGTCGCGGACGTGTCGGACCCCGCCCAGATGGGATTCGACGTCACGTACTCGTGCCCGCAGCTGCACGCGAAGAAGCGCTTCGAGGTCGGGATCACCGCGGACGTCGACGGCGAGCGGCAGGGGCTGTCGACCGCCACGGTGCTCTGCAAGGTCCCGCCCGAGCCCGAGCCGGTCCCGCCGGTGATCCCGTTCGTGGCGCTTCCGGTCGTCCCGTTCCTGCCGCCGCCTCCGGCGCCCCCGGAGATCCCGCCGGTGCCGAACCCCAACCCGAACCCGCAGCCGAACCCGAACCCGCAGGCCCAGGCGCAGGCCCAGGGAGCGATGGCCCACCAGGAGCAACAGCAGCCGCAGCTGGCGTTCGTCCACGCGCAGGCGCAGCGTGCCGCGGCCTTGGCGCAGGAGTCTGCGGGCGGCAAGGAGACTGAGTACGCTATGTCGAGTTACTCCAGGGACTCCGATGGCGTACCACCAGAAGCAATCTTCATGATCGGTGCGATGACGATGACGGCGGCGTTCGGCTGCCTGACCCTCGCCCGGCAGAGGGTTCGAGTCCAGCACGTCCGCCGCTAACGCAGCACGGTTTTCTAAGGAGGCCGCTCGGTGAGGAGTGAGCAAACCAGGGGGTTCGCCGCGTGGCGCCGCAAGATCGCGCGCAATTACAAGCAATATCGCGTGCGCCGCCGCCGGAAGAAGCAGACCGGCAAGAGGGCGACCGGCCGCAGGTCGACGATCGTCCTCGGCCTGATCCTGCTCGTCCTCTTCGGCGCGTTCGCCTGGTCCCAGACCTTCCTCGATCCGGAGTCGCCGGGCGACGAGCTGACGTTCGACGAGATCGACGCGCTCGCGAAGGAGAACCGCATCGTCGACGCCGAGTTCCGCGACGAGGACGCGCAGCTCGTCGGCAGGTTCCAGGCCGGGCCGCTGCCCGGCTTCGAGAAGGAAGAGCCGAAGCCGAAGGAGAAGCCCGAGCCCAAGGACGACGCCAAGACCGGTGAGGACGCCGACGGCGAGGGCGCCGGCACGCCCGACGAGGGCGAGGGGGAGAGCGGCACCGGTCCGGATGCCGCGGGAGCCGAGGGCGGCGACACGAAGGCGGGCGACAGGCAGCAGCCCGCCGCCCGAAAGCCCGCGCCCGAGCCGGAGCCGAAGGCCCCCGAGGGGGACGGCGAGTTCTGGGTGCAGCTCCCGCAGAACGGCGCCGCGTTCGGGCCGCTCGTCGACGCTCTGACGGCCGCGGGCGCGAGCGTCTCGGTCGACCCCCAGACGTCGAAGGCCGTCGTGCGCGTCATCTCGCAGTTCCTGTTGCCGCTGCTCATCCTCGCGGCGTTCTTCGGGCTGCTCTTCACGGCCGGCCGCGGCGGCGGCTCCGGCATCGGGGACGTCATGCAGTTCGGCTCGATCGGCAAGGGCAAGTCCAAGAGAGGCGCGTCCGGCATGGTCACGTACAAAGACGTCGGAGGTGCCGAGGAAGCCGTCCTCGAACTCTCCGAGGTCGTCGACTACCTGACGAACCCCGACCGTTACGAGGAGATCGGGGCGGTGCCCCCGAAGGGCGTGCTGCTGTTCGGTCCTCCCGGCTGCGGCAAGACGCTGATCGCCCGCGCCACCGCGGGCGAGGCCGGCGTCCCGTTCTTCTCGGTAGCGGGCGCCGAGTTCGTCGAGTCCCTCGTCGGCGTCGGCGCCGCCCGCGTCCGTGACCTCTTCGCGCGCGTGCGCGCGGTCGCCCCGGCCATCGTCTTCATCGACGAGCTGGACGCCGCCGGCCGCAAGCGCGGCGCGGGCGGCTCGGGTGGCGGCGGCAGCGACGAGCGCGAGCAGACGCTGAACCAGCTCCTCGTCGAGATGGACGGCTTCGAGGTCTCCGCCGGAATCGTCGTCGTCGGCGCGACGAACCGTCCCGACATCCTCGACCCGGCTCTCCTTCGGCCCGGCCGTTTCGACCGGCACATCACGGTCGACCAGCCCGACCACGACGGACGCAAGGACATCCTGATGCTCCACGCGAAGGGCAAGCCGATCGCGGCGTCGGTCGACTTCGAGTACCTCGCGAAGAGGACGCCGGGCTTCTCCGGCGCCGACCTCGCCAACGTCATCAATGAGGCCGCGCTGCTCTCGCTGCGGTCCCAGAAGCACGAGATCGAGACGCCGGACCTCGAAGAGGCCATCCAGCGCGTGCTCCACGGGCCGAAGCGCCGCGGCAAGGTGCTGAGCGAAGAGGAGCGCGGCCGCGCTTCGTACCACGAGAGCGCGCACGCGATCGTCGCGGCGGCGCTCGGGCGCGGCGACGAGGTGCACCGCGTGACGATCCTCGCTCGGAGCAAGAACGTCGCCTCGACGGGGATCGAGAGCGAGGACGACTCGACGCTGCTCACGCGCTTCCAGCTCACGCGGCAGCTCGTGACCGCCATGAGCGGGCTGGCGGCCGAGGAGATGATCTTCGGCGAGCCCTCGACCGGGTCCGAGACCGATCTCGAGCGCGCGACCGAGATCGCCCGCGACATGGTGGGCCGCTTCGGCATGAGTCCCAACCTCGGCCGGGCGCGTCTGCTCGCGTCCGACGCGGAGGTCTACCTCGGCGGCGACACCGGGCTCGCGCAGCTGTCCGACCCGACCCACACGGCCATGGACGCCGAGATCGGGCGCATCCTCGAGGCGGCGGAGGCCGAGGCGGCGAGGATCATCGAGGCGAACCTGGACATCCTGCACAGGATGGCCGCGCAGCTGAAAGAGCTCGAGACGCTGGAGGGCATCGCCCTGCACAAGGTCCTGAGGGAAGTGGACGAGGCGAAGCTCCAGATGGACGGCGTCTTCTCGAAGACGTCCGGCAACGGCGCGAAGACGGCGGGAGCGGCCGGGCGTGCCCGGCGGGCGCCCGCGGGGGCGAAGTCGGGGACGTCGTCCGCCCCGAGGGCCGGGGGGTCGCCCCCGAGGGACGACGGCGGTGGCACCTAGCACCGGGAAACCACCCAGACGGGCCATTGGCCCGGAGAAACGGGACAAATAGCATCTTGTGGATGGTCAACCCGGCGTCCCTCTGTGCCACGGCGGTCGCCTCGGCGAGCGGTCGGAAGAAGACATGACCGGTCGCCTCGGCGAGCGGTCGGCAAGACTTGGAGGAGTCGGAGGGAACCCGGCGAAGTTACGTCTTTAGACGCCTTAGAGTGACGCTCCCACCACGCTACGAAGCCAGCACGATTCTCTAGCGACAAGGATCCCGCCAGAGTGAGAACCGCAGCTCGCACGGCCCTTGCCCTCGTGGTCCTCCTCGGGGGCATGCTTCTCGTCCCCGCAGGCAGGGGGGTCGTGCAGTCCGCCGCGGCCCAGGTCGCGCAGCCCACCCCGACCCTTCCCCCGATCCTTCCCGGCGGGGGGCAGGAGCCCGAGCCGTCCCCGAGCCCGACCGAGACCGAGCCGTCCGGAGGCGGCGGCGGAGGCGGAGGCGGGGGTCAGCAGGGCGGCGGCGGCAAGGACGACGACGACAAGCCGGATCGCAAGGACGGCGAGAAGAAGCCGGGCGCGGGCAAGGGGAAGCGCGGCGAGGACGACGACTCGAAGAAGGAGTCCGACCGCAAGAAGAAGCGCAAGAAGAAGAAGGACGACGAGATCCTCCCGACGCCTTCGATCCCCGGGTCGTTCAACACCGAGAAGCTCCTGGCGACGGCGGCGCGCCTGCGCAGCCTCGGGCTTCCGGAGGAGCAGGTCGCCTCGAAGGTCTTCGCCCCGTTCATCATCGGCGGGTACGCGACGTGGATCGACACCTGGGGGACCCCGCGCTACGGCCCAGGTCCCATCGTCCGCACCCACGAGGGACAGGACGTGTTCTGCGACGTCGGCACGCCGCTGCTCGCGTCGGAGGCGGGAACGATCGAGTTCGACGACGGGGGTCTCGGGGGCCGCGTCGCGCGGCTGTATCGGTCCGACGGCTCCTACTGGTATTACGCTCACCTCTCCGACTGGAACACCGAGGATTTCTCGAGCGGCGACCGCGTCGAGATCGGTGACGTGATCGGCTACTGCGGAAACTCCGGCAACGCGATCACGACGCCGGCTCACGTGCACTTCGGCTGGTACCAGCCGAACGGAGAGGCGAAGAACCCGATGCGCATGCTCGTGTCGTGGCTGCGTGCCGCCCAGCTGCGGGCCCTCGGGCTCGAAGCCCGCACGACGACGAAGAGGGTCAAGATCGCCGACCGCCTCACGTTCGCCCGCCAGTTCGGCGACGCGTTCGCCCCCGACCGGTCGGAGCTCGAGGTCTCCGGTGAGTCACTGTGGGCGTCCGGGTCGTCGCCGGCGACCGGCGCGTTCGCGCTCGCGGAGGTCGCGCTGCAGGAGGCCCTGGCGGAGTCGACTTTCGCCTTCGGCGACGTGCCGGCCGAGGTCGCGGACCTCGGGGCGGGCAGCGGCGCGGAGGGCATCCTCGAGCCGCACTCGCGCCTCGCCGACATCCTCGACCTGCACTCGCACGAGTCGACGGAGACGGGCGACTAGCGGCTTTCCTGAGGCCGTCGGGCCGTATCGCCGCCCTCGGATTGGCGATATCTTCGTGACCGCAGCACCCCGGCGGGATACTCAAGTGGCCAAAGAGGACCGGCTGTAAACCGGTTGGCTTGTCCTTCCCAGGTTCGAATCCTGGTCCCGCCACCACGACGTGTAAGGACCGGCTCTTCGGTCAGACCCGGCTCGCCATCTCCGGGAGCGTCTCGCCCAGCGGCAGCCGTACGACCGCGTGCGCGTGCCGGTCGTAAGGCGTCGGCTCCGCGTTCAGGATCACTACCGCGGCCCCCGCACGCGCCGCGACCGCGGGCAGGTATGCGACCGGATACACCGTCAGCGACGTGCCGATCGCGAGGAAGACGTCGCACGACTCGGCCGCGGCGCGGGCGCGCTCCATGTCGCCGGCGCGCAACGGCTGCCCGAACGAGATCGTCGCCGACTTCAGGATCCCGCCGCACGTCCTGCACGGCGGGTCGGGTTCTCCCGCGCGCACGCGCTCGAGCGCGGCCTCCATCGGCGCGCGGTCGTCGCACGACATGCACATGACCTCGCGGAGCGTCCCGTGGACCTCGACGATCCTTCCGGGGGAGGTCCCCGCTGCCTGGTGCAGGCCGTCGATGTTCTGCGTGACGAGCGTGTCGAGCCTGCCCTTGCGCTCGAGCACCGCGAGCGCACGATGGCCCGCGTTCGGCGACGCGGTCCACGCCGGGTGCTCCAGGCGTAGACGCCACGCCCGCACGCGCAGCTCGGGGTCCTCCATGTACGCCTGCAGGCTCGACAGGCGCTCCGCCTTCGGGTCCTTCGTCCAGAGACCCTGGGGGCCGCGGAAGTCGGGGATGCCGGAGTCCGTCGAGATGCCGGCTCCGGTCAGCGCCACCACCGAGGTCGCGCGGCGGACGAGATCCGCCACCTCCTCCGGCAACCGCTCGCCGGCCGCGGTCGGTGCGTTCACGAATCCCGCTCCGGGGACACGCGGCCCCCGCGCCGGTGCACCGCCAGCCCCGCGAGCGCATCCACGACCGTACGGTGTGCCGCCATCGCGGTGATGCCGGCCTGGTCGTAGGGAGGCGAGACCTCGACCACCTCCATCCCGGCGAGGCCACGTGCGGCCGTCAGCCTGCGAACCGCGCGCAGCAGCTCGCGCGTCGACATGCCTCCGGGCTCGGGCGTTCCGGTGCCGGGAGCGAACGCCGGGTCGAGGACGTCGACGTCGACCGAGAGGAACAGGTGCGCGGCCGGCTCGATCTGCGTCAGCACGTCGTCGACGACCGCGTCGATCCCGCGCTCGGCGACGTCGTCCATGCGGTGCCAGCGCACGCCGGCGGAACGCGCCCACGCCCATTCCTCGGGGTTGGGCCAGTAGCCGCGCAACCCGATCTGGACGAGTCGGTCGCCCGGCAGGACGCCCTCCTCGACGAGGTGGCGGAACGGCGTGCCGTGCGCGCGGGGCACGCCCCAGTTCTCGGTCGCGGTGTCCGTGTGCGTGTCGAACTGCACGACGGCGAGCGAACCCGCCGGCAGCCTCTCGGCCACCGCGGACACGTCCGGGTACGCGATCGAATGGTCGCCGCCCAAGACGATCGGAACGGCTCCGGCAGCGACGATCCGCGCGACCGCGACGCGGACCGCGCGATGGCTCGCGGTGGGATCGCCCGGCACCACCTCCGCGTCGGCGTGGTCGACGACCGTTAGCTCGGCGAAGGGGTCGACGCCGAGGTCCATGTGCCACGCCTTCGGAGGACCGCCGCCGTCGATCGCCGAGCGGATCGCGCGGGGGCCGAAGCGGGTGCCGGGACGATGCGTCACGTACTCGTCCATCGGGGCGCCGACGATGGCGACGTCGGCGCCTTCGAGCCCGGCCTCGTCGAGCGCGAGCGGGACCTTCTGGAACGTGGAGAGGCCGGCAAATGCCGGCTCCCAGTCCCGGTTCACCTTCATCAGGGCATTGTCACCGACCGCGCTGTCACTGCCGGACTAGTCATGTCGGGCTGTGTTGTTTTTGACCCGATGGGGCTATGTCTCCGCCGGCCGGCGTAGGCGATAGTACGTACGGGCTAGGGAGGCGGCGGCACGCCGGAACAAAGGAAGTCGCATGCTATCGAGGTCGTTGCCCCTCCCTGAGCCTCGCCGCCTCGCTGCGGCCGGCGCCGCCCTCCTGCTGCTCGCGCCGCTCTCGTCCGGTGCGACCGGATCGTCCACCACCGTCGCGGACCGGTTCGCCGAAGTCATCGTGCAGGGCGCGGAGTCGGCGGCGTCCGCGGCCCGAGCGGTCGTCGCCGCCGGCGGCGAGGTCGCGGGCTTCCTCCCGATCGTCGACGGCGTGTCGGCGCGGGTCCCGGAGTCGTCGCTGGACGACCTGGAGGCGAACACCTCCGTCCGGGGCGTCACTCCGAACGACGCCATCGAGTTCGAGGGCGAGCCCGGCGGGTCCACGGCCCACCGCATCCAGAAGATCGTCCGTGCGGAGAGGCTGTGGGCGGAGGGCATCGACGGCAGCGGGGCGACCGTCGCGCTCCTCGACACCGGCGTCTACTCCGGGCACCCGGACCTGGCCGGGCGGGTCGTCGCGTGTGCGGACCTCACGCACGAGGCCGGTACGGCGGCGCACTGCGCGGACACGTTCGGACACGGCACGTTCATGGCCGGGCTGATCGCCGGCGACGGGACCGCGTCCAACGGCAAGTACACCGGAGCGGCCCCCGGCGCGCGCCTGGTGTCGGTGAAGGCGGCCGGGTTCGACGGTGCGACCGACGTCTCGACGGTGCTCGCCGGGATCCAGTGGATCGTCGCCCACAAGGACGTCTACGGGATCGGAGTGATGAACCTCTCGCTCGGGACGGACTCGTCGCAGGACTACCGGCTCTCGCCGCTCAACTACGCAGTCGAGCGCGCGTGGGCGTCCGGGATCGTGGTCGTCGTCTCCGCGGGCAACTCCGGCCCCGGCCCGGCGACGGTGATGAAGCCGGGCGACGACCCGTACGTGATCACCGTGGGAGCCGCGAACGACGAGGGCTCCATGACGATCTCCGACGACCGCGTCCCGGTGTTCTCGTCGCGCGGCCCGACGCGGGCCAACGGCTTTGCCAAGCCCGACGTCGTCTCGCCCGGCGTGCACACGGTCTCGCTGCGCTCGCCCGGCAGCGCGATCGACCAGCGCTACGGCGCGACCGCGGCCGTCGACGGCTCCTACTTCAAGGGGACGGGGACCTCGATGTCGACGGCAACCGTGGCCGGGATCGTCGCCCAGATGCTCGGTCACGAGCCGCACCTCACGCCCGACCAGGTGAAGCTCCGCCTCACGAGCACCGCGCGGCCGATCGCCGACCGCGACCTCATGGCAGCGGGCGCGGGTCTCGTCGACGCCCTCGCCGCGGCGACAAGCACCGACACGCGCTCGGCGAACCAGGGCCTGACCCCGTCGAACGGGCTGGGACTGCTCGAAGCCGACCGCGGCTCGGCGGGGATCGAGATCGTCACGCCGCTCGGGCAGCTCGCGCTGCAGGGCGAGTTCGTCGCGCAGACCGACCCCGAACAGGTCGGCCCGACCAACCCGGCCGGGCTCGTCCCGTGGGCCGGCGCGACGTGGAAGGCCGAGGGATGGGATCCCGCGTCGTGGGAGGGCGCGACGTGGAAGACCGACGAGTGGGCCGGCGCGACGTGGAAGGGCGCCACCTGGAAGGCCACGGTGTGGGACGGCGCGACGTGGAAGGGCGCCACCTGGAAGAACGACGACTGGGACGGCGCGACGTGGAAGAACGCCGACTGGGACGGCGCGACGTGGAAGGCGTCGTCGTGGCAGACCGCGTGGTACGCGGCGGCGTGGGACTGAGGTCCCGCGCCCTGCACGTATACGTCGCGGGGCTGTCGCTGGCACTGGCCGCGGTACTCGCGGAGTCGGCGCGCGCCGGGGGGCCGCGACACCTCTTGCCGTTCGCCGTCCTCACGGTCCTGTTCGCGCTCACGGAGCTGACCGACCTCACGTTCCACGGCAAGGGCGGCGACTGGGGGCTGAGCGCGTCGGAGGCGCTCCTGCTCCCGATGGTCGTCGTGCTGTCGCCGGGAGAGGTGGTCTGGGGGGTCACCGCGGCCATCGCCGCGGCACGTCTCTACCGGTGGCGCGCCGGCGCGCTCAAGGGCCTCTTCAACGTCGCGCAGTACGGCTGCGGCGCGGCGGCGGCCGCGGCGGTCTGGACCCTCGGGTCGGAGCCCGCCGCGACCCTGACGGCGCGCAACGCCGGAGTCGCGGTCGCGGCTGTCCTGGTCTTCACGGTGCTGACCCACGCGTTCGTCGCGCTCGCGATGGCGATCTCGGGGGCCGCGCGCTTCACGAGCGTCGTCTCGGGCGTCGTGGCGCCAGCGGCTATCAACCTCGCGGGAAGCCTCGTCCTCGGGCTGCTCTTCGCCGCCGCGCTCCCTGCGAGCCGCTGGACGGTCGCGGTGTTCCCGCTCCCGCTGCTCGGGCTCTATCTCGGGTACCGCGCGGTCCTCCGCCAGCGCGCCGAGGCCGAGAGGCTTCGCCACCTGCACGCGGCCAGCCGCGCTCTTGCGGCCGCTCCCGGCCTCGACGCCGCGGTGACGGGGTTCCTCAGAGCCGTGCGCGAGATCGTCTCGGCGCGCGAGACGAGGGTCGTCGTTAAGCTCGGCCACGAGACGGTGTGGTCCGGCGTCTCCGGGGACGAGGTCGTCGCGGAGATGGCCCCCCTCGAGCTCGGCGGACTCGCGCGGCTGGTGATGGAGATGGAGATGCGCGAGGCGCCGTTGCTGCTGACGGGCGACGGGAACGACGCGGAGCGCGAGGTGCTCGCGGGGCTGGATGCGGACCAGCTCGTCGCGGTGCCGCTGCTCGACGCGGAGGGCGTCCTCGGATGTCTGGTCGCGATCGACCGCGTCGGTGCGGGCGACTTCGGTGAGTCCGACTCGCTCCTGCTGGGCGCGGTCGCCGGGGAGCTGCTCACGACGCTCGACGCCCACCGGCTGTACGCGGAGGTCGCCGAGGAGCGCCGGCGCTTCGCGCGCATCTTCCACGGCTCCCGCGAGGGGATCGCGCTGCTCGACGCGCGCGGCGTCGTGAGGGCGTGGAACCCGGCGCTCGAGCGCATCACGGGGTACGTCGCGGCAGACGTGATGGGGCGGCCGTGGTCGGATCGCGTCGTCATGCGGCGCGAGGACCAGCGCCGGCTCCGCACCGAGGACCTCGTCGAGCCGGTGACCGAAGAGGTGGAGGTGGTGACGAAGGACGGGCCCGGGAGGTGGGTGTCGATCACGGCAGGGCCGGTAGAGACCGCGGGCGACAACTGGGTCTGGCTCGTGCGCGACGTGACGGCCGAGCACGAGGCCGAGGAGGCGAAGGGCGACTTCCTCTCGACGATCAGCCATGAGCTGCGCACTCCGCTGACCAGCATCAAGGGAGCGCTCCAGGTGCTGGAACGCGGCTCCGAGAACGTCTCCGGCGACCTCGCGGACCAGATGGTCAGCGTCATGCAGCGCGGCTCTGAGAGGCTCGAGCGGCTCGTCATGAACCTGCTGCTCGTGTCGCAGATCGAGGCCGGCGCGCTGCCGCCGGGTCACGCCGACGAGCTCGCTCTCGGCGACGTCGTCCGGCGGGTGTCCGGGAAGGTCGACGCGGGACACAGGTTGCGCGTCGTGGAGGAGGCGGACGGGCTGGTCGTGCGCGGCGACGCGGAGCGGCTCGAGCAGGTGGTCGAGCACGTGCTGGACAACGCGGTGAAGTTCGGCGGCCCCGACGGTCTCGTGACGGTGGCGATCGCGCGGGATCACGGATACGCGCGCGTATCGGTCTCGGACGAGGGGCCGGGGATCGCGCGCGGCGACCAGGAGCGGATCTTCGACAGGTTCGTCCGTCTCGGGCACGTGCTGACCAGGTCGACGCAGGGGCCCGGCGTCGGGCTCTTCATAGCCAAGCGGGCGCTCGAGGTGATGGGCGGTGACGTGTGGGTCGAGAGCGAGCCGGGACGCGGCGCGACGTTCCACATCCAGGTCCCGCTCGCGCGTCCGGTCGCCGTGGCGGACTCCGCTTAGGATCAACCTCCTGCGGCAGCGGGCGCCGGAGGCGTCCCCGCCGTGCCGCAACCGTCGCCTGCGCGTGCCGCCGCGCCCCGGGAGGTAGCTCATGAGGATCGGAGTGATAGGGACCGGCCACGTCGGCCTCGTCACGTGCACGTCTATGGCCGCGGTGGGGCACGAGGTCGTGGGCACCGACGTCGACGCCGACAAGATCGAGATGCTGAAGGTCGGGCGGTCGCCGTTCTTCGAGCCGGGCCTGGAGGAGATGCTCGCCGAGCTCGTGCCGGCCGGCTCGCTGAGCTTCTCGGCGCGGTCGGAGGACGCCGTGGCCGACGCGGACGTGGTCTTCATCAGCGTCGGGACACCCCCCCGCGCTACCGGCGAGGCGAATCTCGTCGCCGTCGAGCAGTCGGCGATCGACGTCGCGCGCAAGGCCACGAAGAGGACCGTCGTCGTCGAGAAGTCGACCGTCCCCGCGGGGACCGCGCAGCGATTGCGCCGGACGTTGAAGCAGGTCCGCCCGCCGTCGCTGCCGGAGCTCGAGATCGCGTCCAACCCCGAGTTCCTCCGCGAGGGGAAGGCCGTCGAGGACTCGATGCATCCGGAGAGGATCCTCGTCGGCGCGGACTCGGAGTGGGCGTTCGAGAAGATGCGCGAGGTCTACCGGCCCTGGACCGACCAGGGCGTGCCGCTGATCGAGACCGACATCGCGACGGCCGAGCTGGCGAAGCACGCGTGCAACGCGTTCCTGTCCCTGAAGATCTCGTTCGCGAACGCGCTCGCCCGGATGTGCGAACGTGCGGGCGCCGACGTCGTCGCGGTCGCCGACGTGATGGGATCGGACGGCAGGATCGGCCGGGCGTTCCTCAATGCCGGCCTCGGCTACGGCGGCTACTGCTTCCCGAAAGACATCCAGGCGTTCGAGCGGCTCGCGCACGGCCTGGGCTACGACTTCCCGATCCTGCGCGAGGTCGAGCGGATCAACGAGGAGGCGCTCGACGCCGCGGTCGACAAGGTCGTCGAGGCTCTCTGGAACCTCGAGGACAAGCGCGTCGCGTTGCTGGGTCTCTCGTTCAAGCCCGAGACCGACGACATCCGTTTCGCGCCGGCGCTCGGTCTGGCTCGCAAACTCATCGAGCGAGGCGCCGAGGTCGTCGCGTATGACCCGGTCGTACGGGAGGAGGCGCTCGCGGAGGTGCCGGAGCTCCGGCTTGCGCCGGACGCCTACGCGGCGGCCGAGGGTGCCGACTGCGTCGTCGTCTGCACCGAATGGCAGGAGTTCAAAGACCTCGACCTCGCGAAGCTGAAGACGGCGCTCGCGCGCCCGGTGCTGGTCGACGGCCGCAACGTCTTCGACCCCGACACGGTCGCGGCGACCGGGTTCACCTACTACCCGATGGGACGCCCGCCCGTCCTCTAGCGACTCGCGCGCGCCCGACTCCAAGGAGACCCGATTGAACGTAGTGGTGACCGGCGGCGCCGGCTTCCTCGGCTCGCACCTGTGCGAGCGCCTCGTCCGCGAGGGACGTGACGTGACGTGCTTCGACTCGCTGCTGACCGGCAGCGCGGTGAACCTCGACGAGTTGCGGCGGGGGCCGCGTTTCCGCTTCGTCGAGAGGGACGTCACGAAGTCGCTCGACGTCGACGGCCCCCTCGACTGGGTGCTGCACTTCGCGTCGCCCGCGTCGCCCGTCGACTACCTGGAGCACCCGATCGCGACGCTCGAGGTGGGATCGCTCGGAACGCTGAACGCGCTGCGGCTCGCGCGGGCGAAGGGGGCCGGGTTCATGGTCGCTTCGACGTCGGAGGTGTACGGCGATCCCAAGGAGCATCCCCAGACCGAGTCCTACTGGGGCAACGTGAACCCGATCGGGCCGCGCTCGGTCTACGACGAGGCGAAGCGCTTCTCGGAGGCGGCCACGATGGCGTTCCATCGCGAGCTCGGCGTGCCCGTGAAGATCGTCCGCATCTTCAACACCTACGGCCCCCGCATGCGCCGCAACGACGGCCGGGCCGTACCGAACTTCGTCGACCAGGCCCTCCAGGGGCGGCCGCTTACGATCCACGGCGACGGCACGCAGACGAGGAGCCTGTGCTACGTCGACGACCTCATCGACGGGATCTACCGGCTCCTCGAGTCCGACGAGCGGGGGCCGGTGAACCTCGGGAACCCGCACGAGGTCACGATCCTCGAGCTCGCGACGCTGATCAACCAGGCCGCTGGGGGGAAGTCCGAGCTCGTGTTCGAGGAGCGGCCGGTCGACGACCCGGAGAAGCGAAAGCCCGACATCGCCCTCGCGCGCGAGCGGCTCGGGTGGGAGCCGTCGGTGCCCCTCGAGAGCGGCCTGGCGCGCACGATCGAGTGGGCGCGCAGCGTATGGATCGAGTAGCGAGCCTCTTCTAGCGGAAGCCGCGGCTCGCCAGCTCCGCGACGAGCTCGCCGGTGGTCGTGACGCCGACCAGCCGTCTCAGCCGCGCGAGCCTGCGGTACACCGTGCGCGACGTGAGGTGGAGCCGGCGCGCGACGTCGTCGACGGGGACGCCGCTCGCGACGAGCTTCGCCAGCGCGAGGTCCTCGCCGTGCAGCTCCGATCCCGCGGGCTCGCCCGCGAGCACGTCGCGGGCCTCGTCCGGCAGCAAGGGGACGAGGAACATCGGCGTGGCGCGGTCCCGCCATCTCTCCGGCAACGCGCTCGGCGCGACCAGGATCCAGCCGGGGACACGAGGCTCGGGTCCCGCTTGTAGGTGTAGATCGTTTTGTTCCGCTTTCACCTGGTTCCTTCGTCGAGGCCGGACGGCGACTGGACATGGACGCGGCGCGCCCGTGGACCTTCGCGGCTTCCATTAGGTGAATACGTCCCACAGCCCCGGGGATAACGGGTGTCACTGGAAGGCCATCTTGCGGTCGCTCCCGTTACCGGTGCGAGCTCCGTGCGTCTTCTCGTTGCAATCCCGCCCACGGAACGTGCGAAGAGGGTGAAGAACATGGAGCAGAGACGCAGATCTCCGTCGGTCTCACTGTCACTGGTCGTCGGGATGTTGATGACCGTCATTGTTCCCGCTGCGGCGTCGTTCGCCGCAGACGAGCCGAAGATAGCGTTCCTGAATCCGTCGAGCTTCAGCGCCGCGGGCGAACGCGGCTACATAATCTCCAACGCCGCAACCGACAGCGGACCGGGATGCTGCGACGCGTCCGACGGTCTCTTCCGCTTCAGCGCGTGGGTCGACAACGCCCCGGTCGGGTCGTCCGTCTTCTTCACCGTCGTCCAGGGTGCTCTCGACTACGAGATCGTCGGCGCCACCAGGCCCGCGGGGTCCGGCCCGGCCGACACGTGGGACGGCGGGTGGGACATCCCGCCCGAGGTGCTGAACGGCCCCGCGACGGCCCACGCGTACCTCGTGCAGGACGGCGAGGCGATCGCGCACACGAGCCTCGACGTCACGATCATGCGCGTCGAGGAGGCGGTCGACCTCGCGTACCCCGAGAGCGGAGGGTCTTTCGGGACGTATGCGGCCCTCGCGACCGCCCTTCCGGAGAAGGGGATCGCGGTGCGCAAGAAGCCGATGGGGATCGTCGACGCGCTGTACACCGTCGGTCCCGAGACGACGTACGTGCGCACGTTCTACACGACGACCCCCGCGGGCTCCGAGCCCGTGTGGAAGGTGTGCGCGACGGAGACCGTCGGTGCCGGCGGCAACGGTGACCCGAACAACGGGATTCGCTGCACGTTCGCCTCTGCCGCGGACGCAGCCGCCGTGACCGCGGTCGCCGCGGTCGTGAACGGGTCGCCGAACGACTTCGACGCGCGGTTCAACCAGTCCGGCGACGCGGTGCGCGTCGCGCCGTACGCGCAGCAGCCGGCCGCGCTCACGCTCGACGACCTCGCGGAGCAGACCGTCTCGAAGAACGAAGACGCGGGTCGTTTCTATTGCTCGGACACGATCACCGCAACTGTCACGGATCAGCTCGGTCGTCTGATCCCGGCGGCGAACGTCGACGTCGAGGCGGTCGGGCCGAGCGACGGCCTCCGGTTCCACACCTCGCTGGTGTTCGCGTCGCCGGTCGCGCCCGACCGCGGCAGGCACGTCGAGGAGACGGCGTTCGACTGCACCGGATCGAGCGCGGCGAACGGGGTGCCTCCGACGAACCCGAGTCCCGACGTCCAGGGCGAGCACCCTGCGTTCGGGGCCCCCGACGCGAAGCACGTCGAGTCCGCTGCCGGAGGAACCAACGACCGCGGCACGTTCGGGTTCCGCCTCTACTCGAACGCCGGCGGCGTGACGCAGTACACGGTGTGGGCGGACGAGGCCGACGACGGATGCCTCGCGAACGACGACCGGTACACCACCGGCGAGGTCGCCGCGGCCGGCAGCGTCGGTTGGAGCTCACCCCCCAGCACGACGGGCCTCGCGGTCCCGGGCACCGTCGTTCCCTGCGGCGACGCCCCGGTTCCGTCCCCGGAGCCGACCGATCCCGGAGAGCCGCTCGCCCGCTCGATCGGGCTCCGCAGCAGCCGGACGCGGGTGCCGCCCGGCACCGCCGTCCGCCTCTCCGGCCGGGTCCGCTCGGCGGGGGCGTGCGTGGCGGACCAGGTCGTCACGCTCAAGGCCAGGCGCCCTGGAGGCCGCTTCCGGTCGATGGCGACGGTCGCGACGAACCGGGACGGCCGCTACCGCTTCAAGGCCACCGTGCGGAAGACCCGCGGCTATCGAGCATTGCTCCCGGAGACCAGCGGCTGCACCTCCGCCCGCTCCCGGATCGTGAGGGTCCGGGTGTCGTAGCCGTGTCATCCCGCGTCAGCCCGGCGACGTAATCCCGTCGCCGGGCTGACGGAGTGTCCAGATTCTGTTACTTACGCCCTGTTCGTGCGTAATAAGCAAGGCAATGGCATGATTCGGTCGCGTTCCCAACGGGCCGGTCGTGCCGGTGTGGGCGGAGAAATCCGGGGGAGAGGAAGATGACGACGACGCAAGGCGCGAGCGGGCCGGACGCTAGCTTCGAAGCCGTCTGGCCGGAGCTGCAGAAGCGGATCCAGCGGTTCCTCAGCAGCAAGAAGGTCCCCGACAGCCAGCGGGACGACGTCGTCCAGGAGACCGGTCTCCGTCTCTACCGGATGTGGGACCAGGTCGACCCCGCCGGTTCGCCCGTCGGGCTCGCGCTCACGATCGCGATGAACATCGTCCGCGACAACGCCCGGCGCGACTCGCACCGAACGGTCGTCGAGATCGAACCCGAGATCCCCTCGCTCTGTGACGTCGAGAGGTCGGGCCTCGCACGCCTCGAGCTCAGCCGCGTCGGGCGCGCGCTCGGGGAGCTGACGCCCGCGCAGCGCTCGGTGCTCCTCTCCGAGCTCGACCGGAACGAACCCGCTCCCCAGGCAAGCGCCGCCGCGATCAAGATGCTCCGGATGAGGGCGCGCCGGAACCTCAGCGCGATCCTCGAGCGCGCGGGGTGCGGCGTCCTCGTCGCCCGGTGGCGCCGGCTCCTCGGCCTTCCGCAGGAGGTGCTCCTCGGACGGGACCTGACGAAGGTCGAGCAAGGGCTCGCCTCCAGCCTCGCGGGTGTCGTCGCGGCAGCCGCGATCACGCTGTCGCCGCTCTCGCTCTTCGGTTTCGGCGACCCCGACGACGTCTTGCGTTCGCGGGGGCCGCACGCCGCGACCCCGGACGCGGTGTGGCTGTCCGAGGCCGAGATCAGCCTCGCCTCGGCGTCGCCCTCCGGCGGCGTCGCAGCGCCGCGAGCGGCCAACCTCGACGGTGAGTCCGCTCTCGTCCGGCGTGCCGCCGCCGCAGGGACGCGGAAGGCGTCCGCAGGCGGCAAGGGCAAGGGACGCGACGACGGATCTCCGGTCGTCGAGGTCCCGCTCCCGAACGGCGAGGGCGAGATCGAGGGTGACGGTGACGTCGACGTCGACGTCGAGCCGCCGACGATCGACCCCGGTGACGACAACCCGCTGTGCGACCCGACCGCTCCCGGTTGCACGCCGAGCCCGTCCGACCGCCCCGTCTCGGCCCGCGCCTCGGTGAAGGTGAGGGTGCGGAACATGACGGTGTCGGTCGCCGTGGACACGGACAAGGTGGCCGACAGCGTCGAGGTGACCGACCTCTAAGAGGTGGCTAATCGTCCCCGCGGCCGTCCAGGAAGCTGCGGGGGACGAGGTGGTCGACGAGCCGTACGTTGAAGCCCTTCGACTGCTTCTCCTCGATGTCCCGGTTGAGCTTGCCGTCGTTCTCGAGCTTTCGCCCCAGCGTCGGCAGCTTCATGTGCTGCGTGAGCTCGACCTTGTGGGGGTGCGCCTCGCCCTTGGTTCGCTTGACGCCGACGACCTGCCAGCGCACCACCGAGTCGGCGGCCTGCCCCTGCTTCTCGATCGGCGTCGAGAGGTCCCTGCTCCCGCAGTCCCAGTGGGAGTTCTCGGGGATCTCGACATGCGCGAAGTGCCCGGCCTCCTGGCCCCACTTCCCGGACTCGCGACGGGGGTTCGACGTGGTCGCCCACGTGACTTTCGGGTCCAGGACGTTGGGGAACAGCCGCTTCCGCGGGACGCCCAGCTCCTCCTCGGCGAACTCGGCGATGGACGCGACCATCACGGCGACGGGGGACGGGTAGACGGTCGGCTCGATCGTCGTGAACGCGACGACCTCGACCTGTAACCGCGCCCAGAAGTTCGTCTGGACTCCGCCGGGGGCGCTGACGAGGGCGTTGCCGATGCGGCCGAGACCGATGTGCTGCGCGATCCACAATCCCTCGTTGTCGACCTCGTCCTTGCTCGGGACGGTGAGGTGGGGCGCGGTGTTCGGCCGGTACGCCGGCACGTCGTTCGTCTGCGTCTCGTGCCACACGACGGTCGCGGGCTTATCGAGGTCCACCGCTCCGTCGAGCACCTCCTCCGGGCGCTGACGCACGGGGATGAACCCGCCGTCCACGTTCTTGATGCGGTTGAGCTTGCCGGTCTTGATAGCCATGGCGGCGACCTCCCCGTCCTCGCCACGCCCGCGACCGCCCGCAAGAAAACCTCCGCTGTAACCTCGCGTTTAAACCCGTGACCGTCAAGGGCGGGGCCGGCGCCGGCGGGGCCGCGAGCGGGCGTGCTGTAATCTCGCGGCCGAAGGTGCCCCCTTAGCTCAGTCGGCAGAGCGTCTCCATGGTAAGGAGAAGGTCCACGGTTCGATTCCGTGAGGGGGCTCGCTCGGCAGGCCCCCGGCCTCGAGCATCCGGGGCGGCGTAGCTCAGGGGCAGAGCAAGCGGCTCATAATCGCTGAGTCGGTGGTTCGAGTCCACCCGCCGCTACACGTAGATCGGCCGCTCGCCGAGGCGACCGGTCGTAGATCGGCCGCTCGCCGGGGCGACCCGGTCGTAGATCCGCCGCTCGCCGGGGCGACCGGTCTTGCGCAAGGCCGCCTGGTCGTCGGTGTCTTCTAGTAGTCCCGATCCTGACCGACCAGGCGGCCGGCCAGCTCGTCCTCCAGCTGCTGTACGTCGGCTTCGACCATCAGCCGCACGAGCTCCGGGAACCTCACCGTCGGCTCCCAGCCCAGCAGCTCCTTAGCCCTCGACGCATCGCCCAGCAGGTAGTCGACCTCGGTCGGCCGGAAATACCTTGGGTCGACCTCGACGTAGCGCTCCCAGTCGAGGCCCAGGTGGTCGAACGCGAGCTCGCAGAACTCCCGCGGCGTGTGCGCCTCGCCGGTCGCGATCACGAGGTCCTCGGGCGTGTCCTGCTGGAGCATCCTCCACATCGCGTCGACGAAGTCGGGGGCGTAGCCCCAGTCGCGCTTCGAGTCGAGGTTGCCGAGGTAGAGCTTCTGCTGGATCCCCATCTTGATCCGCGCCACCGCCCGCGTGATCTTGCGCGTCACGAACGTCTCGCCGCGGCGCGGGCTCTCGTGGTTGAAGAGGATCCCGTTCGTCGCGAAGAGCCCGTGCGCCTCGCGGTAGTTCACCGTCGCCCAATAGGCGAACACCTTCGCGACGCCGTACGGCGAGCGCGGGTAGAACGGCGTCTGCTCGTTCTGCGGCGGGGGCGTCGCGCCGAACATCTCCGAGGACGACGCCTGATAGAAGCGCGTCGCGACCCCCGACGCTCGGATCGCCTCCAGCATCCTGATCGTCCCCATGCCGGTTGCGTCCGCGGTGTACTCGGGGATCTCGAACGAGACCTTCACGTGCGACTGCGCCCCCAGGTGGTAGATCTCGTCGGGCTCGAGGTCGCGGATCAGGTTCACGAGCGAGCCCGAGTCCGACAGGTCGCCGTAGTGCATGAGGAACCGGACGCCCGACTCGTGCGGGTCCTTGTAGATGGGGTCCAGCCGGTGCGTGTTGAAGGACGACGAGCGGCGGATCAGGCCGTGCACCTCGTATCCCTTCGACAGCAGGAGCTCCGCGAGGAAAGACCCGTCCTGGCCGTTGACGCCGGTGATCAGCGCCTTCACGACGGCTCCGTCCGGCGGTGCTCCAGATACCAGTCGATCGTCCGGCGCAGCCCCTCCTCGAGGGGGACCTTGGCCTCGAACCCGAAGCTCTGCTGCGCCCGGGCCGCGCTCACGCGGCGGCGCGGCTGGCCGTCCGGCTTCGACGCGTCCCACCGCAGCTCGCCCTCGAACCCCGTGAGCTTCGCGATCAGCTCGGCGAGGTCGCGGATCGAGGTCTCGTCGTCCGCTCCGAGGTTCACCGGATCCGCGTCGTCGTACTGCTCCGCCGCCAGCAGGATGCCCTCGGCGCAGTCGTCGACGTAGAGGAACTCCCTCGTCGCGGTGCCGGTGCCCCACACGTCGACGTGCGCGTCGCCGCGCTCCTTCGCCTCGACGCACTTCTTGACGAGGGCCGGGATGACGTGCGACGACCGCGGGTCGAAGTTGTCGCGGGGGCCGTAGAGGTTCGTAGGGAGCAAGTAGATGCAGTTCTGTCCGTACTGCGCGCGGTTCGCCTGCGCGTGGACGAGCAGGGCCTTCTTCGCCACGCCGTACGGAGCGTTCGTCTCCTCCGGGTACCCGTTCCACAGGTCCTCTTCCGCGAACGGGACCGGCGTGTACTTCGGGTACGAGCAGATCGTGCCGAGCAGCACGGTCTTGGAGGTCCCGTGCTTCCGGGCGGTCTCGATGACGTACGTCCCCATCAGGAGGTTCGACAGGTAAAGGTCGGCCGGTGCCGCCATGTTCGCCCCGATCCCCCCGACCTGTGCGGCCAGGTGGATCACGAGCGTGGGGGCAGCGTCGTCCCAGAGCCGCGCGGCGTCTTCGGGCCGTGTGAGGTCGTACTGCTTGCTCTGCGGGACGAAGACGTCTTCCACGCCCCGCTCACTCAGCTTCCTGCGGACGGACGAGCCGAGGAAGCCGCCCCCGCCGGTGACCATCACACGCTGCCGGTCCCAGAAGGTCATCAAGCCATGCTACGAGGTGGAGCTCCGGCGCGGGTCCAGGGCCTGCATGTTCCCGCTCAATCCCCCGGCGCCGCGCGCCGAGATAGGGAGAGAGGAGGTGGGACCAATGGCCCAGAGATTCTGTCATCGCTGTGGTTCGGACGTCGAGGATGCCGGCGGGTTCTGCCTGCTCGGGCACGGCCTCGCGCCGGTGTTGGGAACCCCGCCGCCGCCCCCACCTCCCGTGATGGACGACCTCACCGCCGAGATGGAGTCGGTGTTCGACGCCGCCCTCGCGACGATCCAGGCTCCGGCCGAGGCACCCGAGGAGCCGCGCCCGGCGCCGTCGCGGTACGTGTCGAGCATCGACCGCACCTGGGCGGAGCTCGAGTCCGCCGCGCCGCCGTCCGCCGACGACCCGATCAACACCTTCGCCCCTCCGCCGCGCATGGACTGGGGGCCGGCACGTGCCGCGGGCCGCTTCCGGCTCCGCCGGGGACGCGTCGAAGCCTCCGTCTGACCGCCTGCCGAGCCGGGCCCGGGCCGCATCGCCCCTGGTAGACTCCCCGGGCTCTTCGATCTTTCCGATCCGGCGGCCCCTCGAGAGGTGAATGGTGGCAAGCGACAAGCGCGTCCACGTGACGCTCGAATGCACCCAGTGCAAGCGGCGGAACTACATCACGGAGAAGAACCGCCACAACACCCGCGACCGCGTCGAGCTGAAGAAGTACTGCCGGTGGTGCAGCGGGCACACCGCACACAAGGAGACCCGCTAGTCCGCTAGCGTCTTCCCGTCCCCGGCCGCTCGCCCGGGCGACCGGCCGGCCGGCTCCACTCCCGTTCGCGGCGCCGCCCGCGGAACCACTCGACGGTCCTCGCCAGCCCCTCCTCGAGCGGGACCGAGCACCTGTAGCCGACCTCCCGCTCCAGCGCCGCGGGATCGCCGTGCGTGCGCAGCACGTCGCCCGGGCGTGCGTCCTCGTGCACCGGGTCCGGCGTCACCCCGACCAGCTCCCCGAGCAGCTCCAGCAGCGCGACGAGCGACCACGGCCGTCCGGCCGCGACGTTGTAGGCGCGGCCCGCCGTCTCCGGCGCCGCCGCGGCCGCGGCGAGCGTCGCGCCCACCACGTCGTCGACGTAGGTGAAGTCGCGCGCGCGGGAGCCGTCGCCGAACACGACGGGGCGGCGTCCCGACAGCAGGGCGTCGAGGAACAGAGGGATGACCGTCGCGTAGCGGCCGTCGCTGGGCTGGCCCGGGCCGTAGACGTTGAAGTACCTCAGCGAGATCGTGTGCAGCCCGAAGAGGTCGCCGAACACCCGGCAGTAGTGCTCGGCGGCGAGCTTCGAGACCGCGTACGGAGACAGCGGGACCTTCGGCGCGTCCTCCCGTACGGGCGGCGAGGCGGCCTCGCCGTAGACGCTGCTCGACGACGCGTTGACGATCCGCGGGACGCGCGCCTCGGCCGCGGCCTGCAGCACGGTGACCGTCCCCTGGCTGTTCGTCCGGTCGGTGCCCGCGGGGTCGTCGATCGAGCGCGCGATCGCGCGGTGGGCGGCCAGGTGGAAGACGACGTCGCAGCCGTCAATTGCCGCACGTACGGCGGAGAGGTCGCAGACGTCGGCGATTACGAGAGCCGCGTCGGGATGGACCGCCGTCGCCTCTCCGGTGGAGAGGTCGTCGAGGACCGTGACGGCGTGGCCGGCCGCGACGAGGTGGTGGACGAGGTGCGAGCCGATGAACCCGGCCCCCCCGGTGACGAGCGCTTTCACGGGACCATTCTCCAACGCCTGCGCCACGCCGCGAGATAGCCTCCCCGCGTGGACGAGCCCTCCCGGTTCCGCATCTTCTTCGTGTGCACCGGCAACCAGGCGCGCAGCCCCATCGCCGCAGCGTGGACCGCCCGAGCGCTCGCCCCCCTGCCGGTCGCTATCGGGTCCGCCGGGACGCTTCCCCGGCGCCCCGGCCCGGTCCTCGCCGAGGCCGGCGCGACCGCTTTCGAGCTCGGCCTCGACGTGTCGCGGCACTCGAGCAGCCACGTCTCCGCGCACGACCTGTCGGCGGCCGACCTCGTGATCGGGTTCGAGTTCCACCACGTCGCGGCCGCGGTCGTCGACGCCGGGGCCCCCGCGTCGAAGGCGTTCCTGCTGAAGGAGATCATCCGCCTGGCGCGGGAGTTCTCGCCCCCTCAGGACCCTGACCCGTTCGTCCGCGCGCGGACGTTGATCGAGCTGGCCGACGACCTGAGGCACAAGACCGACCACGTGCTCGGAGAGGAGATCCGGGATCCTGCGGGACGCAAGCTCGGCGCGTTCCGCGACATCGTCTGGGAGGTCGTGCAGACCACCGAGGAGATGATCCGGCTGCTGTTCGGGCGCTAACGCCCGCTGCGCCGGGCGCGCCCGTCGGGCGGGAGCTCGCAGCCGCTCGTCCGGTCGCGCCGCCCTCGGTCGCACCGGTCGCGTCCGGCTCCACCGCGGAGCACGTCGGCCCCTCGCTCTCCCAGGAGCCGATCGTTCCCGCGGCCCCCGCTAAGGTTGTCGGGGCCGTGGCCTCCGTGCAGCTCGTCGCCGTGGATCCCGCCCCGCAGGACGTCGCGCCCGGCCGATCCGCGCAGGAGGTCCTCGCCGAGCAGGCTCTTCAGACGGTCGTCACCCCCGCCGCCGAGGAGCACGTCGTCACCGGCCCCGCACGAGACCTCGTCGTCGCCCGCCCCGCCGAGGACGCGGTCGGAGCCGGTCCCCTCACACGTCACGTCGTCGTGCCCCGATCCGGCACGGATCGTCTTGTCCCCGGAGTCCCCCGGGTCCCCGCACTCGACGTCGTCGTCGCCGCCGCGCGCGATCACCTCGTCGTCTCCGTCACCGCAGATGATCAGCTCGCCGTCCGGGGTCCCGGTGATCGTCTCGGACCCGTCCGTGCCACAGATCACTCCGGGGTCGTCACAGCGTGGGTCGATCGGCTCGGGAGCGGGAGTGGGTGTGGGCGACGCGGTGGGGGAGGCCGTGGGCGACGCCGAAGGGGACCCCGTCGGCGACGTCGATGGTGATGCGGTGGGTGCAGGCGAGGCCCCCGGCGACGGCGAGGCCCCCGGCGACGGCGAGACGGTCGGAGTCGGAGTTGCGGTCGGAGTCGCCGTGGGAGTCGCCGTGGGAGTCGGCGTCGGCGTCGGCGAAGGCGTCCCCTGCGTCCCCGCCATCTCCGCGGCCCCGATGTCGCACAGCGCGCCCGCGGGCGGCGCGCCGTCCTGCGGACGCGTCATGCCGCGCTGGTCCGTGGGCGGTGGGGGACAGTCGGACGCGGCGACGGCGTCGAGCGCGGGGCTCCCCGCGTTCAACCCGTGGAAGAAGCCCGACGAGCCACCCGCGACGAGGTTGCCGAGCCGGGGGTCGGTGCTCGTGCGGTCGGTGACCTGGTTGAACGAGCACGACGCATCCGACGAGATGTTGTAGCCGGTCGAAGTCACCGTTCCCAGACACTGGGCCGCGCCCGTATTGTCGGCGACGATCGAGCGCGTCACGGTCACGGCTCCCTGCGAGCCGCCTCCCACGTCTCCGTTGGAGAGACCCGACACGGCGTTGCTCCCGCTGTTGCGCGCGACCGTGACGTGTGTCAGCGAGACCGACCCGCCCCCGACGTAGATGCCTCCGGCCGAAGGCAAGGCCGGCTGTCCCGGCTCGGTTCCCGCGCTGTTGCTGCTGACCGTGACGTTCGTGAGCGTCGCGGAGCCCGCCACGGAGCTGAGCCCGCCCCCGCAGCAGTTCACGATCGACCCGTTGGTGATCGAGCCGCGCGAGAGCGTGAACGTCCCCTCGTTGTAGATCGCGCCGCCGCAGCACGCTCCGGTGCCGTTGCCGTCGAAGGACGTGTCGGTGACCGTCACGTTCGCCTGCGGCGACGAGTAGATGGCCCCTCCGCAGCAGTCGTCGCTCGCGACGTTGCCGGTGAACGTGCTCCCGGTGATCGTCACGGACGTCGGGCTGCCGGACTCGTTGTAGATCGCGCCGCCACAGCATGCCCGCACGTCGTTCCCCGCGAGCGTCACGCCCGAGAGGTTGAGCGTCGCGGTGCGGCCCGCGTTGGGGTCGGTCCAGTTGTGGACGCCGGCGCCACAGCAGGCGTACGCGTCGTTGTCGCCGACGATCCCGCCCGTGATCGTCACGGTCGAGCTCTCGTTGTAGATCCCTCCGCCGCAGCACTGCGCGGCGGTGTTGAACGTGACCGACGCGCCCGTCAGCGTGACGTCGCTACGGATCGCCGCGATCCCGCCGCCGCAGCAGGTGCCGTTGGCGATGTTCCGGAAGAGGCCCCCTCCGTTCATCGAGAGGGAGGTCCCTTCGACGAGGATGCCGGCCCCCTGCTCGCCGGACCCGCCGGTGACGAGGATCCCGTTCGTGGTCAGCGGCGCGACGACGTGGAACACGCGGTCGTTCGTGCCGGGGTGTGCGATGCCGGTGCCGGAGGGCGTAGCTCCCGCGTCGATCGTGACGACCGAGGTGGATGCCGAGATCGTGACCGCGTCGGTGACGTCGAGGTCACCTTGCGCCGGGTCGACCGCCGTCGGACCCTCCGTCGTGGAGGCGATGGTGAGCTGGTAGATGCCTGCCCCCCTGAACACCGTGATCGTGTCGGCGCCGGGGGACGCGTTCGCGGCGATGACGGCCTCACGGAGCGAGCAGTCGGCCGGTTCACACGCACCGGGCGGCGGGTCGTCGAAGCGCGTCACGGTGAACGTCGCCGCGCGGGCGGTCGTGACGGAGACGACGGTCGCGGTCGCGAACACCGCGATTGCGGCGGCGACCCGTGCCGCGCGGATCGGAGCGGTCATGCAACGCCTCGCTTTCTACGATTCCCCTCTGCCCGCGATGGTAGACGCACACCGTCCCCATGCGGCACCTGCTGCCTTTCCTATAGATTCGCCGCATGCGGGTGGCCGATGCGATGTACGTGGAGTGGGTCGAGGGGGAGGCCGTCGTGCTGAACCGCGACTCGGGCGAGCTCCACTACCTCAACGGCCCCGCGGCCCTCGTGTTCGCCCTGATCCAGGAGCACGGCTACGACGGCGCGATGCGCGAGGTCTACGAGCGCTTCGGGACTGCCGACGGGATGCGCGAGGAGCTCGACGAGCTCATCAAGGACATGCTGGAGAAGCAGATCCTCGTAGATGAGTGACGGCGAGGCGGGGTTGGCCCACTCACCCCTTACCGACGACGATCGGGAGCAGGCGACGGCGGGCGGCGTCGTCCTGGACGAGCCGGGGGAGCCCCGCGCCGCGGCGGGTTGACCGGACCCCTTCGAAGGCCTGGGCTGGGCCGAATCCATCTGGATAGAGACGAAAGAGGCGTGGCGCGAGGTGCGCGCGACGGAGCCGGGCCTGCTCGAGCGCGTGCCGGGACTGCCGAACCCTCCGGAGGACGGCGTGCATAGACACGACGGCGGGTTCAGCCTCGTCACGGACCCGGGCGGGGGGCGCGTGAAGAAGCTCCCGTCGCTCTACGTCAACACGACGCAGCTGTACGCGGACCGCGACGTCCACGCCGTGCGGGCGCAGCTCGACCGTGCGGTCGACGCGTTCATGTCGTCGGCGGAACGGCCGACGTACATGCTGACCGCCTGCGAGATCGGCGGCCGCAAGGGACTCTACGGGACGGACTTCTTCAACCGCTCTGTCTACCGGCGCAAGCTCGAGCGGCTCGGCATGCGGTTCTCGGGTGAGCAGTTCACCGTCTTCGACGGCGAGGCCACGTTCCACGCGGAGGGCATCGGGTCGTTCAGGCCGAGCTTCGTCACGCTGCCGCGGCGTTCCGACAACCCCTCGGAGGTGTGGGAGATACGCGGCGCGCTCCTCGTACACCAGCTGACCTTCTACCGGATCGCCGACATCGCGCCCACGGAGCTCAGCAGCCTCGTCTCGCTGGCGGGGGGGCTGGACGCGCTGGGCGCGACCGAGCCCGAAGACCTCGCCGCGGCCCTCGGCGGAGGATGACGGCGCGCGCCGAGGTCGGGCTGTCGGTGCTCGACAGCCGCTTCTGCATCACCTCGGACGACGACCGGATGCTGGCGTTCGTCCGCCGGCTCTGGGAGCCTTTCGCCACCGACGACCTCGACGACGCCGCGCTCATCGGCATCGAGACGCAGCGCGAGGGGTGGCGTCTGGATGCTCCCCCCCAGACGGAGACGTTTGCGATCGATCCCTGGGTCTTCGCCTCGGTTCTGAGGAACGCGCTTACCCGGCGTGCGGTGGCGGAGGCGAGATCGGTGTTCCCCTTGCACGGCGCGGCGGCGGAGCGTGACGGGACGTTCGTGGTGCTGTCCGCGCCGCCGCTGGCCGGAAAGACGACGTTGCTGCTCGAGCTCCTCGCCCGGGGCTGGCGCCTCGTGACCGACGACCTCGTCCCCCTCGAGCCCGGCGGCCTGACGGCCGCGCCTTTCCCGAAGCCGATCAGCGTGCGGGACCCGGCCCGGTGGCAGAGGGTCGCGAGCAGCTGGGACGTCCCGACGTGGCTGCCGCCGCCCACGACCGTGGGGCTGATCCCCGCGACGGCGTTCGCCCGCACGGATGCCTCCGCCTTTACTCCGACCGCCCTGGTGTTCTCCCGTTTCGAGAGCGGCGCCGCCCCCGCCGCCGAGCGCCTCTCGGCCGGGCGCACGGTCGCCGCCTGCGCCGAGAACCTCCACCCGGTGGTCGCCGCGACTCCCGCGGCGCTCCAAGCGGTGGCCAGGTTGGGCAGCGCCACGCCTGGCTGGGCCATCACGTACGGCTCTACGGACGCCGCGGTCGATCTTTTCGAGAAGTCCCTTGCGGCGCTTTGAGGCCATGGAATAATCTCCCTTCCACCAATATCAGGGAATCTAGGCGAGGGGCAGGCGTCGTGGACGAGCGTGAGCAGGTTCTTACCGAAGAAGGCCGGGCGAGACGGCATTTCCTCAAGCAGGCCGGTACCGTCGCGTGGGCGAGCCCTCTGATCGTGACGATGATGTCGCGTGCGGCACAGGCGGCTCCCGGCGATCCTTGCGGCACGATCGGGCCCACGCCCGGCGTCTGCGTCGTCACGACCCCGTGCGGCAGCGTCGAGACCTGTCTCCCAGACCCGCTAAGTCCCGGCGACTGCGCCTGCCAGACGAACCCATAGGGGCGGAAAATCCCAGATCGAAGAGGCCCCCCAGGCGATCGGGGGGCTTTTTCGTGGCACGCTCGCATCGGCCGAAGCGGCCGCCCGACCAGGGAGAGAGCGATGGCCAAGGTCCACGAGAGCGACATGGCATGAGGAGGGTCCGGGCCCGGGCCCCCCTGCGGATCTCGTTCGCCGGTGGAGGCACCGACGTCGAGCCCTTCCCCGCGGGCGGCGGCCTCGTCGTCAACGCGACGATCGCGAAGTACGTCCACGTCTCGGCCCGGGAGCGCCCCGACGACGAGGTCCGGGTGAGATCCGTCGACCTCGAGTCCGAGTGGTCGTGCTCGGAGGCGTGGGAGCAGGGCAGCAAGCACCTCATCGACTGCGCGACGTCGCACCTCCGGACCACGATGGGCCCCCACGGGTACGACCTCTTCATCCGCTCGGACGTGCCGCCGGGCTCCGGCGTAGGCGCTTCGTCCGCCCTCGTCGTCGCGGTCGTGGCGGCCGTAGCCCGCCTGCACTCGAAGACGCTCAACCGCGTCCAGCTCGTGCGGACCGCCTATCGCATCGAGAGAGAGATCGCCGGGATCAAGGGTGGGTGGCAGGACTACTACGCGGCCTCGTACGGGGGCTTCAACGCGGTGGAGTTCCCGCCGCCGGCGGCGGCCGATCCGACGGAGGTCCGCCCGATCGACGTGTCGCTCGCGACGCGGGCGGAGCTCGAGCACAACCTCGTGCTCGTGTGGACCGGGGAGACCAGGGCGGGGGAGGGCATCATCGAGGATCAGGTCAAGCGCAACGCGGTCGACGCGTTCGCCGAGCAGAAGAAGCTCGCGCGCAAGATCGAGGTCGCCCTCATCAAGGACCGGCCCCAGGACCTGGGCCCCCTCCTGCATCACGCGTGGGAGTCGAAGCAGAAGATGTCCCCGAAGATCGCGACGCAGACGGCGAAGGACCTGTACCGGACGGGTCGTGAGGCCGGCGTGGCGGGCGGCAAGCTCGTCGGCGCCGGCGGCGGGGGCTTCATGCTGTTGTGCTGCGAGTACGAGCGGAAGGGAGACGTCATTGAGGCGATGGAGGCCGCGTCGTGTCCGGTAGAGCCGGTGACGTTCCAGCCCAACGGAGTGCAGACGTGGGAGATCTCGGACGGCTGATCGACGCCTTCTACGGGTCCGGGGGCCGCGAGCGGCTCGAGGAGGCCGCCCGGACGTTCCTCGGCGGCGGGACGGTGTGGACGTTCGGCAACGGCGGCTCCGCAACCGACGCGTCCCACCTGACCGGTGAGCTGCTCGGCAAGTTCCGCCGCCCCGACAGGCGGTCGATCCCGTCGATGGCGCTCGTCGATCCCGCGGTCCTGACGGCGATCGGCAACGACTACGGGTTCCGGCACGTGTTCGTCCGGCCCCTCGAAGCCCTGTCGAGACCCGGCGACGTCGCCGTCGGCTTCACGACGTCCGGCGAGTCGGAGAACGTCCTGCTTGCGCTCGCGAGCGCGGCGTCGAGAGGCGTCCGGACGGTCGCCTTCTGCGGCCGCAAGCGCGTCGACGCCGACGTCCTCCTGTCGGTCGACTCGACCGACGCGGCGGAGGTACAGAACCTGCACCGGATCCTCATCCACGAGGTCTGCGACCTGGTCGACCGGTGGGCGTAGCGGCTCTCTTCCTCGACCGGGACGGCGTGATCAACGTCAGGCTCCCGGACCGCTACGTGGAGGCCTGGGACCAGTTCCGGTTCCGGCAGGAGTTCCTCGACGCGGCGCCCGGCCTCGGGCGCGCCTTCCCGCTGGTCGTCGTGGTCACGAACCAGCGCGGGGTCGAGCGCGGCTACCTGACCGAGGAGACCCTGAACGCGATCCACGACCGGATGGTGCAGGAGGTCGCCGTAGCGGGAGGCCGCATCGACGCCGTGTACTACTGCCCGCACGTCGAGTGCGAGGACCGGAAGCCGAACCCCGGGCTCTTCCTGGCCGCGGCGCGCGACCACGGGATCGACCTCGGCGCGTCGACGATGGTCGGGGACCAGCCCTCGGATCGCGAGGCCGCGCAGCGGGCCGGGGTGGGACGCTACGTCGACGTGGGAGACCTCGCGAGCCTCGCGGAGGGAGAAGAGCCTTAGTTCCGGACCTGGACTACGGCCCCGTTCGTCGCCAGCGACTGCTCCGCCGCCTCGATCGTCGCCACGACCGACAGCGCGGTGTTCTCACGGCCGTTGGGGGTCTCGCCGCGCGCCACCCGGCCCAGGAACTCCGCGAGCTCGGCCCGCAACGGCTCCCACGAGTCCACCCTCGGCGAGATGACGTCGCCGGCGCGGTAGGACGTCTTGTACTGGCCGAAGTCCTCGGGGTCCGGGAGGTTCACGCCCTTGTCGTAGAGCTTCACCGGCTCCTCGGCGTTCGTGTCCTCATAGACGACCATCCGCTTGTCGCCGACGAGCGTCGTCCGTCGCATCTTCGTCGGGGCCAGCCACGACAGGTGGATGTTCGCGATGCAGCCCGACGGGAACTGGAGGTCGACGAACGCGACGTCCGCCGGGCCGACGCCGTGGACGGACTTACCCGTGGCGGAGACCGAGACGGGGCGCTCCTTGAGCCAGTAGATGAGGATCGAGAGATCGTGCGGCGCCAGGTCCCAGATCACGCTCACGTCCGACTGGTGGATCCCGAGGTTCACCCGGGACGACTGCGCGTAGAGCGGCTTGCCGACGTCGCCGCGCCGGACCAGCTCCTCGACCGCCTGGACGGCGGGGCTGTGGAGGAACGTGTGGCCGGCCATCACGAGCAGCCCCTTCTCCTCCGCCGACGCGATCAGCCAGGCGGCGTCGTCGAACGAGGTCGCCAGGGGCTTCTCCACCAGGACGTTCACGCCCGCTTCGAGCGCCTGCGCCGCCATCGCGGAGTGCGTCCGCACGGGAGTCGCCAGCAGGACACCCTTCAGCTCCGGATCGCGCAGCAGCTCCTCGTAGTCGGTCGCGCCGGCGACGCCGGGGTACTGGCGGCAGATCGCCTTCACCCGCGTCTCGTCGAGGTCGCACGCGACGAGGCGGCTGCACTGTTCGAGGTGCGTGAGGTTGCGCACCAGCTGAGGCCCCCAGTAACCGAGACCGACGACGGCGATCTTCATTCCCGCGACTCCTTGAGGTAGACCCCAGACTTTACCAGTGACGGATTTGGCGGGGCAATGGCGCGGCTGGGTTTTCACCCGCCGTTCATCCCAACGAACTAGTCCTCTACCCCGATGTTCCCGGCTATCGCCTTTGATAACGGCCGGTTCGGGGAAAGCGTATTGCCAGAACCTGGGCGGAGTAGTAGTAAAAGCAGCCAGGATCGAGGCACGGTGGGCGGCGCACGTGGGGCCGCCGGATGGACGCCACCGGGCCCAAACGTACGACGAGGTGAGACTTCCCCCCATGGCACAACGCACGGCGCGCTCCGAGAACGGGACGAGGGCTCGCGCGAACGGCCTTCCCGCCGAGCGGAGGACCTACGACAGACGGGTCGCCGACCGCCGCGCCTTCCATCCTTCGAAGACCGACCGCCGCAACCCCGACCGGGTCGCCGCGGCCCCCGAGCTCGACCGCAGGAGACAGGACCGCCGTCAGGTCGACCGGGAGCGTGGTGCGCTCCGGCCGCTCGGAACGGCGCCGCGGCCGGAATCGCCGCCGGGGAGGGCGCTCAACCGCTGGGGCATGGTCGCGGCGCTCGGCCTCGTCGGGATGCTGGTGGGTGCGGGGTCGCTCGCCGCCGCCTACTACCTCAGGGAGGGCGCGCTCGTCTGCGGGGGCGGCGTGTGCGAGGCCGCGCAGCCTTACGTGGCGCTGCTGCCGTTCGCCGCGCTCGTGAGGGCGAGCCTGCTGCTCCGCCGGAGGCCGTGGCTCAACCGGCGCCTCGCGGGTTTCTTCGACGAGTCCATGGAGGCGATCACCGACGCCGCCGTGGGATCCGTCGCGATCATCGTGTTCACGTTCCTGTTCCGCTCCGGCTACGAGTTCCGCGCGTTCTCCTACTCGCGCCTCGTCTTCGTGTTCGATTGGGTCGTCGCGACCGGGCTCCTGCTGGTCGTCACGGCCGGCTTCAAGACGTTCCTCGTCCGGCTCCGCCGGCGCGGGCGTGACCAGCGAGACCTCGTCGTCGTGCGGGACAAGCAGTCGGGGCGCTGGGGCGGGGGCCTCCTGGCCCAGCTCCCGGAGATGGGCTACAACGTGGTCGGCACCATAGAGCTCGACCACGCGGGGAGCGGGACCGGCGCGCTCCAGGCGGAGCTCCTCCGGGTCGTGCGCGACCGGAAGGTCGACGAGGTCCTCCTCCTCCTCCCGCGGATCGACCGCGGGGAGCTGTCGCAGGTGGTCGGCGTCGCCGAGCTGGCCCACCTCGACATCAAGGCGGTGCCGGAGCTGTTCGGCCTCCCGCCCTCGAAGGTCTCGCTCGACCAGATGGGCAACTTCCCCGTGATGGCGCTGCTCGAAGACCCGCTCTCCGGCGTCCGCCGCGCGATCAAGCGGACGTTCGATCTCATCGTCGCGTCGGTCTTGCTCGTGGCTCTCTCGCCGCTGCTCGCGCTGGTCGCCCTGGCGGTCCGCGTGACGTCGCGCGGCCCGATCCTCATCAAGCAGACCCGTGTCGGCATGGACGGCCGGCCGTTCACGTTCCTCAAGTTCCGCTCGATGTACGTAAACGTCGACGCGGCCGAGCACGAGGAGTACGTGGCGAGCCTCATCCGGGGCGAAGGCGGCGCGGCGTCGTCCGAGAAGCCGATGTTCAAGATCGTCGACGACCCACGGGTGACGCGCGTCGGCAAGATCCTGCGCCGTTACTCGATCGACGAGCTCCCGCAGCTGTGGAACGTCGTCCGCGGGGACATGAGCCTCGTGGGCCCGCGGCCGTCGCTGCCGTTCGAGGTGTCGCTCTACGAGGACTGGCACCGCATGCGTCTCGAGGTCAGGCCGGGGATGACCGGGCTGTGGCAGATCAAGGGTCGGTCGAAGCTCGACTTCCAGGAGATGGTGCGCCTCGACATACAATACGCAGCGCGATGGTCGCCTCTGCTGGACCTGATGATCATTCTGCGGACCATCCCCGCCGTCCTCCGCAACGAGACTGGATGACGCGGGCTCGTCCACGCCCGGTTCCCTCGAAGGTCGCGCTGCCATGGCGATAGCCTCTCCGGCCCTCAGGCCGCGGGCCCTCGGCGAGCTCGTCGCCATAGGCCTTGCCGCCGCGTTCGTGGTCGCCTGCTTCGCGACCGGCCAGTACCTCGTCGCGCTGGCCGTCGCCGGGCTCGGCGCCCTCGCGGCCGTGACGTATCGGTGGCCCGCCCCCGGCATCGCCCTTGTGATCTTCCTGTCGACCGACGGCATGAAGTTCTTCAGCCTCGAGAAGCTGCCGTACCTCCAGCTGGGACCCGGCCTTCGGTTGAACGCCGGCGACATCATGCTGCTGGTGCTGCTCGGCGTCGGCGTCGCCCACCTCGCCAGGCGCCGTGAGCGACCGCTGTTCGCCACGCCGCTGCTGGTTCTCGGAACGGCGGTGATGATCTCGATGGGCGTCGGTCTCGTCTCGGGCACGATCGACGTCGGCCTGGGGTTCAACGGCTTGCGCGTGTTCTCCGGCTTGCTGTTCTACGTCGCGCTGGTGGGCCTCGTGGACACCCCTGCGAAGCTGAGGTCGGTCATCCGCGTGGTCTTCCTGCTGGTCGTGGTGTCGGTAGTCGTGCAGGTTGTCGAGGCGGGACTGGGGGAGCGCATCGCGACGCCGCTGTCGTCGACGAGCGAGTACTTCTCCTCCACGAAGTTCGTGTCGAACGTCGAGGGCACCGTCCCCTATCTCTGGAACCGTGCGGTCGGATACCTCTTCGTCGGGTTCTTCCTGTCGCTGGGGGCCTGGCTGTGGTCGAAGCGCATCGGCTACGGAGTCGTCGCGCTCGTCGGACTGACCGGCTTCGTGGTCGCGCTCGTGCGGCAGTGGTACGTCTTCCTCGTGATCGGGGTCCTGGTCCTGTTGATGGTGGGCAGCAGGAACCGCTCCGGGGCGTTGATGAGGGTGGCGCTCGCGTCGATGCTGATGCTCGCGCTCGTGATGTCCGCGTCGAACTGGTTGCCGTCGGGGTTCCCGCTGGCGGAGGCGCTCCAGGACCGGACGGGCTCGATCCTGAACTTCTCGTCCGACTACAGCGTCCTGGCTCGCGTCGAGGTCTGGCAGGGACAGATCGCGACGTTCATGGAGTCCCCGATCGTAGGGCTGGGCCCGGGCACCGCCGAGACGCTGTTCTCCTCGATGACGTCGGGTTGGTCGACCGACATCGGCATGACGAACTCGCTGGTGCAGTTCGGCGTGCTGGGGCTGGCCGCGATCGCGTTCCTCGGCGCGAGCGTCTACAGGAAGGCGCGTGCGCTCATCACGGCGATGCCGGCGTCCTCCGGCAGGGAGTATGCCGCCGCCGCCTTCAGCCTCTGGGTGGCGATCCTGATCGCCTATACCTTCACCCAGGACTTCTTCACGTCGACCGAGCTCTGCTTCGCCACCGGGCTCGTCATGACGATCATCGACCGGCTGTACGCGTTCTCCTCGGGCGCTCCCAGGCTCCGCGGTTAGCGCCCCGTTGGAACAGGCGGCGCGCACCGGCTCCAGCGCCCGGAGGGTGTTCGGGAACACCATCCTGCTGTCGGCCGGACAGGGCGTCGGCCTCGTCAGCATGGCGATCTGGACGATCGCCGTCGCGCGCTACATCGGCCCGGGGCTGTACGGGTTCTACGCGTTCGCGCAGGCCGTCGTGTCCGTCCTCGCGATCTTCCTGGGCATGGGGCTCGACGAGATCACGACGCGGGACGTGGCGCAAGACGGCCGCCTCGGGCGCTCCTACCTCGTGACCTTCACCGGCGCGAAGACCCTCGTCGCCACGCTCGTGCTCGGTGGGTTCCTGGTCGTGATGCTGCGCGGCGATCCGGCTCCGACGGAGGTGTCGGTGGTCGTCGTCGTGGCCGCGATGGGGCTGATCCAGTCGCTGACGTCACTCGCCGCAGCTCTTCTCTATGCATACGAGGCGATGCACCTCCTCGTCGTCGGCCAGTCGGTGAACTACGTCCTCACGATGACGTCGGGGCTGCTGGCCATCTGGCTGGACCGGAGCTTCGCGACGATCCTCGTCCTGTCTCTCGTGGCGTCGGTCGTCCAGCTCGTGCTGGTCCTGACGTTCGCGCGGCGCCGTCTCGCCAGGTCGTCACGGGCGGGACCCGTGGTGCAGGCACCGTCCGAGTTCCTGCGCGTGGCGCGGCGGGCCCTGCCTTTCCTCGCCGTCGCCGTCGTGTCGGTCCTGCACAGCAACATGCTGATCATCCTGCTGAAGACGTCGCGCTACTCCGACATCGCGCTCGGGCGGTTCGCCGCCGCGCAGAGGCTGTCGATGATCATCCTCATCGTCCCGTCGATGGTCGCCCAGGTCCTCGTTCCGGCCTTCTCGCGCGCGTACGCCGAAGCTCCGGACCGTTTCACGGGGATGTTCGAGCGCGCCTACCGTTACATATTGTTCCTGTCGGTCCCCGCGGCCATAGGCATCGCGGCGGTCGCGCCGGCCCTCCTCGACCTGACGTACGGCGACGAGTTCACGGCGGCGGGAGGGACCTTGCGGGTCCTCGCGCTGGTGTTGATCGGCGCCGCGGCGTACGTGCTGGGGCCGGCTCTCGTCGCCATGGACCGGCAGGGTGTCGTGGCCCGGATCCACACCGTGAACCTCGTCGCGGTCGGCGTGGTCGCCTACCTGCTGATCCCGCGCTTCGGCGCGGAGGGGGCCGCGTGGGCGATGGTCGTCGGCGCCGTCGGTTCGCTGGCGCTCTACAGCCGGATCCTCTTCGCAACCCTCGACGTGGGATTCCCCGCGGCCTGGGTCGTGAAGACGGCCGCTGCGGCCGGCGTCACCGCGCTCGCGTGTGCTGCGGTCGTCGAGCACGTGCACTTCCTGGTCGTGCTGCTCGTCGTGGTCCCGGTGACCTACCTTGCGGTGCACTTGGCGCTGCGGACGCTGTCGGGCCACGACTGGCAGTACGTCCGCTCGGTGTTGCTTCCCGCGAAGTCGCCCGGGCCCTAACGCGAAATCCCAACCCGTTCTTGAATCAGTCGCCTGTTACGACCCTCTTCTTTTGTCAGACAAATGTCCCTTCTACGCGAAAGACGGTGGGTAATCCGCTTAGACGGCGGAGGGCCTCCCTAGCTTCTTCGGTGTCCAAACCATCGAAGAAGGGAGGCCCTCGTGGGCGATCGTATCCAGG
>JALZFC010000003.1 GCA_030861725.1 Actinomycetota bacterium | reverse complement strand
CCCGCGGGCCGGGAAGGCGCCGCAGCGGGTCGCGGAGCGGCCGGCAGGTCGACGTCGCGGGCGAACCGCCGCGCGTCCCTCACGGTCAGCGGACGCGGCTCCCATCCGAGCAGCTCGCCGAGCCTCGCCACCGGAGGGCCGGTGCCGGCCTCTCTCATGACCCGTCGCGGCTCCCCGTAGACGACGCGGCCCCCGCCGAGACATCCGAGCGCCGCGTCGACGAACCCGGCCACCCGTTCCAGCCGGTGCTCGGCGACGAGCACGGTGAGCCCGAGGTCGTGGACGAGGCGCTGCAGCGCGGCGAGCACGTCCTCGGCCCCCTGCGGGTCGAGCTGACTCGTCGGCTCGTCCAGCAGCAGGACGCGCGGTTGCGCGGTGAGCGCACCGGCGATGGCGACGCGCTGCCGCTCGCCGCCCGACAGCGACCTCACGCTCCGGTCGCGGAGCGCGGCGAGGTCGAGCAGGTCGAGAACCTCCTCGACGCGGCGGCGCATGACCGGCGGGGTGATGCCGAGGTTCTCCATCGCGTACGCGAGCTCGTCCTCCACCTGGTCGAGCACGAACGCGCTGCCGGGGTCCTGGGGGACGAACGCGGCCGCCCCCGCCAGCTCGCGCGGCGCGTGGCGGAGCGTGTCCAGGCCGGCGGTGACGACGGCGCCGGAGAACGTCCCGCCGCTGAAGTGCGGAACGAGCCCGTTGCACGCGCGCAGCAACGTGGACTTCCCGGACCCGGTCGTGCCGGTCACGAGGACGAACGCTCCTTCAGGCACCTCGAAGGTCGCGTCCTCGAGGACGTCGTGCGTGCCGTCGGGGAACGCGAACGTCACCCCGTCGAACGCAACCGCCGTCGTCACGCGACGCGCCTCTCGTCCGCGTCGGCGGGAAGCCACGCGACCGCGGCGAAGCTGAACGCCGCGAGCATCGGCAGCGCCTCGGCCTCGGGCCATCTCAAGGGATACGTCGACACCGCGAGCGCTCCGTCGCCGAGCACCGCCAGCGTTACGACCACGGCGGTTGCAGCCGCCGCGACGGCGACGGTGGCGGCGGCCGCGCGCCCGAACCGGTCGGGGCGGTAACGCGTGCGGCGGCCGCGCCCGTGCCCCCGGGCGTCCATCGACTCTGCCAGCGTCACCGCGTCCTCCATGCCGGTCGCGAGCACAGGAACCGCGAGCGCGGGAAGCGTGCGCCAGCTCTTGATCTCGATGCCGCGCAGACGCTGCGACTCCCGCACCTTCGCCGCGGCCTCCATCGTCCGCGGCGCGATGGCGAGCGCCAGGGCGGCCGCCAGCGCGGGCTCGTGCCACCGGCGCGGCGCGAGCCTCAGCACGCGGAACGGATCCGTGATCGAGTTGAACGTCCCGAAGAGCACGAGGAGCACCGCGAGGCGCAGACCCTCCAGCGACGCGTAAGCGACGCCGCTCCACGAGAGAGGCGGGCTGAAGACGACCAGCGCCGTGCGCAGCACGACGGTCGCGGCGGCGAACAGCGCGAACGTCCGGAACGAGCGGGCGGCGGGGCCGTCGACCTTCTTGCGCGAGTGCACCGCCCACGCGGCGACGAACAGCGGCACGAGATAGAACGGGTTCGTGGTCGCGACCGCAACGACGCCGGCGCCGAGCACCCATGCGAACCACGCCCCCGAGTGCACGTCAGCCCGCCGAGCGTCTGCGGGACCCGGCCCAGACCTCCGCGGCCAGCCCGGCCGCCGCCAGCAGACCCACGATCCCCGTAACCGGAGCTCCGGTGTCGCCGGCGTCGTTCGCCGGTTGCGCGGCAAGCGTCGACGGCTCGGGTGACGGCGCGAGCGCGGCCTCGGCCGGTGCGGTGGAAGGCGGCGGTCGATCGAGGCGTCCGTGGCCGGACCTTCCCCGGCGTCCCGGCTCGGCCACGTCCGCCACGACGTCCGGAGAGGCCGGTGTCGCCGCGGCCGCGGGGGCTGCCGCCGTTGCGTCCGCGTCCGAACGTGATCCTCGGCGTCCGGCGTCGCGCCGCGCGCGCGCCGGCTCCTCGGCGACGGCACAGACACCGGAGAACTCCGTCGGCGGAGGCGCCTGGTGGTTCGAGCCGTTGTCGCCGGCTCCCCACGACCAGCCGTCGACGTCACCGTCCTCGATCGTCGCCGACCCGGCGCCGGTACCGGCCCAGGTCCAACCTCCGGAACCGTCGCCGTGCCAGTAGCCCCAGAACTCCGGGTACTCGCCGAAGCAGTCGTCGCCGTCCGGCCCCACGCCCTCGAGACGGCACACGGCCTCGCCGCCGAACCCGAGCGAGTAGTCGAGGCCGTGCTGCTCGCCCGCGAGCTGCACCAGCTCGATGCCGGTCACGGAGCCGTCCGGGAGCGCGACGCAGTACGTCGTCACGGCGGCCCCCGTGTCGACCACGAGCGCGGCGCGCGGTCCCTCGCCCGCGCACGCGGGCGAGATCGGTCCGGCGACCGCCCCGGCCGCGCCGGTGACGAATGCCAGAGCGACGACGGACCGGATGGCTCTCACGGCGCCGCTCCTACGCGCAGCGGCGCCGGCGCGGCGGAGGCTGCGTCACGTCACCGGAGTCTCCGAACGACCACGCCACCAGCGCCGGCACCGCCGCGACCGTCGCTCCGACATTGGGCCCGTCTTTCGCGAAGCGCTCGCTCTCGGAGTCGTACGTCCACGTGAACGCGAACGCTCCTATGCGCTTGCCGCAGAGGCGGTACTGGAGAGCGGCCAGCGCGCGAGCGGCGGCGCCCGGAACCATCTGCCCCACGGCCTGATACGCCATCGTCACCAGCGAGGTCGAGTTCGTGTCGGTGAGATAGCAGAACTCGTTACCGAGGGTCGCTTCATTGCACTTCCCGTGCGGCTCGTAGACCCAGCCCTTCTTGTAGTCGTCGCGCGCGCTCTCGAAGAACTCGAACGGGTCGTGGGCCGCTGCCGGACCGGGGGCGTCGGCAAGCGCCATGACCGCGTATGCGGTCGTGTTCGTGTCGGAACGAGCGAAGTCGTTCTCCGCCGTCGAGTCGAAGCAATGCTCGTCGTCGTTCTCGGAAGAGGGCTCGTCGTATTGCCATCCCCCGTCCTCGCACTGCGCGTCGACGAGCCAGTGGGATGCGTTGCCGGCCGGTGTCTCCCCCGCGGCGTCCAGCGCGACCATCGCGAGCGCGTGATAGCCCACCTCGGTGTCGGACTCACCGCCGTACTGTCCCGACTCCGTCTGCGTGTCCTCGATCTCCTGCACGAGGTCGTGGCCGGCGAACGAGTGCGGGTTCTTACCCGCGGCCACGAGCGCCAGCACGAGCTTCGCCTTCAACCCGAGCGTCGAGGCCTCCTCCACGTTGTCCCTCAGCCACCCGAGCGCGCGGGCGAGCTGCCGCTCCCCGCGACGCGCGGCGACGAACGCGAGCACGGCGTCGGCAGTCGTGCCGACCTGCGAGAAGCCGCCGGTTACCGCGCCGCTCTCCGCCTGGTGGTCCGCGATGTATCGCGTCGCCGCGGCGGCGCGCCTCTGGCGGCTCGGTCCTGCGGATGCGGGTGCGATCGAGAGGGCGAGCGTGAGCGCGGCCCCCGCCGCGGCCCATCTCAGGAGTCTGAGGTGCTGCATGCCTGCTCCTTCCCGGCCCCCGGTCCTCGCGGGGGCCACGAAAAAACGACCCCTTCGTAGACGAGGGGTCGCTCAAGCAGGCACGAAGCCCCGGCTCTCCCTTTGCCTCGAAGGTCGTCGAGCCGCACGCTCGGAGGGTTCCTGGCTCGTCCGCACCGGTGGCGGACCTACAGTTGCGGGACAGCGCCGGCTTCCGACCGGTCTTCCCCTGCATGAGCGTGCAGTTATGGGTTGTCGGGCGCCACTCTATCCCCCCGCCCCTCCCACGGCCGGAGGTAGCCGTCGCGCAGGAACAGCCGGGCGCGACCCTCGTGGCCGAGGCCGAACGCGACCCAGAACCACGCGAGCACGAGCGCTCCTGCAACCTCGGCTCCCCAGGTCGTGAGGTGAGCGCCCGGATCGGAGAGGAGGTCCCACGAGTACGGCTCCGCGGGCCCCTTCGAGAACGCGGTCCCGAACGCGGGCCAGAGGAACGTGCGCGGGGCGTTCCACATCCCGTCCCCGACGAGGTGGAGAAGCCACCCGACGGGGATGCCGAAGACCGCGAGCCGCGTCGTGCCCTTGAACGCGAGGACGACGACGGGCGCGACGGCCACGACGGTGAGCAACGAGTGCGCCGCGCCGCGCCCGGACCCGTTGTCGTCGGTGAACGCGGCGACGAGCGCGTCGACGAGATCCGGCAGCACCGCGCCGATCAGCACGAACCGGTAGTCGATGCGGCGCCGGCCGAGAGTCACGTAGACGACGAGCGCGGCGAGGCCCGCGTGCCAGAGGATCAAAACAGCGGGTCGTGCCGGGCGTCCGCCTCACGGTCGAGCTCCGCGTCCAGCGCGGCCGCGTCCATCCCCTGGTTCGCGAGCCTGTCCGCCGCCGCGTTCGAGGCGCGCGGGACGTATTCGAGCGAGCGGGTTTCGAACCGGCGGAGGAGAGCCTCGGCGCGCGCCGCGAGCTGCCGCAGCGTGTCGTTCTTGATCTTCCAACGACCGTGCACCTGTTCGACGACGAGCTTCGAGTCCATGCGGACCTCAATGTCGGTCACGCCCACCTCGAGAGCGAGCTTCAGGCCTTCGATCAGCGCGGTGTACTCCGCGACGTTGTTCGTCGTCTGGCCGATGCCCCGCGCGATCTCGCCGAGCACGTTGGCGCCGGCGTCCTCGAGGACGACCCCGATCCCCGCGGGACCCGGGTTGCCCCGCGCTCCCCCGTCGGCGTGGAGGATCCCTTTCACCCGGAGCAGCTAGCCGATTACGAGGATGCGGCGGCAGTTGTCGCACCGCTGGAGCCCGCCCTCGGCCCGCATCCGTTCGAGCTCGCGCTGCGGGAGCTTCGTGTGACAGCCGAGGCACGTTCCGGCCTCGAGCGCAGCGGCCCCCACACCGCCCTTCGACTCGCGGATCCGCTCGTAGAGCGTGAGAAGGTCGGCGGAGATCGTCGCCATGATGCCGGCGCGGGCGGCGGAGTGCTTCTGCAGGTCTGCGGCGATCTCGGTCGTGAGCCCGCCGACCGTCGCGGTCAGCTCGCCGGCCTCCGCCGCGATCTCCTCCCGCTCCTTGGCGAGTCCTTCCATCGTCGACGCCGCCTGCTCGCGCCCGAGCATCGCCTCGAGCAGCTCGTCCTCGAGCGCCGTCTTCTTCCGCTTCAGCGACTCGACCTCCGCCTGCAACGCCGACAGCTCCTTCGGGTTCGAGACGCCGCCCGAGAACATGCGCTGCTCCTCGCGCGCGATCTTCTGGTCGAGGAGCTCCGACTCGCCTTCGAGACGCGCGACCTCGCGGACGACCTCGTCGTGCTGCTTGCGCGCGATCTCGAGGTCGGCGTCGAGCTCCGCCAGGGTCGCGTTGACCTCGTCCAGACGCTGCGCCTCGGGCAGCGACGCGCGGCGCTCCTCGAGCCTCTTGATCGCCGTGTCCTCGGCCTGGAGGTCGAGCAGCCGCTGGAGGGACGCGGGATCAGCGGTCGGCATCGCCCGCAGAGTAACACCGGGCCTCTGCGAGACTGAGGTCGGGCGAACGCAAACCCTTGGCCCACGGAGGGGTAATGGGGACTGCAGTCCCGGGAGGCAACGCTCTCCGCACCGACGAGGACGACCTGCTCGTCGCGGTAGCACGCGGTGACGTCGACGCGCTGAGGGCGCTGTACCGGTCGTTCGAGCGTCCGCTGTATGCGCTCGGGATCAGGTGGCTGAACGACCCGAAGCTCGCGGAAGAGCTCGTACAGGAGGTGACGCTGCGCGTGTGGCGAAGAGCGGCCCGCTACGACCGCGAGCGCGGCGCGTCCAGCTCGTGGATCTTCGGGATCGCTCGCAACGTCGCAGCCGACCTCGCCCGCGCCCGCGCACGTGCCCCCCTGCCGGTCGCCGACGCGGGGGCAGAGCGCGCGGAGCCGTGGAACGAGGACCGCGCCTGGACCGCCTGGGAGGTGGCGCGCGCGGTCGCCCGCCTGCCGGAAGACCAACGGCGTGTGGTCGAGCTCGCGTACGCGAACCAGATGACCCAGAGCGAGATCGCGGTCGAGCTCGGCATCCCGCTCGGCACCGTGAAGACGCGCCTTTACGCGGGGCTGCGGAAGCTGCGTGCGATCTTCGCCGAGAGCGGGATCGTCTCGGAGGGCCTCACGTGACGCGCTGCGACGAGTACAGGCTCGATTTCCACCCGTACGTCCTCGGAGAGCTCGCTCCCGCGCGCGCCCAGGAGGTCCGGCGTCACGTCGACGCGTGCGCGGAGTGCGCGCAGGACCTCGCGCGCGTCGGCGAGGCCCACAAGCTGCTCGTCGACGCCCCGCTCGAGCACGAGCCGCCGGCGCGCCTCGAAGAGGAGGTCTTCTCGCTCGTCGCGCTCGAGCGGGTCGGGAGCCTCGTCTCCGAGGCGCCGTTGTCGGTCGAGCCTCCCGACGAGCTCGAGCGCGCCGCGCTGTCGCACGCCGGCGTCCTCACGCCGCGCCGCTCGCGCGCGACGACCGTGCTCGTTCCCGCCCTGGGGGTCGCGACGGTCGTGCTCGGGATCCTCGGGATCAACTGGCGGTCCGAGGCCGACCGCGTGCGCGAAGACGCGGGGGCGGTCGGGCAGACGATGCAGCTCGTGAACCTGAGCGGTTCGCCGGAACCGCCTGCCGGCACGACCGTCGAGCTCGTCCGGTACGGCGACTCCGCGTACAAGGTCGTGATCGACGGGCCCGTCCCTCCGGCGCCGCAGGGCTACTACTACGAGATGTGGATAAGCGGGCCCGACGGCCGCGTCTCGTGCGGGACGTTCGCCGCAGGCGACGAGGAGACCGTGCAGCACTTCCCGGTCGGCGTCGACCCGGCGAACTACCCGGACCTGGAGATCACGCTCGAGCCCGAGGACGGCAACGAGGAGATGAACGGCACGGTTCTGTGGGAGGGGCGTCTCGGCCTCGTCGGGTCGGCCCCATAGCGGCGTGCGGTCGCCGATCGCCCGGACGTTCCTTGAGACCGGCCGCGTGGCGGCCGAGCTGATCGCGGCCCCCGCGGCCCGACGTGGCCGCACCGTGCACAAAGGAATCCCCGAGCTTCGGGGCGAATGCTCTCTCCATGAGGTCGAAAAGCGCGCGCGCCCGGATGGCGCTGGTCACCGGATCCCTTCTCTGGATGTCGCTGCCGGCCCCACCCGCCGCGGCCGCTCCACAGAACGACGCCCGCTCGGGCCGCGACGCGGGAAACACCTTCGCCGACGCGACCGCCGTCAAGCCACACGGTCTCTACGTAGGCCGCCTCGACTCCGCGGCGGACGACCGCCACGACTTCTACAAGTTCGCCCTGGACGAGGGCAAGTCGATGTCCGTGCTGATCGAGGTCTCGGCCCCCACCACCGATGAGATCGTCCTCCTCGACCCGAGCGGCAACGTCGTCGACGTCGGCAAGCGCTACAACGACCTCGGCGTCACGGTGAGCTCCGTCTTCACGAGCGAGGTCGGGACGATCCGCCTGGCGGTCCACCGCGCAGTCGCGGGAGGCGACTACCGCCTCCACATCAAGAGCGAGGACAACGAGCTCGGCGAGTACGCGCTGTGCTTCATGAACTGCGAGAAGCCGCTGAAGGCGCCGATCCAGCTCATCTTCGGCGGGTCGCTCGAGACCGCGGACGCGCGGGTCCTGCTGGTGCCCCCGAGCCACGGGGACCTCGGCAACCCGCTCGGCCCGACCGTCGTCGACTACATCGACGCGACCCTGCGAGGCATCAACAAGTGGACCGAAGCGATGGATGCGTTCGCGGCCGACTACCCGCAGTTCTCCTACCTCAGGGACATCGACTTCCACATAGAGGTGTTCGACGAGGCCCACCCGGTGGACCCCGCGGGTTACGACGTTATCGTGGGCTACGTCGCGGCGGGGCCGGTCTTCCGCGGGGTCGCCGGCGACACGAACACGAAGGACGCCGTGAACGCGATCCTCGACCAGGTGGGGATCCGGGACCAGGTCAGGTACAGCGGCCGGGTGATCGCGCTGAGCCTGTTCGGCTCCTCGCCGAGGGCGGGTCAGGTCATGTACGACTTCCCGGAGGTCAACGACCTCGAGATCGTGACCACGCACGAGTTCGGCCACACGTTCGGTCTCGGCCACACGCGCACGTGGCACCCCAAGCTCGGGCCGGACCTGATGAACAGCCCGGCGCCGTTCGTCTACGGCGACGGCTTCACGTTCGGGGACGGCGGCGAGCGGACGAAGATGAAATGTCTGTCGAGCCTCGCCCTCTACGGGATGGCGACGCTCTACCGCTGGCTCCCGAGTGGCGAGTGGGAAGGTAGCGCGGGCGAAGTCGACCTCCCCAAGGGGATCCCCTACACCTGGTACTGCTGAGCCCCGGCCCCCGGTGGTTCGGCCCCTAACCGGCGGGGCATATCGTCCTCACGATGGAGATCTGGCCCGGAGGGCCCTTCCCGCCCGGGGCTACCTGGGACGGAGGCGGCACCAACTTCTCTTTGTTCTCTGAGAACGCAGACGCAGTCGAGCTGTGCCTGTTCGACGACTCCGGCGCCGAGACGCGCCTGCAGATGACGGAGGTCACCGCCCACTACTGGCACGGTTACGTCCCCGGCGTCGGGCCCGGGCAGCGTTACGGCTACCGCGCCCACGGCGCCTGGAAGCCACAGGCGGGGTTCCGGTTCAACCCGTCGAAGCTCCTGCTCGACCCCTACGCGCTCGCGATCGACGGCGACGTCGACTGGGGGCCGGAGGTGTTCGCGTACGACATGGGCGAGGAGGCCGCCGACCTCTCTTTCGACGATGCCGACGACGCCGCGCGCGTGCCGAAGTCCGTGGTCGTGGACGGCTCCTTCTACTGGGGCGACGACACGCCGCTGCGAATCCCGTGGCACGAGACCGTGATCTACGAGACGCACGTCAAGGGCTTCACGATCACGCACGAAGGCATCCCCGAGGCCATCCGCGGCACCTACGCGGGTCTCGCCCACCCCGCGTCGATCGAGCACCTCCTGCTGCTGGGCGTGACGGCGGTCGAGCTGCTCCCGATCCACCACTTCGTCCATCCGCAGATGCTGGTCGACAGGGGGCTGCGCAACTACTGGGGCTACGACTCCATCGGCTATCTCGCGCCGTACTCCGGCTACAGCTCCGCGGGCGCGCGCGGCGAGCAGGTCAACGAGTTCAAGCAGATGGTGAAGTCGCTCCACGAGGCGGGCATCGAGGTGATCCTCGACGTCGTCTACAACCACACCGCGGAGGGCAACCACCTCGGTCCGACGCTCTCGTTCAGGGGCGTCGACAACTCGACCTACTATCGCCTCGTCCCCGACGACCCGCGCTTCTACTTCGACACGACCGGGACGGGGAACTCGCTGAACGTCCGGCATCCGGAGCCGCTGAAGCTGATCATGGACAGCCTGAGGTACTGGGTCACCGAGATGCACGTGGACGGGTTCCGCTTCGACCTCGCGTCGACGCTCGCGCGGCAGTTCCACGAGGTCGACCGCCTGTCGGCGTTCTTCGACATCATCCACCAGGACCCGGTGCTCGTGCGCACGAAGCTGATCGCCGAGCCGTGGGACGTCGGCGAGGGCGGCTACCAGGTCGGCAACTTCCCGCCGCTGTGGTCCGAGTGGAACGGCAAGTACAGGGACACCGTCCGCGACTTCTGGCGCGGCGAGGACAGCAGGCTCGCCGAGTTCGCGTTCCGCTTCACCGGCAGCTCGGACCTGTACCAGGACGACGGCCGGCACCCGTTCGCGAGCATCAACTTCGTCACCGCGCACGACGGGTTCACGCTCAACGACCTCGTCTCGTACGACGCCAAGCACAACGAGGCGAACGGCGAGGGCAACCGCGACGGCGACGACCATAACCGCTCGTCCAACTACGGCGAGGAGGGGGAGACCGGCGATCCCGAGATCCGGACGATCCGGGAGCGCCAGAAGCGCAACTTCCTCGCGACGCTGATGCTGTCGCAGGGCGTCCCGATGCTGCTCGGCGGCGACGAGATCGGGCGCACGCAGCACGGCAACAACAACGCCTACTGCCAGGACAACGAGATCTCGTGGTTCGACTGGGCTCTGCGCGACGAGAACCTCGCGCTGCTCGGGTTCACGCGCCGTCTCATGGACTTCCGGCAGCGCCACCCGATCTTCCGGCGCCGGAAGTGGTTCCAGGGCCGCGAGATCCACGGTTCGGGCGTCGGCGACATCGGCTGGTTCTCGCCGTCCGGCGAGGAGATGACTCAGGAGGAATGGACCGCCGGCTATGCGAAGTCGGTCGGGATCTTCCTGAACGGCGACGAGATCCCCGGAACCGGCCCGAAGGGCGAGCGGGTCACCGACGACAGCTTCCTGCTCCTGTTCAACGCGCACTCCGGCGCGATCGAGTTCACTCTGCCGCCGGAGCAGTGGGGGGCGCGCTGGAACGTCGAGCTCGACACGAGCGACCCGCTCGGCACGGGAACGGACGAGACCTACGCCGCCGGCGCGGCGGTGTCGGTGACGGGACGCACGCTGATGATCCTCCAGCGGATCGACGCCTAGACGACCGGTGAGCCCCGGCATCCGCGCGACGTATCGCGTCCAGCTCAACCCCGGCTTCACCTTCGACGACGCCGGTGCCGTCACCGCCTATCTGGCGCGGCTCGGGATCAGCCATCTCTACTGCTCGCCGTACCTCCAGGCGGCCGCCGGGAGCACTCACGGCTACGACGTCACCGACCACTCGCGGGTGAACGAGGAGCTCGGAGGCGCCGGGGCCCACGAGCGCATGTGCGCCGCGCTTGCGGGGGCCGGGATGGGCCACGTCCTCGACATCGTCCCGAACCACATGGCGGTCTCGGACCCGAGCAACGCGTGGTGGTGGGACGTGCTCCGCCACGGTCCCCACAGCAGGTACGCGAGCTACTTCGACATCGACTGGGACCCGCCGGAGGCCGCGCTGCACCGCAACATCCTCGTGCCGATCCTCGGCGACCATTACGGGCGCGTCCTCGAAGCCGGCGAGCTGCGGCTCGCCCAGGAGGACCGCGGGGTCGTCCTGCGCTACCACGACCACGTGCTGCCGATCGCCCCCGGGACCGTCCCCGCCGGCCGCAGCGTCGAAGAGGTCAACGACGACCACGGCGCGCTCCACGAGGTGCTCGAGCGCCAGCACTACCGGGTCGCATTCTGGCGAGCGGGCGACCGCGAGCTCAACTACCGCCGTTTCTTCGACGTGAAGACGCTCGCCGCGCTCCGCATCGAGGACGAGCGCGTGTTCGAGGACACGCACGCGCTCGTGCTGGCGCTGATCGCGGACGGGAAGCTCGACGGGCTCCGGATCGACCACGTCGACGGCCTGCGCGATCCCACCGCGTACCTCGAGCGGCTCCGCGAGCGGGTCCCGAATGCCTACCTCGTCGTCGAGAAGATCCTGGAGGCGGGCGAGGAGCTGCCGGAGTCATGGCCGGTGGAGGGCACGACCGGCTACGACTTCCTCAACGTCGTCAACGGGCTCTTCGTCGATCCCGCCGCGGAGAAGGCGATGTCGGACGTCTATCTCGACTTCACGCGCGAGCCCGCCGACCTCGCCGAGATCGTCCGGGCGAAGAAGCTCTTCATCATGCGAGACGTGCTCGCGAGCGACGTCGACCGCCTCACCGCGCTCTTCGTCGACGTCACCGAGGGCCAGCGCCGCTACCGCGACTACACCCGACACGAGCTGCGCGAGGCGATCCGCGAGACGATCGCGGCGTTCCCCGTCTACCGGACGTACCTCGACACGCGCACGCGCCGGGCGAGCCCTCAGGACGTCGCACACGTGCAGGAGGCGATAGAGGAAGCCGCGGCCCGGCGCCCCGACCTGGATCCCGAGCTGTTCGAGTTCCTCTGCGACCTCCTGCTGATGCACGTCGAACCGCCGACTGCCGCCGTCGACGCGTTCGTGCTGCGGTTCCAGCAGACGACGGGTCCCGTCATGGCGAAGGGCGTCGAGGACACGGTCTTCTACAACTTCAACCGCCTCGTGTCGCTGAACGAGGTCGGCGCCGATCTCGGCTGCTTCGGGATCACGCTCGAGGCGTTCCACGACCACGCGGCGCGGGCGCAGGAGCGGTGGCCGCTCGCGCTGCTCGCCACCTCGACGCACGACACGAAGCGTTCGGAGGACGTGCGAGCGCGGATCGACCTGCTCTCGGAGATCCCGGCGCGGTGGGCTGAGTCGGTCATGCGCTGGAGGGACGCCAACGACCGGCACCGTAGCGGCGGCGTCCCCGATCGCAACGCCGAGTACCTCCTCTACCAGACGCTCGTAGGCGCGTGGCCGATCGAAGCCGAACGCGCCGTCGCGTACATGGAGAAGGCGTCCAAGGAGGCGAAGGCGCACACGTCCTGGGTCGATCCCGCGACCGATTACGACGAGGCCCTCGCGGGGTTCGTCCGGGCGATCCTCGGCGACCGGGACTTCCTGAAGGAGCTCGACGAGTTCGTCGCGCCGCTCGTCGAACCGGGCAGGACGAACTCGCTGTCGCAGACGGCGATCAAGCTCACGTTCCCCGGCGTGCCCGACGTCTACCAGGGCACGGAGCTGTGGGACCTCAGCCTCGTGGACCCCGACAACCGTCGCCCGGTCGACTACGAGACGCGGGCGCGGCTGCTCGACGAGGCCGTCGCCGGCGGCGCGGGCGACGCGCTGCGGCGGATGGACGAGGGCCTGCCCAAGCTCTTCCTGACGCAGCACCTGCTCGCGCTGCGGGCACGGCATCCGGACGCGTTCGGGCGCTCGTCGTCGTACGACGCGCTGTGGGCGACGGGGCCGCGCGCCGCACACGTCGTCGCGTTCGTGCGCGGCGGAAGGGTCCTTACCGTCGCGCCGCGGCTCCCGCTGACGCTCGAGGGAAGACCGGACTTTGGACAGACCCCGCGACCGTCCGGGGGCGAAGGAATGGCCCAAAGCCCGGTTTTCCAGTGGCGCGACACTTACCTGGCGCTCCCCGAAGGCGAGTGGACCGACGTCCTGACGGGCGTGACGTTCGCCGGGGACGTCTCCTTGGAGGAGCTGCTGGCGGGGTTCCCCGTCGCCGTCGCGGTAGCGGGCAGTTCGGGCGCGTGATCGACCTCGGTGTCTGGGCCCCCGACGCGGAGCGCGTCGAGGTGGTCGTAGCCGGCCGCCGCCATCGGATGGCGCGCGGGGAGCGCGGCCGGTGGTCGGCACGCGTCGACGCGGCTCCCGGCGACGACTACGGCTTCTCGCTCGACGGCGCCGATCCACTCCCCGACCCGCGCTCGCCGTGGCAGCCGAACGGGGTGCACGGACTGTCGCGCGTCGTCGACCATTCCGCCTACGAGTGGCGCGACGCGGGGTGGCGCGGGCGCCCGCTCGCCTCCGCCCTGGTCTACGAGGTGCACACCGGCACGTTCACTCCCGAGGGCACGTTCGACGCCGCGATCGACAAGCTCGACCATCTGGTCCGCCTCGGCGTCACGCACGTCGAGCTCCTTCCGGTGGCGCAGTTCCCCGGCGACCGCGGCTGGGGCTACGACGGCGTCGACCTCTACGCGCCCCACGACGCGTACGGCGGTCCGGAGGGCCTGAAGCGCCTCGTCGACGCGTGCCACGCCCGCGGCCTCGGCGTGATCGTCGACGTGGTCTACAACCACCTCGGGCCTGCGGGGAACTACCTGGGGTCGTTCGGCCCCTACTTCACCGACCGCTACGTGACGCCGTGGGGGCAGGCGGTGAACTTCGACGGCCCCGGGAGCGTCGAGGTCCGGCGCTTCTTCGTCGACAACGCGTTGATGTGGCTGCGCGACTACCACTGCGACGGCCTCAGGCTCGACGCGGTCCACGCGATCCTCGACGCGTCCGCGATCCACATCCTCGAAGAGATGCAGCTCCGCGTCGAGGAGCTCGAGGCGCACCTCGACCGCGACCTCTTCCTGATCGCCGAGAGCGACCTCAACGCCCCCCGGGTGGTCAACCGGCGCGAGGCCGGCGGCTATGGGCTGGACGCGCAGTGGAGCGACGACTTCCACCACGCGCTCCACGCGGTGCTCACCGGCGAGCGCGACGGCTACTACGCGGACTTCGGGAGCGTGGCGCACATCGCCAAGGCATTGCGCGAGGCGTTCGTGCACACCGGCACGTACTCGTCCTACCGCGACCGCATACACGGACGTCCCGCGACCGGCCTCCCCGGCCATCGCTTCCTCGGCTACCTCCAGGACCACGACCAGGTCGGAAACCGCGCGGTGGGCGAACGCAGCAGCGCGCTGATGAGCCCGGAGCTGCTGAAGGTCGGGGCCGCCCTCGTGCTGACCTCGCCGTTCGTCCCGATGCTGTTCATGGGCGAGGAATGGGGGGCGACGGCACCTTTCCTCTACTTCACCGCGCACGAAGACCCCGAGCTCGGGCGCGCCGTGACCGAGGGCCGCAAGCGCGAGTTCGCCGCGTTCGGCTGGGACCCCGAGAGCATCCCGGACCCGCAGGACCGCGCCACCTTCGATCGCTCGAAGCTCGCGTGGTCGGAGCTAGACGAGCAGCCTCACGCCGACCTGCTCGAATGGCACCGGCGCTTGATCGCGCTGCGGCGGGAGCGGCCCGAGCTCTCCGACGGACGGCTCGACCGCGTCGAGGTCGAGCACGGGTCGACCTGGCTGACGATGACTCGGGGTCGGATCACGGTCGCCTGCAACTTCGGCGCCACGGAGGTGGAGGTGCCGGGACGGGGGGGCCGCGTCCTGCTGTCGTCCGGCAAGGAGCCCCCGACCGCGGGCGGGAAGGCCCGGCTCGAGCCGGCCAGCGTCACGATCTGGGGGCGCTAGGCGGGAACCTTTTCGCCGGCGCTACGGTTGGAGCGGGTATGGAGGCTCAGCCGGAGATCACGTTCGAGGACCTCGTCGCCGAAGCGATGGATTCCCTGCCGCTGGAGCTCGCGACGCGGATGGTCAACGTCGAGGTCGTCGTGGAGGACGAGCCGCCCCGCGAGATGGTGAGGGAGCTCGCGCCGGGTGGGACGCTGCTGGGGCTGTACCACGGGATCCCGCTCACGAAGCGCGGCTACTACGACGGGGTGCTGCCCGACAAGATCTCGATCTACCGGGGGCCGATCGTGCGGCTGGCGCGTACTCCGGAGCGCATCCGCGAGCAGGTCCGCCGCACCGTCATCCACGAGATCGCGCACCACTTCGGCATAGACGACGACCGCCTGCACGAGCTGGGCTGGGCCTAGCTCCCGCTCTCGCCCGTCAGCCGCGGGTGAACGTGGCGACGACCGCGCCCTTCGTCCGGCGTGCTCGGTGTCGTCGTCCCGGGGCAGACGCCCTATTAGGTTAGGTCTAGGTCCAGCAGGCCAGCATCGAGCCGATGTCGCCGGCCGGGCAGTAGACGAGGGGCGTCGGCACGGAGACCGGGTGGCAAGGCGGGATCACGATGAAGACGCAGTCCTCGATCGGCTCGCCGCCGGTCGGGTCCACGCACTGGTAGACCGTGCCCGTCGTGCCGACGCACAGCGGCTGGGCCGACGCCGACGGCATCAAGGCCAGGCTCGCACCTGCGATCAGACAGCCCACCCACAGCTTTGCCTTACGCCTCATGTCTCTCCCCTTGTCGTTGTGTCGATCACGGTGCCCCCGCAGGAGTGGCCGTTCCTAGGCGCAGCTGAATATCTCCTCGCCCATCTCGCCGCCCATGCAGTGCACGTAGGGCGTCGGCACCGAGACCGGGTGGCACGGCGGGAACACGATGAAGATGCAGTCCTCGATCGGCTCGCCGCCCGTGGGGTCCACGCACTGGTAGAACGTGCCCGTCGTCCCCACGCAGACCGTCTGGGCCGACGCCGACGGCATCACGGCCAGGCTCGCACCTGCGATCAGACAGCCCACCCACAGCATTGCTTTACGCGTCACGTCGCTCTCCTTCTCTCTCTGTGTGGTTTTTGGCGCCGAGGCCTCTAGATCTGGCATTCCAAGAGCGGCCTGTCGCCCCCGCACGTTATGGACGGCGTCGGGACGGACACCGGGTGGCAAGGAGGCGGCCCTACGTAGACGCATTGGGTGATCGGGGTGCCGCCCGTCGGATCGACGCATACGTACTGGAACTCCTGCGTGCCCGCGCACACCTCCGTCGCGGCCGCCGGTGAAGAAAGCGTCGCCGCCACCAACAGACCCGCGCCGATAGAGAAGATCCTGCGCCTCATTCCGCCACCCCCAGTTGAGTTGCCGCCCGATCTGCGGGGGCATCATCCGAGATGTCCCCTTTCGTGTCAACTTTCGTCACACGGAGATGTTCTCCTCCGTCACATGGAGAAAGCAGCGGCAACGCACTCACCAGAGATCAGGTGCCGGCGCCTGTCTGCAGGGCAGCACCACTTGGTCACCCGGGAACAGGCCCTGTCTTGCGGCGTCTCGCCGAGTGGACTTCACCGGCGGAGGGCCCGAGGCACGTGGATTCAGGTGCTACCGCGCGTCTACTCGCTCTCCCAGGGTCCTCTGACATGGGAGGCCCGAGCCGTCGCCGTGTCGCTCTGGGCGGGGCCCCCGGCAGCGGTCTCCCACGCGACCGCTGCGGCAGCCTGGGAGATGGAGGGATTCAGCCGCACGGCTCCCGTCGTCGTCACGACAACCCGCTCGCTCAAGGTCCCGGCGCCATGGGTACGCGTACACCGTGCTCGGTCGCTTCCGGCGTCGGATTTCGGTCGTCTCGACGCCGTCGTCGTGACGAGCCCGCCGAGGACTCTGCTGGACCTCGCGGCAAGGCATCCCGCCGACAAGGTCGGGGCGGCCCTGGATGATGCGCTCGCCAGGCGGCTCGTCTCGATCCCGCGGCTGCGCTGGTACGTGCAGGCGCGGCGGGGGAAGCGGCCGCCTGGGGCGAAAACGTTGGAACGCCTCCTTATCGACAGATACAACGATGGTCCCGCCGTCGAAAGCGCCCTCGAGAGAAAGGTCTGGGCGCTCCTAACAGGGTCGGACCTGCCGCGACCGGTCCGGCAGCATCCGGTCTACGACCAGCGCGCGCTCGTGGCACGGGTTGACTTCGCGTATCCGGAGGAAGCCGTCGCAATCGAGGTGGACGGTTACCGATGGCACTCCGGTCGCGCGGCGTGGTCGCGGGATCTGGTCCGGCGTAACCGCCTCACCTCGGTCGGATGGCGCGTGATCCACGTCACCCACAGCGACCTTCTCGAGCCGGAACGCGTCGTAGATCAGGTCCGGAGGCTGCTCGCGAACGGACGAAGTTGTCCCTGAGATCGCGTTAAGCGCGCATCCAGGGACAACGTAAACCCACTCCTTAGGCCCAGGCGATCAGGCCCAGGTCCATCGGGCTCGTCAGGTCTTCGTGCGACGGGATCACTCTCGCCGCGTAGCCGTAGAGACCCGGCTCGTCGGTGCTGAACGACCCCGCGTACACGCAGACGCCGTCGGTGGCGTCGGAGGGGGTCGGCTCGAGCTCGATCAGCTCCGGCTCCACGAGCTCGCCGTTCGCCCCCACGCGCCCGTGGGCCAGCTGGACCGCCACGTCCTCCGTGCGGAGCGCGCCGAGCCGGACCGTCACCGACACCGAACGCTCGTCCCCGACGTCGGCGGCCGTCGTGTCGCCCTCGACGCTCAGGATCGACACCGCGTCCCACGAAGAGCGGACGTGCTCCTTCCATGCCGCGAGCGCCTTCGCGCGAGTGCAGCCGTCGGCCAGCAGCGCGCTCCCGTGCTGCGCCGCCGGGACGTAGAGCCTCTCGACGTAGTCGCGGACCATCCGGTCGGCCCCCACGAAGCCCCCGAGGCTCGACATCGACGCCTTCATCCGCTCGACCCACCGCCGCGGCACCGGGCCCTCGGGCCGGTCGTAGAAGCGCGGCGCGATCTCGCGCTCGAGCAGGTCGTACAGGCTGCTCGAGTCGACGCGGTCGTGGTACACGTGGTCCTCGTAGAGGTCTGTCGTCCCGATCGCCCACCCGTTCTTGCCGTCGTAGCACTCGTCCCACCAGCCGTCTAGGACCGAGCAGTTCAGCGCGCCGTTCAGCGCCGCCTTCATGCCGCTCGTACCCGACGCCTCCAGCGGACGCCGGGGATTGTTCAGCCATACGTCCGACCCCTGGCACAGCACCCGTGCGACCTCGACGTCGTAGTCCTCCAGGAACGCGAACCGGCCCCGGATCTCCGCGTCGGAGCTGAAGTGCACGAGCTCGCGGATCATCTCCTTGCCCCCGTCGTCCTGAGGGTGCGCCTTGCCGGCGAAGACGAGCTGGATCGGGCGGTCGCCCGACAGCAGCAGCGCGCGCAGGCGCTCCTGGTCCGACAGGATCAACGTCGCCCTCTTGTACTGCGCGAACCTCCGGGCGAACCCGATCGTGAGGATGCCGGGGTCGAACACCTCGTCCGTCCACGCGACCTCGACGTCGGACGCCCCCCTCGCGAGGAGCTGGCGCCGCAGGCGCTCGCGCACGAAGTAGACGAGCCGCTCGCGCGCCCGCTCCCGTGCCCGCCACAGCTCCGCGTCCGGGACCTCCTCTATCCGGCTCCACCGCCCGCCGCCGGTCTCCGCCCACCCGGGTGACAGCCGCCGGTCGATGACGTCGCTGATCTCAGGGCCGAGCCAGGTCGCGGTGTGAACGCCGTTCGTGATCGACGTGATCGGACCCTCCTCGGTCGGGATCCCGGGCCACAGGTCGGAGAAGATCGCCCGCGACACGACGCCGTGCAGCTTGCTGACGGCATTCGCCCTCGCGCCCAGCCGCAGCCCCATCACGGCCATGTTGAACGTGCCGTTCTCGGTCGAGGGCGTCCCCGTGGAGCTCCCCTGCCCCAGCGCCATCAGCTCTTCGAACGTGATGTCGCACTCCTTCGCGAACGACGTGAAGTAGCGCTGCATGAGCTCGGGCTCGTAGACGTCGATGCCGGCCGGGACCGGCGTATGCGTCGTGAAGATCGTTCCGGCCCGGACGCCCTCGAGCGCGTCGTGGAACCCCAGCCCCTGCGTCGTCACGATCTGACGTATGCGCTCGAGGCCGAGGAAGCCTGCGTGGCCCTCGTTCGAGTGGAAGACGTCCGGCTCGTAGCCGGCCGCCTGCAGCGCGCGGACACCGCCGATCCCGAGCACGATCTCCTGGCGGAGCCGGTGCTCGCTCCCGCCCGCATAGAGACGGTCCGTCACCCATCGCTCCTCCGCCTCGTTCTCCTCGACGTCGCAGTCCATGAGGATCAGCGACACGCGTCCGACGCGCGCGAGCCATAGCTGCGCGACGCAGCGTTGCCCCGCGAGGTCGACCTCGACCTTCAGCGGCGCGCCGTCCGGGCCGGGCAGCAGGCTCAGGGGCATCGCGTGCGGGTCGAGCGAGGGGTAGCGCTCCTGCTGCCAGCCGTCGGCGTTCAGCTGCTGGCGGAAGTAACCCTGGCGATACAGCAGCCCGACGCCGACGAGCGGCACGCCGAGGTCGCTCGCCGCCTTGAGGTGGTCGCCGGCGAGGACGCCCAGGCCCCCGGAATAGATCGGCAGCGCCTCGCTGACGCCGAACTCGGGCGAGAAGTACGCGATCGCGCGCGGGCCGTCCTTCTTCCTCGTCTGATACCAGCGGGGTTCGTCGAGGTAGCTCTGAAGGTCCTCCGACACGCCCGCGAGGAAGGAGAGGAACGGTCCGTCCTCGGCGAGCTGCTCGAAACGCTCCTGCGACACGAGGCCGAGCATGCGGACGGGGTCGTGCCCGGCCGCGTCCCACGCGTCGGCGTCGACCCATCGCCACAGGTCGACCGCCCGCCGGTTCCAGGACCAGCGGAGGTTGAGCGCGATCTCCGTGAGCTCCCCGAGCTCCCGTGGCAGCGAGACCCGGACGGCGAACGACCTGAGCGCTCTCATCCCGTGAGTCTCGCGCAGGAGGGAGGTGTGGACGTTAGCCTGGGCAGCGCTGCGGGCAGAGTCACAAGAGCACATACATCCGGAAAGGCAACCTCTCGGGAGGGATTCCAGGCGTGAAGCTAGACACCAAGAGGGGGCACGTGGTCGTAGAGAACATCCGGCCCCAGGTCGATTGCGGCCTCCATCGCGCGAAGGCCGTCGTCGGCGACTTGGTAGAGGTCACCGCGGACATCTTCCGGGACGGCCCGGCAGTCCTGAAGGCCGTCGTCCGCTACCGGGGTCCGAACGACGACAAGTGGCAGGAAACTCCGATGGAGCACCTCGGGAACGACGAATGGACGGGCTCGTTCCGGCCGTCGGAGATCGGCCGCTGGCGCTACCAGATCGAGGCGTGGACGGACCATTTCGCCACGTGGCGCGGCGGGTTCATGAAGAAGGTCGAGGCCGGTCAGGACGTCGGCCTCGAGATCGAGGAGGGGGCGCGGCTGCTCGAGGCGCGCCTGAAGAAGGTCCCCGCGAAGGAACGCGGCCCCCTCAACGCCGCGATCGCCCCCGCGAGAGATGGAGCCGAATCCCCCGGGGGCGGCCGCGGCCGGCCCGCGGACTGGAGCGACCCGAGGGTCGAGGCGTTGCTGGACGAGGCGGTGGGTGTGCTCATGGCGCGTCACCCGGACCGCACCGGCTCGACGCAGTCGAAGCCCGTCCTCGAGCTGACCGTCGACCGCGAGCGCGCCCGCTTCGGCGCCTGGTACGAGTTCTTCCCGCGCTCGACCGGCAAGCCCGGGACGCACGGGAGCTTCAAGACCGCCGCGAAGCACCTGACGGCGATCGCCGACATGGGCTTCGATGTCGTCTACCTCCCGCCGATCCATCCCATCGGGACGACGTTTAGAAAGGGCGTCAACAACGCGCTGGAGGCGGCGCCCGCCGATCTCGGGAGTCCCTGGGCCATCGGCTCGCCGGAAGGCGGCCACCGTGCCGTCCACCCGCAGCTCGGGACGATCGCCGACTTCGACGACTTCGTGGCGGCCGCCGACCGTGCGGGTCTCGAGGTCGCGCTCGACTTCGCGATCCAGTGCTCGCCGGACCACCCGTGGGTCGACGAGCACCCGGACTGGTTCACGATCCGTCCCGACGGCTCGATCCAGTACGCGGAGAACCCGCCGAAGAAGTACCAGGACATCTACCCGATCAACTTCGACACACCGGACAAGGAAGGGCTGTGGACGGAGCTGAAGGGCGTCCTCGACTTCTGGATCGGGCACGGCGTGAAGATCTTCCGCGTCGACAACCCGCACACGAAGGCGTTCGCGTTCTGGGACTGGGCGATCAACTCGATCCACGAGGAGCACCCGGACGTGATCTTCCTGGCGGAGGCGTTCACGCGGCCGAAGGTGATGGCGAAGCTCGCGAAGCTCGGGTTCACGCAGTCCTACACGTACTTCACGTGGCGCAACACGAAGTACGAGATCACGGAGTACCTGACGGAGCTGACCCGGCCGGAGACGGCGTCGTACTTCCGCCCGAACTTCTTCGCGAACACCCCGGACATCCTCCACGAGTACCTGCAGCAGGGCGGCCCTCCCGCGTTCAAGATCCGCCTCGTGCTCGCGTCGATGCTGTCGCCGACGTACGGCATCTACTCGGGCTACGAGCTGTTCGAGAACAAGCCGCTGACGCAGGGCAGCGAGGAGTACCTCCACTCCGAGAAGTACGAGCTCCGCCACAGGGACCTGAACGTCGAGGGCAGCCTCGTCCCGTACGTCAAGCGGGTCAACGACATCCGCCGGAAGCACACGGCGCTCAGCGAGCTCACGAACCTGCGCTTCCACTACGTCGACAACGACAACATCCTCGCCTTCTCGAAGACGTCGCGCGAGGGCGATCCCGTCCTCGTCGTCGTCAACCTGAACCCCGTCCACTGGGCCGAGGCCACGGTGCACCTCGACCTCCACGAGCTCGGGATCGATCCCGCGCACCCGTTCCGGGTCCACGACCTGATCAGCGACCAGACCTACCTCTGGCACGGCTCACACAACTACGTGCGCCTCGACCCGTTCCAGGAGCCCGCACACATCTTCCGCGTGGAGCGCTAGTGGAGGGAACGATGGGCGCCGGTCCCGGAAGGCGCGCCGGCAAGATCGTCACGCCCGCGCACGCCGTCGCAACCGAGCTCGGGACGCCTCTGCTCGGCGGCGCGAGCGGCGCCCCCAGCCGCGTCCTCGCGAACCCGCAGTGGTACAAGACGGCGGTCTTCTACGAGCTGTACGTACGCTCGTTCTACGACTCGAATGCCGACGGCTTCGGCGACTTCAAGGGACTTCTGCAGAAGCTCGACTACCTCGAGTGGCTCGGCGTCGACTGCCTGTGGCTGCTCCCGTTCTTCCAGTCGCCGCTGCGCGACGGCGGGTACGACATCTCGGACTTCTACGGGATCCTGCCGGAGTACGGGACCCTCAACGACTTCATGGAGTTCCTCGACGCCGCGCACTCGAAGGGGATGCGCGTGGTCTCGGACTTCGTCGTCAACCACACGTCGGACCAGCATCCCTGGTTCCAGGAGTCGCGCCGGCCGGACTCCGCGAAGCGCGACTGGTACGTCTGGTCCGACACCGACAAGAGGTACGAGGGTGCCCGGATCATCTTCCTCGACAGCGAGAAGTCGAACTGGACGTGGGACGAGGACGCGGGCGCGTACTACTGGCACCGCTTCTTCTCGCACCAGCCGGACCTGAACTACGACAACGAGGACGTCCAGGAGAACGTCCTCGCGGCGCTGAGGTTCTGGCTCGACCTCGGGCTGGACGGGTTCCGGCTCGACGCCGTCCCCTACCTCTACGAGCGCGAGGGGACGAACTGCGAGAACCTCCCGGAGACGCACGAGTTCCTGAAGAGGATCAGGGCCGAGGTCGACAAGGGGTACGAGGACATCGTGCTCCTCGCGGAGGCGAACCAGTGGCCGGAGGACGTCGTCCCCTACTTCGGCGACTCCGACGAGTGCCACATGGCGTTCCACTTCCCGTTGATGCCGCGCATGTTCATGGCGGCACGGCGCCAGGTCCGCTACCCGATGGTCGAGATCCTCGAGCGGACGCCGGAGGTGCCGGAAGGCGCGCAGTGGGGCATCTTCCTGCGCAACCACGACGAGCTCACGCTCGAGATGGTGACGGACGAAGAGCGCGACTACATGTACAACGAGTACGCGAAGGACCCGAGGATGAAGCTCAACCTCGGTATCCGGAGGCGGCTCGCCCCGCTGCTCGAGAACTCGCGCGACCAGGGCGAGCTGTTCCACGCCATGCTGTTCTCGCTGCCGGGGACGCCGATCGTCTACTACGGCGACGAGATCGGGATGGGCGACAACATCTACCTCGGTGACCGCGACGGCGTGCGCACGCCGATGCAGTGGAACTCGGACCGCAACGCGGGGTTCTCCACCGCGGACTTCGCGCAGCTGTACCTGCCCGTCCTGCTCGACCCCGTCTACGGATATCAGGCGCTGAACGTCGAGGCGGAGATGCGGGACCACCACTCGTTCCTGCACTGGTTCAGGCGCCTGCTCGACGTGCGCAAGCACCACCCGGTCTTCGGGCTGGGGACGTTCGAGGCCCTGCACCCGGAGAACGCGGCGATCTTCGCCTACGTCAGGACGTACGGCGACGACGTCGTACTGTGCGTGAACAACCTGTCGCCCCGGGCCCAGGCCGCCGAGTTAGACCTCTCGCCCTGGGAGGGTATGTACCCCGTCGAGCTGCTGGGACGCGAGCGCTTCCCCCAGATCGGTGAGCTTCCCTACCTGCTCACGTTCGGCGCCCACAGCTTCTATTGGTTCCAGCTGGTGAGGGAGGAGTCGGAGCAATGACCATGTCCACCCAGGGGCTCCTCGAGTGGATGCCGCGCCAGCGCTGGTTCGGCAACAAGGCCCAGCCACCGGAAGCGATCGAGCTCGTCGACGCCGTCGTCATCGAGGACGGGCCGCCGGCGCTGACGCTGGCGCTCGTGAGGCTGAGCTTCGCCGGCGATACCCCCGACGCGTTCTACCATCTCCCCGTCCTCGTCGACGAGGACGGGACCCCCCGCGACGCGCTGCACGACGCCGGGCGCCTCGGCGTGCTCGGCGCGCTGATGGCCCACGGGAACACGTTGAAGGGCACGGCCGGCGCGGTCGAGTTCGGTGGTCCCGGGCTCGACCCGATGGCGCCGCCCGGCCCGACAGACGTGCGCGCGATCGGAGCCGAGCAGTCCAACACGTCGGTCGTCCTCGGCGACACGATCGTCAAGCTGTTCCGCCGCGTCGAGCCCGGCCCCAACCCCGACCTCGAGCTGTCGCGGCTGCTCACGAACGAGGGCTTCGAGAACGTCCCGCCGCAGGTCGGCGAGCTCACCTACCGCGGCGAGATAGACGGCGACCAGGTCACGATCGACCTCGGGATCGCGCAGCGCTTCGTCCGCGACGCGATCGACGGGTGGGACTACACGCTGCGGCGGCTGGGGGCGCTCTTCGAGGAGATCGACGAGGCCGACATCGCGGAGGACCATCGTTTCCTCATCGAGCAGCGTGCGCCGGCGTTCCTCGAGGCGATCGACGAGCTCGGGGAGGCCACCGGCGCGCTGCACGTCGCGCTGTCGCGGGAGGAGTCGGACCCCGCGCTCGCGCCGGAGCCCGTCGACGAGGTCGACCTGAAGACGTGGGCCGACGGCGCGAACGCGTACCTCCGCCGGCTCACCTCCGGCGGCTTCGCGGAGCTCGAAGCGATGGCGCCGGCGATCACGCGGGGGATCGACAAGATCAGGACTCTGGCGGGGCCCGGCTACAAGACCCGCATCCACGGCGACTACCACCTGGGCCAGGTCATCCGGGAGCTGAAGTGGATGATCCTCGACTTCGAGGGCGAGCCGGTCCGGTCGCTCGCCGAGCGGCGGGCGAAGCAGTCACCGCTGAAGGACGTCGCCGGCATGCTCCGTTCGTTCAGCTATGCGGCCACGTCCGCGCTGTTCGAGCGCGGGGAGCCCGACTCCGAGGAGTGGAAGCGCCTGCAGCCGTGGGCCGACACCTGGGAGGCCCTCGCTCGTGAACGTTTCCTCGCCAGCTACCTCAGGAAGTCGCATGAGGGGAGGTTCCTCGCGCCGGATCGCGAGACGCTGGGGATCCTGCTCGACTTCTTCGAGATCGACAAGGCCCTCTACGAGCTCGAGTACGAGCTCGGTCACCGTCCCGAGTGGGTCCGGATCCCCACGGCCGGGATCGCCCGCGTGATCGAACGAGGAGAGAGGCGATGACGACCGCCGACCGGAGCGCCGTGCAGGAGCTGATCCGCGGAGAGCTGCGCGACCCGCACTACATCCTCGGGGCCCATCCCGCTCCCCCTCCCGCCCCCGCCGGTACGACGGTCGTGCGCGCGTGGCGGCCCGAGGCGCAGACCGTCCAGTGCCTCGTCGACGGCGAGACCGTGGCGAAGCTCGAGATGGTCGACGCCGCGGGGCTGTTCGAGGGGACGGTCGACGCCGCGCCGTCCGATTACCAGCTCGAGGTCGGCTATCCCGACGGCACCTTCACGCTGCGCGACCCGTACGCGTTCGAGCCGACGCTCGGCGAGCTCGACCTCCACCTGCTCGGCGAAGGCAGTCACCGGAGGCTCCACGAGGTCCTCGGCGCGCACGTCCGCACGGTGCGAGATGTCGCCGGCGTGAGCTTCGCCGTGTGGGCGCCGAACGCGCGCAGCGTCAGGATCGTCGGCGACTTCAACAGCTGGGACGGCCGGCTGCACCCGATGCGGGCGCTCGGAGGCTCGGGGATCTGGGAGCTGTTCGTGCCGGACATCGGCCCCGGCTCCTTCTACAAGTTCGAGATCCTCACGACCGGCGGGAGCCTGATCCTGAAGACGGATCCGTTCGCGTTCGCGACGGAGGCCCCCCCGGCGACGGCGTCGGTCGTGCACGAGACGGCGTACGAGTTCGGCGACACCGAATGGATGCGCAAGCGCGGCGAGCACGACGCGCACACGCAGCCGATGACGGTCTACGAGGTCCACATCGGCTCGTGGAGGCGCGACTCCGACGGACAGCCCCTGTCGTATCGCACGCTGGCCCCGCAGCTCGCCGACTACTGCCGGGAGCTCGGCTTCACGCACGTCGAGTTCCTTCCGGTCGCAGAGCATCCGTTCGGGGGCTCCTGGGGCTATCAGGTCAGCAACTACTTCGCGCCCACGGCGCGCTTCGGCTCGCCCGACGACTTCAAGTACCTCGTCGACACGCTGCACCAGGCCGGCGTCGGAGTCGTCGTCGACTGGGTCCCGGCGCACTTCCCGAAGGACGAGTGGGCGCTCGCGCGCTTCGACGGGACCGCTCTCTACGAGCACCTCGACCCCCGCAAGGGCGAGCACCCGGACTGGGGCACGCTCGTCTTCAACTTCGGCCGCAACGAGGTGCGCAACTTCCTCATCTCGAACGCGCTGTACTGGATCGAGGAGTTCCACGTCGACGGGCTGCGCGTGGACGCCGTCGCCTCGATGCTCTACCTCGACTACAGCCGGGAGGAGGGCCAGTGGCTCCCCAACGCGTTCGGGGGCCGCGAGAACCTCGAGGCGATCGAGTTCCTGAAGCAGCTCAACGAGGTCGTGCACGGGGAGCACCCGGGTGTCCTGATGCTGGCCGAGGAGTCGACGGCGTGGCCGGGCGTGAGCCGCCCCGTCTACCTCGGGGGCCTCGGCTTCGGGTTCAAGTGGAACATGGGCTGGATGCACGACACGCTCTCGTACTTCTCGAAGGACCCGATCCACCGTCGGTACCACCACAACAACCTCACGTTCAGCCTGATGTACGCGTGGAGCGAGAACTTCGTCCTGCCGTTGAGCCACGACGAGGTGGTGCACGGCAAGGGCTCGCTGATCGGGAAGATGCCCGGCGACAAGTGGCAGCGGCTCGCGAACCTCCGCTGCCTGCTCGCGTACATGTGGGCTCATCCCGGTAAGCAGCTGCTGTTCATGGGCGGCGAGATCGCGCAGGAACGCGAGTGGGACCACGACTGGTCGCTCGACTGGCAGGTCCTCGACGACCCCGCCCATCGCGGCGTACAGAAGATGGTCGGCGACCTCAACAAGGTCTACCGGTCGCTGCCGGCGCTGTGGGAGCTGGACTGCTCGCCCGACGGGTTCCGCTGGATCGACGCGAACGACGCCGATAACAACGTGATCTCGTTCTTCCGTACGGCGGCGGACGGATCGGTGCTCGTGTGCGTGTGCAACCTCTCGCCGATCCCCCGGACCGGGTTCCGCGTCGGGCTGCCGAAAGCCGGTGAGTACACAGAGGTCCTCAACACGGACGCGGCCCCCTACGGCGGGACGAACACCGGGAACATGGGGAGCATCACGGCCCTCGAGCGTCCGTGGCACGGGCTGGAGTACTCGGCGGACCTCACGCTTCCGCCTCTCGGAGTGGTGTGGCTGCACTCATAACCGTCCACGGCCACTTCTACCAGCCCCCGCGGGAGAATCCCTGGACGGGAGTGATCGACGTCCAGCGCGGCGCGGCCCCCTTCCGCGACTGGAACGAGCGCGTGAACGCGGAGGCGTACCGCCCCAACACGCGCGTCGCGCTGCCGGGGCCGGAACGCGGCGATCGCGTCGAGGTGAACAACTTCGAGAGGCTTTCGTTCAACGTCGGCCCCACGCTGCTCGAGTGGATGCGCACCGCCGATCCCGACACGTACGACGCGATCCTCGACGCCGACCGTGCCGGCCTGGCGCGCCTGGGGCACGGGAACGCGCTCGCGCAGGCGTACCACCACACGATCCTGCCGCTGTCGCCGGCCCGCGACATCCGCACGCAGGTGCGGTGGGGGCTGCGCGACTTCCAGCACCGCTTCGGCCGCCGGTCCGAAGGGATCTGGCTCCCCGAGACCGCGGCGGACGAGCGGACGATCGACGTCCTCATCGAGGAAGGCATCGGGTTCACGATCCTGGCTCCCGGCCAGGCGCGGGCATGGACGGCGGACGGCGGCGCGTGGGTCGACGTCGCCGACGAGCCTCTGGACACGACGGTGCCCTATCGCTGTGCCCATTCGGACGGGTCCGGCCGCTTCCTGACGGTCTTCTTCTACGACGGGGGCATCAGTCACGCGATCGCGTTCGACGGCGCCGCGGCGTCGGCCGAGCGGCTCGTAGAGCTCTTCGAGGCGCGGGTCCGGCCGGGGCCGTGCCGGCTCGTGCACGCCGCCACCGACGGCGAGACCTACGGGCACCATCACAAGTTCGGCGACATCGGGCTCGGCTACGCGCTGTTCGTCGAGGCCGAACGGCGGGGGCTCGAAGTGGTGAACTACGCGGCGTTCCTCGAGGAGTGCCCGGCGGAGGGCTGGGTGCAGCTGCCTGCCGTGGGGACGTCGTGGTCGTGCGTGCACGGCGTCGGCCGCTGGCGTGAGGACTGCGGCTGCTTCACCGGCGGCGAGCCCGGCTGGAACCAGAAGTGGCGCGGCCCCCTGCGGCGCGCGCTGGAGGTCGTCCGGCAGGCCGCCGACGACGCGTACGAGAGGCTCGGGCGGGAGGTCTTCGAGCACCCCTGGCGGGCCCGGCACCGCTACGTCGACGTGGTCGCCGGCGCGATTCCTCTCGACGAATTCGTGGCGGCGGAGGCGGCTGCACGTGACGTGCCGGTTCGTCGTGCCGAGACGCTACTGGAGCTCCAGCGGAGCGCGATGTCGATGTTCACGAGCTGCGGGTGGTTCTTCAACGACCTCGCCGGCATCGAGACGATCCAGGTCCTGCTCTACGCAGGGCGGACGATCGACCTCCTCGAGCAGCTCGGCGAGCGCGGGGGCCTCGAGGAGCGCTTCCTGTCGATCCTGGCCGAGGCCCACAGCAACGACCCCGACGCCGGCTCGGGGGCCGAGATCTACGAGAAGGCGGTGGCGAGGGCCCGGCCCTGAGGCGTCGGGGGTGCCCGTTCGCCGGTACGTAGCGGCGCGGCGAGCCCAAGATCGATGGGGTGATGGTGCCGCGCGGAACCACTACCCCCGTCAGGTTCGGGAGCGCCGCGCAGCGGTGTGCACGCGGTGCAGCCGGTGCACGTCCGGGGGGGCGGGGCTAGGCCTTGCCCGTGTACCTCAGGATGTCGATGCCCCGGTTGTAGTCGACCGAGTAGAGGATCTCGTCGTCGATCCAGTACGTCGCCGAGGTCGAGCCGGCGATCGGGAGGAACCAGCCGACCTCGTCGATCTGGCCCTTCTCGTCGACCTGCAGGAATCGGGTCCCGTGCTCGTACCACGCCATGGCGACCAGGCCCCCGTTGGCGTACATGGGGTGCGTGTCGAACCAGTGGCCGCAGAAGAGGTCGGCGGCCGCGTCGCCCTCCGTCGGGTTCCCGTTCTTCACGGTGTACTTGTCGATCAGCGTGAACGTCTTCGTCTTCTTGACCTTCGTCGTGTCGTAGGTCATGAAGTACGCGCGGTCCTCGCACTTGGGGCCCGAGCTCTCGCTGCCGGCGAGCAGGAACCTGTCCTTGCCGCCGCGGGGCCACAGGTTGCCGTGCATGTACTGGCCGTCGGGAGCAGCCCCGATGGCGAGCAGCTTCGGCTTCGCGGGGTTCTTCCGGGCGTCGAGGTAGAGCATCGGCGAGCTCGAGGTGACGATCATCCCCGGCGACACCTCGGTGACGTCGTGCGAGCCACTAGAGGGCATGCCCTCGCCCCAGCTCCCGACGATCTTCGGTGCGGTCGGCTTGCGCAGGTCGGCGATGAGGCCCTCGGAGCCGTAGGCCCACTTGCAGTCGAGGACGCACGTCCACGTGTGCTGGTCGGCGCCGTCGACCTGGCCGATGACGACCGGGTTCGACTTGTCCTCGACGTCGACGACGTAGAGCGTGTCCGGGTAGGTCCCGACGAGCAGGATCTTCCCGTTCGTGTCGACGTCCTCCTCCGCGAAGTAAGGCTGCTGCGGCAGCGGGAGGAAGCCGAGGCGCTGCGGGGACTCGGGCTGCGAGATGTCGTAGATCGTGAGGTCGCGGGACGTGGTGATGTACATGTAGTTGCCGACGAAGTTCGCGCCGGAGCTGTCGGTCGCCAGCGGCATGTTCGTCACCCACTCGACGTTGTCGGACGCGAAGTGGGGGCCGGGGCCCGCGGACCCGGTGTCGACGCCCGCTTGGGCGGCGGGACCGGCGACGAGCGCGAGGACTGTGGCGACGGAGACGAGTGTCTTCTTCATGGGAGTGGAGTTCGCCGGGGGCCGCGCCGCTCCTGCTAGCCCTCCGGCCGCTCGCCCAGCCGACCGGTCGCCTAGCCGGCCGTCCAGCGGAGGATGTCGATCCCGCGGCTCAGGTCGATCCCGTAGACGATCTCGTCGTTCAGCCAGTACGCCGCCATCGTCGTGCCGCCGTAGGGGAGGAAGTACCCGGCCTGGCCGATCTTCCCCTTCGGCGAGACCTCGAGGAACCTCGTGCCGTGGTCGTACGAGCCGACGGCGACGATGCCCCCGTTGTGGAAGTCGGGATGGTGCTCGAACCAGTGGGCCGAGCAGCCGGAGGCCTGGACCGCCGGGTTCCCGTCCTGGTAGGTCCCGTTGTCGAGCTTCCAGACGTCGACCATCCGGAAGGAGCCGGTCCGGCGATAGGTCGAGGCGTCCCACGTCATGAACGCGCCGTCGTCGCCCGCGCAGCGCCCCTGGAAGTTCGTCTCGCTCGAGACCAGGAAGAACCGGTCCTTCGCCGCGCGGGGCCACGTGTTGGAGTGGACGGTCCCCGGGATGCGCTCGTCCTCGCCCGCCGCGAGCAGCTTCGGGTGCAGCGGGTCCTTCCGGGCGTCGAGGAGCATCACCGGCCGCGACGACGTCAGCACGAGCCCCGGAGCGACCTCGTTGACGTCGTGGGAGCTGTTCGCGGGCATGCCCTCGCCCCAGTTGCCGGCGACCTTCGGGTCCGAGGGGTCGCGGAGGTCGACGATCGAGCCCCCGGAGCCGTAGAGGTACTTGCACTTCAGGATGCAGCTCATCGTGTGCTGCCCGGCCCCCGCGAGCGTCGCGAGCGATGTCGGGTTCGTCTTGTCCTCCACGTCCCAGATGTGGAGGTTCGACTGCGGCAGCGTCTCGGAGAAGACGAGGATCGAGCCGTTCGTCGAGACGTCCTCGTTCTCGAACTTGAAACCGAACGGCGTCGTGCTGAGCAGCTGCGGGTCGATCGGGTCGGAGACGTCGTAGATCGAGAACGCGCGCCAGCTCGTGACGTACAGATACTTCCCGACGACCTTGGCACCGGTCGCGGTGCCGACGTCGAACGGCACCTCCTTCACGAACTCGACGTTGTCGGACGCGAAGCCGCCGGCGGTGGGTCCGGCTCCGGCGGGCTGGAGGCCCGAGACGAGCACGGCCGAGACGGCCAGGGCGGCGGCGAGCTTCTTCAAGGGAACTCCTTTTGTTTCTTGGCCGCTCGCCGAGGCGACCGGTCGGACGAGAAATGGGTTACCGGGTATTTCGCCCGGCGCCCCCGCGTTCCTGCCGCGCGCGCCTACAGGTCAGGGGCGGCGGACACGCTGGACGCGCAAGTTGCGCTGGCGGCTGACGACCAACCAGCCGTACGCGAGCGACATCATCGCCGCGCCGGTCCCCAGCGTCGCCCACTGCGGCACCTCGGAGCGGCGCCGCTCAGACATCGCGAGCTCCTCCTCGAGCGCCTCCCGCGGATCGAGCGCGGCCGCGACGTACGCGAGCTGAGGCTGCTCCTGCTCCTGCGACGCGATGGCGCCCTGTGCCTGGGCCTGCGACTGCGCCTGCGCCTGGCCCTGCGCCCCGGGCGCGATCTCGACGATCGGCGGAGCCGGGGGGACGATCGGGGGCACGAGGCCGATGAGCGCGAACGGCTCGATCGGCAGCACCGGCGGCTCGGGCACCTTCTCCTCAAGGCACGAGACCGTCGTGGTGACGGAGTCGAGCGTCTCGGCGGGCGTCTTCGCCGCCAGCTCGACGGTCACCTTCTCGCCCTGGAGGCGGTCCGGGCACCGGTACGTCACCTCGTAGTCCAGGACGTTCGGTTGCTGGACGACGACCGACGGATACACGCCCGGCTCGATGCCGGCGACGACGTCGGCGCCGCGCACGACGTCGAGCTCGACGGAGGTGGTGCCGCGCACCGCCTGGACGAGCTTCGTGATCGCGGCCGCGAGGTTCCGCCCGTTGGCGACGTTGTTCCGCCGCACGGGACACACGAGCGGCATGTCGGGCTCGAGGTCGGCCACGCCGTCGCCGTCGCAATCGACGCCGCCTGCCGGAGCCCTGGCGCCGGTGAGGCGGGCGATCTCCTGCATGTGCTCGAGCGGCGTCGGTCCCCCTCCGGCCGTGTCGCGCCCCTGGTCGAGCGTCTGCCCGATCGCGAGCCCGAGCACCTTCGCGTCGACGTCGCCGAACGCGTCGGCGACCTCGGTGAAGGACGGGATATCCGGCGGGCTTATCCGGCCGAAGTCCGAGATGCTGAAGTCACGGTCGCCCTCTTCGCCGGTCGCGAACGGCTCGTCGGTGGCGACGAACACGAGCCTGATCGTGTTGCCGCGGCGGAACGTCGCCTGCTGACCCGGATGGGCGTCGCTCTCGGTGTAACCGGGCTGGGGCGAGTCGTCCTGACCCTCGCCCGTCGCGATCTGGTACAGCGCGCCGAGCTGCGAGTCGAAGCGGCCGCCGGCCTCCGCCCGCAGGCTCTCGAGAGCCGCGATCAGGTCGGCGGAGTTGGAGTCGTCGGCGAGGTCGACGAGGCGTCTGTAGATGAAGTTGCGCTCGCAGTTCGTGTCGGTCTCCGACCGGCACGGCTCGCGCGGGACGGCGGTGTCGGTGTACGCCCGCGACACGCCGATGCCGAACTGGGCGTCGAGGCCCGCGCTCCTGAGCCGGTTGATGATCCCGGTCACGCTGTCGGCCAGCCCCTGGATCGTCCCGCTCATCGTGTCGGACGTGTCGAGGAGGAAGAAGACGTCGAGCCTCGTCGTCTTCTCCGACATCTTCAGCCGGTAGTCGACGGATCTCGTCGCCCCGGTCTTCATCACGACCTTCGCGCCGGGGGGGCCGAGCGCCGGCGGGGGCGGCTCGATGGCCTCCTCGTCCGGGACCAGCCCGTCGACGTCGAACTTCGGCCCGCTGGGCACCGGCGGCGGAAGCTCGATGCCGGTGGGCCCGTCGTACCTCTCGATCGTCCCGGCGGTGCGGCCGTAGAAGTCGATCTCGATCGCGAGGTCGGAGTCGACGTCGCCGATGCCCGGCCGCGGCGTGACGACCTTCGTCCACGTTCCGGAAGCCGCGTCGAACACGTGGATGCCGTGGGGGGTCTCGATCATCAGCTCGAACGGCTGTCGCCCATATGCCGCCGAGACGACTGCGCCCGGCGTGTCGGTGCGCCGGAATGTCTTGGCATCGTCCGCCGACGTCAACATGTCGTCGTCGTCGCCGGCGCGGAACGCGAGCACGATCGGGAACCGCCGCGTCGGCGACTGGAACACGAGCACTTCGTTCACGTCACTCCCGATGAAGTCGTCGACCGGCGTGAACGACGCGCCCGCGTCCCGTGACCGGAAGAGGCCGCCGGGCCCGTACGCCCACAGCTCGGTCGGGAGCACCGGGTTGATCTCGAAGCCGTCGATGCCACGGTCGGCGACGACCTCCGTCAGATCCGACCGGAACGTCCACGTGGCCCCGCCGTCGGCGCTCGCGAAGACGAGGTCGAGCGACCCGCCGCCGACGTCGACGCCGAGGTACGCGGTCCCAGGGTCGGCGGGACTCACGAGCAGCGTCTGGGGCTGTCCCGTCGGGGGCAGGCCTGCCCCGGCCGTCCAGGTGTCTCCGGCGTTCTCGCTGCGGAGGACGTGCGGGCGGGTCGCGGCCCCCACCGACTCCTCGATCGTCAGCAGCACGTGCGTGTGGGCGACCGCCCCTCGTGGCACCTTGATCGAGGTGATCCGGGCGGCGTCGCCGCGGAAGCCATGGTCGAGAGGCGTCTTGCCGGTGACCGAGTAGACCTTCTTCCAGCTGCAGCCCCCGTCGGTCGTCCGCAGGACGTCGATCTCGTCGGTGGCGTACATCGTCCGCGGCTGGATCGCGTCGATCTCGTAGTCGGCGATCGGACCGCCGCTCGCGAACTCGGGGACGTCGTACGTCGTCCAGTAGCCCTTTTCCGTGACCCGGCCGCATCCGCCCTGGGCGATCGCGAGCGCGTTCGGGAGAACCACCGTCAGCACCGACAGCAGCGCGACTACTACTCGTGTGGTAGCTCCTGTGAAGCGGCTCAGGTCCCTGTCCCTCCGGCATGACGGCGCGGGCTGCTAACGATTATTCCCCCGTGGGAGGTTCTCCACCGCGGCCGCCCTCGCCTGCCGCGTGGCCTAGCATCTGCCCCCAGGTACCGCCACCGCCGGCTGGGGTAACGAAAGGGAGCGATCTCGTGGACGAGAGACGGAACGACGGAGCCGGAGGCGCCGGAGAGCGCCCCGCAGACGCTCCCCGCCCGGCCGGGCAGCGCAGGGGCGGCGTCGTCGTGGATCTCGAGCGGCTCGAGTCGCACGCCGAGTCGCTCTACCTCCACCGGTTCGTCGAGGCGGTCCGGCGCGCCCGCGGCGAGCACGGGCGATACCTCGTCCTCCGTCACGGCGACGAGCTGGCGATCATGGCCGCCGCCGACGGCAGCGTCGAGTACCTGCAAGACGCCTCCGTCGAAGAGGCTCCCGCTGCCGAATAGCTTCACCTGAGAAGCCTATGCGCCTCCCCGTCGTACCTCCGGTCTCGCCCATGCTGGCCAAGCTCAGGGAGGCGATGCCGCGGGGCGACGGATGGCTGTACGAGCCGAAGTGGGACGGATTTCGCGCGATCGTCTTCCGCGACGGCGACGATGTGGCCGTCACGAGCCGCGACACTCGCCCGATAGACCGCTACTTCCCCGAGCTGCTCGACCCGTTGAGGGCCGCGCTCCCCGACCGGTGCGTCGTCGACGGCGAGATCGTCGTCGCGGGCGAGGGCGGCCTCGACTTCGACGCCCTGCTGCTGCGGATCCACCCCGCGGCGTCGCGGATCAAGATGCTCGCGGAGACCGTCCCGTCCTCGTTCGTGGCCTTCGACCTGCTGGCGCTCGGCGACGAGTCGTTCATGGGAGCGCCGCTCCACGAGCGCCGCGCTCAGCTCGAAGCCGCGCTGGCCGGCGCGCCGGGGGCCGAGCCGGCCCGGATGCACGGGCGCGAGATCACGCTGACCCCGCAGACGGCGGACCCGGACGAGGCGGCCGTGTGGTTCGACGCATTCGAGGCGATGGGCCTCGACGGCGTGATCGCGAAGGAGTCGCACATCGTCTACTCGCCGGGCGCGCGGACGATGGTCAAGGTCAAGCACAAGCGGACCGCGGACTGCGTCGTCGGGGGCTACCGGCTGTCGAAGGCGGGCGACGGGGTAGGGTCTCTGCTGCTCGGGCTGTACGACCCTGACGGCGTCCTCCACTACGTCGGGCACACGTCGTCGTTCAAGGCGGCCGAGCGCCGCCGCCTGCTCGAGGAGCTCCGGCCGCTGGAGGGCGGGACGAGCTTCGGGGGCGGGCGGAGCCCGGGGGGGCCGAGCCGCTGGGCCGCAGCCGCCGACAAGACGTGGGTCCCGCTCGAGCCGTCGCTGGTGTGCGAGGTCTCTTTCGACCACATGCAGGGCGAGCGCTTCCGCCACGCGGCGACGTTCGTGCGGTGGCGGCCGGAGAAGAAGCCGGAGGACTGCGACTTCGTCCAGCTGGGGGCGCTGTTCAAGGGCAACCGCTAGAGCTGCGCGGGAGCGCCGGCCCTACTGCTTGCGCGCCCGGCTCGGCTGGACCCTCGGCGGCTCCCTGTCCGCCTTCGGGAAATGCGGGGGCCACGGGGCGTCGCTCAGCCCGCCCGCCTCGTCCTGCCGCGCGAGGTCGTGCAGGCTCTCGAGGCCGCCGGCGGACTCGTCGATCCCCTCCCACGGGTCGCCGGTCGCGGCGAAGCGCTCGGGAACCGTCTGGAGCGTGAGCGCGGCCGGGTCGAGGCCCTCGATCTCGCTCCACGACAGCGCGCACGACACACGCGCGTCCGCGACCGGACGCACGGAATAGACGGCGGCGATCGTGCGGTCCCGGGCGTTCTGGTTGTAGTCGACGAAGACGCCCCTGCGCTCCTCCTTCCACCACGCGGTCGTCGCGATGTCGGGCATCCGGCGCTCGACCTCGCGCGCCAGCGCGAGCGCGGCGCGGCGTACCTCGGTGAAGCCCCACTCCGGGCGGATGCGGACGTAGACGTGGAGGCCGCGCTTGCCCGACGTCTTCGGCCAGCCGGTGAGCCCGTGCTCGGCGAGCACGTCGCGCACGACCGGCGCGACCGCCAGCACGTCGCTCCACGGGATGCCAGGAGTGGGGTCGAGGTCGACGCGCAGCTCGTCGGGGCGGTCGACGTCGGACCTCCGCACCGGCCACGGGTTGAGGTCGATGCAGCCCATGTTGATCGCCCACACGACGTGCGCGGGGTCTACGACGACGAGCATCTCGGCGCGGCGCCCGCTCGGGAACGTGATCGTCGTCGTCTCCAGCCAGTCCGGCCGCCCCTTGTCCGAGACGCGCTTCTGGTAGAACGCGTCCTCGGGGGCCTCGACGCCGTTCGGCCACCGGTACATCGTCGTGGGACGCTCGAGGCACCCGCGCATCACGCCGGGCATCACCGCGAGGTAGTAGCGGACGAGGTCGAGCTTCGTCGCGCCCGAGCGCGGGAAGAAGACCTTGTCGGGATTCGTGACGCGGACCTCGATCCCGCCCGCCTGCACCATCTCCGCCTTCGTGGGCATGGCGCCATTAGACGACAGGCGCGCCGTTCTCCCGCGCAAAACGACCGCTATGCGAGCCTTTTCTGCCGAAGAAGGCGCGGGGTTGCGTCAGGCCGCGGGTCGCTGCGCTACCGCGACTTTGCGTCGCCCGTCGGCCTCCATACCGAACAGGCGGAAGAAGACGTCGACGGAAGGGCCGATGCCGGCGACGAACAGCAGCGTCCCGACGCCGACGGCGCCACCGAGCAGCCATCCCGTCAGCAGCGCCAATCCCTCGATCAGCGCGCGGGTGACGCCGACCCTCACGCCGAGCTTCGCCGCCGCGACGACCATGAGGCTGTCGCGCGGCCCGGCTCCGAGGTTCGCTCCGATATAGAGCGCGGAGCCGAGGCCGACCACGGCGATCCCTGCGGTCGTGACGAGCACGCGCACGGCCAGCGGCCCCTCGTCGAGGGCGGCGCCGATCCCGGTCAGCAGCATGAGGTCCACGAACGCGCCGATCAGGAGCATGTTCGCGATCGTGCCGGGCCCCGGGCGCATGCCGAAGAACGCGCTCAGGAGCACGAGCAGGACGCCGATCGCGATGACCGCCACGCCGAAGGTCAGCGGCGTGTTCCTCCTGATCCCGTCGTGGAGGACGTCCCACGGAGGCACGCCGAGGCCCGCGCGCAGCGTGAGCACCGTCCCGAGGGCGAACATCCACAGCCCGCCGAGGAGCCGGAGGCTCCGGTGCACGAGGCCCGGCCCGGAAGAGGTCATGCGATCGACAACCCCGCGGGCGCCGCTACGCTTCCGCGACCCTCAGAACGGATAGGCCGGGTCGAGGCGGCCGCAGTGCAGCTCGTAGAAGCGATAGACGCGTGGGTCGGTGAAGCCCCGGCGCCGCAGCGTCCCGCGCTTCGTCCGGACGAGCTCCAGCTCGTCGCCGCGCCACCGGTAGACCTGCTCGATCCAGCGCGAGCGCGCGCTGCTCGCGCTGTCGATGCGCAGGAGCTGGACCTCCGGCGTCCCGTCGCCGTCGAGGTCGCGGCACTCCATGCCCTCACCGAAGTTCGACACGCCGCCGACGGGGATCTGGAACGCGCCGCCCCGAGCGTGGCGGATCCTCACGAGGTCGCCGCCGCGCCAGGCGAAGAGCTCCAGCACCGATGTCGTGCCCCCGTGGTAGACGTGGTCGAGGACGTTGACGAACGCCTCGTCGTCGCCGTCGCCGTCCGTATCGGTCGCGCCGACGAGCTGCGGGCGCGTGAACTCGTCGACCGTCAGCGGGTGGGTCGCGACCGGACCCGCGGCGAGCTCGAGCATCAGCTCCCGCCGGCGCCCCGCCCCGTCCAGCCGGAGGACATCTCCGGCACCGTCGCCGTCGAAGTCGCCCGCGAGGCCGGACGGAGCCGCGCCGTCCGGAGGGGCGGCGTCCTCGGCCGGCTCGTCGAACGTCTCCCTCTCGACCTCGAAGTCCGTGCCGAGCCCGCTGAAGCGGACGTAGTCGACGGCGATCGCGGTCGCGCCGCGGAAGTAGAGGATCTCCGCCTCGTAGTCGCGCTCGGCCTCCACGAAGAACTTGAACCCGGTCGCGCCGGTCGACCCCACCGACAGCACGCGCGTTCCCTCGACCTCCTCCTCGATGCGCTTGTGGTAGTGCCCGGCGAGGACGAGCGGGACGCTCCCGAACGAGGCTTCGGCGAGCCTCTTGTCGTGGACGGCAAGGACGTCCGGCGTGACCTCCTCCACCTCAGCCGCGGCCTCCTCTCCTTGCTCCACCCGTATCTCGGCGGCCTCGTCCGGCGGGATCCTGTTCCAGTTCGTATCGGTGGGGTCGCCCCACCCGAGGATCCGCACGCCTTCGACGTCCGCGACCTCCCCGTCCAGGACCGTGAGGTTCGGGATGCGATCGAGCTGCGCCTCGACCAGCGCCGAGTCGTGGTTGCCGGGCACGAGGTAGTACGGGACCGGGATCTTCTCGATGAGACGTCCGATGCGCGCCTCGACGGCCAGCCCGAAGTTCGTGAGATCGCCCGTGTCGACGACGGCGTCCACGGCGAAGCGGACGGCGAGCTGCCGAGCGAGCTGGACGCCAAGGGGGTTCGAGTGGATGTCGCTGACGTGCAGGAGCGCGACCGAGTCGGCGAGGGGGTCCCGGTTCGGCTGCGCGACGAGCGCGAGCAGCTCCGACAACCGGTCGGCCGCGGTCTCGTACCGCGACTGCAGCCGCGCCAGCGTGATCTCTCCGCCCTGCAGCGCGTCGATCACGACGGGGGCCCGCACGAGCGCCCCGGTGAAGCGCGGCTGCTCGAACGCGGCGACGTCGAACGAGGCAGCCGATCCCGCGAGGAGCGCGGCGGTCAGCACGAGCGCTCCGGCGGCACCTGCGACGGCGTACGACGGCCGCCGGCGCGGGAGCACCGCGCCCGTCACCGCGCCGGCGAGGGCGGCGCCGAGGCAGAACTGCCACAGGAGCCTCGATGCGAGGTCCCGGAGGTCGGCCTCGACGTCGCGCGCTAGTCGTCCCCGCGCGGCGGCGTCGCCGACGCGCCCGGCGAGCGCCGTGACGTCTACCTCGACCAGCGACACGCGCAGCCCGACCGGGGTCGCGTGCGAGTCCGCCGACACCGTCCCGAGCGGTGGGACCCGCAGCACGGTGTGGCCCCACCCCGCGGCGAAGCGCGCCTCCAGGGTCGCAGGGCCGGCCTCGTGCCGCACGGGCGGGAGGAGCCCCAGCGCGAGATAGGACACGGCGGCGCCGAGGCATCCCGCGAGGAGGACGGGAACCCACGAGCGCCTCACTCGTACCGCAGACACTCGACGATCTGGAGCCGCGTCGCAAGATGGCGCGGGTACGCCGCCGAGGCCGCTGCTATCGCGGTGCCTGCTGCCAGCGCGACCGCGAACAGCTCCCACGGCAGGCGGTAGGGGATGTCGAACGCGTACAGGAAGTTCATGCTCGTCAGCATGAGGAACCCGAGCGCGGCGCCGAGCACGACCGCCCCTACGCCCCCAGTGATGCCGATCCCCGCGGCTTCGAGGAGGACGGTCCGGCCGAGCTGACGCCGGCCCATTCCGACGGCCTGCTGCAGCCCGAACTCCCACCGCCGCTCGAGCACAGCGGTGAACATCGTGTTCACGATCGTGAGGAAAGCCACGACCAGCGCGGCGAGCTGGATCCCCTCGGCGATCGAGAAGATCTGGTCGACCGTCGCGGAGATGTTCTCGATCTGGTCCTCCTTGCGGATCACCTGCGCCGGGATGCCCTCCTCCTCGACGGTCTCCTTCAGCCGGCGCTCGAGGTCGGCGACGGCCACGCCGGCCTCGGGATCGACGCCGAACGCGTCCGCGCGCTCGTCGTGCCACCACCGGCGGTACGTGTCCGAGGACATGTACATCGAGTCGAACGACGCGAGGTCGTTGAACAACCCGCCCACGGTCAGCTCCGAGAGCCCCTCCGGTGTCGCGACCTCGACGGTGTCCCCCGGTTCCAGCTCCCGGCGCTCGGCCATCTGCCGCGCGACCACGATCTCGCCCCGTTCGAGCGCGTCCACGAGCGGCTCCGAGTCGACGCCCCCGACGGAGAGGCCCTCGAGCGCGTCCTCCCTCGCCTCGCCGGCCGTCGGGTGGACGTACGCGATCACCTGCTCGCCGTCCACCGTGAGGTTCGCGTAGCGGAAGGGCAGGACGTTGTCGACACCCTCGACGCGCCGCAACGGCGCGAGGAACCTGCCGGACAGTGGCTGGTCGGACTCGACCCCTCCGCTGTAGGAGTTGGTCTGCACGTAGAGCGGCTGGCTGTACCAGTGCGCGGCGAAGTCGCGGAACTGGTGGTCGAACGACTGCACGGCGCCGCCGACGCCGATCACGAGCCCGAGCGTGAGCACGAGCGAGCCGACGGTGACCGACGTCCTGCCGGGGTTCTTCTCGAGCCCGTCGGCGGCGAGCCGGCCGGTGGTGCCGAAGGCGCGGGCGAATACCGGCCTCAACGCCTTGACGCCGAGCGGGACCGCGATCGGGAGGACGGTCGTGATGCCGCCGAGGCCCGCCGCAAGCGCCACGACCGCGATCGGGTACGCGCCCGTCTCGATGTAGAGCCCCATCCCGGCGACGCACAGCACGACGCCGAGCGCGCCGAGGCCGAGGGTCGCGGCCGGCCGCATCGCGCCCGCGCGGTTGCGCGCCCATTCGCGCCCCGCCTCCGGCCTGAGCGCCTCGACGGGGGCCACCCCCATGATGCGGCGCGCCGGGAGGAACGCGCCGGCGAGCGATACCACGATCCCCGCGCCGAGACCTAGAAAGACGTGCCACGGCTCCACCGAGAGCGGACCCGTCGAGCGGATGCCCACGGCCGCGAACTGCTCGACCGAACGCGACACGAGCACGCGCGCGAGCAGGATCCCCCCAGCCGTCCCCGCGACCGACGCGACGCTCCCGAGCAATCCCGCCTCCGCCAGGAACGCGGCGAAGAGCTGCCCCCGCCTCGCGCCGAGGGCGAGCGCCATCGACAGCTCCCGGCGCCTCTCTGCGAGCGCGATCGACATCGTGTTGTAGACGACGAACAGCGCGACGAAGAGCGAGACCGCGCCGGCGAGCGAAGTCAGCGCCGCGATGCTCTCGAGGGTCCGTTCGAACGCCTCGCCCCTCTCCCCCGGCGGTCCCACGATGGCCGCTCCTCCGAGCGCCTCGTCGATCGCCGCCTCGACGTCGCCGGGGGCCGCGTCCCGCTCGACGATCACGTAGACGGACTCGACGCGGCCGTTCTTGTCGAACGCCGCCTGCGCCGCGGGAAGCGCCATGGTCCCGATGTCGCCTCCGTTGAGGAGCGTCACCCCGGGCCCGGACACGACGCCGGTCACCTCGATCGAGACCGACCCCGAAGGCGTCTCGGCCGCGACGGTGTCGCCGATCGCTGCGCCGAGGCGGTCGAGCACCTGCTCCGACAGCAGGACGCCGCGTCCGGACGGGCCGAGGCCACCCTCGATCGCGACGCGCCCGGCGTCGCCGAGGCCCTCCGGGAACAACGCCAGGAAGTCGGGGCCGACGCCCAGCACCATCGTGTCGCTTGCCCCCGACGGCCCTTCGAGGCGCGCCGTCGTCCGCGACACCGGCACGGCGTCCTCGACGCCGTCCACCGCCTCTATCTCCTCGGCCGCCGTCATCGGGAGCCCCGTCTCGTCGGCCGACGCCACCTCGATCTCCGCGGCCCCCGCGAGGTTGCGGATCCCCTGCCGCACCGACGAGAGCAGCGTGCTGTTGATGACGGTGATCGAGGTGATCAGCGCCACGCCCGCGGCGATCCCGCCGATCGTGAGCAGTGTCCGGAGCCGCTTCTCCACCAGGTGGCGACCGTTCACGCGCCGCACGAACGCGAACAGCCCCCTCACGAGAGGATCCGCCCGTCGCTCAACCGCACGGTCCTGTCCGCGTACTCCGCCGTCCTCTCGTCGTGCGTGACCATCACGATCGTCTGCCCGCGGTCGGCGGTCGACCGGAGCAGCTCGAGGATGCCCTCACCGGTCGCGGAGTCGAGGTTCCCCGTCGGCTCGTCCGCGAGGACCACCGCCGGCTTCGTCACGAGCGCCCGCGCTAGGGCGACCCGCTGTTGCTCGCCACCGGAGAGCTGCGACGGCCGGTGCTCCGCTCGCCGCTCGAGGCCGACGGTCGCCAGCGAGTCGCGCGCGCGGTCGAGCGCGTCGGGATGCCCGTCGAGCAACAGCGGGAAGCCGACGTTCTCCGCGGCGGTGAGCGTCGGCAGCAAGTTGAAGAACTGGAGCACGAACCCGAGGTGCCGCCGGCGCACGAGCGCCAGCTCCTCGTCGGGAAGAGACGACATGTCGCGGCCCTCGAGCGTCACGGTCCCTTCGTCGGGCCGGTCCAAGCCCCCGACGACGTGGAGCAGCGTCGACTTGCCGGAGCCCGACGGGCCCGAGATCGCCAGGAACTCACCTCTGCCGACCGACAGGTCGACGCCCCTCAGCGCGTGGACCGTCTCGCTCCCCTGGGAATACGTGCGCACGATGCCGTACGCCGCGACGACCTCGTCCGTCACGCGTTCGGAAACCGCTCGCACGTCCACGGGGGCAATTGTGCCGTCCGTCGTTTTCTCCCCGGGACACGGGCGAGCGACACGGCGCCCTCCGGACGCGACGAAGGGGCCCGGAGGCCCCCTCGGTGACAGAGAACGTGTGCCTAGTGGTTGTGCTCCGGGACGTCGGAGTTCGCGTGCGCCCTCACGGACTTCGCGGCCATGCCGATGGTGTCGAGCTGCAGGCGCTGCCCCCGCCTCAGCACGACCGGCATCTTCGTGACCGAGCCGTCGCCGCCCTTGACGGTAAGGGTGTAGGCGGTCGTCTTCTTCGACCACGGGCTCGTGCTCGGCCCCACGTGCCACTCGAAGCGCCCGTTCGCCGTCGTCGAGATCTGGATCTTCTCGGACACGAACTTCTCACCGATCGGGTTCCCCGGCGACAGCGGCGTCTTGTTGACGCGCGTGAGCGTCAGCTTCGCCGGGCCGTTCGTGACGTTCCCGGTCAGGACCGAGTGGTACTTCGGGTTCGCGGTCGTCTCCAACATGATCGTGAAGGCCTTGCTCACCTCGTCGTGGTGCTCGGCGACGAAGTTCGCGTACGGCGGGTGGAAGCCCTGGGTGCCGTGCTCGATCGTGTACCCGAACGCACCGATGACCGAGTACGCCCAGTCGTCCGTCGTGCCCGTGGTCGGGTAGCCGACGGTCCCGTTGTTCTGGTAGCCGAGGACGTCGGCCATCTTCTGCCCGATCGCCTCGATCGGAGCGTCCTCGGGCGCCTTGCCGCCGCCGGCCCGCAGCACCGTCGACTGGTAGGTGTGGTTCGTGATCACACCGGTGACGTTGCGGCCCAGGACGATGTCGCGGACGTTCTGCGTCTCCGGCTCCGAGAAGGGGGCCTCGCCGCGGTAGGTCTGGTCCACCTGGAGACCGGACGAGCCGCCGTGCATGTCCCCCCACTCGTAGGAGTAGTTGCGGTTGGGGTCGACGCCGTAGGCGTCGGGGTTCTTCTGCGCGACCGGCACGGTGACGCCGGTTAGCGAGCGCCGGTTCTTGCGCCAGTAGCCCTCGAAGCCGTTCCCGGCGGCGGTCGCGCTGGTGTTGTTGGCAACCGTCTGATGGGCCGAGAGCACCGACTCCCTCGAGTAGTCGAAGCCGTCGACGTTCACGATCGGGACGACGATCACGCGCGCCTTGCGCAACAGGTTCGTGATCTGCGGGTTCTTGCCGAACTCCTCGACGAGGTAGTGGGCGTAGATCATCGTGAACTCCGCCGCCGGCCACTCACGCGCGTGGTGCAGCGCGTCGAGGTAGAAGACGGGGCGGCCGTCGGTGGCCTTCACGTCCGCCGCGATCTCCAGGCCGTAGACCGTCCGGCCCTCGAGCGACGGGCGCTTCATCTCGAACAGCTTCACGAGCGACTTGTTCTTGCCGGCGAGGTCCTGCATCTCCGCGTTGTAGTCGCCGAGGCGCCGGTAGTCGCTCCGGTCCGGCCCGGGGAGCGACACGAGCGGCTTCGGCCCGGCGGCCAGGGCCCGGTCACGGGCGACGACGTCCTCGACCACGACCTCGTAGTCGAGCCCGAGCGAGTCGAGCTCGGCGAGGTCGCCCGGCCACAGGAGCAGCTCGATCTCGTTCGGACCGTGGTTGTGGGTCTCGTCGAAGTTGCTCATCAGGTAGCCGGCTTCGGCCGGCGAGTCGACCCGGACGCGGACGAGCGAGAGCATCGCGGCATCGGTGCGCCCGAGCGGGGCGAGCGCGGTGACGAGAAGGGAGACGAGCGCGGAGATCAGTATTTTTCTCATGCGGGGGAGGTTCGCCGCCCGGCCCCACACTTCCTCCCGTTATGCTTCTACTACTGTTGTAGTTGCCGCCTGCGCGAACGACCGGTCGCGGGGCCTAGCCGGAGCTGCGCTTGGCGGCCTTGTGCCGGTACATGGCGGCGTCGGCCGCGCCGATGAGCTCCTCGATCGTGCAGGGGGCTGCCGGATCGAAGCGGCCGAGCCCGACGCTGAGCGAGAGCTCGTAGCGGCGCGCCGCGGCGGCGTTGTGCGTCCGCACCGCTTCCTCGATGCGCGCGATCGCGCGCCGGTCCTGCTCCTCGGTGCCCCCCGACAGGAGCACGCAGAACTCGTCGCCCCCGATCCGTGCGATGAAGTCGCTCTCCCGGAGGTTGGTCTCGAGGATCCGCGCCAGGTCGACGAGCGCCTGGTCGCCCTCGGAGTGGCCGTACGAGTCGTTGATCACCTTCATGTCGTCGAGGTCGATGTAGACGAGCGACAGCGGGCGCTCCGACCGCACGGAGAGCTTCATCAACGCCTCGGTCACGTGCAGGAGGCCGCGCCGGTTATGGAGCCCGGTGAGGTCGTCCCGCAACGCCTTCTCCTGGGCCTGCTGCTCCTTCTCCTGCAGCGCGCGCTCCGCCCGTTTCCGCTTCGTGATGTCGGTGAACGCCGCGATCGCGTACTGGATGCCCTTCTCCGCGTCGTAGACCGGGCTCCCCCACACCTGCAGCGAGATGGTGCCCTCGGGGCGGCGGATCTCGATGTCGTCGACGACGCACGACTCACCCCTCAGCGCACGCACCAGCGGTAGCCGGTCCACCGGGTACTCGTGGTCGGTGCCGGACAGGTGCAGCCCGTAGACGTTGCTCAGGTTGCCCGCGTCCGGGTCGGCGCCTTTCCCGAGCAGCTCGATCGCCGCCGGGTTCGCGTAACACGGACGGCCGTCGCCGTCGACGACGAAGATCGCGATCGGGAGGTTCTGCGCGACCTCGCCGAAGTCGATCTCGGCGGGGGCGCGGCGCACCGACGGCTTCCCTCGTTCACCCATACCAGGCGATTCTAGAAGCACGACCGGTCGAGCCCGCCGCAATGCGGCGCCCCCGGCGGACGACGACACGCCGGCGGGCACCTGCGGCTACGCTTGGCGCCATGTGCAGAAGCATCAAGACCCTTCGGGGCGAGGACCCGACGCAGGAGGAGATCGAGGCCGCGGCTCTGCAGTTCGTGCGGAAGATCAGCGGCTACCGGCAGCCGTCGCGCGCCAACCGCGAGGTGTTCGACAAGGCCGTGCGGGACGTCGCGGATGCGGCGCGCGACCTGCTCGACGACCTCGTGACGCCCGCGCGCCGCGCGGGCTGACCAGGCCGCATCGTGTTGCAGAGCGTCGTCCGGTAGTGGCAGGCTCGCCTCCCCACTAGCAGGAGGTGAGCAGTTGTCGTCGATCCTGGTCCACATCACGAGCGGTCCCGAGCATCCGTCGCGGGTGGCGCTCGGGTTCCTGGTCGCGAAGACGGCGATCCAGGAAGGCCACTCGGTGGCCGTGTTCCTCGCCGCCGACGCGGTTCAGGTCATCCGGGACCCGCTTCTCGACTCGTTGCAGGGCGTCGGCCTCGGGAACGTGCGCGAGCACTTCGACGCGTTCGTCGCTGCCGGCGGGCGGCTCTACCTCTCGAAGATGTCGTCGGCAGCGCGCGGAGTGACCGACGCGGACATCCAAGGCAAGCCGGCGCAGTGGGCGACGCCGCAGGACCTCGTCCGGGTGATCACCGAGCACGACCGGACCGTCACGTACTAGACGCCCTCGCCCCTGCTCCGTTCCGCGCGGATCGATGCCGCGAGGGCGTCGGCGTCCGCGAGAAGGTCCCGCGCCCGCCGCAACGCCGCCCGCACCTCGTCGGGTTGCGCGACGCCCGCCGTCCGCGCACCGGTGAGCTCGTAGGAGAGGGCGTCGAAGATCCGCTCGAGCTCGCGCTGCTGGTCTCGCGAGGCCATGGGCTGAGTAATGACCAGACTCCGGGGGCTCCAAACGGGGGAGAATTGGCGTCGCGCTCATGCCACCCGGGAGGGGATAGTGGAATACCGGCATCTCGGCCGCAGCGGCCTGCAGGTCTCGCGGCTGTGCCTGGGCACGATGAACTTCGGCCCCCAGACGTCGGAAGACGAGTCGCACGCGCTCATGGATCGCGCCCTCGAGCTCGGCACCAACTTCTTCGACACCGCCAACGTGTACGGCTGGAAGAAGGGCGAGGGCGTCACCGAGCAGATCGTCGGGCGGTGGTTCGCCCGAGGCGGCGGCCGCCGCGAGAAGACCGTGATCGCGACGAAGCTCTACGGCTCGATGAGCGACTGGCCGAACGACACGTTCCTGTCGGCGCGCAACATCAGGTACGCATGTGACGGCTCGCTGAAGCGGCTCCAGACCGACTACATCGACCTGTACCAGATGCACCACGTCGACCGCGACACCCCGTGGGACGAGATCTGGGAGGCGATGGAGATCCTGCGCCGGCAGGGGAAGATCCTCTACGTCGGGTCGAGCAACTTCGCCGGATGGCACGTCGCCAAAGCGCAGGCCGTCGCGGCGCGACGCAACTTCATGGGACTCGTGTCCGAGCAGTCGATCTACAACCTCGCGACGCGCGCCGTGGAGCTCGAGGTCCTGCCTGCGTGCCTCGACTTCGGGATCGGCGTGATCCCGTGGAGCCCGTTGCACGGGGGCCTGCTCGGAGGCGTGCTCAAGAAGGAGCGCGAGGGGAAGCGCCGTCGTTCGGGACGGGCGAAGGACGTGCTCGAGGCGCGTCGCCCGCAGATCCAGGCGTACGAGGACTTCTGCGACGAGATCGGCGAGGAGCCGGCGACCGTCGCGCTCGCGTGGCTGCTCCATCAGCCGGCGGTCACGGCGCCGATCGTGGGGCCGCGGACGATGGAGCAGCTCGAGTCCTCGACGCGGGCCCTGAAGGTCACCCTGGGGGCCGAGGAGCTGGCGCGCCTGGACGACATCTGGCCCGGCCACAAGCCGGCGCCGGAGGACTACGCCTGGTAGAGCCGGCTTGCCTCGATGTGCGCGGCCCCCGAATGGGAGCCTCGGTTTTTGTCAGACATTTTTCTGACAGAAGAAGAGGGCCGCGAAGGCACCTTGACCGAACGGGGTTAGAAGATGGGACCACCACCGGACCTCACGTGGCAGCCGACGCTGTTCGACGCCGACGCGCCGGGCTTCGACCAAGAGTTCTCGTCGCTGCGGCGCGTCGAGCTCGACCCGACCGCGTGGGTGGACTACGCGCCGGCGTGGGTGGGCGGCTCCGACCAGCTCTTCTCGCAGGTGCTCGAGGAACGTGACTGGGGGCAGCGGTCGCGACGGATGTACGAAGGCAGGGTCGTCGAGCCGCGCCTGACGGCGCCGTGGAACGCCCGCTCCGGCGAGGAGCTGCGGCCCCCGCTCCTCGAGGACATCCGCCAGGCGCTCTCGGCGCACTACGGGATCGAGTTCGACTCCGTCGGGTTCAACCTCTACCGCGACGGCCGCGACAGCGTCGCCTGGCACGGCGACCACATAAAGAAGGAGATCGAGGAGCCGCTCGTCGCGCTCGTCTCCCTGGGCGAGCCCCGCCGGTTCCTGCTGAGGCCGAAGGGCGGCGGGAAGTCGCGCGCGTTCATGCTCGGGCGCGGCGACCTCCTCGTCACCGGCGGGAAGACACAGCGGACGTGGGAGCACAGCGTGCCGAAGGTCGCGCAGGCGGGGCCGCGCATCTCGCTCGCGTACAGGCACGGGCTCGACCCGGCGGCGTACGCGCACAAGAAGAAGGTCGAGGACGAGCCGTGATGCAGCCGATCGACCCGAGCCGGTTCCGCGAGCCGTCGACGATGACGGGGCCTGAGGTCGCGGAGAAGGCCGGGATCCCCTACCCGTTCACGAAGCGCGTGTGGCTCGCACTCGGCCTTCCCGACATCCCCGAGGACGCGGTCGAGTTCAACGAGCGCGACGTCGATGTCCTGAGGACCCTGAAGGTGATCCTCGACCAGGGGTATCCGGAGGACGACGTCCTCGAGGTGGCCCGGGCTTACGGCCACGCGATGTCGCGCGTCGCGCGGGCCGAGGTGCGCGTCTTCAACAAGGCGTTCGTCGCGCCGCTGCGGGAGAAGGCGCCGAACGAGGAGGCGCTGGCGGAGCGGCTCGACCGGATCATCCCGGTGTTGCTCGACCTCCTCTCGAAGCAGCTCGACCTCGTGCACCGCCGCCACCTCGCCATCGCGCTCCAGGAGGTCACCGCGACCGAGGGCGCGGGCTCCACCGAGGACGTGGCCGCGGGCTTCGTCGACCTCGTCGACTTCTCCCGCGTCACGCAGGAGCTCGAGGGAGAGGATCTCGGGCACCTCGTCGCGCGCTTCGAGTCGATCGCGCTCGAACGGTGCGTCGCCCTCGGCGCGCACGTCGTGAAGATGATCGGAGACGCCGTGATGTTCGTGTCTCCGGACGCGGCGACCGCACTGGGCGTCGCCGCCGCCATCGTCGAGGCCGTCGAGGCCGACGACGTCCTCCCCGCCGCGCGCGCGGGACTCGACTTCGGAGCCGTCGTCCCCATGGGTGGGGACTTCTTCGGCGGGCCGGTCAACGTCGCCGCCCGACTGACGTCCTTCGCCCGTCCCGGCACCGTCGTCGTCTCGGAAGCCCTCCTGGAAGAGGTCGCGGTACCGGTCGCGACGAGCCATATCGGGCGTATCCGGCTCCACAACGTGGGTCAGGTCAGGGCGTTCAAGGTGAACTCGATCGACGATCCCGACGCATAGTCCCTACGGTATGGTAGGTTACCCTTACGTAACCGTAGGAACCAGACCGAGGGAGAAGCCGATGAGCCCCACCACGCTGGAGGAGCGCCCCGCCGTCGCCGCGCCGCCCGCGGCCACCGTTCCGGGCGTGCGACCGCTCGACCCCAATATCGCCCGCCTGCAGCGCCGGCTGGTGCTCGTCGTCACGATCGTCCCGTTCCTCGGGTTCCTCGCGGCCGTCTGGTCGCTGTGGGGGACCGGTCTGAGCGTGCTCGACGCGGCGCTGTTCCTCGTCATGTACGTCGGCACCGGGCTCGGCGTGACCGTCGGGTTCCACCGCTACTTCACGCACCAGGGCTTCGAGGCGCCGAGCTGGCTGCGGGCCGGTCTGGCGATCGCGGGATCGATGGCCATCCAGGGCCCGGTCATCAGGTGGGTGGCCGACCACCGGCGTCACCACGCGTTCTCGGACCAGCCGGGCGACCCGCACTCCCCTCACCTGGACGAGGGGCCGGGCGTGAAGGGCGTCCTGAAGGGGTTGTGGCACGCGCACATCGGTTGGTTCTTCGACGAGGAGCAGACGTCCGCGAGGCGGTGGGCCCCCGACCTCGTCAAGGACCCGGTCATGCGGAAGATCGACGCGCTGTTCCCGTTGTGGGCCCTGCTCTCGTTCGCTCTTCCGCCCGCGCTCGGCTTCGCCGTCACCGGAACCGCCGCCGGCGCGCTGAGCGCGTTCCTGTGGGGCAGCCTCGCGCGCATCTTCTTCCTCCACCACGTGACGTGGAGCGTCAACTCGATCTGCCACTTCTACGGGAACCGCCCGTACCGCACGACCGACTACAGCACGAACAACTGGCTGCTTGCCGTCGTGAGCTTCGGCGAGTCGTGGCACAACAACCACCACGCGTTCCCGACGTCGGCCGTCCACGGGATCGAAAGAGGGCAGTTCGACATGACGGGCATCGTCATCCGGTTCCTCCAGAGGCTGCGCATCGTGCGCGACGTCAAGGTCGTCACCCCGAAGCAGCTCGCCGGCAAGCGCGTGCAGTAGGTGGGGTCGAAGCAGCCCCGGGTCCGCATGACGGGTCAGGCGCGGCGGGCCCAGCTGCTGGACGTAGGACGTGCCCTGTTCGCCGAGCGCGGTTTCGAAGCCGCGTCGGTCGAGGAGATCGCGGCGCGCGCGCAGATCACGAAGCCGGTCGTCTACGAGCACTTCAGCAGCAAGGAGGGCCTCTACGCGGTCATCGTCGACCGCGAGATCCAGTCGCTGCTCGACCGCATCACGGAGTCGCTCGAGGGGACGCATCCGCGCGCGTTGCTCGCGCAGGCGGCGGTCGCGTTCCTCGGCTACATCGAGGCGGAGCCGGAGGGCTTCCGGATCCTCGTCAGAGACTCCCCCGTCACGAGCGCGACGGGAACGCTCGCGAGCGTCATCGGCGACATCGCGACGCAAGTCGAGTACATCCTGCGCAACCAGTTCCGGGAGCGGGGGTTCGACACGAAGCTCTCGCCGCTGTACTCGCAGGCGCTCGTGGGCATGGTCGCGCTCGTGGGCCAGTGGTGGCTGGACGCCGGGAAGCCGAAGAAGGAGATCGTGGCGGCGCACCTGGTGAACCTGGCGTGGAACGGCCTGAAGGACCTGGAGGTGAACCCGTCGCTGCAAGACCTCGGCGAGGGGGCCTAAGACTTTCCGCGGCGCTCTTTGCGCCACATGAACTTCAGCCCCGACCAGTCGTCGTCCAGCGCCGCTACCTTCACGTCCACCAGGCCGGTCGGGAGCAGCAGGTCACGCAGCAGGTTCTCGGTCACGTCGCTGTCGTGGCCCCCCGCCTTGCGCGGCCACGCTATCCATACCGGCGACCCCTCCGCCGTCGCGCGAACGATCGGATCGACGCGGCGCCGCAGCTCGGCGGCCGAACGGACGAACACGACCGCGACGTCGAAGGCTCCACGCAGCGACGTCCTCATGGTCACAGCCGGCGGCAGGCCGAAAATGGTCCATCTTTCGGGGGCCGCGACGAGCGCGAGAACGGCCCCCTCCTTCACCCCGAGCTTCTTCGCCAGGGGCGTGCCCGAATATCCCGCCACGTCATCCGGCGTTGCGCGCTTTGGCCCCTCGCCGCGACGCGCGCACGCGCTCGGACGCGTCGAGGATCACCTTGCGCAGCCTCACCGTGTGCGGCGTCACCTCGGCGCACTCGTCCTCGCGCAGGAACTCCAGCGCCTGCTCGAGCGACATCTCCTTGTGCGGGATGAGCCGTACGAGCTCCTCGCTCGTCGACGACCGCATGTTCGTGAGCTTCTTCTCCTTCGTCGGGTTGACGTCCATGTCCTCGCCGCGCGTGTTCTCGCCGACGATCATGCCCTCGTAGACCTCGACTCCCGGGGGGACGAACATCGTGCCGCGGTCCTGGAGGTTCAGCAGCGCGTACGACGTCGTCGGCCCGCGGCGGTCGGCGACGAGGCTGCCGGTGGGGCGCGTGCGGAGGTCTCCGTGCCACGGCTCGTAACGGTCGAAGACGTGGTGGAGCAGCCCGGTCCCCCTCGTCTCGGTCAGGAACTCCGTCCGGAAGCCGATCAGCCCCCGCGCCGGCACCAGGTACTCCATGCGCACCCATCCGGTGCCGTGGTTGACCATGTTCTCGAGGCGTCCCTTTCGCAGCGCGAGCATCTGCGTGACGACACCCATGAAGTCCTCGGGAACGTCGATCGTCAGCCGCTCGACCGGCTCCGAGAGCTTCCCGTCGACCACGCGCGTGACAACCTGCGGCTTGCCGACGGTGAGCTCGAAGCCCTCGCGCCTCATCATCTCGACGAGGACCGCGAGCTGGAGCTCTCCCCTGCCCTGCACCTCCCACGCGTCCGGACGGTCCGTGTCGAGCACGCGGATCGATACGTTGCCGACCAGCTCGGCGTCGAGGCGGTTCTTCACCAGGCGCGCCGTCAGCTTGTCACCGTCCTGCCCCGACAGCGGCGACGTGTTGATCCCGACGGTCATCGACAGGCTCGGGTCGTCGAAGTGGCTGACCGGCAGCGGACGCGGGTCGTCGGGGTCCGACAGCGTCTCGCCGATCGTCACCTCGGCGAGCCCCGCGATCGCGATGATCTCGCCCGGACCCGCCTCCGAGGCGTCGACGCGGTCGAGCGCCTCGGTCACGTAGAGCTCCGTGATCTTCACCTTCTCGATCGTGTCGTCGGCGCGGCACCACGCCACCTGGGTCCCGCGCCGGATCGTCCCGTGGAACATGCGGCAGAGCGCGAGCCGGCCGACGTACGGCGACGCGTCGAGGTTCGTCACGAGGGCCTGCAGCGGGTGCCCGTCGTCGTACAAGGGGGCCGGGATGTGGTCGAGCAGCAGCTCGAACAGCGGCTTCAGATCGCTCCCGGCCTGGCCGGGGTCGCTGGACGCCCAGCCCTCCCGCGCGTTGCAGTAGACGATCGGGAAGTCGATCTGCTCCTCGTCGGCGTCGAGGTCGAGGAACAGCTCGTAGACCTCGTTCACGACGTCGGAGATGCGCGCGTCCGGCCGGTCCACCTTGTTGACGACCAGGATCACCGGCAGGCGGCCCTCGAGGGCCTTGCGCAGCACGAAGCGGGTCTGCGGCAGGGGGCCCTCGCTCGCGTCGACGAGCAGGAGCACGCCGTCGACCATCGTCAGCCCCCGCTCGACCTCTCCCCCGAAGTCCGCGTGGCCCGGCGTGTCGACGATGTTGATCTTGACGTCGCCGTAGCGGACCGCCGTGTTCTTGGCGAGGATCGTGATGCCCTTCTCGCGCTCGAGGTCCATCGAGTCCATCACACGGTCGGCGACGTCCTGGTTGATGCGGAAGGCGCCCGATTGCCAGAGCATCGCGTCTACGAGCGTGGTCTTCCCGTGGTCGACGTGGGCGACGATCGCGACGTTGCGCAGGTCCTCTCGCGTGGGCATGCCGGCGAGTCTAGGACGGCGGTGGGGTGGAGGAACTCGGCCCCCCGGGACGAAATAGGCGAATAACCCCGCCTAGGAGGTCCTTTCTCGATGCCCGATATCTGGAAGAACGCCCCCGGAGCCGCGCGCTCCCCGTTCGTCCGCTCCGCCGCCCGGAAGCTCGTCGGTTCGCTGCTGGTGGGCGCCCTCTCCGTGGGCATCGCCTGGGCAGGCGCCGGCCTTATCCCCGTGAGCACGAACCAGAACGTCCTCGAGGACGTCCCGGCCCCCGGCCCGCGCCAGGCCCCGGAAGACGAAGGCGACCTCGCCGGCGGCGGTACGCCGCAGCTCGACCTCGCCGCCGGACAGCTCCTCGCCGGCGCCGCGAAGGTCTCGCTCCGCCCCGAGCCCGAGAAGTACGGCGGCGTCTGGGAGCAGGACTACGACAAGTGCGCCAACCTCGCGCCGAACCAGACGGGCGTGCAGGAAGGGCTGATGCACGTGGCGGACTTCCGCGTCCGCTGGGCCGAGAACACCGACTGCATCTTCATGGGCGGGTACGGCATCGGCCCGATGAACCCGATCGTGGAGTGGGACGACGAGTACGGGCTATGGGCGCGGTCGGTCGCGATGAGCGACGGCACCGACACCGTCGTCCTCACGCTGATCGACGCCGTCTACTGGGAGGCGCATTACGCCAACATGTGCGACGGCTGTGGCTTCATGGACCTCGCCGACAAGCTCGCCGGCGAGACCGGCCTCAAGCCCGAGAGCTTCGTGTTCGCCTCCACGCACAGCCACACGTCCCCCGACTTCATCGGGGGCTGGGGCGGCGTCCCGGCCTGGTACATGGAGCAGGCGACGGCGTCGCTCGAGGCCTCCGCGAAGCAGGCCGTCGCGTCGATGGAGCCCGCGGTGCTCGAAGCCGGTGAGGTCGTCGCCCGCCAGTTCAACGGCGAGCGCCGCGACTTCTACCGCTCCGCCGAGGACGACGGGCTCTCGTGGTTCCGCCTCGTGGACGCGGACAACCAGCCGAGTCCCGAGGTCTGCACGACGCCGCCTCCGACCGAGACCCCGCGGCCGGGGACGAAGCCGAAGCCGACGCCGACCCCCACTCCGACGTGCACGCCCCCGAACCCCGGCAAGGCGATCGCGACCGTGGGCGCCTACGCGGCACATCCGGTCACCGCCGACGAGAGCACCGGCAGGGCCGACGCGGACTTCCCGGCGGTGTTCGCGCAGCGAGTCGAGCAGTCCTACGGCGGCGTCGGGATGTTCCTGCAGACCGGCCTCGGCAACATGTCGCCGCGCGGCGACAAGGTGTCGATGGGCAACGGCCTCGCCGGCCTCCTGCCGCCGATCGGCGGCGGCCAGCAGGTCACGAACCCCGACGTCCGCGTCGGACGCGCGTTCTGGGACCAGCCCGTGACGAACGTGCCGCTGGGAAGCCTCGGCGTCGCCGGCTTCTTCGACCGCAAGTTCAACGAGGCCCCCGCGGCCGTCAGCGAGGGCAAGGGCCCCGAGAACCGCAAGTGCCGCTCGGCGTCGCCGGTGTCCGTCCGGACCTCGGTGAGCGCGGCGAAGATCGGCTCGCTGTGGATCACCGGCGGGCCGGGAGAGCTCTTCTCGAACCTGACGAACACGATCGAGGAGCGGAACCCAAACGGCGTCACGCTGGCGCTCGGCCTCGTCAACGACGGGCTCGGCTACATCGTCCAGAGCTTCGAGACCGACCACGTGGGGCGCCAGGGCGCCGGATTCGTCGGGACCACCGACGACAAGCCGCTGGGCAGCCAGCAGCCCGTGCCCCTCCCGCGGGTGGGCGTCGCGGAGTACGAGGACGCGTACTCGATCGACCACTGCTTCGGCGACGCGGTCCTCGAGAACACGATCGAGCTTCTCGGGGGGCTCGGGTAAAAGCCGTGCTCCGCAAGCTCGCGGGGACCGCCGCAGCAGCCGTAGCGCTCGTCTCGCTGGTTCCCGCGGGCGGCCCTGCGGCAGCGTCCGCGGGATGCACGTGGCTCGCGGGCGACCTCCACGTCCACACGACTTTCTCACACGATTCGTACGGAGGTCCCGGTGACGACAACACCGGATCCGACGAGGCGTACACGCTCGGGCATCCTGTGACGAGCCAGTTCGCCGTCGCGTCCGCGCGCTCGCTCGACTTCCTCGCCGTCACGGACCACAACGACGTCCGTTCGCAGAGCGACCCCGGGTTCGGGACCGGCGGCGTGATCGGGATCCCGGGATACGAGGCGTCGTACCGGGGGCACGCGCAGATGCTCGGCGCCCGGCGCGTATACGAAGGCCCCCACGCGACCGCCGCGGACGTCGGGGCGCTCGCCGGCGCGTTGCGCGCCGACGGCGGCGTGTTCCAGATCAACCATCCGGCCGAGGGCTCCACGGACTTCCCCCACGACCGCGACTGGTCCTACGGCGACGCGCTCGTGCCGGACACCGTCGAGGTCTGGAACATCTCGCGGCTCTGGCAACCGCCGCTTCCCTCCGGCTCCTCGAACGACGACGCGATCCGGTTCTGGGAGGGCTTCCTCGACGCCGGTCACCGCGTCGGCGCCACCGGAGGCAGCGACAACCACTACCTCGCCACCACGCCGGTCCAGGGCGTGGGTCAGCCGACCACGTGGGTATGCGCCCGCGAGGCGACGGTCGACGGCATCCTCGAGGGAATCCGTTCCGGCCGCACCACCGTCTCGCATCAGCCTCCCGCGCACGGCGGCCCCCGGATCTTCCTCGAGGGCGACGCGGACCGGGACGGGGTGTACGAAGCCGTGGTCGGTGACGAGGTCCCGCCGGCGACGCCGCTCCGGGTCCGCGTCGAAGGTGCCCCGGGAGCGCTTCTCGACGTCAGGGGGACGCGCGGCCGGGCGCTCGCGGAGCGCGTGCCGGTGACCGGACCCGAGTTCACGTACGAGATCACCCCGGGCGCCGACGTGACCTGGGTCCGGGCGGAGATCTACGAGCCCGACGCGGGGGCGGAACGCGCCGCCGCCTGCGACGGCGTCTTCGGGGGCGAGACGACCTACTGCCGCAACGACCTCGCGACACTCGGGCTGACGTCGGCGATCTACCTCGCCGAGCCGTTCGACCCGGTGACGACGCTGACGTACGACGGCCCGACGACCTCCAGGCCGGGCGCGAACGCGGTGTTCTCCGCAACCCTTGTCGGGTCGGACGGGCCGGTAGAGGGAGCGCCGGTGACGTTCGTCTACCGCGACCGCCTCTACCCGGCCGTCACCGATGCCGCGGGACGCGCGGCCGCTCCGGTGAAGGTGACGGGACCGCCCGGGATCTACGAGCTGACGGTGACGTACGCGGGGTCCGACCGTTACTCCCCGAGCTCGTGGGCCGGGACGATCGCGGTGTCCCCCTGAGTAAGCTTGGGACGACGCCCCGAAGGGAAGGACTCGGTCAGTGAGCGCAACTAAGAGGCATGTCGTTCGCGCGGCCCTGGTCGGCCTCGTCGCGCTCGCGCTCGTCCCCGTCACGCCTGTGGGCGCCGCGATCGACAAGTCCGACAACCTCCGCCGGACCTACACGTTCACGTACGAGGGGACCGTGTACCCGCCGGAGGCGTCGGACGACTACTTCAAGGGCGGCACGGACATGGCGTTTTCCGGAAACCTCATCTACGCCATGCAACAGGGCGAGAGCGGGGGTGTCCACATCGTCAAGCGCACCCGCACGCGGCGCGGCCACGTCAAGATCGGCTTCGTCCCCTGCCCCGGCGAGCAGAACGACGTCGAGGTGATCGAGCGGGGCCTGATCGCGATCGGCTACCACAGCTCCCAGTGCAACGTCGCCGGCGGGGGCATCCGCCTCATCGACGTGTCGAACCCGTCGCGGCCCCGCTACCTCGGGAGCGTCTCGTTCGCCGGCGGGACGCACACGCTGACGAAGTACCCGGGGAAGCCGCTCATCTACTCGTCCCCGAACGGGTTGGGCAACGTCCGGGGCGTCGAGCAGATCATCGACGTCTCGAACCCGGCCAAGCCGGAGGTCGTCGCGAGCTACGCGAACCGCGTGAACGCATGCCACGACCTCACGTTCTACGTGAAAGACGACAAGAAGCTCGCCTTCTGCCCCGGCTCCGACCGGACCGAGATCTGGGACGTGTCGGACCCGCTCGCACCGGTGCCGCTCAGCGAGATCGTCAACCCGTCGATCTTCTACCACCACTCCGCGGTCGCGACCCACGACGGCAAGTACCTCGTCATCGGCGACGAGAACACCGAGGCCGACGAGTGCGAGGGCGGGACGACCGGCGCGCTGTGGGTCTACGACATCGAAGACCCGGCGTTGCCCACGCCCGTGAGCCACTTCGGGATCGCCCGCGGCCAGGCCCCCGGCAGCGCGGGCTCGGACCGCGAGAGCTACTGCACCTCGCACCTCTACAACTTCATCCCCGGGACGTACGTCATGGTCGCGGCCTGGTACGCCGCCGGGATCAACGTGATCGACTTCAGCGATCCCGCGAACCCCGTCGAGATCGGCCACTACTTCGGCTCCGGCGACGACTACGCGAACTACTGGTCGGCGTACTGGCACAAGGGGCGCATCTACGGCAACGACCGCACCCGCGGCCTCGACGTCTTCCGCCCGAAGGGCCTCCCCCCGCAGGAATAGCCTCTCGCGCGTCGCGCCCGCGCGCGCTTGCTCTGTAGAGTTAACCGCCATGAGCGAGAGGGCCGGCGGCATCCGGGCGCGGGGGCTGCACAAGTCCTTCGGCAAGGTCGAGGCGCTGCGCGGGCTCGATCTCGAGGTCGAAGAAGGGCACGTGCTGGGCCTGCTGGGCCCGAACGGCGCCGGGAAGACGACGGCCGTGCGGATCCTCACGACGTTGCTGTCCCCGGACGCGGGCAGCGCGGAGGTCGCCGGGCTCGACGTCGTCACGCAGGCGGACGAGCTGCGGGCCCAGATCGGCCTCGCGGGGCAGTACGCGGCGGTCGACGAATACCTCACCGGCCGCGAGAACCTCGAGATGGTGGGGCGCCTCTACCACCTGCCGAAGGCGATCGCCCGCCGGCGCGCGGGTGAGCTGCTCGAGCGCTTCGACCTCGTCGAGGCCGCGGGGCGTCCCGTGAAGACGTACTCGGGCGGGATGCGGCGACGCCTCGACCTCGCCGCATCCCTCGTGATGTCCCCGCCGATGATGTTCCTCGACGAGCCGACGACCGGTCTCGATCCGCGCAGCCGCCTTGCGATGTGGGACATCATCGGCGAGCTGGTCGCCGGAGGCACGACCGTCCTGCTGACGACGCAGTACCTGGAGGAGGCAGACCGGCTCGCCGACAGGATCGCGGTCATCGACAGCGGCCGCACGATCGCCGAGGGGACGTCGAACGCGCTGAAGGCACAGGTCGGCGGCGAGCGGTTGGAGGTGACGGTCGGGTCGGCGGACGACCTGGACGCGGCCGCCCGCGTCCTCGGCGCGTTCGGCAGCGACGTGAGGATCGACCGCGAGCTGCGTCACGTCGCGCTCCCGATCGCGGGCAGCGCGGGTCTCCTGCCGAAGGTGATCCGCGAGCTCGACGGGGCCGGTCTCGAGATCGAGGATCTCGGGCTCAGACGGCCGACGCTCGACGACGTGTTCCTCGCCCTCACCGGTCACGCAGCCGAGACCGACGAGCCCGGCGACGTCGCCGCAGCTACGAAGGAGCCCGTATGAGCACCGCCACGCCTCTGACGGCCGCGGAGCTGCAGCCGCGGCCCGGCAGCCGGCTCTATTGGGCCGTCGCCGACGCCGCCGTGCTCGCGAAACGGCACCTCGTCCAGATCCCGCGCTTCCCGGAGCTGCTCGTCTTCGCGACGGTCCAGCCGGTGATGCTCGTGATCCTCTTCCGCTACGTGTTCGGCGGCTCGATCGACGTGGGGAATGTCAGCTACGTCAACTACCTGATGGCCGGCATCTTCGTGCAGACGGTCGCGTTCGGCTCCGTCGCGACCGGCGTCGGGCTCGCCGACGACCTGACGAAGGGGCTGATCGACCGGTTCCGGTCGCTACCGATGTCGCGTTCGGCCGTCCTCACCGGCCGCACCGTCGCCGACCTCGCGCGCAACATGTTCGTCGTCGTCGTGATGCTCCTCGTGGGACTGCTGGTCGGGTTCCGCCCCGACGCCGGCGTCTTCGACTGGCTCGCCGCGATCGGGCTCCTGCTCCTGCTGAGCTTCGCGTTCTCCTGGCTGGGCGCGAGTGTCGGGCTGCTCGTGCGCACCGTGGAGGCGGCGCAGTCGGGCGGGTTCATCTGGCTGTTCCCGCTCACGTTCACCAGCAGCGCGTTCGTCCGGCCCGAGAACATGGCGGGGTGGCTGCGGCCGTTCGCGGAGAACCAGCCGTTCAGCGTGATCGTCGACGCGGTGCGGGGATTCTTCCTGAACCAGCCGGTCGGTTCGAAGGGTTGGATGGCGCTGGCCTGGCTGGCGGGCCTGATCCTCGTGTTCGCTCCACTCTCCGTACGGCTGTACGAGAAGAGGACCGCGCACTAGCGGCTCAGCGCGGCGCGGCCGTGGCCCCCGCGACCACGGCGAGGTTCGCGAGGTCGGCGTCGGGGTCGCCCCACCCGCCGTAGCTGACCGCGACCACGTCGGCGCGCGTCAGCCACCACGCGCTCACCCACCCGCGGTCGCCCGCGTCGCGGACGACGAGCATCCCCGGACGGCCGCGTGCCTCGAACACGGTCGCGCCCGATGTGCACACGCGCTCGGCGACGGTGGACGCCAGCGTCTCGGCCGCCGACGGACGCGTGAGGAACCGGTACGCGTAGACGTCGAACCCGCCGTCGCCCGGAGGACGAAACCCGGCGACGTGACCCTCGACGGCCCCGGGGAGGAAGTCGGAGTCGCCGGCCGCGTCGAGCGCGCCCCAGCGGACCTTCTCGTAACCCGGGATCGGAGACTTCTTCGGCAGGTAGTCGGCGACGCGTGCAGCGACGGCCCCTTCGCCGCGCAACGCGGTCTCGACCAGGAGGTGCTGTCCGCCCCCGCCGCACACGTCGGTGGGGTCCAGCCGTTCGAGAGCGAGGGCCTCGCGGAGCACCGCCGGAGTGGATTGCGCCGTGGGGGCCGAGCCGCGGAGGCTCCATCCGAACGCGCCGCCCGCCGCCAGCAGGACGGCGGCGATCGCGACCGTCAGGGGGTTGAGGGGGCCCAGCCTGCGCTCGCGCCGGGCCGGCCCCGGCGCCGAGGGCGGTGAGTTCTCCACCTCATCCCTTCGGAAGATCGGCGCCCGCGCCTTTAGCAGATCGACCCCGGCGGCGCAGGTTCCCGGCGGTGGGCATATCGTCGGGAACGTCAGGGAAGCGCGCGACCGGGGGGCTCACATGGCGCCGACACGTCGTACATCCGTAGCGGTCTTCGCCGCAGCCGTCGTCCTCGCCGGCGCGGCACCCGTCTCCGCCCGGGAGGCGGGCAAGGGGACGTCGAAGAGCCTCTTCCCGCCCGCGATCGACCCGCAGTCGTGGGAGGTGCCCGAGGACATGACCTGGGGCGACTACGAGCGGATCCCGGGCGTCGATTGGAAGAACCCTGAGTACGTGGCACCCAAGACCCTGCGCGCGGCGCTGATCCTGGGTGACTTCCAGGACCAGAAGTTCCGCGTGTCCGAGACGACCGTCGACGCGACGGGCCAGCGGGGGCTGGGTGTGGACGACCCCGCGCAGTACTGGGTCGACCTCCTCTTCAAGTCGACCGACCGGAACAACCCGCAGCACGGCCACACCGTGGGTGAGTACTGGCTCGAGAACTCCTACGGCCTCATCGACGTGGACGCCGAGGGCTTCGGGCCGTACACGATGGCCGGCAACATGTACGAGTACGGCGTGAGCGACTTCGGGGGCGCGGACGACTGCCCCGACGACAGCGGTTGCAACGGCAACTTCGACCGGGAGATCGTCGCCGCTTCGCTCGCGGACGTCACGACCTCGCAACAACAGTACGGAGCGTTCGACTTCCGCTTCCTCCTGCACGCGGGCTACGACGAGTCCGGCGTATGGCTGAACTTCGGCCAGGCGCTGTTCGCCGACAGGGAGGACGTGACCGAGAAGTTCGGCGCCGCCGCGTTCCCCGAGCACCGGAACTGGGCGACCACCCGGTACGTCGACTGGACGTCGTTCTTCGCGGCGCAGAACATCTGGTCGCACGCCCTCCCCGGAACCCTCGCCACCGAGGGCGAGAGCGACGGGGGCTCCGTCTACGCACACGAGCTGTCGCACGTCCTCGGCGTCCTCGACAACTACAACAACCCGTACGCCGACAACCCCGACCGCGCCTACTCCGGACCGTGGGACATGATGAGCCGCGGGACCTTCAACGGCCCCGGCGGGCCGTTCGAGCGGTGGACGATCCCGCCGCGCGAGGGGGCGACGATGGGGTCGCACCACATGCTCCGCAACAAGATCCGCATGGGGTTCATGCCTCCGTCGGAGGTGCTGACCGTGACGCAGGAGGCGCTCAGTGCAGGACCGGTCCGCGCCCGGGTCCTCCAGCGGGAATCGCCTCCCGCGACGACCGACCCGCAGCTCTACAGCGGGTTCCGCGTCGCGATGGGCGAGGACCAGTCGTCGTGCGACGCCAACGAGCCGAAGTGCGACGAGGGGGGCTACGACCACTACGACCTCGAGGTCGTGAACCGCCAGGGCTTCGACTCGTTCCTCCCCGACCACGGCGTGCTGATCGCGAAGACGAAGGCCGCCGACGCGTCCCCGTTCATCTGGGTGATCGACTCGCACCCGAAGGACCTGCGCAAGGTCGACTACGTCCGGGCCGACGGCGAGAAGTTCTATTACACCGTCGGCGACTACCGCCAGCTAGCCGACGCCGCGTTCCACGCCGGGAAGGCACGCGGCGTCGTGAACCGCTACGTGGACGAGGCGAACGGGCTCGCGTTCTTCGTGCTGGCAAAGGAGGTCGACGAACGCCGGCTGATCTACGAGGTCGCGGCGCAGTCGCTGTCCGCGCCGGTGCGCGCCGAGGCGACGGTCGAGAAGGTCTCGGGCAAAGTGGTGCGCGGCCGCGTCACCCGGCAGGTCTTCGAGGTCACGAACTCCGGCACCGGCGCCGGCGTCTTCCTCCTGAAGGCGACGCGCAAGGGCCGCGTGAAGGTGAAGCTGCTGAACGACCTCCTGTGGCTGGACGCCGGTGAGACGAAGGAGGTCGTGGTCTACGCGAGGGGCCGCGGGGGCCGGGCGAAGGTGGGCCTGAAAGCGGGCCCGGCGGTGCCACCCGCGGAGTAAGACCGAGCGGCTATCCCTTGAAGCGCAGGATGTCCAGCCCCCGGTTGTAGTCCACCGAGTACACGATCTCGTCCGTGATCCAGTAGACCGCGCTCGTCTGGCCGCCGTAGGGCATGAACCATCCGGCATCCGAGATCTTGCCGCTCTTGCTCACCTCGAGGAAACGCGTGCCGTGGTCGTAGAACGCGACGGCGACGAGGCCTCCGTTGCGGAAGTCCGGGTGCTCCTCGTGCCAGTGCGACGTGCAGTTGCGCTGCGCCGCGGGGTTCCCGTCGACCCACGTCCCGTTCTCGACCCGGTACTCGTCGATCATCGTGAACGTCTTCGTCTTGCGCCACTTCGTCGCGTCCCACGTCATGAACGCGCCGGAGTCGTCGTCGCACTGCAGGTTGAACGTCGTCTCGCCGGCCATCAGCAGGAACTTGTCCCTGCCGCCGTGGGCCCAGCGCGCGCCGTGCATGTAGCGGCGGTCGTCGTTGGTGCCCTGGGCGAGCAGCTTCGGGTGCAGCGGGTCCTTGCGGATGTCGAGGAACATGACGGGCTGCGTCGCCGTGACCACGAGCCCCGGCGCCACCTCCTCGACGTCGTGCCCGCTGCTTGCCGGCAGGCCGTCTCCCCACTTCTCCTCCATCACCTTCGGGTTCGCCGGGTCGCGGAGGTCGATGATCGTGCCGCCCGAGCCCCACGCCCACTTGCAGTCGAGCACGCAGCTGTAGGTGTGCTGCGCGGGCCCGTTGACCTTGGCGACGATCTTCGGGTTCGTCTTGTCCTCGACGTCGACGACGTACACGGCATTGGCGGCAGCAGTCGCTCCCCCGCCGTTCGGGGGGGAGCCGTCGGCGACGCCGTTCGCGGTGTTCGGGACGACGAGGATCTCGCCGTTGCCGTCGATGTCCTCGCGGCTGAACTGCCATTCCTGCGGCATCGGGAGCGTCCCCGTCAGCTGCGGGTCATCCGGCGTGCTCACGTCGAAGATCATGATCTTGTTCTGGTCGTTCATGTAGAAGTGCTTGCCGATCAGGCGCCCGCCCACGCCGTTCTGCGCGATCGGGATGTGCCGCACGTGCTCGACGTTGTCGCTTGCCAGGCCCCCGGTCGTGGGACCGGCCCCCGCGGGGATTCCGTTCAACGTTCCCGCCAGGAGCGCTATCGCCGCCGCTGCACAGATCTTCCCGAGCATCGTTACGCCCTCGTCTCCGTCGCCTTGAAGTCGAACGTGATCTCGACGCCCAGGAACGCCGTCACGAGCACGTACGTCGTCCCGACGGGCATCGGGCCCATCTCGTCGACCGCGTCGGTGTTGAGCGACCCGATCGGCGAGCAACCTTCGTCGAAGAAGAAGATGTCGAGGTCGTGGAAACCGCTCGCGTCCGCGCCGACGATGCTGACGTCGGAGGCGACGGCGGTGATCTCCCGGGGCAGCGCGATCACGTAGCCGTCCGTCCCCTGAGAGGGGGGCACGGCGCACGTCTCGACGAACGCGTGGCGAGTGGCGTTGACCTCGTTGACGAGGTCGCCGGGATGGCCGAGCGCGACGCTGCCGGACTCGGTGAACGTCACCGGCGGCTTCCGCTTGGGCTTCTTCTTCGCCCCCGCGGGAGCCGACACGGCGCCGCCGAGCAGGCAGACGGCGAGGACGATCACGAGAATGCGGCGCACCGGGGACCTCCTGAGAATGGCTGGCTACTCGATGGTTCGGCGAACACGCCCCGGAACCTGCACCGGGGCCTACACGGTCACGCTCGCGGACGCCGCCGCGTTGCGCTCCCCGTACTCGTCGAGGACGGCTCCGGCCTCGACGTAGGCACGGTCGCCCGCGCCGAGGACCACGGGGGCGCTCCAGCGCCCGTCCACGAGCTGCGCCGGGACGACCTCGACCGCTCCCGTCGAGCGGACGACCGTCACGCCGGCGCTCACGATCTGCCCCGACGACGCCCAGGGCCGGAAGCTGCACGTCGTGCAGAACGGGACGCCGGTATCGTCGTTCTTCGTCGCGACCGCGACGTACGGGAACGGCGACCCCTCGTACGTCCGCGGGTAGTTGCTCGTCGCGCGGAACGACACCGCGCCCGGGTCCACCCGGAGGTCCGTCACCTCGACACCGTCCCACGGCTGCACCAGGAACGGATCCGACTCGAGGTGGTACGTGACGGGCTCGCCGCCCTGCCGGATGTCGCCGTCGACGACGAACCGGTACTCGCCGGCCGGCGTGCTGCCGATCCCGGCGGGGAACGCGTCGAAAGCCTCGAAGCCCGCGGTCCACACCCACTCCTCGTCGCCCCGGTACGTGTTCGCCACGCCCTCGGCACCGTCGGGGAACTCGACCATCGTCTGGACCTCGCCGGACTGGTCGGCGAAAGGCTGCCAGGAGCCGTCGACGAGCCGCTCGACGCGCACCACCGGGTTGTCCGCCGCGTTCGATCCGCCCCTCCACGAGAAGTACGCGGCGGAGAAACGCCTGACGTCCTCGGGCTGGGACACCGGCGCGGCCGGCCCCCTGTCGTCCGGCAGCGCGGACACCCACGCGTCGTACGCGGCGCTCGAGGCGGCCCCCAGCGCGGTCGATGCGGCGACCTGGCGGGCCTCGTCGGCCTGCGCGGCGACGTCGTGCGGCTCGGGGGCGAGAGCGAGGCCGCCGTTGAGCTCGCCGGCGAGCCTCACGAGCCGCGTGACCATGTAGTCGGCGGTGTGGGGCCCGTAGGCGGTCAGGGCCTTCCGGTAGTGGTCGTACGCCATGTACTCGCGGTAGCTGACGGTGTAGCCGTTGTAGTCGCCCGCGTGCCCGACGCCGATCGGGAGCTTGTACCCGAGGTCCGCCGGCAGCTCCTCGTGCGTGAAGTTGCCGAGGATGCCCGCGGGATCGCCCCGCTCGCTCTCGGCGGTCGCCGCGTTGGCGGGCGAGTCCCACCCGCGCGCGTCGTTGTGGATCTGCGCCTGCATGCGGCGGTAGCGGGCGTCGGAGAAAGTGATCGTCTGCGACGCGTTCTTCGGGTTCTTGCAGGTCCAGTCGCCTCCCGCCGCCTGCGTGCAGCCGAGACGCTCGGTCCAGTCGTAGCCGTGCCAGATGTTGTCCTGCGCCTCGTCGGCGCGGCTCTCGAAGTTCAGGATCAGGTCCACCTGCGCCTCGCACGCGCACGAGGCGAGCACGACCTCGCCGAGCTTGAAGACCTGGAGGTGCAGGCGGAGGTTCTCCTCGACGGCGGTGAACGCGGGGAGGCCGTAGCTCTCGGGGACCGGGATCCCGTGCGCCCTCAGGTTCTCGAACATCATGTTGCTGCGATCGGCCGTGCCGACGCGGTTGCACGTCGGCGCTCCCGGTGCGGTCGGCGCGCCCTCCGCGGTGGCCTCGGTGCGGCAGTTCGAGACGCTCGGGTAGGGGTGGCTGAGGGGGCCGGGGACCCAGGTGTCGGCGGCTTCGACGTCGAAGCCCGCGCTGAACGGGACGACCGCCTGGCCGGCTCCGATCTGCTGCCACGCCTTCACCACGTCCTCGGAGAGCAGCCATGCCCCGCGCTCGGCCTGCGCGTGGCCGGCGTGGGACCACCGCTTCGGGATGCCTGCGGGGACGAGATCCGGCCGCCCCGGCCCCGCCTCGGCGCTGCCGACGTCGCCCTGGCCGAAGACGAGCGGCGCTCCCGTGGCGCGCTCGACGAAACGCTCCAGGGGCGCGACGTAGTCGCCGGTGATGAGGTCGTGGTCGTCGAGGCCCTCCGGGTGCTGCCCCCAGTTGATCAGGGTCGCGAGCGGCTTCGGCGCCGTCGGGACCGACAGGTCGTCGAAGCGGATCACCGAGAGGCCGAGGTCGCCGAAGTCGTCCGGGTAGCCGACGGGGGTGCCGTCGTCGCCGAGGTCCTTGCGGGCGATCATCCCCTTGAAGATCTGGTGGGTGACCGTTGTGGCGCCCATCCGCGCGGGGACGAGCGCGTCCTCGGCCGCGAGGATCGCCGCCGCCATCCGGCGCGCGTGGTACTCGAACGCCCTCAGGTCGAAAGCATCCTGGAAGATCCACACCCCCCACGACGGGCTCTGGTAGTAGGGCGACGAATGGTTGTGGCTCGCCATGTGGAAGATCTCGTCGTAGGAGATCACCGACCCCTCGGCCGCGAGGATCTGCCCGACGCGCCGAGAGAGGTAGTCCTGCGCGAGGTAGCTGTCGGACTTCACGAGCGCGACCTGGTCGCCCTGGTTGTCCTGGACGACGATCGCGCGGTAGCTGAGCCGCGAGTGGACGCCGTAGCTGTCGCGTTGCGTCGCCGAGTGGGCGTGCGGGTCGACGTCGCCGCCGCCGAGGAGCTCTGCCTGGTCGGGGCTCTTCTCCGTGTACTGCCCGGCCCCCGCGCCGACGTGCCAGGTGGCGTCGGCCTCGCCGTAGCCGGCCTTGATCACGACCTTCGGCTTCGTCTGCGCACGCGCGGGAAGCGAGGTGACGACACCGACGCCCGCCAGGGCCAGCGCGAGCGAGACGAACAGCGCGGGAGCGCGACGGGCCATCGGTCCTCCGGGCGGGCGCGGGCGGATTGAGCGGTCGCCTCAGAGGTATGCGGTCGGAGCTCGGATTCCTGCTCTGAGGAAAAGCCCGGCCCGGCGGGGGATTTCCGTCCGGATCGTCCTTAACAGGCAGGGAAACGGCGTTTGCGTGTATAAGTTCTGGGCACCCGCACCACTAGCTCTGTTTCGGCGCGACGAAAGACGAAAGGGGAGTATATGAAGAAGCTCGAGCTCCACAGGGAGACGCTCCGCGACCTGACCGAGGTGGACCTCGCCGAGGCCGTCGGCGGCGCCTCGACGACCAACTGCCCCGACGTGACGACGGTCCTCACGATGACCCAGACCCCGATGTGCCCTTCCGGCGCCACCTGGTTCCAGGAGTGCGGCACCGCCACCAGCTAGTCGCATATCTATCCAAGGAGCAACGACATGGCGAAGAAGCTCGAGCTCAACAAGGAGACGCTCCGTAACCTCTCGGACGAGAGCCTGACGGACGTGGCCGGCGGGGCGAGCCCGATCACCAGCACGTGCCCTCTCACCACGCAGACCCCGGTGTGCCCCTCGGGCGCGACCTGGTTCACCGACTGCGAGAGCACCTGGGTCCACTGCGGCTAGCGCGACCAACGGAGTCGGACCAACGAGCGGCCTTCGGGCCGCTCGTGTTCGTATGGGACGCGTGACGCACGCAGAGACATGGCGGCCGGTGCTCGAGGGGGACCTCGCGGCCCGGGCACTCGAGGCGGCGCGCGCGATCGGCGAGGCCGTGGCCGAGGCATTCGACTCCGGCGAGGCCTCGCCCGAGCGCGGGGATGCCTCGCTGTCGCGCGGCTGGACGGGAACCGCTGTGACGATGCACTACCTCGACCGCGCTTTCCCCGGCGCCGGGTTCGGCGACGTTCGGGCGGCGGCCCTCGACCGCGCGGCCGAGGCCGTCGCCGCCCAGCCGATGAACGTCGGGCTCATGCAGGGCTTCCCCGGCGTCGCCTGGGCGATCGAGCACCTCGGCGAGAGCTCGGGGGCGGACGACGCGAACGCCGCGGTCGACGACGCGCTCCTGGCGATGGGAGGCGCCGCCGCGTGGAACGGCCTCTACGACCTCGTCAGCGGCCTCGTCGGCGTCGGCGTCTACGCGCTCGAGCGTCTGGATGCGCCGTCGGGACGCAAGCTGCTGGAGCTCGTCGTCGACGCGCTCGAGGAGTCGGCCGAGGAGGCGGACTCCGGCATCACCTGGTACACGAAGCCCGAGCTGATCCCCCCTTCGGCGCGCGAGCGCGTGCCGGAGGGCTACTACAACCTGGGGCTCGCGCACGGAGTCCCCGGCGTCGTGGGATTGCTCGCGCACGCGCACGCCGCGGGTGTCGCGCCCGACCGCACTGCACGGATGCTGGAGCGGAGCGTCGCGTGGCTGCTGGCACAGGCGCTTCCTCCCGGAGGCCGCGCGACGTGGCCCTACTTCGTGGGGCCGGGCGTCGAGCCGCAACCGGCGCGGCTCGCGTGGTGCTACGGCGACCCCGGGGTGATCACCGTGCTGCTGGCGGCTGCCGGCGCTCTCGATCGGGCGGACTGGGAGGAAGCCGCTCTCGCGGCGCTGGAACGCGCCGCCGCGCGGCCCCCGGGCGACAGCGACGTCCAGGGCACGAGCCTCTGTCACGGCGCGATGGGCCTGGCCCACCTGTGGAACCGGATCTGGCAAGGCCGCCCTTCCGAGACGCTCCGGCGGTCGATCGAGTACTGGACGAGGGTCGCGCTGGATCGCCGCGTCCACGCCGGCGGCTTCGCCGGGTACTCGGTGTGGCGGCCGGATCGCGACGAAGAGGGCGGTGACGTGCAGGGGCCCGGCCTCCTCGCGGGTGGCGCGGGGATCGCGCTCGCGCTGGTCGCGGCGGCCACGTCGGACGAGCCCGCGTGGGACGGCCATCTGCTGCTCTCGCGCCCGAGCGCGGCGTGAGGCACGAGTCGAAGCCCGACGGCTTCTTCATGCTGCGCGCTCCCCTGCTGTCGATCGACGAGGCGTACTCGTGGAGCGACGGGCTCGAGGCGCCGTCGGCCGCGGACGACCCGGAGGCGCTGGAGCGCGACCGGGCGCTGCTCCGCGACCGCCTGCGCGCGTTCTACGCGCGGCCGGAGGTGCAGGAGGCGCTCTACCTGGCGTCGCCGAAGCTCGCCGAGCGCTCCCGGTCGTACCTGGACGGCGCGCTCGACGCGAAGGTCGAACGCTCGCTCATCCGATACTTCCTGCGGATGTGCACGCGGCCCACGCCCTTCGGCACGTTCGCGGGGAGCGCGATCGGCCGCATCGGCGAGACCACGCGTCTGAAGGTGGGGCCTTCGTCGCAGAACGCGCGCCGGACGCGCCTCGACCACCTCTACCTGACCGCGCTCGCGCTCGGCCTCGAAGACCGCTACAAGCGCAAGCTGACCTACCGCGTGAACTCCAGCCTCTACGCCACCGGCGGGAAGCTCCGCTACGCGGAGGCCGGCGCGCGCGGGGGCCGCAGCTACAGCCTCGTCGCGGTCGAGCCGAACGAGGCTGTGGTGGCGGTGCTCGACGGTGCGCGCGGGGGCGCGACGTTCGACGAGCTCGCGACGCTCCTCGTGGACGACGAGATCTCCTACGACGACGCGGCCGCGTTCGTCGAGGAGCTCGTCGACTCACAGCTGCTCGAGTCGGCGCTGATCCCGCCGATCACCGGCCCCGAGGCGATCGTCGCCCTGATCGAGGAGCTCGCCGCGGTCGAAGGGGCCGAAGAGGAGCTGGCGCTGCTCGAGGAGGTGAGGGCCGAGCTCGAGAAGCTCGACGCCGAAGGCATCGGCGCACCGGTCGAACGCTACGAGCGCATTTTCGCGGCCGTCGAGCCGTTGCCGGCCGACGCGAACCCGAGGACGTTCTTCCAGACCGACATGGTCGTCGCGCTGGACGGCGCGACGGTGGGAACCGCGGTCGTCGACGAGGTCCTGCGCGCGACGACCGCGCTGCAGGGCACGATCGGCCGTCCGTCGAACGGTTCGCTCGACCGCTGGCGTGACGAGTTCGCGGCGCGCTACGAGACCCGCGCGGTGCCGCTGGTCGAGGCGCTGGACGAGGAGTCCGGCATCGGCTTCCTCGCGTCCAGCTCTCCCGGCAGCGACGCCTCCCCCCTCGTGAGGGGGCTCGTGTGGCCCCAGCGTCCGGACGAGACCGGCAACGTGGGACCGCGCTTCGCGCACCTGCTGCGCCGGCTGACCGATACGGTGGCGGCCGGCGGCCGCGAGCTCGTGCTCGACGACTCGGACGTCGAGGCGCTCCGGGCGGAGGAGGGGGCGGAGACGCCGGACGCGTTCGCGGCCCTGGTGACGATCGCCGCCCGCAGCGGCGAGCACGTCGACCGCGGCGACTTCCGCCTGTTGCTCCACGGCGCGTCGGGGCCCTCGGGGGCGCGCCTCATGGGCCGCTTCTGCCACGCCGACGCCGCGGTGGACGAGGCCGTCCGCGGCCACCTGCGCGCGGAGGAGGCGCTCCGGCCCGAGATCGCGTACGCGGAGATCGTCCATCTCCCGGAAGGCCGCAGCGGCAACATCCTGGCGCGGCCGGTGTTGCGCGACTACGAGATCCCGTTCCTCGGACGCTCCGGCGCGCCTCCGGACGCGCAGATCCCGGTGACCGACCTCGTCGTCTCCGTCGAAGGGCAGAAGGTCGTGCTGCGTTCGAGGAAGCTCGGACGCGAGGTCGCCCCGCGGCTTGCCAGCGCGCAGAACTACACCCTGCGAAGCCTCGGCATCTACCGCTTCCTCTGCACGCTCCAGTCCCAGGGGGTGGCGGAGGGCGTGGTGTGGAACTGGGGCGCGTTCAACGCGGCGTCGTTCCTCCCGCGGGTCACCTACGGGAGGACGGTGTTCCACCGCGCCCGCTGGGCGTTCCGCGCCGACGGGATCGCGGACCTCCTCGCCGCGCCGGGTGGCGCCGTCTTCGGCCGGATGCAGGAGCTGCGGGAGCGCCGGGGGCTGCCGCGCCACGTCGCGCTCGCCGACGAGGACAACACGATGATGGTCGACCTCGACAACGTGCTGAGCGTCGAGATGCTCGTGGAGCTCGTGCGTAGAAGGCCGCACTTCCGGCTCGTCGAGGTGTGGCCGGACCCGGACGAGCTCGTGGTCGGAAGCGACCGCGGCCCGTACGTGAACGAGGTGCTGATCCCCTTCACGCGCACGGAGTCGGGGATCCCGGTCTCGTCCGGGGCGCGACCGGCGGGAGGCAGACGCAGCTTCGTGCCGGGATCGGAGTGGCTGTACGCCAGGGTCTACACCGGGACGGCGACCGCCGACGCTCTCCTGCGGTCGGTCGTCGGACCCGTCGTCGACGGCGCGCGTTCGTCCGGGGCGGCCGACCGGTGGTTCTTCGTCCGGTACTCGGACCCCGAGCCGCACCTCCGCGTCAGGCTCCACGGCGATCCGCAGCGTCTCGTAGGCGAGGTGCTGCCCGCCCTGCGGGACGCGGTCGAGCCGGAGCTCGAGGGCCGCGTGTGGCGCGTCGAGGCAGGGACGTACGTGCGCGAGCTGGAGCGTTACGGGGGGCCCGGCGCGATCGACGTCGTCGAGACGATCTTCTCGGCCGACAGCGACGCCGTGATGGAGGTGATCGCGGAGGGCGGATCGCTGGACGACCGCTGGAGGATCGGCCTCGCCGGGATCCACCGGCTCTTCGAGGACCTCGGGCTCGACGAGGACGCGCAGACGACGGTCGCGCGCAGGATGCGCGACGCCTACGCGGCGGAGGCCGGCGCCGGCACCCTGTTGAAGCGTCAGCTCGGCGATCGCTATCGCGCCGAACGCGCGAGCCTCGAGCCGCTGATCGACCCGGAGGCGGCGCACGAAGGAGCGGTCGGGCGAGGCATGGCCGCGCTCGCCCGCCGGTCGGCCGTCTGTGCCCCGCTCGTCGCGCAGCTGCGCGCGGCGGACGCCGCCGGTCGCCTCACGGTATCGTTGGAGGACCTTGCGGCGAGCCTCGCGCACATGCACGTGAACCGCCTGCTGCGCTCCGCGCAGCGCGCTCACGAGATGGTGATGTACGACCTGCTCGATCGCCTCTACCGGGCGAGGGCGGGTCGTCGGGGCCGCTCCTAACCTGCGATCCTAGGACAGCAGGAGCACGCGGTCCCACGCCGGCTCGGCCGGGCTGACCGCCGCGGTGAGCGCCAGCCCGATGCCCGCTGCACCCTGCAAGAAGCCGGGATCGGCGACCATCCCCGTCTCTCCCGGTCCGGTCTCGGACCACGTCGTGAACCCCGCGACGCCGCGCCCCGGACGGCGCATCTCCAACGCCGCGCGGTACCAGTGCACGGCCGCGTCGCGCAGGTCGGGGGCCCCCGTCGCCTGGTGGAGCCGGTTCAGCAGATGCGCGAGCCCGCTCGCTCCGTGACACAGGCACGCGTCCCGCACCCCTGCATCCCCGGGGGAACGTCTGGCCGCGCTGGACGCGATGTCGATAGCGGCTCGTTCCCACGCCTCGCGACCCGTCGCTCTGGCCGCGAGCAAGAGCGTGCATGCGACACCCGGGTCCCCGTAGCACCACGCGGCGCGCGCTGCGTCGCGTGGCCGTCCCGGGGTGACGATCGCCGGGAAGCTCGCCGGTGCGCCGGCCGGCAGCCGCCGGCGCAACAACCACTCGACGGCGCCGTCCAGGAGCTCCAGCGCGCAGTCCGCGGCGACGTCCGCCGCGATGCAGCGCGCGAGCAGCGCGACGACGCCCGGCACCCCGTGTGCGACGCCGACGTCGTAGTAGCCGCGCGGGAACTCGGCGCGTGTCTCCGGCGGGAGGAGCTCCGGGCGCGTGAACCACGTGATCCCGTCGCGCCGGCGCTCTGCCAGCTCGTCCAGGCGCGCGATCACGTGCTCGAGAAGCCGGGACGCTGCGGGGCGGGATATCCGCTCGAGCGCGTACACGCCGTGGCCGACGAGACCGCGAACGAGGTCGTAGTCGTACGGCCACGGCGACCGCGCGGTGAACGCCGCCAGCACGTCGTCCACCTCTGCGATCGCGTCGTCGGCCGCGCCGTCTCCCGCGTCCACGAACGCACTCGCCCAGGCGACACCACCGAACCCGGAGTAGAGGGAAGGTCCGCTCGCGCCTCCGGCAGCCGCGTCGACGGCGGCGTCGAGCCAGGCGGCTGCCTCGCCGGCGGCGGCGTCGATCAGCCCGGCGCGTGCGACGTAGTCGTAGAAGATCGAGATCCCCGCGGCTCCGGCGCCGAGCGACGCCTCGCCCGGTCCTTCCGACCCGCGGCGCCGGCTCAGCTCGGCGGCGACGTCGAGAACCGCAGCGGTCGCCGACTCGGCCAGCTCGTCTCGGAGAAGAGGACGCCAGCGAGGCTCTGCTTCGGGGATCGATACGGACACCGCGACCTCGGCCGTCTCGGCTGGTCTGAACGCGTTCGAGGATACTGACAAGGGAGCAGCGAGCGGACGAGGGGGCAGATGGCGGACAGACCATCCGGCAGCGACGGCTTCGACCACGCCTACAGGGAGGTGTTCCACCCGCAATACCCCTCCGCGCTGGTGCTGCGCGATTCCGAGGGCCGCCTGCTCGGCGAAGGCAACGCGCCGCGGGACCTGGTGGAGAAGGAGCACATCGAGTGGCGACCGTCGCGCTATCCCGGCAGCCGCTACCGACATCCGAAGCCGATCAACGCGTCGGCTCTGAAGCAGCTGACGCGACATTGGGACGACGTGCTCGAGCTCGTCCAGGCGACCCGCGCGGGATTCGTCCGCCGCTACGACCTCGATGGTCCACTCGCGGTGTCGCACCTGTGGAGGTTCAGTCGCTTCACCGTCACGATGCCGAACTACCTGGCCAACCGGCAGGGCGGTGAGTCGGCCCGGGTGCCGGCCGTCGCGGCCGTCGCCTTCAAATCGATCGCCGGGATCTTCATCGTCGCGGCGGACATGTCGTTCCGCGACGCCGACCTCGATGAGGTCCTGACGCCGGACGAGATCATCGGACACGCCGACGAGCACGGCCTCTTCGGAGGAGCGATGGGCGTCTGCGCCGGGCCCCCGCACCTGATGCGCGAGCTGCTGAGCGCGGTGGTGTCCGGATCCGGGTCCGGGACGAGCGAGGCTCCGCTCGAACGCGTCGTCGGCGACGCGGAGATCTTCTTCCGCTATGCAGCGCTCTACACGAAGCTCGAGTTCACGAAGCAGATCGCCGTCTGCGAGGTGCAGGGACGGGTTGCGCGCATGTATTCGGCTCTGACGTCGAAGGAGGCGCCGGACTCCGACATCGGCCGCGCCGTCGTCGCAGACGTCGACGCGGCGGCGACTCACGCGCCGGCGAGGCTGATCGCGATCCTGGAGCAGCAGCTGCGGGAGCTCGAGTGGTGGGCGACGGGAGCAGAGCCGCCGTTGGACGAGGTGTTGCGGCATGCGGACGCGGCCGGGCGGGGTGATCCGTCGCTCGGCGGCGAGAGCGTCGTGGCCGGGGCCGCTGCAGACTGCGCGGCGCTCGAGAAGGAGGCCCTGCGACGGCTCTCCTCGATCCAGCGCGACATCGGCGACCTCCTCGGCCGCCCGTCGCCCCCGAGGGAGCTGCGCGAGGAAGACGCTACGGCGATCCTGGGACCGAGTGTCAGTCGCCGGCTCGCTCGACACCTGACTCACAGCGTTTGACGCGCCCTCATCGCGGGCGTAGCTTCGGGCGCGGCGATACGACGGTGGGGATGGCGATACGACGGTGGGGATCGGGGGATGAATCGATGCGGCGGCGGGCCTTCTTCTGTGGACGTGGACCGCGCCTCCACTCGTACGCGAGCCGCGATGCGACGTCGTGACCTTCGCGCCGCGGCATGGCTGTGGGACCACCCCGACGGGATACGGGAGGAGGTGAGACATGGACAAGTCCAGGAGACCGCACAAGAAGCTCGTCCTTTCGAAGGACGTCGTACGCGACCTGACGATGCACACTCTCGACGACAGCGAGCTCGACGGCGCGGCCGGAGGAAACGCGGATGCGCGCATCACGTATGCGGCGGACATCTGCGGGCAGCTCACGATCAACGAGTGCCGCGGCTTCACGTTCGGGTGCTGACTTTCGACTAGCGCTCCCGTTGCAAACCGACGCTGGAGGTCAGAGGTGCCGAGAAAGCAAAAGGCCGTCGCGCTGACGGCAGCCGTCTTGTCGACGTCGATGTTCTGGCTGTTCCCCGCCCCCGCCCAGGCGGTGTGCGTGGACGACTCGAATCCGGACCCCATCCACGGGTGCTCCATGTGCTACCCGACGTACGAGGACGTAGGGCCCGTTCGGGTTCCGACCGGCTACTACTGCCTCCACAACGAGCCCTAACGGGCGGCAACGCCTCCCGGGCCGGACGGATACGGGCGTCCGGCCGTCGCGCGGACGAGGTGGCGTAAACGACGCGGGTCGATACTGCCCAAGAGTGCGCCGAAGATCGAGATCGTGGCGGCGCCGCGACTGAGGCTGGCTACATTCACATCGGCCCTCCCTATCCGCCGCGACGCGGCAATTAGGGGCATCCCTGGTGCTGGGCGATCCTGCCGTCGAGATAGATGACGAAGTAGTCGGAGCAGACCGAGTAGGGCGCGAACGCGATAGTGGCTGTACCGGCGCCCACCGCCACGCCCGGCCCTGTCGCGTTCGCGTACCCAACGACGTATCCGTCCTGGACGATGCCGCAGCGGACGCCCAAAGTCGACGCGCCCGGCTCCACGGCGTGAACCGTAAGGAGGACCGTTATCGAGCTCCCGGTGGAGACGCCGGAGGCGTTGCACCAGGGCACCACGGCGTCGTTCACTTCGGCGTCGGCGTGCAGCGCCGCGGGGATCGCTTGCGCCCCGGCGGGCGCGGGTGCAAGGGCAGCCAGCGCCGCAGCCCCGGCGGCAAAGGCGGCGGTTCGGCGGCGGATCTTCGAGACGTTCACCTCGAGTCAGAGCTCCTTCCGGTTAGGGGCAGTTGTTCTGTTCGACGGATCCGTTGCCGAAGGTCGCAGAGACGTCGGCGCATACCGAATAGGTGCCGTCACCGGCGACGGTCGTCCAGACTCCTGCGGCCACGCTTCCGGGTAGCGCCGCACGGAAGTACGCGATCACGACGCCGTTCTGGACGATCCCGCAGCCGACGGACGTCGCGATCGCGCCCACTGCCTTCGCGTGACCCGCAACGACATACGTCCGGCGGCCTTCGCCATGGTCGACGGCGACGACCGTGCAGGTCCCGACCGCGACGCTCAGCCCTTCGGTGACGTATACGACGTCGGAGCCGACGGGGGCCGCGTGGGCGGCCCCGGGCAACAGCGCGACGACTGCTACGAGAGCCGCGAGCGCGGCCCTACTCTTCGTGAAACGCATCCGATACCTCCCCGCGGGGGACGGCAAGCTGCCCGCTCCGCCCAAGAACGCTCATGCGACCGGCCCTTAACGAACCGCGTCACGCCTGTGACAGGCCGGGTGAAGGTTCTAGGCAGGAGCCCCGGATTCCTGCCGGAGGCGCGTCCTTTTCGCGGCAGGCGGACGCGCGGCCGGAGCGGATTTGTGACGGTATGCTCCGCCGGTCCGAAAGAAGCAAGGCAAGCCCGACTGGGGGATGAGATGAAGAAGCTGCGACTGTTCTTTGCCGCGTCCGCGCTGGCGTCGGTATTCGTCGTGGGGGGCGCGGCTCCCGCTCACGCGAGCTGCATCGGCGAGCCGATCAACCCGTGCGCCGTCGTGTGCCGGATCGGCCTCGGCAACAAGCACACGGCGCCGCTGTTCCAGTGGTGCTACATCACCTAGCGACGCCTTGCGCATCGGCGATGCGCCAGACGAGAGAGGGGCCGGCAACCGGCCCCTCTTCTTTTTTCTCGACCTTTCGTCAAGACGCCCGAGACGCGCTGCGACGCGACAACACGCTGATCATCCAACGATCTACGCCATGGGAGGGGAGACGGCGGGACTGTTGGGAAGCTCGTCGATGAGCACGATGTGGTGCTTGAACGTCGCTCGACTCGACGACACCTCAGGGCTGCCGTTGTCTAGGCAGCGCAGACCAGGTTTCCTTCCAGGGCGCCCTTGATGCAGTTCACGCGGCACTCCACGCTTGCGCAAGCTTGCGCGGGTGACGCAAACACCGGGACGATGGCGAACGCGAGAACGCAGGCGACCAGCAGGCCCTTTAGTCGTCTCATGTCTCACCTCCTCCCGATTCGACGAAGCTAATCCTGATACGCGTTACGCACGGCACACGAAATGGCCCTTCGCCACGTTCTCGACGCAGTCCACGATGCAATCGACGCTAAAACAAGCGTGGGCCGGAGTCGCCAGCGCCGGCACCGTCGCAAACGCAAGAAGGACTCCGACCACGAAGATCCTCAGGCTTCTCATGTCTCACCTCCTCGCAGCCACGTTTCCCTCGAGACATGGCCGTCTCCCCGCGCGCTTTCTACCCCTTGTGGCGCCTCGACAACACCGCCGACGCGAACGGCGTCTAGACGATGCTCCTAGTTGGATGGCTATCGAACCCGGCATTCCGGCATGTGCTTAGGGCCGTTCACCAGGGGAAATAGCTCGTTCGCCCCTGTCCGATCGCTTCCAGTCGAAGTCTCTCCCGAGGTCGGATTGCTCGCCCGCGCGCAATGCGAACAGGTCTGGGGCGTCCTTGAACGAGTGAGTGACGCAGCTCTTTCGGGAGAAGAACTCCATCTCGCCAGTTGTCCTGCGTGACGTGAAGTAGCCGCCCTCGAGGCGACTACATCTAGGGGCCGCCGGTCACGGCGCCCCCTTTTCGTTCGCGAAGTCCGGCGCGTCCGAACCTCTCCAAGCTCCGAGAATAGAGGCGTGGGAAAGCAGAGCCGTCTTCCACCCGAGGCGAAACGGTTTCGCCGGATTGACGTTCGCGGACGCAGAATAGGAGTGACACCCGCGGCCTACGAGCGCGCCGCCGAGACTCGCGGGGACGAGGGCGTGGGTAACGCACTTCTCGCTCGGGCGAACCTGCGGTGGGACATGGTCTACGGAAACCTCGACGTCCTCGTCCCAATCGTCTTTCCGGCGTTGACGCCGGTGCCCGCACTCTCGTCTTCGCTAGAGCGGATGGGCGCCGACCCCGAGCGGCCGCCCGGCGACGTGCGCGGCGAATGGGCGGACCACTTGCTGTGGGGTGTGGACAGCGCTGTTCAGGCAGGGCGGTTTCTCCTCCAGGGGGACGTCGTCGGTGCGGCGTCCATCGTTCGCCAACAGCTCGAGAGGTGGACGATGAACCTCGCCCACACTCTGAATCTAGAGAAAGAAGAGGGCGAGGATGACCAAGCATTCTATTCACGGGTATGGGCACGGTACGCGCCGAACCCGATCGACGCCGGCCATGCGTATCGCGACATCTCCGAACTCCTCCACGGCCGTGGGCCGCTGACCGCCGCTCTGAAATGGACTCAGTTCGACTTGATGCGCCGGCCCCTCCTGGCGGAAGCCGTGGAAGTCATCGAGCGAATCGCGCTGACGATCTCGCTGTTCTTGCGCCAGGTGCGCGGGTGCGCCACCGGTCTCGCCGCCGACAAGGGACGCGTCAGCATCGTCGAAACGCTCGCCTCTTGGCCCGAAAGGGTCCCCTTCGAAGGGACGTACGAGTACCTCGGGCTCACTCTGTGGCCACTCACGTACCCGAAGCTCGCCCATCCGGGGATCGACGGACTTCCCGCCGTCAAGCGTCGAGCGCTGCAAGCGGGGGATGAGGCGCGGGCTCACGGCGCAGCAGTGGACGCTTTCCAGCTCGCGGTCGTCCATGCCTATCTCGATCACCGCGTCCGAGCGATCCGGGGGGTCCACCTGTCACTCGAACAAGAACGTCAGGCGCTTCAGGACATCGACGAAAGTTCTCTCGACGGACAAGAGGTGTATACGAGTTTCCTTGCCGAGATGGGCACGTTGATCTCGCAGTGGGGAGTGCGTCCCGACGTTTCCGTGACGCTCCTGACGGCATCCAACGCGGTCCGCTCCTCTTTCTGCCTATGGCTCGAAGACGACGACAGGGCGATGATCAGCGTCCGGACACTATGGGAGAGCGTGGCCAGGCTACGCGCGTGGCGGCTCAGCCCGAGCGCGCGAAACGCCTGACGCAGAAGGGGCGTAGGGCGTCTCTGCGCAACTGGTTCGACGCCGCCGGTTGGCGGCGCCTCAGCCTCCTCATGCGCGCGCTCGGGGAGATGTCCCACGCGCGTGTAGGGGCTCACTGGCGGGGGGCCAGACAGAGTCTCGCCGAGCTCCACGCGCCTGATCACTCGCCTGAGGACAACCCGCTTATGCGTGCCCGCGGACAAACCGTGAAGCGCGCGCAGTATCTACTGGGGAACCGAGTTAGTCGAGCTGCTCAAAGTCCTTGCGCCGGCGACCGCACCGGCCTTCGAGACGCTCATCCTTCAGGGATACGAACCCGCGACCGACCTCGACGATTGGTTGCGCCACGCTTGGGAGAATCGAGCCTTCGACTTCGGCGAGGCGACGCTGGCGCACCCGGATGAGCTCGAGTAGTCGGAGATGCGCCCTGCGTCACGGGAAGAAACCCTCCAACTGGTCGGTCGGACGAACACCTATCGCCCGACGATGTCGAGGCGATACGCTCCTGTCTCGCCCAAGTAGTACGACGTGACGTCGATGATGTACGTGCCTGATGAGGGAAGCTCGACGAATCCGCTGTCCGCGGGGATGCGCGAGTCGCTGATGCCGACGTCGCCGCCACCTGCTGCATCGTCGAACAGGACCTTGCGATCCTCTGTCAGCAGATAGAGATACGCGTCGAAGTCGAGAGAGCTGAGACCGATCGACACCTCGTCGCCCTCTTGCGCTTCGAATCTATACTGATCGGAGTAGTAGCCCTCTCCGGATCCCGCCGACGTGCAGTCCGACGCCGACAACTCGCCTTCGACGACCTCGTTGAGGGAAACAGTCACAGGGTCGCAATTCTCCGGAGACGCCAGCGTTAGCCGGTACGCTCCCGTCTCGTCCTGGTAGTAGGACGAGACCTCAACCACGTATGTGCCCGCGGCAGGAATCTCCACGAAACCACTGTCACTGGGGATGCGAGAGTCGCTGATGCCAACGTCGCCGCCGCCCGCTGCGTCGTCGAAGAGGACTCTGCCGCTCTCCGTCATCAGGAAGAGGTACGCGTCGAAGTCGAGCGAGCTGAGGCCGATCGAAATCCGCCCGCCGGCGTCGGCCTCGAATACGTAATGATCCGAGTAATAGCCCACGCCGGAGACCTCGGAGATGCAGTCCGACTCCGTCAAGTCACCTTCCACAACTTCGTTCGACGTGACTACGATCCGGTCACATCCCGGTACATCCTCTGATTGGTCCGAGCCGGGATCGGTGGTCATGGGCGAAATGTCGGTCGACGGATCCGTTGCCTCGGCTTCGGGCGCCGGAGTCTCAACTACGTCCCCTCCATTACCCCTGAGGATGCCGGGGCCGAAGATGAGCCCCAGGGCCGCGATGACCACGCTGGCGACCGCGATCCAGTCGCGTTGGCCCTTAGTCGTCACGTTTCATCCGCTGATGACACAAGGGGCTCCTCTCGGGCAAGGTCGGTGTCGCACTCCGTAGGAACATATCGGACGACGCGCTCTCGCCGCTCGGGCTGACACGCATTCGCGGGTCATGCACATGCAGCCTCAGGTCCATATCTATGACTGGAGCATGGCGGCGCCTTTGCGCGCCGTGACGAGCGCGAACGACAACAGCGCGCCCCGGTCCGCCTCGAGCAGCTCGACTCACGCTGGTGACGTCCTAGTCCGATTCCGCGTTGTGCTGCCGGCTCACCCTCGACCACAGCAACCAGTTGGCCACCCCGTTCGACGGCAGGCGCCGCCGTCACCTCGACCAGACCGGTCAGCGCCCAGTGAGCGTTCGCCACCACTCGGGCGCGTGCCAGGCCACTGCGTCCCACCCGACGCACGTGTGTATGTGCTCGGGGATGCGGCCGAAGTCGCGGAGCTCACGCTCGACTGCTGGGATGGCAGAGGCCGATTAGCCCGCCGGGCTGCACGAAGTCTCTAGAGACGTGGAATTGATGTGACATAGGGGCCGGAGCCAAAGTGAGACAGAGGTGCCGAACTCTCACAGGCAGCACGACACGTCCTAGTGCCCCCAACGGGATTCGAACCCGTGCCTCCACCCGAGAAGGTGGCGACCTCGGCCGCTAGTCCATGGGGGTCCGGTGATCATACGGCGGAGGAGCGGCTCGGCTAGATGAGCGGGACGTCCGGCCCCCTCATGCCCCCGACCGAGTCCACTATGCCCTTCAGCTTCTCCCGGTAGTCCGGCGCCTGGGCGCCCTTCAGCGCCATCACGATGCCGTCCTCGCCCGTCTCGAAGTAGTAGCCCTTGCGGACGTCGACGGTCTCGAAGCCGAACTTCGGGTAGATCGTGTAGCCGGCGATGTTCGACAGCCGGAACTCGAGATAGATCGTGTCGACGCCCTTCGCGATCGCATCCATCATCAGCACGCACAGCAGCCTCGTCCCCACCTGGCGCCGGTGGAACGCGGGCGTGACCGCGACGTTCAGCGCGTGCGCGGAGTCGTCGGGCGTGAACATCAGGCCGCCGTAGCCGATCACCTCGCCGTCGTACTCGGCCACGAAATAGGACCTGTTCGGCTTCGACAGCTCCTGCAGGAAGTACGCCGTGCTCCAGGGCCGCGCGAAGACGTCGGCCTCGATGGCGATGACCTCGTTGAGGTGCCGGCGCCGCAGGCGCGACATCGTTATCTCGGGCAACTGCGTGCGCCGCACCGTTTCGGTCATACCGCGGTTACCGACAGGCCCGGCCAGTCCCGCAGCACCACGTCCGCGGCGGCGACATCCGCGACGACCGCGCCCGCGTAGCCGTCGCGCGGCGAGATGTCGGCGATCGACCACAGCGATCCCGCCCCCTCGTCCCCGTCGACCGACACGACCCGCGCGTCCGGGCCGGTGGAGACCTCGACGCGGCCGAGGTCGAACGACAGCCCCTCCCCCAGCGCCTTCACGAACGCCTCCTTGCGCGTCCAGCAGCGATAGAACCCGGTGACGAACGCGTCGCCGTCGAGACGTTCCAGTCCGGCGTTCTCGCCCGGCGAGAAGAAGCGGCGCGCGAGCGCGCGCAGATCGGTCCCCGGTCGCATCTCCTCCACGTCGACGCCGACCCGGCCCGACCGCGCGAACGCCGCGAGCGCGACGTCGCCCGCGTGCGAGACGTTGAACGAGATCCCCGGGAGCCCGGGCTTCCCCTTGCCGGCATAGGAGAACGACACGTCTTGCGGAGCCATCCCGAGGTACGAGCCGGCGAGCATCCGCAGAGCAGCCCGCGTGCACACGAACGAGTCTCGGTCGCGGTCGAAGCGGAATCGCTCCGCCCGCTCCTCCTCGTCCGGCGTCAACAGCGCCCGCAGCTCCCGCAGGACGTCACGCGGCTGCCGCACCTCGATCCTCCACACGTGGAGCGAGCGCGCGCCCAACGCCGGCCTCATCCCTGCCGCCGCTGGACGCCCATGAGGTCCTGGAAGACCGCGCGCAGGATCAGGTCCTGCGCCTCGTTGACGAAGAAGTGGCCACCCGGCACCATCCGCAGCTTGAACTCGCCCGTCGTGAGCTCGGCCCACGGCTCGAGCCTCGGGCGGTCCGTGTGCGGGTCGCCGAGCCCGCCGAAGACCGACAGGGGGCAGTCGAGCGGCGGCTCCGGCGCGAGCTCGTACGTCTCGGCCATCGCGAAGTCCGCGCGCATCGTCGGCAGCAGCAGCTCCATCAGCTCCTCGTTCTCCAGCAGCTCGTCCGGCGTCCCTTCCAGCCGCCTCAAGCCCGCGTAGAAGTGCTCGTCCGGCGCGTCGTGGATGTCCCTCTCGCGCCTCGGGAGCTGGGGCGCGTGGTGCCCCGAGAGGAAGACGTGCTCCGGACCCGGCAGCCCCCGACGCCGCAGCTCGCGCGCGAGCTCGAACGAGAGGATCGCGCCGAGGCTGTGGCCGAAGAAAGCGAACGGCGTCTCGAACAGGTCCTTCAGGACGACGGCGAGCTCCTCGACGAGCGGGAGCACGCGCGTGTACGGCTCCTCCTTCAGCCGCCACTCCCTGCCCGGCAGCTGGACGGCCTGCACCTCGATGTCGGGCGGCAGGACCTCGCCCCACGTCCGGTAGATCGCGGCACTGCCCCCCGCGTAGGGGAAACAGAAGAGGCGCACCCGCGGGTCCGCGTTCGGCCGCGTCACCACGGTCCAGCGGTCGACGCCGGTCATCCACGCTCCTGGAGAGCCCGCCGCGCCGCGGCGCCGATCTCGACGATGCGCTGCTCGAAAGCCCCTGCGAGCCTCTCGATCGACGCGTGCTCGTGCCGGTTCCTGCTGTAGGTCCACTGCATCTGCAGACCATCTTCCACGACCGACGCGTTGACCTCGATAAGGTGGGCGCGCTTCATCGAGGGGCCGACCGTGGGGCCGGTGGGACCGTACGTCGGGGTGAACGTGTCGCGGGACCCGTAGGCCGAGTCCATGCGCCCGAAGTAGTTGAAGCTGACCTCCGCCGCGGGAAGATCGCCGAGCCGGCGCCCCTCCGCCGTCATGTAGCGCAGCGGCCCATAGCCGAACCCCTTGTTCGGGATCGCGGCCAGCGCCGCGCGCGTGCGTTCGAGGTTCGCGCGCACGCCGTCCGCGGGGTCGAGGATGTTGTAGAAGGGATAGAGCGTCGTGAACCATCCGACGGTCGCGAACAGGTTCGCTCCCTCGAAGACCTCGTCGCGCCCGTGGCCCTCGAGGTTCACGAGCAATCCCTCGGACCCCTTCCACTCCTGCAGGGACAGCGTGAGGGCCGCGACGAGAGCGTCCATGATCTGCGTCCCGAAGGCCGCCGGGACCGAGAGGAGGAGAGCCGAGGTCGCGTCCACGCTCGTGCGCGCGTTCACCGTGACCACCGATCCGACGTCGTTTGGCCCCTCCTCGCTCGCGACCGGGAGCGGCTCGACGCGCGGCGGAACCGCGTTGAGCCAGTAGTCGAGCTCCCGCGCCAGCAGCGGCGTGCGCGCGTACTCCTCCATTTTCTGCGCCCACCACTTGAACGACGTCGACTTGGGTGGGAGCTGCGCCGTTCCCGTCCGCTGCAGCCTCCGGCAGACGTCGTGGACGTCCTCGACGAGGATCGGCCACGAGACGGCGTCGACCACGAGATGGTGCGCGACGAGCAGCAGCTGCGGGACGTTCGGCGCCGCGCGCTCGAACAGCACGGCGCGCAGCAGAGGGCCGCGCGCGAGGTCGAAGCTCCGCTGGACCCGCTCGGCGACCTCCAGGAAGGCCCGCTCCTCGTCATCCGCCGAAGCCCTGGAGAGATCGACGGTCTCGAACGGCACCTCGTCCGAGGGCGCGGGGATGTACTGCCGCCAGGTGTCCCCCTCCCGCGTGAAGCGCGAGCGGAGCGCGTCGTGCTGGGTGAGCACCAGCGCGATCGCCTCGCGGAGCATGTCCGGGCCGAGGCCGGGATCGACCTCGACCACGATCGCCTGGTTGAAGTGGTGCGGCTCGGGCGGATCCTGCTCGAAGAACCAGTGCTGTATCGGCGTCAGCGGCACCGGCCCCGTGACGATCCCCTGCTCCGGCGTGAACGACGACACGCCCTCGCCCAGCAGAGAGAGGTCGTAGATCGACTGGGCCTGGAACATCTGCTTGGCGGTGAGGTGGATGTCCTCCTCCGCAGCACGGGCGATGATCTGGATGATGAGGATCGAGTCGCCGCCGAGCTCGAAGAAGTTGTCGAAGATCCCGACCTTGTCGAGACGCAGAACGGACTTCCAGATCTCGACGAGCTTGCGCTCCGTGTCGGTGCGCGGCGGCTCGAACTTCGTGCCGAGATCGGGCCGGGCCGCCTCCGGCGACGGCAGGGCACCGCGGTCGATCTTGCCGCTCGGCAGCAGCGGGAGCGCGTCGAGCGCGACGAACGCCGACGGGATCATGTAGTCGGGCAGCGTCGTCCCGAGATGGGCACGCAGCTGCGTCACGGTCGGCGGCGCGTCGGCGGGGACGTAGTAGGCGGCGAGGCGCTTGTCCGACGGCGAGTCCCCGCGTGCGTCGGCCACTGCTTCACCGACCAAGGGGTGCAGCGCGAGCGCGGTCTCGATCTCGCCGAGCTCGATGCGGAACCCGCGCACCTTCACCTGCCGGTCGGCGCGGCCGAGGAACTCGATGTTCCCGTCGCGCCGGAACCGGCCGAGGTCGCCCGTCCGGTACATCCGCGCGCCGGGAGCGTCCGAGAAGGGGTTCGGCAGGAAGCGCTCCGCGGTGACGTCCGGCCGCCTCAGGTACCCGCGTGCGAGGCCGGCCCCCCCGACGTAGATCTCGCCCGGGACGCCCACCGGGACGGGCTCGAGGTTCCGGTCGAGGACGTAGATCTGCGCGTTCGCGATCGGCCGCCCGATCGGGGGGGACTGCAGCGTCGCGGCGGGCTGGTAGGGGATCTCGTACCAGGTGCACCCGATCGTCGCCTCGGTCGGTCCGTACCCGTTGAAGACGCGGCGTTGCCGGGCCCACTGCTGGGCAAGGTCGCCGGGGCATACCTCTCCCGCGATCATCAGCACGCGGAGGTCGGGGAGGTCGTTCGACGGAAGCGCGGCCAGAGCCGACGGCTGCAGGCTGGCGACCGTGACCGCCTCGTCGCGCAGGAAACGGAAGAGGTCCGGGCCGGGAAGGAGCGTCGCGCGCGTCCCCAGGCATAGGATGGCGCCGCCGGCGAGCGCGGTCGCGACGTCGAACAACGACCCGTCGAACGCGATCGACCCGAACAGCAGGACCCGATCGTCCGCGTTCAGGTCGAAGTCGCGCCCGGCCACCGAGACCATGTTGGCGAAGCCGCGGTGCGCGACCAGCACGCCCTTCGGCATACCGGTCGAGCCCGACGTGTAGATCACGTACGCGACGTTGTCCGGGGCCGCGACACGGCCGGGATCCTCGGAGGGGCGCGCCGCGATCGCGTCCCTGTCGGCGTCGATCCTCACGCGCGGGACGCCCTCGGGCACGAGCTCCTCGAGCTCTCCGGTGGTGACCACCGCGGCCACCCGCGCGTCGCGGAACGTGAACTCGATCCGACCCGGCGGGTACGCGGGGTCGACCGGCACGTAGGCGGCCCCCGACTTCAACACGCCGGCGACGGCGACGACGAGCTCGATCCCGCGGTCGAGCACGATCCCCACGAGGTCCTCGGGGCCGAGGCCCATCGCCCGCAAGTGGTGCGCGAGCCGGTTCGCGCGCTCGTTGAGGGTCGCATACGTCACGGACTCGCCCTCGAACGACAGTGCGACCGCCTCCGGCGTCTCCCGCGCGAGCACCTCGAAGTGCTCGTGCATCAGCCGCTCCTCCGGGTAGCCGGCCGCGGTCTCGTTAAACCCTTTCACGATCCGTCGCTTGGCCTCGTCCGTAAGGATCGCAAGCTCCGACAGACGCGCCTCGGGGTTCGCGACGATGGACTCGAGCAGGGTCTCGAAGTGGGCGAGCATCTCCTCGATCGTGGCGCGCTCGAACAGCGCGGTCGCGTAGTTCATCGAGCCCGCGAGGCAGCCCTCGTCGGTCTCGACCATGTCCATCGAGAGGTCGAACTTCGCGCTCGTGTCCTCGAGGTCGGGCAGGTCGATCTGCAGTCCCGCCAGGTCGAACACCGGCGTCGGCGTGTTCTGGAACCCGAACACGACCTGGAACAGCGGCGAGTGACTGAGGTCCCGCGGCGGCTTCAGCTCCTCGACGAGCTTCTCGAACGGCAGGTCCTGGTGCGCGTAACCCGCGAGCGCGACGTCGCGGGTTCGCTCGACGAGCTCGGTGAAGCGCGGGTCGCCCGAGAGGTCGTGGCGCATCGCGAGCGTGTTCACGAAGAAGCCGATGAGGCCCTCGATCTCGGAGCGGTTGCGGCCGGCGATGGGCACCCCGAGCACGATGTCGGTCGAGCCCGTGTAACGGTGCAGGAACGTCGAGAACGCCGCCATCGCGAGCATGAACGTCGTGACGCCCCGGCTCCGGGCGAGCTCGTTCACCGCGTCCGAGAGCTCGCGTGACATCGTGAACTGCACCGAGCGCCCCTCGAAGCTCTGGATCGGGGGCCGCGGGTAGTCCGTAGGGATCTCGAGCGCGGCCGGCGCTCCGGCGAGGTGGTCCTTCCAGTAGGAGAGCTGCCGCTCCAGCTCGGCCCCCTGGAACCACTTGCGCTGCCATTGGGCGAAGTCGGCGTACTGGACCGGGAGCGGCTCGAGCTTCGGCTCGCGTCCCTCCACCAGCGCGTCGTAGATCTCGCTCAGCTCCGCCGCGAAGATGCCGAGGCTCCAGCCGTCCGACACGATGTGGTGCATGCAGATGACGAGGAGGTGGTCCTGGTCGCCGAGCTCGATCAGCGTGGTGCGCCACAACGGGCCGGTCGCGAGGTTGAACGGCCGTTCGGCCTCCTCGTTGGCCACCTTGAAGGCCGCGGCCTCGCGTTCGCCGGCCTCGAGGTACGAGAGGTCTACGCGCGAGAGCGTCACACGACCCTCGGGCGCGACCACCTGCCGCGGGTCGCCGCGCACGGTCGTGAACGTGGTCCGCAGCGTCTCGTGGCGCTCGACGATCGCGGCCAGGGCCTGTTCGAGCCGGTCTGCGTCCACGCGTCCCGACAGACGCAGCGCGATCGGGACGTTGTAGGTCGCCCTCGCGGGATCGATCTGGTCGATGAACCACATGCGCTGCTGCGCGAACGACAGAAGCGCCTCCGCGGCGCGCTCCCCTCTTACGAGGGCGAGGTCGTCGCGCCGCTCGTGCGCCTCCAGCGCGCCGGCGAGGCCCGCGACCGTGGGCCGCTCGAACAGCGCCCGGAGCGGGACCTCGAGCTCGAACGTGTTGCGGATCCGCGACATGAGCTGCGTACCGAGCAGAGAGTGGCCGCCCAGGTCGAAGAAGTTGTCGAAGATGCCGACCGTGTCGAGACCCAAGACGGACTTCCAGATCTCGATGAGCTTGCGCTCCGCATCGTTGCGCGGGGGCTCGAACTTCGTCCCGAGCTCGGGACGGGCGGGCTCCGGCGACGGCAGCGCGTCCCGGTCGACCTTGCCGTTCGGCAGCAGCGGGAGGGCATCGAGCGCGACGAATGCCGCCGGGATCATGTGGTCCGGCAGAGTCGTCCCCAGGTCGGCGCGCAGCTGCGTCACGCTCGGCGCGGGGTCGCCCGAAACGTAATACGCGACGAGGCGCTTGTCCGCGGGCGACTCGCCGCGTGCGTCGACTACTGCCTCACCGACCAGGGGGTGCGCCGCGAGCGCGGTCTCGATCTCGCCCAGCTCGATGCGGAACCCGCGTACCTTCACCTGACGGTCGGCGCGCCCGAGGAACTCGATGTTCCCGTCGCGACGGAAACGAGCGACGTCGCCGGTCCGGTACATCCTCGCTCCGGCCTGGTCCGAGAACGGGTTCGGGAGGAACCTCTCCGCCGTGACGCCGGGGCGCCTGAGGTAGCCGCGGGCGACTCCGGCCCCCCCGATGTAGACCTCGCCGGGCACGCTCACCGGCACCGGCTCGAGGTTCCGGTCGAGGACGTAGATCTGCGTGTTCGCGATGGGGCGCCCGATCGGCGGCGACTGCAGAGTCGCGGCGGGCTGGTGCGGGACCTCGTACCAGGTGCACCCGATCGTCGCCTCGGTCGGGCCGTACCCGTTGAACACGCGGCCTTGCCGCGCCCACCGTTGCGCAAGGTCTCCGGGACACACCTCCCCGGTGATCATCAGCACCCGCAGGTCGGGGAGGTCGTTCGACGGAAGTGCGGCCAGCGCCGACGGTTGCAGCGTCGCCACCGTGATCCTCTCGTCTCGCAGGAACCGGAAGAGGTCGGGGCCGGGGAAGAGCTTCGCCCGCGTCCCCAGGCACAGCGTGGCGCCGCCCGCGAGCGCGTTCGCGACGTCGAACAGCGACGCGTCGAACGCGATCGACGGGAACTGCAGGACCCGGTCGTGCGCGGTCAGGTCGAAGTCGCGCCTCACCACAGAGACCATGTTCGCGAAGCCCTGATGTGCGACGACGACGCCTTTCGGCGTGCCGGTCGACCCCGACGTGTAGATCACGTATGCGGCGTTGGTGGGGCTCGCGACCCGCTCGGGGTCCTCGGACGGACGGGCCGCGAGCGCCCCGGCGTCGGCGTCCATCCTCACTAGCGCCACGCCCGCGGGCACGAGCTCACCCAGCCGGCCCGTCGTGACCACGGCGGCAACGGCAGCGTCGCGGAACGTGAAGTCGATCCGTCCCGAGGGATAGGTGGGGTCGACCGGCACGTACGCGGCCCCCGACTTCAACACGCCGATCACGGCGACCAGCAGGTCGATCCCGCGCTCTAACACGATGCCGACGAGGTCTTCGCAACCGAGGCCGATCGCCCTGAGGTGGTGGGCGAGCTGGTTCGCACGTGCGTTGAGCTCCCGGTACGTCACCGTGGCGCCCTCGAAAGCCAGCGCGACCGCGTCGGGGGTCTCGCGCGCCAGCACCTCGAAGTGCTCGTGGATCAGCCGCTCCTCGGGATACTCCGCGGCGGTCTGGTTGAAGCCGTGCACGATCCGCCGCTGCGCGGCCTCGGTGAGGATAGGTAGCCGCGACAGACGGGCCGTGGGAGTCGCGACGATCGAGCGCAGCAGCGTCTCGAAGTGCCGCACCATCTCCTCGATCGTCTCGCGATCGAATAGTGCGGCGGCGTAGTTGAGCTCCCCGTCGATCCCGTCATCGCCCTCGAACATGTAGAGCGACAGGTCGACCTTCGCGCTGTCGTCCTTGATGTCGGGGAACCGGACCTCGAGCCCGGCCAGGTGGAAGTCCGCCGCCCGCGCGTCCTGCATCGAGAACACCACCTGGAACAGCGGCGCGACGCTGAGGTCGCGCGGGGGGCTCAGCTCCTCGACGAGCTTCTCGAACGGGAGGTCCTGGTGGGCATAGGCGCCGAGGGCGACGTCGCGGGTGCGTTCGAGCAGCTCGGCGAAGGTGGGGTCGCCCGACAGGTCGGTCCGCAGCACGAGCGTGTTGACGAAGAAACCGATGAGGCCCTCGATCTCGGAGCGGTTGCGTCCCGAGATGGGAGAGCCGACGATGATGTCGATTACGCCGGTGTAGCGGTGCAGCAGGGTCTTGAAGGCGGCGAGCGTAACCATGAACGTCGTCACCTCGTGCGCCCGGGCGAGGCGCCCGATGGCAGCGGCGAGGCGGTCGTCGAGCGTGAAGCCCACGGTGGCGCCGTCGAAGCTCTGGATCGGGGGGCGGGGGCGGTCACTGGGCAGCTCCAGCACCGCGGGGGCCCCGTCGAGCTGCTGCTTCCAATAGGCGAGCTGGCGCTCGAGCTCGGCGCCGGTGAACCAGCGCCTCTGCCACACCGCGAAGTCGGCGTAGGAGACCGGGAGCTCCGGCAGCCGCGGGACACGGCCTTCGACCGCGGCGCTGTAGACCTCCGACAGCTCGGCCGCGAAGATGCCCAGGCTCCAGCCGTCCGAAACGATGTGGTGCATGGAGGTGGCGAAGAAATGGTGGTCGTCTGTGAGACGGATCAGCTTGCAGCGCCACAGGGGGCCGGTCGCGAGGTCGAAGGGATGGGCCGCGGCCTCCGTCGCAAGCTCGACCGCGCGCGCGTATCGCTCCTCCGCCGGGAGGTCGGACACGTCGGCGAAAGCCAGCTCGACCGGCGCCGGCGGCGCCACGTGCTGGCGCGGCTCCGACCCGTCGGAGACGAACGTCGTGCGCAGCGACTCGTGTCGCACGGCGATCGCGTCGAGCGCGCGCTGGAGGGCGTCGCGGTCGAGGGGCCCGAGGAGCTCGATCGCCCCCGGCACGTTGTAGACGGAGTCGTGGGGCTGCATCTCGTCGAAGAACCAGAGCCGCTGCTGTCCGAACGACAGCAGCTTCTCCTCGCCGGGCCCGAGAGGGACGGGGCGATCGGCCGCGCGCGCGAGGCCCTTCTGCTTGAGCATCAGCTCCAGCAGCTTCCGGCGTTCGGGCGAGAGCGGGCCCGTTCCGATCCCCGAAGTCATCGCCGCGGCAACGGCCGGAGTTGGGGGACGTCCGCGGGCGCCGGCACCGCGGCGTCCACACGCGGAGCGAGGCGCGCGATGGTCGGCGCCTCGAACACCGCGCGGAGCTCGAGCTCGACCGAGAACGCGTCGCGGACGCGCGACACGAGCTGGGTCGCCATCAGGGAATGGCCGCCGAGCTCGAAGAAGTTGTCGTGCACGCCCGGGGCCCGCCCGAGCAGCTCCTCCCAGATCGACGCGAGCTTCCGCTCGGTCTCGCCGCGCGGCGCGACGTGCTCCCTGGCGTCTGCGTGCCGCGCGAGGTCCGGGGCCGGGAGCGCGCGGCGGTCGATCTTCCCGTTCGCGTTCAGCGGCAGCGCGTCCAGTACCACGAACTCCCCCGGGACCATGTAGAACGGGATCCGCTCGGACAGGAAGCGGCGCAGCTCCGGCACCGGCACCCCGCCGCCGGACGCGGTCAGGTAGGCGACGAGCCGCTTGTCGTTGGGCGCCGTCTCGAAGACGTCTACGACGGCCTCCGAGACCGCGTCGTGCTCCGCCAGCGTCGCCTCGATCTCGCCGAGCTCGACGCGGAAGCCGCGGATCTTCACCTGCGAGTCGATCCTCCCTAGGAACTCGACGTCGCCCGAAGGCAGATACCGGGCGAGGTCGCCGGTCTTGTACAGCAGCGCGCTCGAGTTGCCGGACAGGGGGTCGGGAACGAAGCGCTCCTTCGTGAGCTCGGGCCGGTTGAGGTAACCCGTTGCGAGACCGGGGCCGCCGATGTAGATCTCGCCGGGCACGCCCACGGGGACCGGGTTCAGCGCGGCGTCCAGGATGTGCACCACCGTGTTCGCTATCGGGCGCCCGATCGGGACCGTCGCGGCCCCCTCCGGCACCTCCTCGACCCGGTGCCACGTGGCGAACGTCGTCGTCTCGGTCGGACCGTAGACGTGGACGAGGTCCTTCGGCGGCGCCGTTTCCAGGCACCTGCGCAGCGAGGCGGGATCGACGGCCTCGCCCCCGGTCAGGACCGCGTCCAGCCCCGCGAACAGCGCCGGGTCGTCCGCCACGAGCTGGTTGAAGAGCGCGGTGGTCAGGAACACCACGGCGCCGGGCCACCGGCGCAGCACGGGCCGCAGCCGCGCGGCGTCGAGCAGCACGTCCTTGGGGATGCCGGCGACCAGCCCGCCGTTCAACAGCGGGCCCCAGATCTCGAACGTCGCCGCGTCAAACGACGCGTTCGACACCTGGAACACTACTGAGCCGGGGCCGAGCTTGACGTAGTCGGTCTCGAGCACGAGGCGCGTGATCGCGCGGTGCGGGATGCAGATCCCTTTCGGGGTCCCGGTCGAACCCGACGTGTAGATCGCGTACGCGGCGTCCTCCGAAGTGCCGGCGATGCCCGGGTCGCCGCCACCGTGGGCCTCGATGGCCGCCGCGTCGCGCTGCAGCGAGATCGTGCGGGCCGCGCCGAGGTCGAGGACCGCCGCGAGCTGGTCCGACGTCACGAGCACGCGCGCCTCGGCGTCCTCGATCATGAAGCGGGTGCGCCGGCGCGGGTGCTCCGGGTCGATCGGGAGGTAAGCGGCGCCGGCCTTCAGGACGGCGAGCAGCGACACGACCAGGTCGGGTCCGCGATCGAGCGCCACCGCGACCAGGTCCCCCCGCTCGACGCCGTTCGCGACCAGGTGCCGCGCCAGCCGGTTCGCCTTCCGGTTCAGCTCGCCGTACGTCAGCTCGCCCTCGTCGTAGACCACGGCCGCGGCCTCCGTCCGCTCCGCCGCGACGCGCTCGAACGCCTCGTGCACGCGCAGGTGTGACGGGTACGGCGTCGGCGGCGGGTTGAACCCGTGCACGATCGCGCGGCGCTCCGAAGGGTCTAGGAGCTCGATCCGCGACAGCGGGACCTGTGGGTCGTCCGCTACCTCCCGCAGGACGTTCACGTAGTGGCGCAGCAGCCGCTCCATCGTCGCGCCGTCGAACAGGCCCGCGTTGTAGACGAGCTTCGCCTCGATCGCGGTCTCGGTCTCCGTCAGGTCCATCGTCAGGTCGACCGAGACCTCGTTCGTCGGCGCGTCCAGCCGCGCCGGCTCGACGCCCTTCAGCGCGAGGTCGGCGGGCGGCGTGTTCTGGAGCACGAACATGACCTGCACCGCGGGGCTGTGCGCGAGGTCCCTTTCGATGCCGAGCTCCTCGACGAGCTTCTCGAACGGGAGGTCCTGGTGAGCATAGGCGCCGAGGGCGACCTCGCGGGTGCGCTCCAGCAGCTCCGCGAAAGTCGGGTCGCCCGAGAGGTCGGTCCGCAGCACGAGCGTGTTGACGAAGAAGCCGATGAGGCCCTCGATCTCGGAGCGGTTGCGTCCCGCGATGGGCGAGCCGACGACTACGTCGGTGGCGCCGGTGTAGCGGTGCAGCAGGGTCTTGAACGCCGCCAGCGTGACCATGAACGTCGTGACCTCGTGGGCGCGGGCGAGACGCGCTATGGCGGCGGCGAGATCGTCGTCGAGCGTGAAGCCCACCGTGGCGCCGTCGAAGCTCTGCACCGGCGGGCGGGGACGGTCCGCCGGCAGCTCCAGCACCGCGGGGGCACCGTGCAGCTGGGTCTTCCAGTAGGCGAGCTGGCGCTCGAGCTCGTCGCCGGTGAACCAGCGTCTCTGCCACACCGCGAAGTCGGCGTAGGAGACGTCGAGCTCGGGCAACTTCTGCTCCCGGCGTTCGACCGCGGCGCTGTAGAGCTCCGACAGGTCGGCCGCGAAGATGCCGAGGCTCCAGCCGTCCGACACGATGTGGTGCATGCAGGTGACGAAGAGGTGGTGGTCGTCCGCCATTCGGATGAGCGTGGAGCGCCACAGGGGGCCGGTGGCGAGGTCGAACGGCGTCGCCGCCTCGCGCTGCACGATCGCGGCCGCGACGGCGTCCCGCTCCGCCGCGGGGAGGTGTCCGACATCCACCAGCTCGAACGCGACGTGCGCGGCGGCTGCGACCTCCTGCCGGGGCTCGCCGCCGCTCGACGGGAACGTCGTGCGCAGCGCCTCGTGTCTTGCCGCCAGCGCCGCGAGGGCGCCGCGCAGCGCGTCGACGTCGAGGGGGCCGCGCAGCTCCGCGCGCGCGGCGATGACGTAGTCGGCGCTGCCCGGTTTGAACTGGTCGATGAACCACAGGCGCTGCTGCGCGAACGACAGCGGCAGGTCGCGGTCGCGAGGCACGCGCTCGAGCGGCAGCTCCTCCGGCGTCGCCGCGCCCGCCGCGGAGTGCTCGACGACCGCGGCGAGGCCGGAGATCGTCGGCCACTCGAACACCGTCCGCAGCGGCAGCGACACGCCGAAGTCGTGACGGATCCGCGAGACGAGCCGGGTCGCGAGCAGCGAATGCCCGCCGAGGTCGAAGAAGCTGTCCTCCACGCCGACGTCGTCCGTGCCGAGAAGCCCCTGCCAGATCGCCTGCAGGACCTGCTCGGCCGGCGTGCGCGGCGCCTCGACGCGGCGCCTTCCCGCGTCCGGGACGAGCTCCTCCAGAGCCTTCCTGTCGACCTTGCCTCCGGGCGTCTGCGGCAACGATTCGAGCGGGACGAGGACCGCCGGGACCATGTGGCCGGGGAGACGGTCGCGCAGCCAGTCGCGTAGCGCCTCCGCGTCGGGAGCGCCGGCGGAGACGACGAAGTAGCCCGCGAGCGAGGCGGTGTCGCCGGGCGCCGCGGTCACGACCGCGTCGCGGACGCCGGGATGGGTCCGCAGCGCCGCCTCGATCTCACCGGGCTCGACCCTGTAGCCGTGCACCTTCAGCTGGTGGTCACGGCGTCCGGCGAAGTCGAGGATCCCGTCGCGCCGGAGCCGGACGCGGTCGCCCGTCCGGTACATGCGCGCGCCGGGGCGGCCGGCGAAAGGGTCGGGAAGGAACCGGTCCGCGGTCAGGCGCGGGCGGCCGAGGTAGCCGCGGGCGACGCCGGTCCCACCGACGAAGAGCTCGCCGGTGACGCCGGCGGGCACCGGCTCGAGCGCGTCGTCCAGGACGTAGGCGCGGGCTCCCGCGATCGGAGCGCCGATCGGAACGGTCCCGTGGCCGGGCGGCGCGCCGCTCAGGGCGAACGACGTCGCGGTCACCGTCGTCTCCGTCGGTCCGTACGTGTTGAGGAGGCGGACCTCCCGCGGCGCCGAGCTCAGCCACAGGCGCGTCTTGTCGGCCGACATCGCCTCGCCCCCGACGACGACCACACGGAGCGACGGGCACTCCCTCACGTCGATCCCGTCGGCGCACGCGGACACGAGCTCGTGCCAGTAGGCGGTCGGGAGGTCCAGCACGGTGATGCCGCGCGCGTCGACCGCGGCGCGCAGCTCGGCCGGGTCCCACGGGTGGGGGCCGCGCACCACGAGCGTCCCCCCGCACGCGAGCGTCGGCCAGATCTCCTCGACCGCGGTGTCGAAGCTCGGCGACGCGAACTGCAGCATCCTGTCGCCGGCGGTCAGGCCCAGCTCGGCGGCGATCACGGCGGCGAACCGCGCAAGAGAATCGTGCTCGACCATCACGCCCTTCGGCCTTCCGGTCGAGCCCGACGTGTAGATCACGTACGCCAGGTCGCGGGGGTCGACGTCCTCGAGCGCCGCAGGCGCGGTGCCGCCATCGGGGGGCACGACCGCGACGCCGTCGGGCACGGTGAGGCCGGCGGGAACCTCGCCGACCAGCGCGGAGGCGCCGGAGTCCTCCAGCATCAGAGCGAGGCGCGCCGATGGGTAGGCGGGATCGAGCGGGAGGTACGCACATCCGGCCTTCAGGACCCCGAGCATGGCCGGGACCATCCGCGGGCCGCGCTCCGCCGTCAACGCGACGACCGCTCCGCGCGGCACTTCCACGGCCGCGAGCGCGCCGGCGACCATGCGCGCCTCCCGGTCCAGCTCCGCGTAGGACAACGTGACGTCGCCGGCGACCACCGCGGGCGCATCGGGGCGCGTCGCCGCCTGCAACGCCACGGCCTCGTGCACGAGAGGCGCGTGCTCCGGTCCCTCGCCTGCCGCGCCTCCGGACAGGAGCTCCGCCCGCTCTCGCTCGTCCAGCATCGCCAGCGCCGACACCCTCTCCTGGGGAGCGACGACCGCCGCCCGCAGCAGGTTGACCCAGTGCCGCCCCAGCGCGTGGATCGTCGCGGGGTCGAACACGTCCGTCGCCAGCTCGAGCGCGCCGCGGACACCGCGGGGGCCGCGCGTGATGCCGAGGAAGAGGTCGAAACGCGCCGTCGACTCCTCCAACGGGACGCGCTCCGCCTCGAGGCCCGCGAGCACGAGCTCGTCAGCGGGCGGGGTGGACGCCGCGACGGCCACCTGGAACAGCGGGGCGTGTCCCGAGGTGCGGCGCGGCCGGAGCTCCTCGATGAGCTTCTCGAGAGGGAGCTCGCGGTGTTCCGTCAGCTCGCTCAGCGCGTCGCGCACGTCCGCGACGAGCGCGGCAAAGGTCTGGTCACCGGCGAAGCCGACGCGCAGCGGCAGCACGTTCACGAACGTGCCGACGACGTCGCGCATCCCGTCGCCTCGTCCGTCCACGAGCCACCCGAGCACGAGGTCGTCCTGCGACGTGTACCGGTGGAGCACCGCGGCGAACCCCGCGAGTAGCACCACGTCGGGCGCGACGTTCTCCGCGCCCGCAAGCGCGGCGGTTGCCGCGGTCACGTCCTCCGGCAGCTCGACGGCGACGGTGGCGCCCTTGTAGCTCGGCACGGGAGGGGCAGGGCGGTCGAACGGGAGCGCGATCTCCCTCGGGGCGTCGTGGAGCTGCTTGCGCCAGTACGCGAGCAGGACGTCGAGGTCCTCCCCGCGCAGCGACTCCCTCTGACGGCGCGCCACCTCCGCGTACTGCACGCGCACGGGAGGCAGGCCCGGACGGCGGCCGGCGGCGATGTCCCCGTATGCCGCCGCCACCTCGCGGAGCACTATCGCCGCGGAGGTCTCGTCGGCGGCGACGTGGTGGAAGACGGCGACGAGGACGTGGTCGGTCTTCGAGAGTCGCAGGAGCAGCGACCGGAACGGCAGCTCGGCGGCGAGGTCGAAGGGCCGCCCGGCCTCGACGACGACGCGGCGGTATGCCTCCGCGTCGCGCCGTCCCTCGGGCAGGGCCGAGAGGTCGGCGGTCTCGGGCGCGAACGCGCCGGGCGGGCGCAGCAGCGCCGCCGGAGCACCGTGGTCGGCGACGATGCTCGTCCGCAGCACCTCGTGACGTTCGGCGACGAGACGCAGGGCATCGCTCAGCGCGGCGGTGTCCAGATCGCCCCTCAGGCGGTACGCAACGGGGACGTTGTAGAACGCGTTCCCGGGCGCGAGCTGGTCCAGCACCCACAGGCCGCGCTGGGCGGGCGACAACGACGGCTCCGCCGGGGGCGGAAGGGCCATTTCTCTCATCGTGCGCCCCCGTACTCGTGGAACCCGCGCCCGGTCTTGCGGCCGAGGTCACCCGCGTCGACCTTCTTCACCAGCAGCGGGTGCGGCTCGTACTTCGCGTCGCCGAAGCTGTCGCGCAGCACGACGAGGGAGTTCAGGATCGTGTCCAGGCCGATGAGGTCGGCCGTCTCCAGCGGGCCCATCTTGTGGCCGAAGCACGTCTTGAAGATGCGGTCGATGTCCTCCGCCGGGGCGACGCCGTCCGCGAGCACGGCGATCGCCTCGTTGACCGTGAGCATCAGCACCCGGTTCGAGACGAAGCCCGGCGAGTCGTTGACGACGATCCCTTCCTTGCCCATCGTGCGGAGGAGCGCGAGCGTCGACTCGATCGTCTCCTCGCTCGTGTGGACGCTCCGGATCACCTCGACGGTCGGCTTCAACGGGACCGGGTTCATCAGGTGCATGCCGACGACCCTGTCCGGGCGCCGGGTCAGCTCGGCGAGCCGCGCTATCTGGATCGCGGAGGTGTTGACGGCGAAGATCGTCTCCGGCGCGCAGACTGTCTCCAGGCGCGGGTAGACCTCTTCCTTCACCTCGACCTTCTCCGTGGTGTTCTCGATGACGTAGCCGGCGTCGCTCAGGCGCCCGTAGTCCGTCGTCGTCTCGATCGACGCGACGATCTCGTCGGCCGGACGAGACGGCCTCTTGCCGAGCAGGGCGCTCATCGACAGCCCCTTGCGGACCTCCGTCGCGACGCGCGCCAGCGGCTCCTCCGAGACGTCGACGACGACCACGTGATGCCCCGCCTCCGCGAGCGACTGCGCGATGCCGGTGCCCATCACCCCCGCGCCGACGACCCCGACGGTCGTGAACGTGGAGCTACTCACGAGCCTCGTCCTCCAGCGCGGCGAGCATGCGCTTGACGTCTTCCTCGGACAGGCTCTCGACCTCCGCGACCGCCGACGCGATCGCGTCGGCGGCGGGCGCTCCGCCGGCGAGGTCCGCTACGGCCGCCGCCAGGTCATGCAACACCGGCGCGTCGAACGCCACGCGCAGACGCGCGTCGACGCCCCAGGTCTCGCGGATGCGCGAGACGAGCCGCGTCGCGAGCAGCGACTGCCCGCCGAGGTCGAAGAAGCTGTCGTCGCGCCGCACCTCCGGGACATCGAGCAGCTCGCGCCAGATCGACGCGAGCAACCTCTCGGTCGGCGTCGCAGGCTTACCCGCCCCCACGCCCGCAGGCGGACGCGACGCTCCGGGCTCCGGCAACGCCGCGCGGTCGATCTTCCCGTTCGGGTTCAGCGGCAGCTCGTCCAGCAGGACGAACGCGGAGGGAAGCATGTAGTCGGGCAGGCGCGCGGCGAGATGTGCGCGCAGCGCCGCCGCGTCCGGCGTCGCTCCGTCCTCGGGCACGACGTACGCGACGATCCGGCGGCCGCTCGTCGCTTCGGGGGCGGTGACGGCCGCGTGCCGCACCTCGGGATGGGCGAGCAGGCCGTGCTCGATCTCGCCGAGCTCGACGCGGAAGCCGCGGACCTTCACCTGGTGGTCGAGGCGTCCCATGAAGTCGAGCCATCCGTCGGGGCGATGGCGAGCCAGGTCGCCGGTCTTGTACATGCGCGCCCCCGGCTCGGGAGCGCCGACGTCGGGCAGGAACCTCTCTGCCGTCATGCCGGGGCGGCCGAAGTAACCGCGGGCGAGGCCTGCGCCGCCGATGTAGACCTCGCCCGGGACGCCCGGCGGGACCTGCCGGAGGTTCCGGTCGAGGAGGTAGATCCACGTGTTCGCGATCGGCCGGCCGATCGACGGCGGACGCTCTTCGCCGCGCCTCAGGAACGCGGCGGTGGAGTACGTCGTGTCCTCGGTCGGGCCGTAGAGGTTGACGATGCGCTCCGCGCTGCTCGCGTCGAAGATCCTGTCGACGAGCTTGCGGCTCAGGGGCTCGCCCGGCAGGTTGACGGTCTTGATCTGGGGCGGGAGCGGCTCCGCCGCCACGAGCTCCTCGACGGCGGAGGGGACCGCGTTCAGCAACGTCATCTCCTTCCGGCGATCGAGAGACGCGAACGCGAGCGCGTCCTCCACGAGCAGGACGGTGCCGCCCGAGCACAGCGTGGCGAAGATCTCGAAGACGTGCACGTCGAACGACATCGAGGTGCATGCCATGACGACCTTCAAGTCGCCGGCCCACGTCTCCATCGCCCAGTCGAGGAACGCGGTGACGCTGCGGTGCTCGATGCCGATGCCCTTGGGACGCCCGGTCGATCCCGAGGTGTAGAGGACGTAGGCCAGGTTGCGCGCGCTCGGTTCCCGCGCGGGGACCGCGCGGGACCCGGACGACGTCCCGTTCCCGGTCGCGTCCAGCAGGACGACCTTCGCGGCCCCCGCGGGGAGCCGCTCCGCGAGGTGCCTCTCCGCCAGCAGGACGGGGGCCGCGGTGTCCTCCAGCATGTACGCGACGCGGTCGGGCGGGTAGCGCGGGTCCACCGGCACGTACGCGCCGCCGGCTTTCAGCACCGCGAGCATCGCCGCGACCATCGCGACCGAGCGTTCGCAGCAGATGGCGACGAGCACGTCCGGGCCCACTCCGAGGTCGCGCAGATGGTCGGCGAGCGCGGCGGCCCTCTCGTTCAGCTCCGCGTACGTGACGCTGTCGTCGCCGCACGACACGGCTTCCGCAGCGGGCGTCGCCGCCGCGCGCTCCTCGAACATCTCGTGGACAAGCAGGTCGTTGCCGTGATCCACGCGCGTCCCGTTGAAGCGCGCGAGCGTGCTCCTGTCGTCGTCGGTCAGCGCAGTGAGCGCCCCCACCGGACGCGCGGCATCCTCCGTCAGCCCCCGGAGCACGACGGCGAAGCGCTCGACGAGGGCGGCCGCCTCCCGCTCCTCGACGCGCGAGCGGTCGAACGACAGCCTGAACGTCAGACCGTCACCGGGCGCTATGACCAGCGAGACCGGATAGTTCGTGTTCTCCGATGCCGCGGCGCCGCTGATACGCAGGCCGGCGTCGTCCTCGTCCCAGACGTCGCCGACCGGGTAGTTCTCGTACGCGATCAGGGTCTCGAACAGCGGAGCGGGGGCGGCGACCCCGGCGACCTGCTGCACGTCCACCAGCGGCGCGTGCTCGTGGTCCCTTCGTTCGAGCGCCTGACTCTGGAGGTCCCGCAGCCAGCCCCCCACGGGTGCAGCCGCGGGGATCCGGATACGGACCGGGATCGTGTTGATGAACAGGCCGACGGTGCGCTCGACGCGGTCGACGGGGGCGGAGCGACCGGACGCGAGCGCGCCGAACAAGACGTCGTCGCTGCCGCTGTAGACGCCGAGCGTGACGGCCCACGCCGCCTCCACGAGCGTGCTCATCGTCACGCGCCGGCGGCGGGCGAAGTCGGCGACTGCGGCCGTCGCGTCCGCGTCCAGGGAGCGCGCGACCATGCCGTGGCCGGCGCCCGGTGGCGCCGGTGGGACCAGGTGGAGGTCCGTCGGCGCGTCGAAGCCGCGCAGAGCCTCCCTCCAGTAGTCGAGGGCGGGGTCGCTCCCCCGCAACCATGTCGCGAACGCCTTGTAGTCGCCGGCCGGCTCGAGCTGCGCGCCCTCCCCCTTCTCGTAGAGCTCCAGGAGCTCGTCGAGCACCAGCTGGACGCTCCACCCGTCGAGCAGCAGATGGTGGTGGCTCCAGACGAGGCGGTGGAGATCGCCGGCGACCGTGATCAGCGCGACGCGCATGAGCTGCTCGCCGAGGTCGAGCCCGCGGGCGCGGTCGGCGGCCAGGAAGGCGTCGAGATCCTCTTCAGTACCGCGCCAGTCGTGGTGCGACACCTCTACGCGGGGTTCCGCGGGCACGAGCAGCAGCGGCTCGGCGACGTCTTCCGCGACGACCGACGCGCCGAGGATCGGGTGCCGCGCGGCGACGCGCTGCCACGCGCCGTCGAGACGGGCGGGATCGAGGTCGCCCTCGATCGCCATCACCAGCTGCTCGTGGTAGAGCCCCCCGCCGGGCTCGAGACGTGAGTGGAACAAGAGGCCCTGCTGCATCGGCGTGAGCGGGTACGCGTCGACGACGCCGGGTCGTGACGCCAGCAGCGCGGCCGCCTCCGAGCCTTCGGCCGAAGCGGCGGCCGCGGCGGCCGCCGCGACGACCTCGTCGACGGCGGCGACGAACGCGTCGCGGACCGCGGAGATCGTCGCGCGGTCGTGGAGGGCGCGGGAGTAGACGAGATCGAGGCAGACCTTCTCCTCGCTCACCCACGCCTCGGCCTCGATCAGATGACGCCGCGCCCCGGCCGGCGCGCGGAGCTGGCCGAGCGGGCCTTCGGCAGGGACGAGGTCACCGCCGCCGCCGAGGCTCCCTTCGAACCGCCCGAGGTAGTTGAAGCTGATCTCCGCCTGCGGAGCGTCGCGCAGCGGCTGGGCGTCTGCGGGGGCCCCGAGGTAGCGCAGCAGCCCGTAGCCGATGCCGCTGCCCCCCGACTCGTGCATCTGGTCGCGCGCTGCCCGGACCGCCGCGGCCGCGCCCGCGCTGACGTCGAGCACGACCGGGAACATCGTCGTGAACCATCCGACGGTGCGGCTGAGCTCGAGCCCCGATTCGCCCGGCTCGCGCCCGTGGCCCTCGACGTCGACGACGAGGTCGCGTCCCTCGGCGACGTCGCGGAGCGCGAGCCCAAGAGCGGCAAGCAACGTCTCGTTCGGCTGCAGCCCGTGCTCGCGCACGAGCGTCTCGGTCACCGCGCGGCTCCTGGCCTCGTCGAGCTCGAGAGAGATCTCCTCCGCGGAGGCGACGTCGTTCTGTCCCGAGCCGTCGCGCCGGAGCAAGGCCGGTTCGAGCCCCGACACGCGCTCGACCCACATCGCCTTCTCCGCGGGGTCGATCTCCCCGGCGCGCGCCTCGAGGTGACGCGCCCACTCCTGGAACGACGCGGTCTTCTGCGGCAGCTCGACGGGCCGGCCGCGCAGCACCTGCGCGTATGCGGCTCCCAGGTCGTGGACGAGCGAGCCCCACGAGATCGCGTCGACGACGAGGTGATGGATCGCGAGGAGGACCTGCGGGGGCTGGAGGTCGCCGAAGCGGAAGAGGCCGGCGCGCAGCAGTGGCCCGTCCGCGAGGTCGAGGCTCGCCTGGAGGCTCGTCGCGGCGCGCTCTATCTCCAGCATCGTCGTGGCCGGGTCGTGGCGCGACAGGTCCACGGACCGGAGCAGGTCCGCCTCCTCCGCCGGCGCGATCACGCCCCTCCACCCCAGGCCGTCGCGTTGCCACCTGGTCCTGAGCACGTCGTGCTGGTCCGTCAGCGCGCGGAGAGCGGAACGCAGCGCGTCCTCGTCGGCCGGGCCCCGGACCTCCAGGATCATCGCCTGGTTGAAGTGATGGGCGCCTGAGAGGTCCTGCTCGAAGAACCACCGCTGGATGGGTGTCATCGGGACGGGGCCGGTGACGGGCTTGCCCCGCGGGGCCCGAGCGGGGGCCGCAGGTGCCTCGATCAGGGCCGCGAGCTCCGCGATCGTCTGCGCCTCGAAGAGCTGCTTCGGCAGCAGCTTCAGGCCCTGCGCCGCGGCGCGGGCGACGATCTGGATGCTGAGGATCGAGTCGCCGCCGAGGTCGAAGAAGTTGTCCCCGCGGCCGACCCGCTCGACCCTGAGGACGTCCGCCCAGACCTCCGCGAGGATCTTCTCCGTCCGCGTCTCCGGAGGCGCGTAGGCGTCTGCGACGTCCTCACGCATGAGCTGGGGGTCCGGGAGCGCCGCGCGGTCGAGCTTGCCGCCCGCGGTCACCGGGAGCGCGTCCAGCGCCACGAAGGCGCCGGGGATCATGTGCCCCGGCAGCACGTCGCGGAGGAACGCACGTCCCCCGTGAGCGTCCGGCGGGGCGCTCCCCACGAGGTACGCGACGAGGCGCCCGCCGTGCAGCACGACGACCGCCTCGTCGACACCGGGATGCGCGAGCAGCGCGGCCTCGACCTCGCCGGGCTCGACGCGGTAGCCGCGCACCTTCACCTGGTGGTCCGTCCGGCCGAGGTAGGTGATGGTCCCGTCGGCCACGTACCTCCCGCGATCGCCCGAGCGGTACATGCGGGCGCCCGGCTCGGACGAGAACGGGTCGGGGACGAAACGCTCCGCCGTCAGGCCGGGCCGGGTCACGTAGCCTCGCCCGACTCCCCTGCCGCCGACGTAGATGTCGCCGGGGAGACCCTCCGGCACCGGGTCGAGGTTCTCGTCGAGGAGGTACACGCGCGCGCCGGTGACGGGCGTGCCGATCCCCGGCATGTCCGTCCCCGGCACGACCTCCGCGTGGGTGCAGATCACCGTCGCCTCGCTGGGGCCGTACAGGTTCACGACGCGCGGGCCGAAGCCCACGGGGGGCCGCGCCGTGAGGCGGTCGCCGCCGACGAACAGCGTCTTCAACGTGGCCGGCGCGGGCCGCGCGATCACGGGCGGAGCGAGGACCGTCGGGACGAACGCGTGCGCGACCTCGTGACGTGCGAGCGTGCCGACGAGCGCGTCGGGATCGGCGCGGACCTCGTCGGGGACCAGCACGAGAGCGGCCCCCGCGGCCAGCGGCCACCACAGCTCCCACACCGACGCGTCGAACGACAGCGGCGCCATGGTCGAGGCGCGCGCGCCCGGGTCGACGGGATACGCCGCCGCGTGCCACTCCACGAGGTGCGCGAGGTTCGAGTGCGTGATCCCCACGCCCTTCGGCTGACCCGTCGAGCCCGACGTGTATATGACGTACGCGAGGTGGTCCGGCCCGACCGCGGGGGCGGGTCTCTCTCCGGGCTCGGCGGAGTCCGCCACCGTCACCAGCGGCACGCCGGTCGCCCCGGCCCGCGCCGCGAACCCCTCGTCGGCGACCATCGCGGCCGGGCGCGCGTCCGACATCATGAACGCGAGCCGCGCATCCGGATACGCGGGGTCGAGCGGCAGGTACGCGGCACCGGCCTTGAGCACGCCGAGCGCGGCCACGACCTGGTCGAACGAACGCGCCAGGCCGACCGCGACCACGTCGCCGCGTCGCACTCCGCGCGCGGTCAGGCGCGCGGCGACGGCCGCAGCGCGTCCGTCGAGCTCCGCGTAGCACAGCTCCCGTTCGCCCGAGATCAGCGCGACCGCGTCGGGGCGGCTGCGCGCGTGCGCCGCCACGCGCTCGTGCAAGAACGACCGGTCGCCTCGGCGAGCGGCCACGTTCACACCGGCGTCTGCCCCGCGCTCGGGAAGGGGCTCGTTGTGGCGCTCCACCACGTCGCGCTGCTCCGCCGGGTCGAGCAGCGCGAGGCGCGACAACGGCAGCGAGGGGTCCGCGACGATCGACGCCAGCAGCGTCTGGAGGTGCGCGACCATCGCCTCGGCCGTGGAGTGGTCGAAGAGGTCGGTGGCGTACTCGAGGTAGCCCTCGAGCTCGCCCTCGCCCGCGTCGCCGATCCCGAGCGTCAGGTCGAACTTCGCCGTGCCCGGCGCGATCCCGCGGATGTCGCCCTCGCCGAAGGTCGACACCGACACGTCCTTCAGCTCGTAGCCCTCCTGCGGCGCGTTCTGGTGCGAGTACGCGACCTGGAACAGCGGGTTGCGGCCGAGGTCGCGGCCCGGCTTCAGCTCGTCGACCATCTTCTCGAACGGCACGTCGTCGTGGTCGAGCGCCCGCGCGGTGACGTTCTTCACGCGCTGCATGAGCTCGGTGAAGCTCGGGTCGCCGTCGAGCCTCACGCGCAGAGGGAGCATGTTGTTGAAGTAGCCGATGAGCCCGCGCGTCTCGAGCTTCTTGCGGCCCGAGGTCGGGGTGCCGATCACGATGTCGTCCCCCCCGGAGTACTTCGCCATCAGCACGTCGAACGCGGCCATCATCGTCGTGAACATCGTCACGCTCTCGCGCCGGCTCAGCTGCCGCAGGCGGTCGCCGACCTCCTCGTCGATCACGAGCGAGACCATCCCGCCGGAGTAGCTCTGCACCGCGGGGCGCGGCCGGTCCGTCGGCAGGTCGAGCGGCGGCGCACCGGCGAGGTGCTCCCGCCAGAACTCGAGCCCCCGCGCGAGGAGGTCGCCGCTCATCCACCGCCGCTGCCACGCCGCGAAGTCCGGGTACTGGATCGGGAGCGCGGGCAGCGCGGGCTCCCGTCCTTCCTTCGCGGCGCCGTACAGCGCCGACAGCTCGCTCTGGATGATCTGCGGCGTCCATCCGTCGTAGACGATGTGGTGGAACGTCATCAGCAGGACGTGGTCGCCCGGGCCCAGCGCGACGAGCTTGCCGCGGAACAGCGGGGGCCGCGACAGGTCGAACGGCGTCGTGGCCTCGTCGTCGAACAGCCTCAACGCCTCGGTGCGCGCCTCGCCGGGCGGCAACGACGTGAGGTCGACGAACGGGAGCTCGACGTCGGGCTCCGGCGTGACGAACGCGCGCGGCTCCCCCTCGACGGCGACGAACCCCATCCGCAGCACCTCGTGGCGCAGGGCGAGGCCCTCGAGGGCGCGTTGCAGCGCGCCGCCGTCGAGCTCGCCCTCGAGGTGGAGGTCGAACGGGATGTTGTAGAGAGGCGTGCCGGGCTCGAGCTGGTCCAGGAACCAGATCTGCTCCTGTCCGTAGGACACCGGCAGGTAGCCGTCGCGCGGGATCCGCTCGATCGGCGGCTCGCCGGTCGCGGACTGCGTGGGCGCGAGCGCGTCGATGCTCGCGGCGAGCCGGTCGAGGCGGCTGTGCTCGTAGAGGTCCTGGAACGCGATCTGCACGCCGAAGTCGCGGGCGACGCCGTCGAGCACGACCATGCCCGTGATCGACGTGCCGCCGAGGTCGAAGTAGTCCGCCGTCGCGTCCGCCGGGTCGACCTTCAGCGCCTCGTTCCAGATGCCGGCGAGGACGCGCTCGGTGTCGGTCGCGAAGCTTCCCGACGGCGCGACCTCCGGTGTCTCGATCAGCGCCCGCACCTCGTCGGGCGCGTGCTCGACCCCGTGCCGCCGGTAGTCGCCGGGGGCCCGGCACCAGCACCGCTCCCGCTGGAACGGGTAGGTCGGCGCCTCGATCCGCGAGATGTGTCGCCCGTCGTAGAAGCGGTCCCAATCGACCGCCACTCCCGCGGCGTAGAGGTCCGCGAGCGCGTGGAGCGAGGACGCTCCCCCGCGCAGCAACGGCGTGACCCGGGCGTCGGGCCGTACCGCGCGCACCGAACGTCCCAGGACGCCGTCGCCGCCCATCTCGAGGAACACGACGTCGGGGCCGAGCGCGTCGAGCGCCTTCGCGAGCCGCTCCACGTCCACGCGCGCCGACAGCTGCATGGTCGCGGCCGCGCGCGTCGCCTCCTCCAGGCCGGCTCCCGCGAGGATCGTCCTGACCGTGAGGTTGCCGACTCCGGATCCGAGGACCGACTTCTCGGTCAGCCCGAGCGAGCGCACGAGCGAGTGCAGGGCCTGGTGCCGGCCGAACAGGCGGAGCCCGGGGGTGGCTCCGTCGGGCATCTCGACGGGCGACGCAACCGGCGAGAGGTGATCGAGCGCCTGCTCGAACGCCTGCCCCGGCACCTCCTCGTCGCCCGAGAACAACAGGGCGAGGGGGCGCGCCTCGCGCGGGACCGGAGTCAGCCCCTCTGCTCCGAACGCGGTGGCCTCGAGCCACGAGACGAGCTCGTCCCGGGACGCGACGACCGCGGCCGCGCGCACCTGGTGGTCGTCGCGCCCGCGGTTCATCACCGCGGCGATCGCTGCGAGGTCGTGGTCGGAGGACTCGGCGAAATGCGCGAGCGAACGGCAGTAGTCGCGCAGCGCGGCCCCGGACTTCGCCGACACCGTCACGAGCTCCGGCGCCTCTCCGCCGGATGACGACGGCGTCTCCGGCGCCTCCTCGAGGACGAGGTGCACGTTCGTCCCGGCGAGGCTGAACGAGCTGACGCCGGCGCGTCGCGGCGTGTCGCCCGGCGTCTCCCACGGCTGCACCTCGCTCTGCACCGCGACCGCTCCCTCGAACTCGATAAGGGGGTTCGGCGACGAGTAGTGGAGCGACGGGTAGAGCGTCTTGTGCTCGAGCGAGAGAATCGCCTTGACCATCCCGGCGATCCCGGCCGCGTGGTCGAGGTGCCCGACGTTCGTCTTGACCGAGCCGATGGGGCACGGCCGCTCGAGACCGGCGTCGCGGAATGCCTCCGCAAGCCCCTGGACCTCGATCACGTCACCGAGGCGCGTCCCCGATCCGTGCGCCTCGACGTAGCCGATGGACGCGGGCTCGACGCCCGCCCGCTCCCACGCCTTCGCGATCACCTCGGCCTGGGCGGCCGGGCTCGGCGCGCTCAGGCCGTTCGACCGGTACCCGTTCTGGTTCACGGCCGCGCCCTTGATCACGGCGTGCACGTGATCGCCGTCCTCCAGCGCGTGGCGCAACAGCTTCAGCACGACGATCGCGCCGCCCTCCCCGGCCGCGGTGCCGTCCGCGGACGCGTCGAACGCCTTGCACTTGCCGCCCGGCGACATGATCTCGGTGAACGCGGCGGTCGTCGCGATGGGCTCGAACAGCACCGTGAGAGCGACGCCGCCGGCGATCGCGCAGCGCGCCTCGCCGTCGAAGAGGTCGCGGCACGCGGCGTCCACGGCGACGAGCGAGGCGCAGCAACCCGCGTCGACGACGATCGAGGGGCCGTGCAGGTCGAGCACGTAGGAGATACGTCCCGCGAGCGCGGAGGGCGCGTTGCCGAGCAGCTCCAGCGGGTCTACGTCGCGGAAGAGCTCGTAGTACTCCGGACGAGGCGCGCTGAGGAAAACACCGGTGCGGGTCCCGCGCAGCGACGCCGGTGAGTAGCCCGCGTTCTCGATCGCGGCACAGACGAGCTCGAGCGTGACGCGCTGGTGCGGGTCCATGTACTCCGCCTCGCGCAGCGAGATGTTGAAGAACTTGTGGTCGAAGAGATCGATGCGGTCGAGGCATCCGACCGTCGGATACTCCAGCGCCGGGTCGATGCTCGTGTGCTCGATGCGCTCGGGGGGCAGCGGGCGGACGCTGTCCCGGCCCTCGGCCAGGTTTCGGTGCAGCTCCGCGAGATCCCCCGCCTCGGGGAAGACCCCGGCGAGGCCGACGACGGCGACGTCTTCGTAGCGCGCCATGCCTACAGCTCGAATCCCGCGAGCGACGGCTCGGCGCCCGTCGCCGCACGCGCGTCGATCGCGGCCGCCATCGCCGCGACAGTCGGGTGCTCGAAGAGCTCGGCAACCGTGAGCGCCTCCGGGTAGAGGGCGTCGAGCTTCTCGAACAGCTCGACGATCTTCAACGAGTTGCCTCCGATCTCGAAGAACTTGTCGCGCACGCCGACGCGCTCGGCGCCGAGGACCTCGCTCCACACCCGCGCCGTCTCCTTCTCGGTCGCGGTGGCAGGGGGCACGTACGAGACCGCGGGGCGCGCCTCCGCCGACCGGGCGCTCGGCAGCGCCTTCCGGTCGAGCTTCCCGCTCGGCGACCGCGGCATCGTCTCGAGGTGCACGAACGCCGCAGGGATCATGTACGAGGGGAGGCGGCCCGAGAGGAAGTCGCGCAGCTCGTCCGCGCCGGTGCCTCCCGCGGCCGTGAAGTAGCACACGAGCCGCGTGGCACCGGCGGCATCGCGGTCGGTGACGACGGCGACGTCTCCCACCGCGGGATGCAGCGCGAGCGCGCTCTCGATCTCGCCCGGCTCGATCCTGAAGCCGCGCACCTTCGCCTGGTCGTCGACGCGGCCGAGGAAGTCGATCTGGCCGTCCCGCCGGCGGCGTACGACGTCGCCGGTCCTGTACATGCGCGCTCCGGGGGCGCCGAAGGGGTTCGGGACGAATGCGCCGGCCGTCAGGTCCGGGCGCCCGAGGTAGCCGCGGGCGACGCCGGGGCTCCCGATGTAGAGCTCGCCCTTGACGAGCGTGGGCGACTCGTTCAGCTCCGGGTCGAGCACGTACGACTCGGTGTTGGCGAGGCCGTAGCCGATCGGCGGCTTGCCGTCCTCGACGACACGGCACGTGTGCGTGCACACCGTGACCTCGGTGGGCCCGTAGGCGTTGACGAAGCGGCGCCCCTCGGCGGCCCAGCGCGGCGGCAGATCGGGGGAGCACGCCTCGCCGCACACGATGAGCGCCCGCAGGTGCGGAAGCGGAGCCGGGCGCATGACCGAGAGCGCCGACGGAGTCGTCAGGAGGTGGGTGATGCGTTCGCGCTCCAGCAGCTCGACCAGACCGGGCCCCGGCAGCAGCTCCGCCCTGTCCGCGAGCACCAGCGTGCCGCCGACGAGCAGCGTCGGGAAGATCTCGGAGAACGACGCGTCGAACGCGATCGACATGAACTGCAGGAAGCGCGTGTCCGGCGTCACGCCGTATCGCTCGGCCATCGACCGGACCATCCCGACCACGCCGGATTGCTCGATCATCACGCCCTTGGGGACGCCGGTAGACCCCGACGTGTAGATGACGTACGCGAGGTCGCGGGGGCCGATCGAAGGCGCGGGGGCCGGCTCGTCGCCCGTCAGGTCGGCGAGGTCGAGCCGCCACACCGGAGGCGTGCCCGGGAGGCCCGCGACCACGGCGGACAGCCGCGCTCGCTCGTGCTCCCCCGTCAGGATCAGCGCGGGGTCGAGGTCCTCGAGGATCAGCTTCAGCCGCTCGGCGGGGCCGTCGGCGTCGAGGGGCACGAACGCCGCGCCCGACCGCAGCACGCCGCAGAACGCGACGACCATCTCGACGCTCTTGTCGAAGTAGAGCCCGATCCTGCTCTCCCGGCCGAGCCCGGCGGCGCGGACGCGTCCCGCCAGCGCCTTCGCGAGGTCGTCGAGCTCGCCGTAGGTGGTCCGGCGGCCGCCGTGCTCCAGAGCGATCCGGTCCGGCGCCGCCAGGGCGCTCCGCTCGAGCAGCTCGTGCAGCAACGGCGTCTCCGCGAGCTCCGGCCTGACGTCGACCCACCGACGCACCGACGCCTCGGCCTCCGCGTCGTCCAGGAGCGGTACGTCGTCCACGCGCTCGTCGGGAGCGCGGGCGCAGACGTCGAGGAAACGCGTGAGATGTGCGGCAAGCTGGTCGATCGTCGCGGCGTCGAAGAGGTCGGTGTTGTAGAGGAAGGACCCCTGCAGCCCGCCTTCCGCCTCCTCCAGCTCGATCGTGAGGTCGTACGGCGCCATGTCCTCCGCCAGCGGATATGTCGACACCTCGAGCCCTCGCATCGAGACGGTCTCGGCCGGCGTGGTCTGGAGCACGAGCATCACCTGCGCCAGCGGGAGGTGGCTGAGGTCCCGTTCCGGGTTCAGCTCCTCGACGAGCTTCTCGAACGGGAGGTCCTGGTGTGCGTACGCGTCCAGGGCGACGCCGCGCACGCGCCGGACGAGGTCCCGGAAACGAGGGTTGTCGGAGCAGTCGGCGCGCAGCACGAGCGTGTTCACGAAGAAGCCGATCAACGGCTCGACCTCCGACCGCTGCCGCCCCGCGACCGGCGTCGCGAGCAGCACCTCAGGCTGCGCCGCGTACCGGTGCAGGACCGCGGCGACCCCGGCGGCGACCACCATGAACGCCGTCGCCCCCTCCTGCCGCGCGAGCGCGTCCAGACGGTCCACGGTCGCCCGGTCGATCGCGACGGGGCGGGTCGCGCCGTCGAAGCTCTGCACCGGGGGCCGGGACCGGTCGGTCGGGAGCTCGAGCAGCGCCGGCGCGCCCGCCAGCGCGTCCCTCCAGTACGACACCTGCCTCTCCAGCTCCGCGCCCGACAGCCATTCCCTCTGCCACGCCGCGTAGTCCGCGTACTGGACCGGCAGCTCCGGGAGCCGCGGAATGTCGCCGGCGACGAGCGCGTCGTACGCCAGCGCGAGCTCGCGCAGGAGGATCCCGATCGACCACCCGTCCGACACGATGTGGTGGATGGCCACCACCAGGACGTGGTCACCGGGGGCGACGGGGAGCAACCGGAACCGCACGAGCGGCGCGACCGCCAGGTCCACCGGCTCGTCGTCTACGGCCTCCGCCAGCCGGCGCGCCTCGGCCTCCGCGTCGGCCGGAGCGAGATGCGTCAGGTCGACGACCGGCACGTCCACCGCGGCCTCCGCCGCGATCAGCTGCAGCAGACGACCGTCCCTCACGTCGAAGCGCGTGCGGAGCGTCTCGTGCCGCGCCACCACCGTCGCGACCGCACGCTTCAACGCGGCGACGTCGAGGACGCCCCTGCACCTCAGCGCGAACGAGTGCATGTAGAGCGGGACGTCGGCGCGCAGGTGCTCGAGCACCCACAGGCGCTCTTGCCCGAACGAAGCCTGGAGCTCGAACTCTTGCGCGCCGTGTGTTGCCGGCACGCCGGTCCCGCCCGCGGAGCTCTGGGTTGAGCTGATGTCGTTCACCACCGGGTCTCGTCTAGTTCCCCATGCGCCTCGTGGCGCATCCCTACGGGTCCGGAGGGCCGGCAGAGGGAGGAGTCTATAATCCGCCGTGACCGAAAGGGGCGGGCCGCTGTGAAGGAATCTGTGGCAGGCGTCAAATCCGGGATCCGCGACTTCGTCGGCCGCGCGCTCCACGACAACCCTCTCGGCGACGACGACGACATCTTCGCTACGGGCTTCGTCAACTCCTTGTTCGCCCTGGAGCTCGTGACGTTCGTCGAGGGCACGTTCGGCATCACGATCGAGAGCGAGGACCTCGACCTGGACAACTTCCGGACGGTGTCGCGCATCGCCGCGCTGGTCGCTCGCAAGGCCGGCATCCCGGCCGAACCCGTCCCGCGCTAGCCGTCTCCTACGGTGCCCCTCAGCTCCGCCGAGATCGCTCGCCGCGACGAGTTCCGTTCGTTCAGCCGGGGGGAGATCGCGCCCCGCGCCGCCTCGTTCGACCGCGCCGGAGCCGTGGACGAGGACCTGGTGACGAAGCTCGCCGGCGCCGGTTACCTCGGCGCCACGATCGCGGACGAGCACGGAGGCCCGGGGATGGACGACGTGACGTACGGGCTGCTGTGCGAGGAGGTCGGCGCATCCTGCTCCTCCGTGCGGAGCCTGCTCACCGTCCAGAACATGGTCGCGCGCGCGCTCGCGCGCTGGGGCGACACGGCCCAGCGAGACGAGTGGCTCCCGCGGCTCGCGTCCGGCGACGCCGTCGCCGCGTTCTGCCTCACCGAGCCGCTGACGGGGAGCGACGCCGGCGCCGTCGAGACCGAGTTCGAGGACGCGGGTGACGGGTGGGTCGTGACCGGGCGCAAGCTCTGGGTGACGTTCGCCCGCCGCGCCGACGTCTTCCTCGTCGTCGGCCGCGCGCCGGCGGGGACCGTCGCGGCGCTGGTGCCGCGCGCGGCCCCCGGACTCGAGCTCCGTCCGGTCGACGGCCTCCTCGGGCTCCGAGCCGCGATGCTCGCGGAGGTAAGGCTCGAGCGGTGCCTCGTGCCGAAGGCCGCGACGGTCGGCCGTCCCGCGTTCGGGTTCTCCCACGTCGCCTCGACCGCGCTGGACCACGGCCGCTACAGCGTCGCGTGGGGGTGTGTCGGCATCGCGCGGGCGTGCCTCGAGGCGAGCGTCGCGTACGCCGCGGAGCGGGTGCAGTTCGGCAGCGCTCTCAGGGAGCACCAGCTGATCCGCAGGATGATCGCGGACATGAAGGTCGACACCGACGCGGCCCGCCTCGTGTGCATCGAGGCAGGCCGTCTTCGCGCCGCGTCCGACCCGCGGGCGATCGCCGCCACGATGGCGGCGAAATACTCCGCGTCGAAGATCCTGCCGGCGATCACGAGCGACGCCGTGCAGGTCCACGGCGCGAACGGCGTCGACCCCGCGTACGCGGTCGAGCGCCACTTCCGCGACGCGAAGATCATGCAGATCATCGAGGGCACCGACCAGATGCACCAGCTCAACATCGCAGAGGCCGCCTTCCGGGAGCACTCCCGCCCGTGAGCGCCGGGATCGCCGCCATCGCGGCGCACCTCCCCGGCTCGTTCGTCCGCGTCGAGGACCTCCCCGAGCACGCGCGGCTCGACGAGCCGGGGCGGCAGGTCTTCGCCAACCTCGGCATCGACACCGTCCTCGTCGACGAGGGCTCGGACGCCGCGGACCTGGCGGCGGGCGCGGCGTCCGCGGCGCTGGGGGCCGCGGGCCTCGAGCCGAACGACGTCGACGCGCTCGTGGTCGCGCAGGGGCGGGTCCCTCCGTTGCTGATGACGTCGGAGGCGACGAGGGTGCAGGCGGCTATCTCCGCCGGCACGGCGATGGTGGTCTCGGTCGCAGACCTCGGGTGCGTCTCGATCTCGTCCGCGTTCGAGGTCGGCACGTCGCTGCTCGCGTCCCATCCGCAGTGGGACAACGTGCTGATAGCCCACGGGAGCAAACCGCCGACGCCGCGCCGCTTCCGCTACCCCGTGACCGTCAACGGCGACGGGGGCGTGGCCGTCGTTCTCCGGCGGGACGCGCGGCCTCGGATGCTCGCATCGGCGATCGAGACCAACGGCGAGTACTGGGACCTCTACCGCGTCGACTTCAAGGACAAGCCGTTCGCGGACTGGGTCGAGGAGTGCAAGAGCCTGAAGACTTACTCGTTCAAGCTCGCCATCGAGAGCCGCAACCGTTTCGCGGCGCTGAACGAGTCGGTGCTCGGCCGCGCGGGGAAGACCTTCGCCGACGTCCGGCACTTCATGATGCAGAACCTGTCGGCCGGGGCGTTCCGCTTCTACGAGGAGTTCTTCCGGATCGAGTTCGCGAAGGCGTGCAAGACGAACCTCGCGCGCTACGGGCACCTGGGCTCGATGGACGTCCCGCTCAACCTGCATACCGGTATCGAGAGCGGTGAGGTGGCGCCGGGGGATCTCGTGCTGGTCATGAACAACAGCCCGGTCGCGGCGTGGAGCACGATGCTGGTGGAGGCGTGACGACGGGCCCGCCCGTGAAGTGCCTCGTGTGGGACCTGGACAACACGTTGTGGAAGGGCACTCTGCTCGAGGACGCGTCGGTGGACGTAGATCCGCGCGCGGTCGCGGTCGTCGAGGAGCTCGACCGCAGGGGGATCCTCAACTCGATCGCGAGCCGCAACGACGAGACGCTGGCGCTGGAGAGGCTCCGGGCCGCGGGGATCGCGGACTACTTCCTCTATCCGCAGATCAACTGGAACGCCAAGGACGTGTCGGTGAAGGCGATCGCAGACGCGCTGAACGTCGGGATCGACACGCTCGCGTTCGTCGACGACCAGCCGTTCGACCGCGAGGAGGTCGCGTTCTCGCTTCCGGAGGTGCGGTGCTACTCGCCCGACGACCTCGGCTCGCTGCTCGACCTGCCGGACTTCAACCCGCCGTTCGTCACACCCGAGTCGGCACGCCGCCGGCTGATGTACCTCGCCGACGCGCGGCGGGCGCGCGAGGAGACGGAGTTCGCGGGGCCGAAGGAGGAGTTCCTCGCCGGGCTCGGGATGACGTTCGTCATATCCCCCGCGGGCGAGGGCGACCTGCAACGGGCGGAGGAGCTGACGGTAAGGACGAACCAGCTCAATACGACGGGGCGGACGTACTCGTACGAAGAGCTGCGCGCCTTCTCCGAGTCGCCGGACCACCTCCTGCTGGTCGCCGAGCTCGAGGACAAGCACGGGAGCTACGGCAAGATCGGGCTCGCGCTGGTCGAGAAAGGCGCCGCAACGTGGGTCCTCAAGCTGCTGCTGATGTCGTGCCGCGTGATGTCCCGCGGCGTCGGGACCGTGATGCTGAACCACGTGATGCGTCTGGCCCGGGACGCGGGGGTCCGCCTGCTGGCCGAGCTGGCGCCGAACGACCGGAACCGGATGATGCTGATCACGCTGAGGCTGGGGGGCTTCGACGAGGTGGGCCGGGAGGGCGACTTGCTGCTGCTGGAGAGCCGCCGCGCCGAGGTCCCGGAGCCGCCGTCGTATCTGACCTTGGTGACGCCCTAGGGGACTGCTGGAGCGACGTGGGCTCATGCTGCGACAATGACACGATGACCCCCGAAGCCGAGGAGCTCGTTCGCCTCGATCCAACGATCCTGCACGGGCAGGCGCACATCAGGGGGACTCGCGTGCCCGTGAGCGTCGTGCTCGATTGTCTCGCCTCGGGTATGTCCGAGGACGAGATCCTGGCGGAGTACCCGACACTCACCGTCGAAGGAATCCGCGCAGCCGCCGCGTACGGTGCCGAGCTTGCTCGTGAAGAGGTGCGGCCGCTCGGTTCGCGAGCGTCTTGAAGCTCAAGCTCGACGAGAACCCTCCCGCAGCCACGGCAGCCATGCTTCGAGACGCCGGACACGACGTCTCGACCGTGATCGAGGAGCACCTCCCTGGAGCTCCCGACGCGGTCGTCGCTCGCGCCGCTGTTAGCGAGCAGCGCGTCCTCTTCACGCTCGATCGAGGCATGGCCGACCCGCGAGCCATCGACAAGGCTCTCATCCGGGGATCGTGGTGTTCCGGCTACGGGATCAGGATGTCGCAACGACCCTGGCGGCCGTGGCACGCTTCGTCGCTGACGTCGATGCAGCCGAGATCGCAGGCTGCAACGTGATCGTCGAAAGCGATCGCCTGCGCATGCGGCGACCCGGGGCGGGATAAACGGCTCAGGCCTCCGAGTCCATCTTGTCTCGCAGGCTCTTCGGCCGCATGTCGGTCCAGACCTCTTCGATGTACGCGAGGCATTCCGGCTTGAGCCCCGACTTGCCGACGGCCTCCCAGCCCGCGGGGATCTCCTTGTGCGAGGGCCAGATCGAGTATTGCTCCTCGTGGTTTACGACGACGTCGTAGATCGTCGTGTCCTCGACGTCCGCCACGCTCGCCTCCTCCTCGTCCGCTCCACCCGCCGCGCCGATGATACCGGCGCGCCGCGTCACATCCTCTCGAGGAGACGCAGCCCTTCCAGGTATGCGGACTTGGCGGCGTCGGCTTCGCGCTCCTCTTCGAGGAAGTCGCCGAGCAACCGGTACGTCTTGGCGCCCTCGACGACGTCGTCGACCTTGTTGAAGAGCACGATCGCCTTGCGCAGGTTCTTGCGCGCCCCCTCGGGGTTGGAGCTCGCGAGCACGAGACCCATCTCCCGGTGCACGATCGCCTGCTCCGCGGCGTCCTTCGCGTCCTTCAGGAGCAAGGTTGCCTTGCGGAGCCGGTCCATCGCCTCGTCGATGTCGCCGCGCAAGCGCGACAGCCGTCCAAGTTCGGCGTAGACGCGGCCCTGGTCGATCTCGGCGGCGGTGAGCTCGAAGATCTCAAGGGCGCTGAGCAGCTCCGGCTCGGCCTCGTCGAGACGATCGTGATGGAGGAAGAGGTAGCCGCGGGCGAGGTGCGCTCGTCCGAGCTCCGTCTGGAGGTCGAGGCTGCGGAAGTGGTCCTCCGCCCGCCGGAGCGAGTCGTCCGCGTCGGCGACGTCACCGTCTTGCATCAGCACGCGGGCCACGTTCATGTGCATGACGGCGAGGTTGAACGGGTCGGTCACCCGCGGCGCCAAACGGAGGAGCTCGTCGGCGGTCGCACTCGCCTGACGGCGCATGCCCGTTTCGAAGTACACGAGCACCAACGGCGCCTGGATGCGGACCCGCGCGGCGGGGTCGTCGAGGCGCTTCTGGCGCATCTGCTCGAGCAGTGACTCGCCGAGGTAGATCCCGTAGCGCGGGTCCCCGTCCATCTGCATGCACCGGATGCGGCCGGCCCTCGGCCCGGCGAGGGTCGTTAACGGCTCTTCCGCGAGCAGCTCCTCCGTCTCCTGGTACAGCTCGAGAGCGGCGCCGATCTGCCCCCTGCGCTCGGCCGCAAGGGCGAGGAGCTCCGTCGCCGTAGCCTGGAGGCGCAGCAACCGGTATTTCTTGGCATCCTTCACGACCTTCTGCACGACGCGCTGGGTATCGTCGAACTCGCCGCGGGACAGAGCGACCCTCGCCTCCTGCAACGCTAGGCGCAACGACGCGGCTAGGTGTGGGGGGCGCCCCGTCAACAATTCATCGACGTCCATTCCCAGCTTCTGGGCGAAATGCTTTGCTGCGGTGGGAGAAGGCTGGCGCCGGCCGGCCTCCAGCGTGCTCACGTAAGCGTGCGTGTACATAGGCTCCGCCAGCTGCGCCTGGGTCATTCCGGCGCTCAAGCGAGCCTGCTTCAGCCTTCTCGCGAAGCTCATCCGACCTCCTGCAAAGTCAGCATCGTAACGACTAGTTAAGCAACCGAAGCTTACCCCACCTGGGTGTCCTGAGTGGTTAAGAGGGGTTATCGCCCGATTTGTAACAGGCGCAAGTAGACAGTGACAAGATCGTATTTAAGATCGGGGCGAACGGACGGATACTTGAATCGGCTCGAGGAGGAGAAGCGGATGAAAGCAAAGCTCTTCAAGGTCGCTGCAGTGCTGACGGTTCTTGCCGCCAGCGGTCTCGCCGATTTCCCCCTGGGACTCCTCGGATGGCCCAGGTGCTGCTAGAACGTCGCTAAGCGCCTTCCCCGGGAATAGCCCAGCGAGCTCCCGGGGAAGGAGTTCGGCGTCGCGCCGCCAATCGTCCTCCCGACCCCACTCCGGGAGGACCCACCGATGAGAAGCAAGATCCTCGTAACCGCGGCCGCCGCCGCGCTCTTCGCCGCGGCCGCCCCGCCCGCCGATGCGGCCCTCTGGACCGGCGCCTGCGCCGTCCGCGTCACCGTCGACTTCCGCACCCCCGTCAGGGCCCCGCTCGGCACCGTGGCCTACGACCTCACGGTCGCAGGCGCGGTTGACCTCGACCTTACGAAGGTCGGGACGCAGTCGTGCGTGACGACGCTCACCGGCGAGGCGACCGGCGGGACGTTCGCCGGCGGAAGCGGCGTCGCTACGTGGTCGTGCGCCGCTGCGGTCGCGCAGGGGACGTGGCATCAGTCGTTCGACCCCGAAGGCCCACCCGGTTTCTCGGGCACCCACGTCCTCGCCGGAAGCTGGGGCGCCTGGACGTTGTCGGTAGCAAATACCTCGCTGAACGTCCTCGGCGCCGGCGAGCTCACGCTACAGGCGGTCGAAGCGACGAAGACGCCGTCGTGCGCCCTCGGGGCGCTCGACTCCGTAACGATGGTCGGCACGCTCGCGTTCCAGGATCCCTGAGCAGATCAGCACCGGCGCGACCACGTGCGACCGCCGTCGGAGGAGCACGCGAGCCCGGCATCGGGTAGCGAGACCAGCATCACACCGGGATCCCACGCGATCGAGGTCGCGCCGTCGCGGAACAGCGGCGACCGGACCTGCGTCCACGTCCGGCCGGAGTCGTCGCTCCGGTAGAGCCCCTCGCGCGCGCCGGGCGGAACCCCGAGAACCGCCGCGAACATCGTGCGCGTCCCGTCGACCAGCGCGACGTCGCGCAATGAGGAGTCGGCGCGCCACGGCGTCGGGAGCATCTCGAAGCTCCATACGTCGTGCGACCGGTAGAGATGTCTCTCCGTGAACGCGAACGCGACCTCGGACTCCGCGTAGTCGTGCCTCAGCCGCAGCTTCGGGATGCCGTTGTCCCCCTTCAGCGAGTACCACAGGCACATCGAAGCCCGGCACGAGAAGACGGTCGAGCGCAGGACCCCGCCGTCCAGCCGGAGACCGCCGATCAGATAGCGCGGGTCCTCGGGATAGGAGGGAGAGAACGCAGGCTCGAACGGGCCGTTCAAGGTGTTCGCGGGCTCCGGCTGGATCATCCGGCTCGAGTCGTCGTACCGGAGAAGCGTCTGCGCTCCGACCAGCATCGTCGGATCCCCGCGGTCGAACGCGGGCGACACCGCGACCGACCCGGTAGCCTGCGCGGCCCCCGTCAGAGCCGCCATGGCGAACGTCCGCCCGCCGTCGTAGCTCGCCTGCAGGCCGGCCGGGGACATCGCGAAGACTTTCGTGCCGTCGCTCGCCGGCGGGATCACCAGCGAGCTCCCCGCGAACCCCTCGGCGGGCAGGCGCCGCCACGTGCGCCCTCCGTCGGCGCTGGTGAACAGCACGCGCGGACAGGTGTGGAACCGGCACGCGGTCACGCCGGCGGCGAAGATCCTCTTGCTCCCGTCGTCCCCCCGGGCCGCGTGCGCGATCGAGACGATCTGCGCGTCCTCCGGCTCGCGGACGTTGTGATTGGGCTCGGCCAGGTCCTTGACCGGGTTGGGAGTGTCACCCGGCGGCGTGTCGGGCTCGGCCTCCGCGGGAGCCGGGGCCGCCGAACCGCCTCGGGCCGCGGACGGACGGTCTGCCTCCCGCCCCCGTGCCGCGGTCTCCTCACGGAGAGCCGAGGAGCCCGCGTCCCCGCTCCGCGCGGCGATCGCGGACGCGCCCGGCCGCGCGTCCAAAGCCGCCGGCGTGATCGCAGGCAGCGCCGTCAGCAGCACGAGGCCCCCGGCCGCCGCCTGCGCCCACGTCACCGGGCCCAGCTGCGACGTGACCTCCACCACCCGGCGCGCGCCGGGGAAGTGGGCCGCGATCCGTGCCGACTCTCGCCGCAGCCATCGCAGCGGCAACCCGGCGAGGCCGAACGCACCCTGGGCGATGCGGCTGTACTCGAGGCGCAGCCTCTTGCGGGCGCGGAACAGCAGCTGCTCGAACGCGGGGATCGTCAGCCCGAGGAACGAGGCGGCCTCGGACGACTCCCAGTCCTGGAGGTAACGCAGCGAGACCGCGACGCGCTGGCGGTCGGGCAGGTTCTGGAGGACCTGCGCGAGCAGCATGCCGTCCTCGCAGCCCGGCATCTCCTTCGCCGGAAGTCCCTCGTCGTCCGGCTCCCACACGACCTCGCGGCTGCGCTTGCGGCCGGCGTCGACCATGAGGTTGGTCGCGATCGTCTTCAGCCACGGCCACAGCGGGCGGGAGCTGTCGAACGTGTGGAGCTTGTCCAGGGCGCGCAGGAGAGTCTCCTGCGCGATGTCCTCCGCCAGCGCGCGGTCGCCGCTCTTGCGGATGATCAAGCGTACGAGGCGCGGGTAGAAGCGCCGGTACAGGAAGCCGAATGCTTCCTGGTCCGCCGCAAGCGCGCCTTCGACGAGCGCGCCCTCACTGAGTTCCGTCATGCCCGGATTCATTCGCCGCCTGCGTCCGAGGGCCTCGCCCACCCAGAGGGGTAAATCGGCCCGAACCGGCCCGATTTCTACCAGAGAGGCCGCCCCGAGGCAAGAAAGCTCGGCCTGCTCGCGGTCGCGGCCGGAGCGAGCGTAAGGAAGAGCCCCCGCCGCCCGTACCTCCTCCCGAAGGGGAGGTCGATTTGCTCGAAGCACCGGCAGAGGTCGAGGCGGGGAACCGGATGCGTCCGGTCGCAGCGGCGGACGTCGCCGCGCTGAATCGCTCGCTGGACCCGTCGGAGACGGCGAGCGCGATAGCACGCGTCTTCTGCGCGGTCTCCGGCGGGGCGGCGTGCGGGGTGTGGCTGCTCGACGGCGGCGGCCTCTCCCCCGCCGGAGACGCCGCCGTCCCGGCCGGAGCGCAGGCCCCCGAATCCGTCGACGGATTCGCCGACGCACCGGCCCCCGCGGCCCCCGGCGCGTGGAAGACGCTGCTGGCGCGGCGTGCCACCCACACCTCGGACCCGCGGGACCTCGACCTCGTCCCCGCCGGCGCGCGCGGGGTGGAGGAAGGCGTGCTCGTGCCGCTCCTCCACGACGGCAGGCCCCAGGGAGTCGCCGCCGTGGCGCCGCTGGGCGCGGGCGCCCGGCTCGACGAGCTCGAGGACCTCGGGGCGGCGGCCGGGACCGCGCTGGCGAACGCGCTCGCGTTCTCCAGACGAGGGGACCTGCTCGCGGGACTGGAACGACAGGTGGAGCGACTGGACGTCCTCCACGACCTCGGCGGAGCCCTCACGGAGCGGGGAGGGACCACCTCTTTGGTCGCGCGCCTGAACCGGCTGCTCGACGCCCGCGGCCCGGAGGTCGAGAGCCTGGCGTGGCGGAGCCGTGTGCTCGCGCGGCGACTCGGCGGGAGCGACCTGACGCCCCAGGAGCGGGCGATGCTCCGCGACGCCGAACGCTGCACGACGCTGCCCGACGGACGGATCGCGATCCCGATGCACCTCGGCCGCCGCTCCGTCGGGACCATGCGCGTGCGCGGGGCGACGTCGCGCCCGGAGGAGGTCGCGTTCCTGGAGATCCTCGCGGCCGGCGTCGCCGAGGTCGCCAACCGCATCTCCACGCGCGCCGACATGGAAGAGGCCGCGCGCGGACGCGAGCTCACGCAGGAGCGCGACCGGATCGCCGCCGACCTCCACGACACCGCCGGTCAGCTGTTCGTCGCGATCCAGCTGCTTGCCCGCCGCGAGGCCGAGAAGCTGTCGCCCGACTCGCATTGGGCGGATCGCTTCCGCCGTCTCGCCGAGCTGGCCGACCAGGGGAAGTGGGAGATCGACCAGGCGATCGAGGCGCTCGCGTTCTTCCCCGCGGCCCGCCGCGGGCTCGTCCCCGCGATCACGTCGCTGGCGGCGGCGTTCCGCGCCGACAGCGGGCTCGACGTGATCGTCGACGTCTCCGGCCGTCCCGCCCGGCTGCCGCCGAAGGCCGAGCGCGCGCTCTACCGGGTCGTCCACGAGTCGCTCGCGAACGCGTGGCGCCACGCCCGGTGCAGCGTCGTCCGCGTCGCGCTCGCGTTCGAGAAGAGCAGCGTCCTCCTGACCGTCACCGACGACGGGATGGGGCTCACGTCGTCGATCCCCGACCGCGGCCGCGTCGGCACGAACAGCATGCGCCGCGCCGTCACCGACGTGGGCGGGACCTTCCGCATCCGCAACGCGCAGCCGCGCGGGGTGGTCGTGGAGGCAGAGATCCCGCGCGAGCGCCGGTGATCAGGATCCTCGTCGTCGACGACCACCCGGTCGTGCGCGAGGGTCTCGTCGCGCTCCTCGGCGACGAGCCGGACTTCGTCGTGACCGGCCAGGCCACGACCGCTGCCGAGGCGCTGACCGAGGCCGCGCGGCTACGTCCGGACGTCGTCGTGATGGACGTGCGGCTCCCGGACCGGACGGGAGTGGAAGCCTGCGCCGACCTCGCCCGCCAGGTGCCGGCGGCGCACGTCGTGATGCTCACGAGCTTCCCCAACGACGGCGTGATGATGGGATCGTTCGCCGCCGGCGCCCGCGGGTTCGTCCTAAAGGAATCCCAGCCGGCGATCATCCGCCAGGCCGTCCGCACGGTCTCCGACGGCGGCACCTACGCGGATCCGAGGATCGCCGGCAAGCTCGTCGCCCTCGCGACCAGGGGGCGCCGCGCCAAAGGCCCGTTCGACCTCACGGTCCAGGAGATGCGCGTCCTCGAGCTTCTGCCCCGGGGCCTCACGAACCGCGAGATCGGCGACCGGCTCGGCATCGGCGAGAACACCGTCAAGACCCACGTCCGGAACCTGATGCGGAAGCTCGACGCGCGCGACCGGGTCGAGGCCGCGGCGATCGCGATGCGCGAGGGCCTCGCCTGAGAAAAACCGAGCGCGGAGCGTAAGGGAACGACCCCCTCGACCGTATCCCCCGGCGACGCGCCGAGACGCTCCGCGACACGACCGATCGCCTCGGCGATCGGCCAAGCACGAAAGGCCGGATTCGTCCGGTTTGCGGGGTGAGGTTCCGGACCTTCCCGGGTGACGCCTCATCCCCACGGGTGAAGGAACGGTCTCGGAAGCAGAGGAACCGGAGTCGTGGCGACAGACGCCGTGACCGTACGGGCGGAAAGGAGGGATCGGGCAGAGCGACAGCAGCGGGCAGGCCATCTCCTCCCATCTGTCGGAGATGGCACACGCAATGAGCACCGTGACACGAGTCCCGGTGTAAGCGGGCAAGAGTTAGGAGACACGACTTGAAGAAGAAGCTCATCGCATTGGTGGCCGCCGCGGTGGCCGTAGTCCCCTTCACGAGCGGCACCGCCTCGGCGCAGGGCGCGGGCGCCCTCGCCTTCGAGTGCGAGGCGTTCCTCAGCGCCTTCCCCAGCCCCGGCGCGTCCGGTGAGTGCAAGGGCACCGTCGAGCCCCTCGGCATCGCGGCAGGCGGCGCCGCGGGCGTCGGCACCGAGGGCCCGTACGCGCTGGTCGGCCCCGGCGACTTCAACGCGTCGTTCACGTACGCCGAGGGCTGCGTCGCGAACGAGCCGCCGGCGATCGGCACGGCGAACGGCACCGCCACGATCACGGGCGTGCCCGCGGTCAACAAGGGCGAGCTCACCACCGCGAACGCGAGCCTCGTGTTCTCGTGGACCCGCGTCGGCCTGACGGCCGCGATCACGATCAGCGACATGCAGATCACGTTCGCGAACGGCGGTTCGGACAACCCCGCGCTCGGCGTCGCGACGGCCGGGTTCGCCCCGGTGCTGACGCAGAACAACACCTGCCCGAGCGGCGGTCCGCTCACGGCGGTCGTCGCCGGCGCGGCGGCGTTCGGCGGCTAACGACAACAACGAGGCACAGGGTGACGCCGGGGGTGGAACTTAGCGGGACCGCCCCCGACGCCCCCCGCAAACTCATCCTATTGGGCGAAGGGTCACGGAGGGCAGCACGATGCAGGACCTGAGGAAGGTCGCGCGGCGGAGCCTCGCAGCCGCGGCCGCCGCGCTGTCCGTCGTAGCTCTCGTGGCCCCCGCGGCCGCCGGCAAGTCCGGCGGAACGCGGGGACACGGCGGCCTCGTCGTGCTGGGCGAGCTCCGGCAACCGCCCGAGGAGACGGTCGAGCAGGGCCAGATCGTCCAGGTCGACTCCGCTCGCAACCGGATGTACTACGTCTACCTGAACGACATCGACGGTCTCGCCGCGTGGCTGGTCGAGTACGACCTGCGCAGCGACATCCCGTCGTTCGTGCGCAGCGGCAGGATCGCCGGCGGAGGCGAGATACCGACGCCGTCGCCGTACACGACCGCACTCGACAGCGCGCGCAGGCGCCTGCTGTTCATGCGGCCGAACCAGGCGGGCGAGAACACGATCCTCGTCGTCGACACGAAGCGGTTCGAGCCGCAGGCCACGTGGAGCCTCACGAGGGCGGTCCCCGGGTTCTTCCCGATGGGCATGACGTACTCCCCCAAGGACGACAGGGTCTACGTCGTCGGCGAGATGACGCAGTCGCTCGTCGTCGCCAACGGCGGCAGCGGCCAGAAGGCCGTCGGCCCCGGCACGTCGATCGTCGCGCTCGACGGCAAGACGGGGGCGTTCGTGTGGGCGACGCCGCTGCCCGAGTGCCAGCAGGCTCTCTACACGATCGGAGTCGGTGCGCTGGTCGCGCGCAGCTCGAGGCGCCCCACGCTGCACGTCGCGTGCTCGACGGGCGGGTCCGGCGCCGGCGACGCGTTTCCCGGGCAGGCCGGGCTGATCCGCGTGACGGTCGATCCCCAGGCAGGCCCGGGAGACGCGCTCGGCTTCACGCGCGAGTTCTTCCCGATCTCGGGGTCCTACTTCTCGGGGGCCTACCGCGGGATCGCCGCGTTCGATCCGAAGACGGACCGGTTCTTCCTGCAGAGCCTCGCGCGCTCGACGCCGGGAGCATGGGTCTTCGACGGGCGCCTGGCGGCGTGGGTCGGGTTCGTCACCGCGCCGAACTCGCGCAACTACTGGGCCGGCCTCAACACCGGCACCGGCAAGTTCTACATGGGGAGCCCGGGATCGAGCGGCGAGGTCGACGACTCGTACCTGCTCGTCGCGGACGGCCGCGCCACCCCTGTTCCCCAGGGGGGCATCGCGAAGCTGACCGTCAGCGGGTTCATGCCGACCGACCCGTCGACGAACCGGCTCTTCGTGCCGAGCCTCGACGGCGAGCGGTCGGGCTATTACCACTGGAACGTCGTGCGCGACGAGACGCCGGAAGCCGACCCCCTCAGGCCCCCGGACTACGACGCCCTCACGAGCGACGTCCGGGAGACGGACGCGACCGTCACGAACTACTCGGCCGGCGTCAACGGCTACGGCGCGCGGGCGGTCCTCATCGGCGGCTACCGCGGCGCCCTCAACTTCGCGGGGCAGTACGTGACGGTCTCCGAGCTGCGCAGCGGGGACCGGGGGTTGACCGCCGCACGCGTGCCGTCGCTCGACCTCCGGCCCGTGGGGGCTTCGGCCACCGCGCAGGCACTGGTCGAGGACAGCAGCACCGAGGCCGAGCTGAAGGACGGCGCCGGCGTCGAATGGCCGTGGACGCCCGCGAGCTGCCTCGACGGCAGCGGCGAGGTCGTCGAGAGCTCGGGCGGCGGATCGGGCGGTGAGGCGACGGTGCGCTGCGACCTGGCGAAGTCGACGGTGACGGCCGAGTCGAGCTTCGCCGCGGTCTCCGGGCAGGGCTTCAGGATCGGCCGCTCGACGTTCTCGGCCGCGGCGCGGCGGGACGCGCAGCTCGGCGTCGTCTCGACGAGCACGGCTACGGCAAGAGGGATCGAGCTCGCGCCGCCGGCCGGCGGCAGCGTCTCGATCGCCGAGGTCGTCGCGACCGCGACCACCAGCGCGCACGGCCGTCCCGGCACCGCGAAGGCGTCGTGGGAGCGGACGCTCTCGGGCGTCGTCGTGAAAGACGCCGAGGGCGAGGTCGTCCAGCGGATCGGCGAGTGCACGAGCTCGGTCGAAGAGGACCAGTGCCCCGGTCTTGCGCGCCGGATCAACTCCGCGCTCGGGACGCGCATGCAGGTCGACCTCTTCCGCCCGGACGTCGTGCGGACGCCCAAGGGCGCGTTCGCCGGGATCCAGCAGTCCGACGGCCAGTACTTCAACGGCAGGACGGTCAACGGGCAGGGCACGAGCTTCACGAGCGAGAGCGGGAGCCGCGCGGTCCCGGCGCTCCAGCTCACGGTGTTCAACGACTCCGTCGAGAGGTCGCGGCTGCTCGTGCAGCTCGCGTCGATCCAGACGAACTCGATCTACACGATCGCTCCCGAGGCGGAGTACGAGTCGAACCCCCGGATCCCCGTGACCGAGGCGCCCCCCCAGGAGCCCGCACCGTCGGTCTCCACGGGAACGGCGTCGAGGGTGGACGCGGCGAGCGGATCGGGCGGAGCGGTTCCCCTCGCCTCTTCCGGTGCGGCCGCGCCGTCCGACGTGGCTGCGCCCGTCGCGCTGCCCGTCGAGGACGTCCCCGAAGTCGTCGCGTTCTTCGCCCGCGGCCCCCTCGAGGGCGTGATGGTCGCGGCTATCTGGATCCTGTTCGGATGCGCGGGCGGCGCGGTGCTGAAGCGGCGGGCGCTGCTCGAGGTACTGAAGGGAAAGGCGTCTTGAATACCCCGGCAGGGCCCGCACAGGGCATCGCGGCGCTGGCGGGCTGGAAGCTCACCGCCGCGTTCGTCGCAGGCGCACTCGTCGGCGCCGTCTCGGCGGTGCAGATGGTCCCGAACTTCAGGGGGACGAGCGCCGAGGACGGCGCGGCTGCGTTCGGAGGCTCGGGCGGCACGGCGCTCGACGGCGTGAACGGCGGCGTCACCGCTTCGGGCAAGGGCGGCGGCGCGAAGGGCGCCGGCTCGTCCGCGGC
>JALZFC010000028.1 GCA_030861725.1 Actinomycetota bacterium | reverse complement strand
GTGGCTGTCGGTGAAGTACGCGCCGGTGGCGGCGGCCCTCGCAGGGGTGATCCTGTGGAGATGGTGGCGCGACGGCGACCGCCGCGCGGCCGGATGGCTCGCCGGCGCGCTCGTGGTCGCCGGCGGGGCGTTCGTGGCCGCGCACTGGGCGTGGTACGGCGGGTGGACGCCGTACGGCGTCGGCGACCACTTCGTCACGGGCGAGTTCGGCGTCGTCGGATCCGAGCCCGACTTCGCCGGCCGGAGCCGGCGTCTGATCGGCCTGCTCGTGGACCGGGAGTTCGGCCTGGCCGCGTGGCAGCCGGCCTGGCTGTGCGCGCTTCCCGCGCTCGGTGCGATGGCCGTGTCACGAAGATCGACCGGTCGCCTCGGCGAGCGGCCACGAGTAACGAGCCGGTTCTTCCTCGCGGTGCCGCTGGCCGCCGGGTGGCTCAACGCGACGTTCGTCGCCCTCACGATGCACGGCTGGTGGTGGCCGGGGCGGCAGGTCGTCGTAGTCGCGCCGCTCCTCGTCGTCGCGATCGCCGCGTGGGCCGGAGCCTCGCGCCGCCGCCTCGGGGCGGTCGCGGCGCTCGGCGCGGCCGGCATCTGCGCGTACGTCTACCTCACCGTCGAGGCGCTGGCCGGGCGCCTAACGGTCGTCGTCGACTTCTTCGAGACGGCGAACCCGCTCTACCGCGCGTGGTCCGCGCTGCTCCCGGACTACCGGGACGTGACGGCCGCGACGTGGGTGCTCCACGGCGTCTGGATCGCGGTCGCGGCCGCGGCCGTCTGGTGGGGCACTCGCTCTACATCACCTTCACGCGCGCCCGCATCCCCCTGAGGTAGTGGCTGCGGACGTTCTTCTCGCCCTCGTCCACGATGTTGCAGAGCAGCACGTAGGTCGCCGGCTCGAGGTCGACCTCCAGCGCGCAGGTCTCGCCCGGCGGCACCCCCTCGAGCTCCGCGACCAGCTGGCCGGGCCGGAGCGCCTCTTCGTCGATCCCGCGGTCACCGTCCAGCGGCAACGACTCGAGGTTGGGCGCCTGCACGACGTAGAGCTCGTGCGCGATCTCACCCCTGTTCGTCGCTAGGAACCTCACCGGCCCGCTCGCCAGCTCGTCCTCCTCCGGCGTCACCGAGAACTCGTCCAGGACCACCTGGAGCCCGGGCGATCCGTCGTCCTCGACGCACTCGCCGCCGGCCTCCGTCCCCGAGCCGGTGCCGGTCCCGGTCCCGGTACCGGAGCCCGTCCCCGAGCCGGACGCGGACCCCCCGAGGTCGCGCACCGATGCCCCGTCGTCGTCGCAGGCGACCAGGGCCAGCACCGCCGCGGCGAGAGCCGCGGCTATCCGCATGGTCATCGAGCACCTCCTGGTTGGTTGGTTGTTAGGCGACCCTAACCGGACATTTCCGGCGCCCGAAGAAGCTAGGCGACCAGGACCCAGAGGTTGTCCGCGAGACGGGTCCCCAGCGCGACCTGCGAGCCGTCGACTTCGAGCACCCGCGTCCCGTCGGGCGCGATCTCGACCAGTCTGAGGTCGTGCCCAGGCATCAGCCTGTGCTGCTCGAGGTAGAGCAGGACGTCGCCGTCGAGCTCGACGTCCTCGAGCAGGCGTTTGAGCTTGCCGCTCTCGCCGACGTCCATCGACGCGACGGACTTCAGGTCCGACCACGGGATCGTCGACGGTTCGCCCGGGATCGGGTTGCCGTGCGGGCACGTCCGGTCGCCTTCGAGCTTCGCGAGGATCGCCTGCTCGACCTCCGGCGTCATGACCTTCTCCCAGTCCTCCGCGTGGTGGTGGCAGAGGTGCCACGGGATGCCCAGGATGTCGACGAGCATGCGCTCCGCGAGCCGGTGCCGGCGAACGAGCGCCTCCGCGATCCGTCTGCCTTCGTCCGTCAACGCGATCTGGCGCGACGCGTCGACCGTCACGTAGCCCTCCGCCACGAGCCGCTTCACGCCTTCCGACACCGTCGCGGGTGCCAGCCCGAGCCGTTCGCCGATCCGCGCCTGGAGGATCCTCTGGCCCTCCTCGCCGAGCTCGAAGACGGCCTCCAGGTACTCCTTGGAAGCGGGATTCAGCGCGCGCAGGTCGGGCGAGGAGACGCCTCCGCCGAGGGGATCCTCGGAGTCTTTGCTCATCGACCGGATTGTAAGCTCGTCGCACATGCCGCCCCGAAAAGCGCCCGCGCGCTCGAAGATGCTGATCCTGGACGGCTACTCGCTTGCGTTCCGGGCGTTCTACGCCCTTCCGGAGGACCTGCAGACGACCGACGGGACCAAGACCAACGCGGTCTACGGGTTCACCGCGATGCTTATCAAGCTCCTGCAAGAGCAGAAGCCCGAGTACATCACCGTCTGCTTCGACGTCGGCGAGCCGCTCGAGCGTTCGGCGGAGTTCTCGGACTACAAGAGCAACCGGTCAACGGCGCCCGACGGGTTCTCGGGGCAGGTCCCGTTGATCCACGAGGTGCTGCGCGTCATGCAGATCCCGATCTACGGCGTGGCGGGCCACGAGGCCGACGACGTCATCGCGTGCTTCGCGAAGCGCGCCGCCGCGGACGGCATCGACGTCCGGATCGTCACGGGCGACCGCGACTTCTTCCAGCTAGTGAGCAAGGACATCAAGGTCCTCTACAACCGCCGCGGCATCACCGACATCGTCGAGATGGACCCGAAGGCGGTCGAGGAGCGCTACGGCGTGCCGCCGGCGAAGTACGTCGACCTGAAGGCGCTCGAAGGCGACACGTCCGACAATCTCCCGGGGGTGCCGGGCGTGGGGACGAAGACGGCGGCGAAGCTCGTGCAGAAGTATGGGTCCGCGGAGGAGGCCGTCGCGCACGCGTCGGAGCAGACGCCGAAGCTGGCCGCGAACCTCGCCGCCCACGCCGAGCAGGTCGCGGTCAACAAGCGGCTCTCGACGCTCGCCGAGGTGCCGCTCGACGCCGCCATCGAGGACCTGAAGATGGGGCCGTGGGACCTCGAGGAGGTACGCGAGCTCTTCATCTCGCTCGAGTTCCGCACGCTGCTGGAGCGCCTGATGGCCGACCTCCCGGAGGCCGCGGAAGGCGAGGGCGAGCCGTTCGAGCTCGACGTCCGCGTCGCGAGCGCGCGTGCGGACGTCGACGACCTCGTGGCGGAGCTGCGCCGGGCGGGGTCCCCCCTAGCCGTCGACCTCGTCCCGTCTTCTCCCCGCGGCGTGCCCCAGTCGCTCGCCTTCTCGTGGGACGAGGGCCGTGTCGCCTTCGCACCGGTCGGCGCCGGGGGCCTGGGGCGGGACGACCTCGCCGCGCTCGGCGACGTCTTCGAGGACGAGGGCGTGCCGAAGATCGCCCACGGGGGCCGCGCTCTGACGCTGTCGCTCGACGCGATGGGGGTCGAGCTGCGGGGGCTCGAGCTCGACACCCACATCGCGTCGTACCTGCTCGACCCGGGCGCGCCGGGATACGCGATCGACGAGATGGCGCGCAAGTACACGGGACGGGAGCTGAAGGCCGTGGACGGCGTCGACCGCTCCGAGGAGGCGCAATCGTCGTTCGACCTCGGCGTGGGCGAGGAGGTCGAGGCGGAGGACGCGTGTCTCCGCGCGCTCGCCGTCGCCGAGATCGCCGACGCGGTGCGTCCGGAGCTCGACAGGCTCGGGATGACGGACCTCTACCGGACCATCGAGCACCCGCTCATCCCGGTGCTCGCGGAGATGGAGAAGACCGGCGTCGCGATCGACCTCGACTACCTCGAGGAGATGGCGCGCGACCTCGACAAGCGCATCGGGGTCCTCGAGGCCGAGTGCTACGAGCTCGCGGGGGAGCGCGTGAACCTCGGCTCCCCGTCGCAGCTGCGCGTGCTCCTCTACGACAGGCTCGGGCTGAAGACCACCAGACGGACGAAGACGGGATTGTCGACCGACGCCCGCGCCCTGCAACAGCTCGTCGACCAGCACCCGTTCGTCGCGAAGCTGCTCGACTACCGGGAGCTCTCGAAGCTGAAGAACACTTACGTGGACGCGCTGCCCCCGCTGACCGACCCCGCGGACGGCCGCGTGCACACGACGTTCGACCAGACGGTCGCGGCGACCGGGCGGCTCTCGAGCACGAACCCGAACCTCATGAACATCCCGGTGCGCACGGACCTCGGCAAGCAGATCCGCCGCGCGTTCGTCGCGGCTCCGGGCTACGCGTTGATGTCCGTCGACTACTCGCAGATCGAGCTGCGCGTGATGGCGCACCTGTCGAAGGACCCGCTGTTGATCGAGGTGTTCGCGAACGACGAGGACGTGCACACCGCCACCGCGTGCCGGATCTACGGCATCAACCCGTCGGAGCTGAAGACCATGCACCGCTCGGTCGCGAAGATGGTGAACTACGGCCTCGCATACGGCATGGGCGCGCCCGGGCTCGCCGAACGTCTGAACGTCCCGGTCGCCGAGGCACGCGAGATCATGGACGCGTATTTCGAGCAGTTCGAAGGCGTCAGCAAGTTCCTCGACTCCGTCGTCACGCAGGCGTACGCGGATGGGTTCACGACGACGATGTTCGGCCGGCGCCGGTACCTGCCCGAGCTCGGGAGCGGCAACCCGCGCGTCCGCGCGATCGGCGAGCGGCAGGCGCTGAACGCGCCGATCCAGGGCTCGGCCGCCGACATCATGAAGCTGGCCATGATCAACGTCGATCGCGCCCTGCGGGACTCGGGGGCCGGCACGAGGATGATCCTGACCGTGCACGACGAGCTCGTGTTCGAGGTCCCGGACGGGGAGCGGGACGCCGCCGCGGGCGTCGTCGCCCGCGAGATGAGCGGCGTCTGCACGATGGAGGTCCCGCTGAAGGTCGACCTCTCGTTCGGCGCGAACTGGTCCGAGACCAAGGACTAGCACCGGTCGCCTGGGCGAACGTTCCAGAAGACACGGCACCGGCCGCCTGGGCGAACGCTCCAGGAGTCCATTGCAGGGCAAGCCCCTGGCGATCTCCCACTAAATGGTGGAAACTCCCAGAGTTAGGACGAAGCCGGAACTGGGAGGGAATGCGATGCGCGTCAGGGTTCTAGTTGCGTTGACGGTGGCCGTGGCGGCCGCTCTGTGGGGCACGACGGCCGCCGGTGCGGGGACGACGTTGTCGACCGCGCTGGTGGGAGCAGAGGAGCGGCCCGGCCCGGGCGATCCCGACGGGAACGGGTTCATCACGCTCACGCTGAACCAGGGCCGGGGCGAGATCTGCTTCGAGGTCACGCTCTCCGGGATCGACACCGCGACCGCCGGCCACATCCACAAGGCTCCCGCAGGTGAGCCCGGGCCGATCTTCGTGACGCTGTTCGGAAGCGAGGGGCCCGGCGCGAAGTGCGTGACGGCGACCAAGGCGCAGGTCAAGGAGATCCGGCGGGACCCGACGCAGTTCTACGTCAACATCCACACCGCGACGTTCCCGAACGGCGCGGTGCGAGGACAGCTGGGCGACTAGCCGATCCGGAACGGAAGTAAAGAGGGCGGCCAGGGGCCGCCCTCTTTATTTTTGCCGCACAGGCAAGGAACGACGCGGCCGTCGTAGCCAGATGGAGCCAGCGCGCGTCGCGGTCTTGACTAGAGCCGTGGGCTGTTGTGCCCAATTCGTCCCCAACCCCGTTGCGCGATCGGTCGACGAGCCGCGATGGTGGGCCGGCTGTACCGCTACGCAAGGAGGGAGGGGCGACGTGATCGACATCCGCATCGAGACGGGGGAGCTGGGCTCGAACTGGACCTAAGGGCTTTGCGAGAATCCGCGAGCCGTCCTGGCGATCCGATTGGGGTCTGCGCGATGGTGGGCGGTCGTGCCGCTAGGCGAGGAGGGAGGTACCAACATGATCGACATCCGCACCGAAACGGGCAAGCTCGGCAGGACCTGGTCGTAGCGCCACAGCACATCATCGGGCCGCCTTCGGGCGGCCCGATGCGCGTCTGCATCTTGCACGCGTATGAGCAGAAGGAACCACGCGCGTAGTCCGGAGTGGTGGCGCGATAAACCACCCGATATCGCCTTGTGGCGGCCCCCGCCGCCGTGACACCGTCTTCTAGCACGTAACAGACCGGGCGGTTTCGGGCGGACCGCCGGAGATGCAGGGGAAGGGACCCGATGCGGGCAGCGGACGAGACCGCCGTGGAGCTGGAGGACGTGCGGGTCGCCGACGCCGGTGTGCCCGAGGTCGTCGACCTCCGCCTCGAGCCTGCGCCGCCGGACGTCGCCGGCGACGTCATCCGCATCCCCGAGGCCGAGCCCGCGCGGCTCGGCCCCGACTTCGCACGGGTCTGGGGCGCCGCGGCGGTCTCGAACATCGGCGACGGCGTGCGCATCACGGCGCTTCCGCTCCTCGCCGCGGCGGTGACGCGGGACCCCATCGCGGTCTCCGGCATCCTGCTCGCGAGCAACCTGCCGTGGCTCCTGTTCAGCCTGCCCGCGGGAGCGATCGTGGACCGCCTCGACAGGCGCGGGCTCATCACCGCCGTCAGCACCATGCGCGCCCTCGTCATGGCCCTGCTCTGCGGGCTCGTCTTCTTCGGTGAGGCCGGCTTGCCCGCGCTGTACGCGGTCGCGTTCCTGCAAGGGGTCGGCGAGGTCTTCTCGGACAACGCCGTCTTTGCGCTCGTTCCGGGCGTCGTCCCGAAACAGCGTCTGGAGGATGCCAACGGCCGCCTCGAAGCGATCGTCGTCGCGACGAACCAGTTCGCGGGGCCGGCTCTAGGCGGGCTGCTGTTCGCCCAGGCCGCAGGGCTCCCGTTCCTCGTCGACGCAGGTTCGTTCCTGCTCGCGGCGTCTCTTATCTTCGGTATCAAGAAGCGACCTCCTCGGCAACGGGTCCGAGAAGGCGAGAAGAGGACCATCAGGGCAGACATCTCCGAGGGCGTGCGGTGGCTGCGCGCGCGGCCCTCGCTGCGCAACCTCAGCTACATCGCGGCGCTGACGAACGTCGCGCTCAACGCGACGTTCGCGATCTTCGTCCTGTTCGCGCTGGAGGAGCTGGAGCTCAGCTCGTTCGGTTTCGGCATCCTCCTCAGCATCGAGGCGGTCGGGGCGCTGGCCGGCAGCCTCCTTGCGGGCCGCGTCCGGGCGCGCGCGGGAATCCCTCTGTCCCTGGCGGCGGCCCTCGGCGTCGCAGGCCTCGCGAACCTCACGATCTCCGCCACCGGATTCGTGCCGCTCGTCGCGACGATGATGATCGCCGTCGCGTTCGCCGGCGGGGTATGGAACGTGCTTACGAATTCGTTACGTCAAGCAGTTACACCGGACCGTCTCCTGGGCCGCGTGCAGAGCGCGCACCGTCTGCTGGCGTGGGGGGCGATCCCGTTCGGGACGTTGCTGGGCGGCGCGGCGGGGAGCGTCTTCGGCCTCCGTGCGCCGTTCCTCATCGCCGCGATCATGCTCTGCGGCCTCGCATTGGGCGCCTTCTTCAACTCCAAGCACTTGCAGCCCGACTTCATGGCGGCTCCGGCCACCTAGCTCGTCTCCGCGCGCGCCCCTCTGCGACGGGCGCGCCGTCGCGCGTGCGGGGTCTCTTGAGGTCACGAAAAAGCTAGTCAGAACTGCGTACTCAAGAATGACCCGTTCCCACCTTGTGGAGGCAAGTCTGGTTTGACAGTCTTGCGCCAGAGCAATTGGGAGGCTCGAGGAGGAGGTGCGCAGTGATCGACATTCGTGTCGAGACGGGGAAGCTCGGTAAGAGCTGGACCTAACACCCGCCGCTCATGACTGCAGGGCCGGAGGCGTGCTTGGCGCCCCCGGCCCTAAGTCTTTTCCGGGCCCCTCGCGGCGGCGCCCGCGGCCCGGCAGCGCCCGACCCATCCGCCTATACTCCGGTGACCCCTGATTCGGGGGTCATTTTCTGCTACAGGAGGAATCCACCCATATGACCGACGAGCAAGGCGGGGCTGCGCAAGCCACCGCGGACACGATCCCCGACGGGTCCGGCGGCGTCATCGCCCGGACCGCTCCTTCCACCTCCGGCGAGACGTTCGCCGGCGGCACGATCGTCGAGAACGACGTAGGCGAGTCGTTCGAGGAGCTGATGGCCGCCATCGAGGAGACCATCAAGCCGTTCGACGAGGGGGATCTCGTGTCCGGCACCGTCGTCAAGATCGACAAGGACGAGGTGCTGCTCGACATCGGCTACAAGTCGGAGGGTGTGATCCCGTCGCGCGAGCTCTCCATCCGCAACGACGTCGACCCGTCCGAGGTCGTCTCGACGGGCGACCAGATCGAGGCGCTCGTCCTCCAGAAAGAGGACAAGGAAGGCCGGCTGATCCTCTCGAAGAAGCGCGCCCAGTACGAGAGGGCCTGGGGGAAGATCGAGGAGATCAAGAACGCCGACGGCACCGTCACCGGGCCTGTCATCGAGGTCGTCAAGGGTGGCCTCATCATCGACATCGGGCTGCGCGGCTTCCTCCCGGCTTCGCTCGTGGAGATGCGCCGCGTCCGCGATCTGCAGCCGTACGTCGGCAAGGAGCTCGAGTGCCGCATCATCGAGCTCGACAAGAACCGCAACAACGTCGTGCTGTCGCGGCGCAAGTTCCTCGAGGAGTCGCAGGCCGAGCAGCGCCAGGACTTCCTCACGTCGCTCGCGAAGGGCGAGCGGCGCAAGGGCGTGGTCTCGTCGATCGTCAACTTCGGAGCGTTCGTCGACCTCGGCGGCGTCGACGGCCTCGTCCACGTCTCGGAGCTCTCGTGGAAGCACGTCGACCACCCGAGCGAGGTCGTCGAGGTCGGGCAGGAGGTGGACGTCGAGGTCCTCGACGTCGACCTCGAGCGCGAGCGCGTGTCGCTGTCGCTGAAGGCGACGCAGGAGGACCCGTGGCGGCAGTTCGCGCGCCAGCACGAGGTCGGCGACGTGATCGAGGGCCGCGTGACGAAGCTCGTCCCGTTCGGCGCGTTCGTCGAGGTCGACGACGCGATCGAGGGCCTCGTCCACATCTCCGAGCTCGCCGACCACCACGTCGAGCGCGCGGAGGACGAGGTGAGCGTCCACGACCGCGTGCCCGTCAAGATCATCGACATCGATCTCGACCGCCGCCGGATCAGCCTCTCGCGCAAGCAGGCGATGCGCAGTGACGAGGCGATCGGCCTCGACCAGCGTACGCCGGCCGCGGCCGCGGACGAGGCCCCCGCGGGCGAGACCGCCCCCGAAGCCGAGTTCGAGCTCGAGAGGAATCTCGACTCGACACCCGGGGGAGCCGAGGGCGCAGAGCAGCCCGAGGCAGAGGAGGGCGCGGAGAGCGACGCGCCGGCGGGCGAGGGGATGGACTCTTCCGCGGCCGCGGTCGCGGTCCCCGCGGGGCCCGGTCCCACGCTCGAGGGAAATGGCCCTTCGACACCCGGCGGAGCCGTGCCGGATGCCGCCGACGCCGGTCCCGCGCAGCAAGAGCGCGGCCCCCTGCTCGATCCCGGGATCGACGAGGACACCTCTCCGACGCCCGCGGCGGACGGGGCCGCCCCCGGGACCGACGCTCCCGTGGCGGCGGAGGAGGAGGAGCCCGGCGGCGACGAGGGCGACGCTTCGATCGAGTCGATCGTGCAAGACCTCAAGCGCGAGCGGGGCCAGTCCTAACAGGCCTCTTCGATACCCGCCGCCAGGTCCCAGCGATGCTGTCCGTCGGCCTCACCGGTGGGATAGGGGCGGGGAAATCCACGTTCGCCGCGCTCCTGGCGGAGCGTGGCGCGCAGGTGATCGACGCAGACCAGCTCGGCCGCGACGCGCTCGCACCCGGCCGCCCCGCGTGGCATTCGGTCGTGGGCCAGTTCGGCGACGAGGTGCTGGGGGCGGGCGGCATGGAGATCGACCGCAAGAAGCTCGCCGGCATCGTCTTCGACGACCGCCGGAAGCTTGCAGCGCTGAACGCGATCGTCCACCCGGTGATCGTCGCGCGGATCGCAAACGAGCTGGAGCGGCTCGAGCAGACGGATGCGGTCGTGGTGGTCGACGCCGCGCTGATCGCCGAGCTCGGACTGCGGGAGGCGTTCGACCTCGTCGTGGTCGTGACGACCAACCGGGAGCAGCGCGTCGAGCGGCTCATACGCACGCGCGGGATGACGCTCGACGACGTCCTCGCGCGTATCGCGTCGCAGGCGTCGAACGAGGAGCTCGAGTCCCAGGCGGACTACGTCGTACGCAACGACGGCGATCTCGACGACCTCGCTGCAGAGGCGGAGCGCGTCTGGGCCCTCCTGCAGGAGCGCGTATGACGGCCGCGCCTCCGCGCGACGGGATCGAAATCGTCTTCCTGGACGCCGGCGAGACCATCCTGTACCCGCATCCGTCGTTCTCGGAGCTGTTCGCGCGGGTCGCGACGGAATACGGGCGGCCGCTGGAGCCGTCCGACGTCGAGGACGTGCGGCGGAGACTTGCCCCGCACCTCGTGGACATGGCGGAAGACTCGGGGGCCGAGGGCGGGATCTCGCTGTCGGAGAAGGACTCGCGGCTGTTCTGGACTTTCCTGTACCGCAGGTTCCTCGAGGAGCTCGGCATCCCCGACGAGGACCTCGTCGACCGTCTCTTCGCCGTGTTCTCGAGCTCGGCCACGTACCGGCTCTACGACGACGTGCTGCCGGCGCTGCGCGACCTCGGCTCCCGCGGATACCGTCTCGGCCTCATCTCGAACTTCGAGCGGTGGCTCGAGGAGATGCTCGTCGAGCTCGAGGTCGGCCACATCTTCGATGTCGCGGTCATCTCGGGCGTCGAGGGTGTCGAGAAGCCCGACAGCTCGATCTACCTCCGCGCCCTCGAGAAGGCGGGCGTGGCGCCGGCGAACGCGGTCCACGTGGGGGACTCGCCCGGTCTCGACGTCGAGCCGGCGCGCTCCGTCGGCATGTACACGGTACTGCTCGACAGGCTAGGCCGTTACGAGGGCCACGACGGGCGCAGGATCACGTCCTTGAAGGAATTACCGGACCTCCTCACGAAGCTGTAGGCGTGAGCGAGGGGGAATCCATCAGGTCGCAAGGCGGGTACGACGAGCTGTCGGCCCTGTACCGGATCGCGACGCTCAGCACGGCCTACGGGAATCCCACGGCCGTCGTCGAGGAGATCCTTCGCGTGATCGAGCAGGTCGTGCACTGCGACCGGTCGGCGCTGTTCCTGTACGACGAGCACGCCGACGTCCTGCGCCTGCAGAACGCCCGGGACCGCGGGTTGGTGTTCCCCCTGTCGGAGCCGACGATCCTGCGGCGGGTCTTCCACTCGGGGCTCGGCGAGGTCGTCAACGACGTCGACGCCGACGCCGAGAGCAACCCCGTGCTGGCGGACCAGCTGAACGCGCGCCAGCTGGTGGCGGCGCCGCTCGTCCTCACGGACAAGACCCTCGGCGTCGTCGGCGCGCTCAACTCCCGCCGCGGCGCGTTCACGCACGAGGACCTCCGGCTGCTGACCGTGCTCGCCGACCGGGTCGCGCTGACGATCGAGAACGGCGAGCTCGTCGGCACGCTGCAGCGTCAGGTGCAGGAGCTCGAGGGGCTCCACCGGCTCTCGCGTCTGCTGCTGTCGAGCGAGACGATGGAGCGCATCGTCGGCGAGTCGATCCGGATCGTCGCCGAGATGCTCGACTGCGAGAAGATGGCGCTGCTGCTGAACGACGAGAGCGGCAGGTGCCTGGTCGCGATGACCGCGGCCGTCGGGCTCGACGTCGAGCAGGTCGAGGGCCTGCGGATCCCGCTCGACGAGCCGTCGCTGGCCGCGACGGTGTTCCGGACGAAGACCCCTCTCGTCTCGAACGACGCGCCGAACGACGCGTGGGTGAACCGGCACATGGTCCGGCTGCTCGGGATCGAGTCCCTGCTCGCGGTCCCGCTGACGACCGGGCCGAAGCCCATCGGCGTCCTGAAGGCGATGAACGCGCGCAAGCGCTTCTTCAGCGACGACGACGTCCGCTTCGCGATGCTCCTCGGGGGCCAGGTCGGCGCGCTCGTCGAGTCGAGCATGGGGAGGCAGAGGGAGCGCCAGCTCGTCCAGAAGCTCCGCGAGGCCGACCGCACGAAGTCCGAGTTCGTCTCGATGCTCGCCCACGAGCTCAAGGGGCCGATGACCACGATCATGGGCTTCTCGGAGACGTTGAAGCAGCAGTGGGGCAAGGTCCCCGACGAGAAGAAGCTGTCGATCCTCGACATCATCGCGAAGGAGACGGGGCGGTTGTCGCGCCTCGTCAACGACCTGCTCGACGTCTCGCGTATGGAGGCGGGCACTCTTCGTTACGACCTGAGCCCCATCTCGCTGGCCCCCCTCATCGACAGCATCATCACCGTCCACACGTCGCTCAGCGCGCAGCACCTCGTCGTCAACGACATCCCGTCCGACCTGCCCCCGGTCCTCGGCGACAACGACAGGCTGCGGCAGGTCTTCATAAACCTCCTGACGAACGCGATCCGGTATTCGCCGGAGGGGACCGCCGTGCGCGTGTCGGCACGTGAGCTGCCGGACGACGGCAAGATCGAGGTGTCGGTGGTCGACGAGGGCATCGGGATCTCCGACCAGGACCGCGACCGGATCTTCTCGAAGTTCTCGATGCTCCCGAAGCCGGGCTGGGTGAAGAAGGGCACCGGCCTGGGCCTGTTCATCACGAAGGGGATCGTCGAGGCGCACGGCGGCCGGATCTGGGTCGAGTCGGAGCCGGGCAAGGGGTCGACGTTCGCGTTCACGCTGCAGGTGGCTCCGCAGGGGTCGGCGCAGCCGGCCTGAATCACAGGGCTGGAACTCTTCTCGTAGGGCGGTCTTAGACTCGGCCCATGCCCCCGTTCAAGGTCGAAGCCGACTTCGCCCCTGCCGGCGACCAGCCGTCGGCCATCCACGGCCTGGTCGAGCGGGTCCGGCGCGGCGAGGCGTACACGGCGCTGCTCGGGGCCACGGGGACCGGGAAGACCGCGACGATCGCGTGGGCGCTCGAGCAGATCCAGAGGCCGACGCTGGTGATCGCTCCGAACAAGTCGCTGGCGGCCCAGCTGTGCAACGAGTTCAAGCAGTTCTTCCCGAACAACGCCGTCGAGTACTTCGTCTCGTACTACGACTACTACCAGCCGGAGGCGTACGTCCCCTCGTCCGACACCTACATCGAGAAGGATTCCTCGATCAACGACGAGATCGAGCGCCTCCGCCATTCGGCGACGAGCGCGCTGCTCCAGCGCGACGACGTGCTGATCGTCGCCAGCGTCTCGTGCATCTTCGGCCTCGGCTCTCCGGAGGAGTACCTGAACCAGGTCGTGAGCGTCGCCCGCGGGGGCACGGCCGACCGGGACTTCATCCTCCAGCGCCTCGTCGACATCCAGTACGAGCGCAACGACGTCAACTTCATCCGGGGGAAGTTCAGGGTCAGGGGCGACACGATCGAGGTGTTCCCGGCGTACGAGGAGCTCGCGCTGCGGATAGAGCTGTTCGGGGACGAGGTCGACCGGATCATCCAGCTCGACCCGCTGACCGGCGAGATCGTGCGCGAGCTCGACCACGTCACCGTCTACCCGGCGTCCCACTACGTCGCGTCGCGCAGCCGGATGGAGCGGGCGATCGCGGCGATCGAGCGCGAGCTCGCGGATCGGCTGAAGGTCCTCGAGAACGAGCGGAAGCTGCTCGAGGCCCAGCGCCTGAGGATGCGGACGAACTACGACCTCGAGATGATGCGCGAGGTCGGCTTCTGCTCCGGGATCGAGAACTACTCGCGTCACATCGAGGGGCGCGAGCCCGGCTCCCGCCCGAACACGTTGCTCGACTACTTCCCCGACGACTTCCTCGTCGTGCTCGACGAGTCGCACGTGACGGTCCCGCAGCTGAACGGCATGTACGAAGGAGACCGCAGCCGCAAGGAGGTGCTGGTCGAGCACGGTTTCCGGCTCCCCAGCGCGCTGGACAACCGCCCGCTGCGGTTCGACGAGTTCATCGACAAGGTCGACCAGATCGTGTTCATGAGCGCGACGCCGGGACCGTTCGAGCTGCGGCACTCGGGGAGCCCGGTCGAGCAGCTCGTGCGGCCGACGGGGCTGATCGACCCCGAGATCGTGATCCGTCCCACCAAGGGCCAGATCGACGACCTCATGGAGGAGATGCGCAAGCGGACAGAGGCCGGACAGCGCGTGCTCGTGACGACGCTGACGAAGAAGATGGCCGAGAACCTGACGGACTACCTGCTCGAGTCCGGCGTCCGCGTCCGCTACCTGCACGCGGACATCGACACGGTCGAGAGGATCGAGATCCTGCGCGACCTGAGGCTCGGCGAGTTCGACGTGCTCGTGGGGATCAACCTCCTGCGCGAGGGCCTCGACCTCCCGGAGGTGTCGCTCGTCGCGATCCTCGACGCCGACAAGGAGGGGTACCTCCGGTCGCAGACGTCGCTGATCCAGACGATCGGCCGCGCCGCCCGCCACGTCGAGGGCCAGGTGATCATGTACGCGGACGAGGTCACCGACTCGATGCTCAACGCGATCAACGAGACGCAGCGCCGCCGCCAGATCCAGATGGCGTACAACGAGGAGCACGGCATCGACCCGCAGTCGATCCGCAAGGCCGTGAGCGACATCCTCATCTCGGGCTTCGGCCGCAAGCGTGAGGGATCGACGGTGCCGTCGAAGTCGAGGAGCCGCAGGCGCGACCCGCTGGGCGGGAGCCCCGACGAGCTCAAGCGGCTGATACTCCAGCTCCAGGAGGAGATGCACACGGCGGCCGAGGACCTGCGTTTCGAGTACGCCGCACGCATCAGGGACGAGATCGCCGACCTCAAGCGAGAGCTGCGGGACGTCGGCTGAGCGCGGGAGCGCCGATCTTGCAGCGACCCGGCCGTCATCCGGACGACCGCGCGATCCTGGCGCTGGCGGTGCCGGCCCTGGGCGCGCTCGCCGCGGACCCGCTGTACTCGCTCGTCGACACGATCCTCGTCGGTCATCTGGGATCGCGGCCGCTGGGGGCGCTGGCGATCGGCACCGCTGCATTCACCGTCTCGTTCTGGGTCTTCTCGTTCCTCGCGTTCGGGGTGACGCCGAAGGTGGCGATGCTGCTCGCGGCGGGGGACCGCGACCGGGCGGGGATCGTCGGCGTCCAGGCGCTGCTGCTCGCGCTGACGATGGGGGCGGCCGTCTCGGTGGCCGGCGTTCTATTCGCCGGGCCGGTCGTGCGAGGGCTGGGGGCGGGGCCGGAGATCGCGGGCCTGGCCGAGGACTACCTCAGGATCCGCGTGCTCGCGACGATGCCGGTGCTCCTCGTGACGGTCGGGCACGGGTGGCTGCGCGGCGCGCAGGACACGAAGACGCCGATGCTGATCGTGACGGCGGGCGCGGTCGCGAACGCGATCCTCGACTACGTCTTCATCTACCCGTTCGGCTGGGGCGTCGCCGGAGCGGCGTGGGCGACGGTCGCGGGGCAGACGGGGGCCGCGGTCGCGTTCGTGGTCGTGCTCCGGCGGCGGATGCGCCCGCCCTCGTGGAGGTGGCACGGGCCGTCGCTTCGCGAGCTCCTCACGGTCGGCGCGGCCCTCGTCGTACGGACGGGCGTGTTGCTCGGCGCGCTCACGGTCGCGACGTCGGCGGCGGCCCGCATGGGCGTGATCCCGCTGGCGTCGTGGCAGATCGCGATGCAGGTGTTCTCGCTGCTCGCCTTCACCGCCGACTCCGTAGCGATCGCGGCCCAAGCGCTGGTAGGGAACCGCCTGGGCGCGGGACGCACCGACGAGGCGGCCGCGGTGGGACGGAGGCTGCTGTGGTGGGGGATAGGGCTGGGTGCAGTGCTCCTGCTCGTGCTCGTCCCGTTGTCCCGTCCGCTCGCCGGCGCGTTCACGGACGACGCCGCGGTCGTGGACGCCGCGGCCCGGCTGCTGCTGTGGATCGGCCTTCTGCAGCCGGTGTCCGCGATCGCCTTCACGCTCGACGGCATCCTGATGGGGGCCTCGGACATGCGCTATCTCGCGGGAGCGATGGCGGTGTGCAGCGCGTTCTTCGTCCCGCTCGCGCTCCTGTCCGTTTCGGCGGACTGGGGCACGCCGGGGCTCGCCGGGGGCCTGGCGGTGTGGCTGGTCCTGCGCTCCGTGCTGACGGGCTGGCGCTTCGGCACCGGCCGCTGGACGTCGACCGCCACCGGTGCGACACCGTAAGCGGCGTCAACGTTGATATCCGATGCGGTATCATGCCGTATGACCTCCAGATGGGCCGCGAGTCTCATTCGGGTGGCTCGGCGACAGAAGCACCTCTCACAACGGGAGCTCGCGCGGCGCGCAGGGACGTCGCAAGCCGCGATAGCGGCCTACGAAGGCGGCCGGCGTTTGCCGACGGTTGAGACTTTGGCGCGCATTATCCGCGCGACGGGTCTCGACCTCCGGATCGCGCTCGTGGAGCCAGACGACCACGACGAGTGGCTCGCAAGATACGAGGCGAGCCTGCCCCGGGAGATAGTCGAAGAGATCCGGAGGGCCGATGCAGAGTTGATCCGGCTGGCGGCCCAGAGAAACGCGTGACCTCCGATTGGAACGCCGCCCCACCCGGTTTTCGGGGCATCGTTGAGGCCCTGAACAACAGAGAGGTCCAGTACGTCGTCATCGGTGGGCTCTCGGCGATTCTTCACGGAGCCTCCCTCCCACGAACGCTAGACGTCGACGTGACCCCGGCGTCGGATGCGGAGAACAAACGGCGGCTGGCATCTGCCTTGAGAGACCTCGACGCGAAGCTTCGCGCGCCGGGACTCGAAGAGCCTTTCGACATCCTCGTTGACGAACGCATGTTTCGAGGGATGACCACGATGACGTTCACGACGCGCCTGGGACCTTTTGACGTTTGCTTTGTGCCCGATGGAACCGGTGGCTACGAGGACTTGGTTAGAAGCGCGATCGTGATCGACGTCGCCGGCACGCCCGTGCCGGTGGCGTCCTTAGAAGATGTCATTCGATCCAAGATGGCTGCTGGCCGGGAGAAGGATGCGCAGCACCTCGACGCGCTGACCGACGCGATCGAAAGGCGCCGGCGCGGCGAGTACTGAGCTGGCCGCCGGCTAGCGAACCGAGAAAGCCGGCTCGGGGCTCTCGCTCAGCGGCGGCCTCCCGATCGTCAGCGCGGGGAAAGCCTGGCGCACCGCGTCGCGCGGCGGCGCCAGGGGGATCCGCAGCGCGAACACCGACCCCCGCTCGTCCGACCGCTCGAGGCAGATGTCCCCGCCGATAGCTTCGGCCAGCTTCTTGCAGATGTAGAGGCCGAGCCCGGTGCCGCCCGCGGCCCGCGTGGACGACTGGTCGATCTGGTAGAAGCGGTCGAAGATCCGGGCCTGCTCGGCGTCCGGGATGCCGGAGCCCTCGTCGGCGACCGAGATCACCGCGTAGTCACCCTCGGTCCGGCCCCCGATCGTGATCGTCGTCCCGTCCGGCGCGTACTTCAGCGCGTTGTCGACGAAGTTCGAGACCACCTGGTGCACCTTCGTCTCGTCCGTGTCGACCTCGATGAGGCTCTCGTCGAAGCGGAAGTCGAACGACCTCGTCGCGGTTCGGGCGCGGAACTCGTCGACGACGTGACGCGCGACCTTCTGGAGCACGACGGGCGTCACGAGGAGGTTGTCACGGTCGGACTCGATGCGCGAGACGACGAGCAGGTCCTCGATGAGCCGCCGCAGCCTCTCGCTCTGGCGGTCGACGGCCTCGATGAACGAGCGCTGGTCGTCCGGGGAGAACTCGACGTTCGGACGAAGGAGCGTCTTGATGTAGCCCTGGATCGACGTGAGCGGCGTCCGCAGCTCGTGCGAGACGGCCGCGACGAAGTCGTCCTTCAGCTGGTTCATCTCGGTCAGGTGGGCGAGCGACTCCTCGAGGCGGCCGACGAGCCGGGCGTTCTCGAGCGACACGCTCGCGTGGTTCGAGAGCGTCTGGAAGAGCTTCAAGTCGGCCTCGTCGAACGTGCTGACGTCGCCGAGGCGGCTGCCCACCGCGAACGTCCCGATGACGCTCGCTCCCGCGTGCAGCGGGGCGACGATCGCGTCGCGCATCCCGCGCGACTCGAAGTGCTTCCGGATGTTCTCGTTGAGGATCGGCTTCGGGACGAGCAGGGCCTCTCCCTCGGACGCGACGCGCGCCCACACGCCGTCGCGGGGGTCGAGCTGGAGCTCCCGCATCAGGTAGCCGTCGTCCCCGGGCCCCATCGAGCTGCGGTAGGCGGTCCGCTCGTTCGGCGCCGGGAAGAACGTGATCTGCGCGACCTCCGCCTGGAACATCTTGCGGGCCTGCGAGAGCAGCTCGCTGATCGTCGCCTCGATCTGGAGCGAGCCCTGGATGACGCGGCTCGACTCGTAGAGGGACTCGAGGCTCTTGTGCTTCTGCCGCTCCGACGTGTACGCGCGGTAGGCGAAGAACAGCGTCGCGACCGGGACCAGCAGGAGCCATGCGACCTGCGGGCGCACCCACATGAGCGTCGCGGCGACGAGCGCGATGCAGGTGTTCGTGAGCGCCGCCATCATCCCCGGGCCGAGACCCTCGGTGAGGGCCTCGAGGTGGACCTTCCCCTCCGACAGCGAGATCGCCAGGGCGATCATCGCGGCGCTGAGGAAGGTCGTCAGCGCGACCGCGATGCCGGTGCCGATCCATCCTTCGAAGTTCGTCGGGTCGCCCGTGACGACGATCTGCTGGAAGAGGAGCGAGGCGAGGATCGCCTCGAGCGAGAGGTGCGCGAGGTTGAAGACGAGCTTCAACGGCGACTGGCGGCGGTGGAACGCGAGCGCGGCGCCCGAGCCGACCAGCTGCGCGAACACGAGTGCCGCGGGCGTCAGGAAGAAGAGGCCGAGCACGAGCGGGATCTCGCTGAGCGAGAACGAGTACGCCTCCCGGCGGAACTGGAGGTGCACCACGCAGACCTCGGCGAGAAGGAACAGGCCTCCGATCGCCCACCATGGGATCTCGAACGGGTTGGCGATCGTGTCGACGCGCGACACGCTCAGACCGGTGGTGAGGAAGCCCGCGAGCGCGGCGACGCCGACGCTCAGCAGCCACACCCGCGCGGTCCCGGACAGGCGAAGGAGCGGGGATTTGGGCCCCCGCTCCTCGTCGCCTTCGTTCCGTCTCGTCCTTGCTCTCATCGGCCTTCTCTAGTGGTCGGCCTGCGCTTCGGCCGGCTTCACCTGTGACGATGGTGTTGCGGTCATTGCCTACCTACGACCACGTCGCTCCGGACCAGGTGGCGCCGGACCACGTCGCTCCGGACCACGTCGCTCCGGACCACGTCGCTCCGGACCACGTCGCTCCGGACCACGTCGCTCCGGACCAGGTGGCGCCGGTCCAGCTGCGGCCGGACCACGTCGCTCCGGACCAGGTGGCGCCGGTCCAGCTGCGGCCGGACCACGTCGCTCCGGTCCAGCTGCGGCCGGACCACGTCGCTCCGGTCCAGCTGCGGCCGCTCCAGTCGGCGCCCGTCCAGCTGCGGCCGAGCCACTCGCCGCCGCTCCACGTCGCTCCGGTCCAGCTACGGCCGCTCCACGTCGCGCCGTCCCAGGCGTTGCCGAAGATGTCCTTCTCGCCCTGGAGAACGTGGTCGATCTCGGGACATGACTCGGCCATGGTCTGCTTGGTCGCCGTCGTGCTCGTGCTGGTCGACGCAGTCGCGTCCACCGCGGCCGTGTCCGTCGAGACCGCTGCGTCGGTCGTGCTGGTGTCGGTCGAGACCGTCGCGTCCGTCGTCGTCCCTGCGGCAGCGGCTTCCGTCTCGAGGTACTTCTTCTCACACACGGTGTCCGGGCCCTTCATGACGAGGTGTCCCGACCCACGAGCGAGCTCGAGGGAACCTACTCCGGTCGCCCGCGGCCACGTCTGGACCGCCAGGGGAGTCGGGGCCTTCAGCGTCGCCTTGAGGTTCAGGACACCTGCGCCCTGCGCCTGTTCGTCCGCCACCGGCATCTTGCTCGCGGTGCTCCTGAAGAGCGCCTTGACCTGGTCGGGGGTGACGCCCGGGCGCTGCTGGACCAGGAGCGCCGCCGCGCCGGAGACGACCGCGGCCGCCTGGGAGGTGCCGCTGCCCTTGAAGAGCTTCGAGTTCACGCGGCCCTCGGGGTGATTCTCGTCGATGAACGAGCCCGGTGCCCTCAGGCTGGCGACCGACTTGCCCGGGGCGACGAGGTCCGGGTTGCGGAATCCGTCGCCGCGCGCGGACCAGTCCGGGACGGTGTCGTCGGACGTGTCGAAGGTGCCCTTGGTGTCGGAAGCGCCGACCGCGATCACGTACGGGTCGTACGCGGGGTTGTTCAGTGCGGCCGTGCCGAACTGTGAGTTCCCGGCGGCGACCACCACGACGATGCCCTTGTGCCAGGCCACCTCGGCGGCGTACGTCAACGGGTCGATCATGTAGCTCTGCGTCCCGTCCGTGCCGAACGACAGGTTCAGGACCCGGATGTTGAGGCCCCCGCTGTTGCGGTGCTGGACGACCCAGTCGATCGCCGCGAGGACCTGGGAGACGTCGGTCGACCCGTCGTGCGCAGCGACCTTGACGTTCACGATCCGGGCGTCGGGGGCGACTCCGACGAAGTTGTCGTGGTCGCCGTTCTCCTTGCCGCTGACGACCGCGTTGTCACGGCCCGCGATGATGCCGGCCATGTGGGTGCCGTGCCCGTAGGTGTCGAGGTAGCGGTGCGCCTCCGAGTTCGTCTCGAAGGAGAGGTCGGGGCCGTTGACGACCTTGCCCGGGACGGTGAGGCCGTCGACCGGGACGACGCCGGTGTCGATCATCGCCACATCGACGCCCTTGCCCGTGAAGCCCTCACGCCAGTAGTCGCGCGCCTTCACCACGTTCGTGGTGTTGAAGATCGACCCTGCGTTGGAAGAAAGGCTCGCGTCGTAGCCGTTCACCTCGTGGAGGAGGCGGACGCGCTGGTCGCGCGTGACGGAGTGGACGTGTCGGACGCTCTCGAGGGACGGGATGCTCGCCTCCGGGACCGTCGCGACGAAGCCGTCGATGATCCCTATGTGCCGGCCGACGTCGCCGCCGAGATCCTCGACCATCTGCTCGGGCGCGGAGCCGGAGCCCGGGAGCTCGCGGACGATAACGCTGACCATCTCTGACGTCGCCTGCGCCATCGACTGCCCCAACCCGGGCATGGACGCGAAAAGAAGCCCCAGACTGAGGCCTACGGCGGCGAGATACTGGCCCTTCTTGGAATCGTTCCAGCTGATTCCGAAAGCTATCCTCATACGCTTCCCCCTCCTCGGGCGATGCACCGGTACGACAAACCACCCTCCCGGTGTTTCTTCTGCCCCCGCAGTCGTGTGATCGGCACCCGATCGAGTTTTCCCAATGGTTCTTTGCGCTCATCTACCGCGCGCTGCGAACGGACTAGTCAGAGGGTGCGACCTGTCCGATTCGCGCGGGGTTGGAGGACTAGTGCGGTGGCGGTATCGGCCGGTTAGAGCACTTCGCGCAGTGCCGCGAAGCACCGGTCGAGGTCGCGCTCGTCGTTGAAGAAGTGCGGGGACACGCGCAGCGACGCGCCGCGCTTGTCGAGCACGACGCCGCGTTCGAGGAGCGCGTGCAGGACCCGCTCGGCCTCGCCGGGGCCGCCGTCGACACGCAGCCGCACGAGGCCCCCGCGCCGGCTCCGGTCGCGCGGGGACGCGATGCCGATACCGGCGTCGTCCGCGCGCTCGACGATCGCCTCGGTCAGCTCTGAGTTGCGGCGCCGGATGTCGTCGACGCCCACGTCGAGGATCATCCGGAGCGCCGCGGCCGCCGTCCACGCCTGCGGGAGCGCGAACGTGCCGGTCTCGAACCGGCGCGCGTCGTCGCGCAGGCGCAGCGAGCCGCGGTCGAACTCGAAGAAGTCCTTCGTCCCGAACCAGCCGACGACGAGCGGCTCCATCTTCCGGACGAGGTCCGCCCTGCAGTAGAGGAACGCGATCCCCTGGCCCCCGCAGAGCCATTTCAGCGCGCCCGTCAGCAGGAGGTCGGCGCCGAGCTCGTGGACGTCGATCGGCAGGACGCCGGACCCGTGGAAGTCGTCGACGACGACCAGGGCGCCGTGGGCATGCGCCGCCTCGACGATCGCGGGGGCGTCCATGATCCACGAGGACTCGAACAGCACGCGGTTGAGGTTCACGACCGCCGTCTGCTCGTCGATGCGCGCGATGACGTCCTCCGCGGGGATGGTGACGCCGTCGGGCGAGCGCACCACGTCGAGCTTCGCCCCCGCCTTCTCCGACGCCCGCCACACGTAGTGGTTCGTCGGGAAGTCCATGTCGGTCAGCACGATCTTGGGCCGCGTGGCGAGGTCGAGGCACGTCGCCACCGACGAGAGCCCTACCGACACCGACGGGATCACCGCGGTCTCGTGGGGTGACGCCCCTACGAGCTCGGCGAAGAGCGTCCGGCACTCGCTCAGCTTGGGCAGCCCGTGGTCGAACCAGAGCTCCTCGGGGCCGAGCCTCGACCACAGGTCCAGGTGCTCTTCCGCCGCTCTGCGGGCGGCCTTCGAGAGGGGCCCGAGCGATGCCGAGATGAGGTACGCCCGGTCCTCCAGCACGGGGAACTCGGAGCGGTACGCCGCGAGATCGGTCACGCAGCGAGGGTATCCGCCCTCCGGCGCCGGGAATCAGGAGTTACACGCGCGTCGTTTAACATCCCGTCGTGCCCAAGTCGCCCCCGCCCGGCTCCGCCGGCTCGGGTTCCCTCGTCATCCGGGGGGCCCGCGAGCACAACCTGAAGAACGTCCACCTCGAGCTCCCCCGGGACGCGTTGATCGTGTTCACGGGCATCTCCGGCTCGGGGAAATCGTCGCTTGCCTTCGACACGATCTACGCGGAGGGGCAGCGCAGGTACGTCGAGTCGCTCTCGTCCTACGCCCGCCAGTTCCTGGGCCAGATGGACAAGCCCGAGGTCGACTTCATCGAGGGGCTCTCGCCGGCGATCTCGATCGACCAGAAGTCCGCCTCGCGCAACCCGCGCTCGACCGTCGGCACGATCACCGAGATCTACGACTACCTCCGTCTGCTGTTCGCCCGCATCGGGCGGCCCCACTGCCACAACTGCGGGAGGGCGGTGGCGCGCCAGACGCCGGAGCAGATCGTCGACCAGATCCTCGAGCTCCCGGAGGGAACCCGCTTCCAGGTGCTCGCGCCCGTCGTGCGGAGCCGCAAGGGCGAGTTCACGGCGCTGTTCGACGACCTGGCGCGGCGCGGCTATGCCCGCGCGCGGGTCGACGGCGAGGTGCGGGAGCTCACCGAGAAGATCCGTCTCGACCGCTACTTCCAGCACGACGTCGACGTGATCGTCGACCGGCTCGTGCTGAAGGAGGGCATCGGCAGCCGGCTCACCGACTCGGTCGAGACGGCGCTGCAGCTCGCGGAGGGGACGGCCGCGATCGACCTGGTCGACGACGCCAGCGAGGACATCCTGTTCAGCCAGCACTTCGCGTGCACGTTCTGCGGGCTCTCGTTCGACGAGCTGGCGCCGAGGAACTTCTCGTTCAACTCCCCCTACGGCGCGTGCGACCGGTGCGACGGCCTCGGGACCCACCTCGAGGTCGATCCCGACCTCGTGATCCCCAACCCGGACCTCTCGATCGACGAGGGGGCGATCGCGCCGTGGTCGGGACGCACGCTCGAGTACTTCGACCGGCTGATCGCCTCGGCCGCGAAGACGTTCAAGTTCAAGACCGACGTGCCGTTCCGCAGGCTCTCCAGGCGGGCGCGCGAGATCATCCTGCACGGCTCCGAGGACGAGCAGGTCCACGTCCGCTACCGCAACCGCTTCAACCGGATCCGCGCGTACTGGACGAACTTCGAGGGCGTGATCCCGTGGCTCGAGCGGCGTCGCTCCGAGACCGACTCGGAGTACGCGCGGGAGCGATACGAGCAGTACTTCCGGGAGGTGCCGTGTCCCGCGTGCCGCGGCGCTCGCCTGCGCCCGGAGTCGCTCGCCGTCACGATCGGCGGCAAGAACATCCACGAGGTCTGCGACATCTGCATCGGCGACGTCGACGAGTTCATGCGCAAGATCGAGCTCGACGACCGCGAGACGACGATCGCGGAGCGCGTGCTGAAGGAGATCCACTCGCGGCTCGGGTTCCTGCTCGACGTCGGCCTCGACTACCTGACGCTCGCCCGCGGCGCGGCCACCCTCGCTGGCGGCGAGGCGCAGAGGATCAGGCTCGCGACGCAGATCGGGTCGGGGCTCGTCGGCGTCCTCTACATCCTCGACGAGCCGTCGATCGGGCTGCACCAGCGCGACAACCGGCGCCTAATCGACACGCTCGTGCGGCTCCGGGACCTCGGCAACACGCTGATCGTCGTCGAGCACGACGAGGAGACGATCCGCGTCGCAGACCACGTCGTCGACATCGGGCCGGGTGCGGGCGAGCGCGGCGGCGACGTCGTCTACAGCGGTCCGGTCCCCGGTCTCGTGCGCGACCGCTCGTCGATCACGGGCGACTACCTCGCGGGGCGCAGGACGATCCCGGTGCCCGAGAAGCGGCGTCCCGCGCACGGCGAGCTCGTCGTCCGCGGCGCGCACCAGCACAACCTCCGCAACATCGACGTGTCGTTCCCGCTCGGCTGCTTCGTCGCGGTGACCGGCGTGTCGGGCTCGGGCAAGTCGACGCTCGTGAACGAGGTGCTCTACCGGGCCGTCCACCAGAAGCTCAACCGCAACGCGCGGCTCGTCGCCGGACGGCACAAGGCGATCGAGGGTCTCGACCAGGTCGACAAGGTCATCGACATCGACCAGTCGCCGATCGGCCGGACGCCGCGGTCGAACGCGGCGACCTACACGGGGGTCTTCGACCACATCCGCAAGCTGTTCGCGAAGACGCAGGACGCCAAGCGGCGCGGCTACCAGCCGGGGCGGTTCTCGTTCAACGTGCGCGGCGGGCGCTGCGAGGCGTGCGCCGGCGACGGGACGATCAAGATCGAGATGCACTTCCTCCCCGACGTCTACGTCCCCTGCGAGGTATGCAAGGGCAAGCGCTACAACCGCGAGACCCTCGACGTCCGCTTCAAGGGCAAGAACGTCTCGGAGGTGCTCGAGATGAGCGTCGCCGAAGCCGCCGAGTTCTTCTCGGCGATCCCGCCGATCGCGCGGCACATGGAGACGCTGCGCGACGTCGGCCTCGGCTACATCCGGCTGGGACAGCCCGCCCCCACCCTCTCCGGAGGCGAGGCGCAGCGGGTCAAGCTGTCGACCGAGCTGGCCAAGCGCGCGACCGGCAAGACGCTCTACATCCTGGACGAGCCCACGACCGGACTGCACTTCGACGACGTCTCCAAGCTGCTCGGCGTCCTGCACAGGCTCGTCGACGCCGGCAACTCCGTGGTCGTCATCGAGCACAACCTCGACGTGATCAAGACGGCCGACCACATCGTCGACCTGGGCCCGGAGGGCGGCGCCGGCGGGGGAGCGGTCGTCGTCACAGGCACGCCCGAGGAGGTGGCGGTCTGCGCCGCCTCGTACACGGGCCGCTATCTGCAGCCGCTGCTAGAGGCGCGCCCGAAGAGGGTGCGGAAGGCGGCCGCCGCCGCGGTCGAGGGCCGTCGCGTCAAGACGGCACGGCGCGCCGGCTGACCCGCAGCCGCCGTTCGGTCGTGCGCAAGCTACGTATTTCACCCTTAAGTCCGATATCCGATTGTTGTGGGATGAGTCAAACACAGGCGCCCGCGGCGCTTGCACGCGTCCTCCGGGGGCTCCCGCGTGGCGGCGCGCTTCCGGCGGCTCTGTGGGCGAGGCGCCACGCCGGGATCGTCGCCCTGCTGTGGGCCCACGTCCCCGCCCTGTTCGCGATGGCGCTGTTCCAGGGGTACGACCCGTTACACGCGGCGGCCGAGGTTGGCCTTGTGGCGCTGGCGGCTTCGCTCGCGACGTGGACGCGGCTTGGACGGAAGGAGCGCGGCACCGTCGCGACCGTCGGCCTGTTCACCTGCTCCGCGCTGCTCGTGCACTTCTCCGGCGGCGTCACCGAGATGCACTTCCACTTCTTCGTGATGGTCGTCGTCGTGACGCTCTACCAGGACTGGTTCCCGTTCCTCGTCGGGATCGCCTACGTGCTCCTGCACCACGGTGTGATGGGCTCGCTCGAGCCCGAGGGCGTCTACGGCACTCCCGCGGCGATCGCGAACCCGTGGGGTTGGGCCGCCATCCACGCCGGGTTCATCCTCGCCGCCAGCGTCGCCTGCCTCGTCGCCTGGAAGCGGAGCGAGGAGTACGCGACGCAGATAGGCAGGGACGAGCTGCGCCGCAAGGAGGCACTCGAGCTGAACGATCACGTCGTGCAGGGTCTGGTTGTCGCAAAGGCTTCGTTCGAGGTCGGGGACGACGACGGGGGCAAGCGCGCGCTGGAAGCCACGTTGGCGCGTGCGAAGCAGCTCGTGTCGGACCTCCTGGGAGAGGACGGCCGGGCGGATGCCTTGCCGGGCGGGCTCGTTCGTGACCAGCCTGCCGCGGTCGAGCGCCCGTGACGCCGGGCAAGTGCACCGTCGTCCTCGCCGACGACACACCGGAGATCAGGACGCTGCTCCGCCTCACGCTCGAGGACCAGGGGGAGATCGAGGTCGTGGGGGAGGCCGGCGACGGCGCCGAGGCAGTGAAGATCGTGGCCGAGCTCCAGCCGGACGCCCTGGTGCTCGACCTCGCGATGCCGGTGATGGACGGCTTCGAGGCGATCCCGGAGGTCCGCAGGAAGGCTCCCGAGACGAAGATCATCGTGCTGTCCGGCTTCGACGACGACCTGATGTCGCAGCGTGCGCTCGCCCTTGGCGCCGACATGTACTTCGAAAAGGGGATCAGCTTCTTCGACCTGGCGGAGAAGGTCGTGGACACCTGCCCGGGCCGCGGCTAGGAGGCCGCGCCCGCAGCTAGAATGCGGGCTCCCGAGAGGGGCGGTTAGCTCAGCGGGAGAGCGCTGCCTTCACACTCCCCTGAACATCCGCCCGCTGCCGCAGGCCAGCCCCTCATTTTGGTCTCCGCGCGACCGGGCGTGTCCACGGAATGTCCAAGAGGAGTCTGCGCAGAGCGAGAGCGTCGTCACGTCCGTTGGAGACGGGGCAAATCGGGCGTCGGACTTTGTTACGTTGAGGCGATGACGAAGGTGACGTACGAAGCGCTTCTGGACGCTATCTGCACACGCTCAGATCTGTCTCTTTCAACGGGTAGCAGGCTCCGCGTACCGACCGTGCCGACTCCTTTCGTGGCACCAGAGCTGTCGGTACGCCAGATGGGTTCTGGCCTGCTTCAAGCAGAAGTGATAATCATCAGTTCCCCCGCCGCAGTCGGCAAGAGTACGGTAGCGAAGGCTCTGGCTGCCGTGAATAAGTTGCCTTTGCTCGATCTAGCGGAGGTTCCGGTTTCGACGAACGCGTTGGTGGGACTCCTCACCACCGACGTTGCCCTGCCTGTCAATCCCATCGAGGCGCTGCATCGCGGTGAACTCGCGGTGGTCGTCGACGCGCTGGACGAGGGTCGACTGCTTTCGGGCGACACGAGCTTCGAGAAGTTCCTGGAAACTTCCTGGGAGCTCCTCCTGAAGGATCGCGCGGTCCCCGATCGGCCGAAAATCATTCTGTTTGGCCGAGACATAGCGGCGGAGTTGGTGGAAACATCTCTGCAGGTACTGGAGCAATCGGATATCACCAGCGCTTGGCTTGTTCTTGAGTTTTTTGATCATCCTGGCGCGGTCCGGGTGATTGAGGCTCACGCCGAGGAAACCGCTCGCCTCGACAAGCGGGTATGGCGCACCACCGGTCCGACTCAAGCGGTAGTCGCTGCATTCTTCGACGCGATCGAGGGCGCTCTCCGTCTCCCAGAAAGGACCCTGTGGAAGAACGTTGAGGGACGGGCATTTGCGGGCTACGCGCCAGTCTTGGCTGCCATCGGAAGATTGATCTCCCGTGAAACGAACCCAGCGCGCCTTCAGACTGCGCTTGGTCAAGCCGGCGTCAAGCGGGCGTGGGACGTCATTGAGCGCGTCGCGGAAGAAATACTCGATCGTGAGCAGGAAAAGGTGAAAACGCAGCTGGAACGTCAGGTAAGTTCTGACGTATCAAGCGACGTCTATGCCGCGACTGAACAGCTTCGTTATTTAGGCCAGGTCGCTCATAACGTTCCCATCACGATCGTTGACCCGCCCGGATTCTCGTCTGCTGATCGCGAAGTGTATCGAACCATCGTCGATCAACAACTTCCAGAGCACCCCTTTCTCCAACAGGGCGAGCTGACAAGCGACGTCTTAGCTTCGATCGTTTTGGCTCACGCTCTAGTTCAGGGGATGGCTGCGATTCCCGATCCCTTCCGGCTCCGCCCTCTCTCACGTCAGCCGTTTCTTTGGCGCGCTGTTCAAAGGCAGCTCGATACCGCTGGGGAAGATCTCATTGAGGGCCAGTATCTAGGCTGCATACTCAACTCGCTATGGAACGACTCGATTGCAGGAGGCGTTGAGACGAGATGCGAGTCGACTGACAGCACAGGTCTCGTACGAGTCGAAATCAATGTGCCCTCGCACGGGTCGTGGGCTTTCGACGCTCTGCCGCCAATAGAGTTCTACGAGCAGCTGCGCGGCCGGACGGAAATTGATGTGGACGACGCAGTAGTTTGGCAAGGTCACCAGGGGGAGCAAGAGTCTCCGGCGTTTGAGATCAGGGACGACATTGGTTTCAGAGCTGCGGATCTAGACCTTCGGGCGACAAGCGTGCGAATCAGCGGACCAGCAAGGCTAGACACAGCTTCGCTCCAGCAGCTCGCCGGTATCCGTGTCCGGTTAAACCCAGGCGCCAGGGTCTGGTGGGGTGGACGGTTTGCCGACACGTACCCGTGGAACGACCACGAGGCCACCCTGCCGCCTCCTACGCGGTCCGAACCAGCAAGCGAGTTCGAGCGCTTTCTAGAAATGTGGACGACGCAAGGTCCACGAGGGGCGCCGATGACGCTTCAAGAGAACCTGGCGCCGTCACTGAGCGATCAGAGAGTTCAATGGATCCATCGAGAGTTCTCGGCAGGCGCTTTTGCTGCGCTCGTGCGTCTCTTGATTGAGCACGATCTGGCGTCGGCCGAACCTATAGCAGCACGCGGTCCCACGCCGATGGTTCGCGTGCATTTCACTGTCGATTGGACCGCCCTGCTTGACGCCGCCCGCGGGTCTGACACAGGCGCGGCCCTAGCGTCCGTTGCAGACGCCGCCCGTGGGTTCTTCGATTAGGACAAAGACCGCCGGGCGGTAATGAAGTTCCGTCGTGGGCCCGGCTGGGTTCGAACCAGCGACCTCCGCCGTGTGAAGGCGGCGCTCCCCCGCTGAGCTACGAGCCCGGGAGCGCTAGCGTATCGCGACAGCGCTCAGGCAAAGTGTCCACAAAGTGTCCACGAGGCCACGGCGGAACCCGTCGGAATCCGTCGTAATCTGTCGGAAAAGAAAGTCGTCTCACCAGGCACAATGGCAGGCGACAGCGTGTTTGCGGGGTGAACTACAAGACGCGAGTGCCCGCTTCACACGGCAGAGGCCACTGGTTCGATCCCAGTACCGCCCACCATCGTTCCAGCAGGTAGGGCGTCGTTTTCCTCGATCTCGTAGGCGAACTCGACGACGTCCGCACGTGACGATTGCATGATGCCGTCCGTCGTGCGGACTGAATGCGGACTCTCGAAGAACGTGGCTGCTGGAGTGTTTCTCGGAAGTACCTCCTGACCTGGGGATTCACTGAGGACCAGAGAGAGCTCCTACCTCACCCGTGCGAGGAGCTGCTCCCGCCCTTCGAGGCGCGACGCAGGATTCAAGGAGCTCGGTCAGCTCTCCTCGCACCTCACGGTGACCTCGCCGTTCCGGCAAGAGTCACCTCCGTTGCCTCCATCCAATGTGTCGGTCCCGCCTCTGCCGTCGAGAGTGTCGTCTCCGTCGTACTGGCTCTCGATGAACTCGCCCGGGTAGCCGTGGATACGGTTGTCGCCGTCATCGCCCAAAAGCGTGTCCGCCTGATAGCTGCCTTCGAGGTCTTCGAAACCGGAAAGAGTGTCGTTTCCCGAACCCGTCGCCGTACCTGCAGCGAGATCGACGGTCACGGGGCCAAACGCATAGATGATCGCGTCCCGGCCCGGACCACCGTCCATCCTGTCGTCGAACTTCTCGGTGTTCTCCGCGTCGGCGATCCGATCGTCGCCGTCCTCACCGGCGAGATCGTCCTCTCCATCGGAACCCACGACGACGTCGTTGCCGCCTTGGCCTCGGATGACGTCGTCGCCTCCGGCGCCGGTCAGCTCATTGTCGTTGTCGTCCCCGATCAGCTCGTCCCCGAGTGGAGAACCGTCCAGGGTCTCTATCCCGTTCAGCTGGTCGGTTCCTGTGGCGGTCTCCGCGATGCCGGTCCGAAGGTCTGCGTGCACCGGCCCCACGTGCGGCGAGTCGCCTCTGTCATCCAGATCCCACCTGTTGCCCGAGTTGAAGATCGCCCAGTCCGATCCGCCGGCACCGTCGACCATGTCGTCGCCGGCCCCACCAACGATGCGGTCGTCACCGTCGCAGCCCAGGAGCCGGTCGTCTCCGGAGTTGCCGTTCATCAGGTCCATCTCGGCGCCTCCGATCAGAGCATCGCGTCCGGTTCCCCCGAACATGGTGTTCTGTCCCTCGCCACCATCCAGCAGGTCACGCCCGATCCCACCGATCAGAAGGTCATCTCCAGGCCCTCCGGCGACCCGGTCTCGGCCCGGGCCGGCAGCGACGCGCTCAAGAGGTTCCTCACCCACCTCGCCTCCGCCGCCCGCGCAGATGCGGTCGTTTCCGCCTTTGCCCACGATGGAATCCGTCCCACCGAGACCCACGATCACATCGGCCTGTGCAGTGCCAAGGAGGCGGTCGCTTCCGGACGTCCCCAGGATCGTGGCCTCACGACCGAAGCAGCTCGGTGCCGCCACGACCGGGGATGCGGGTAGCAACCCGGCTATCAACAGGCCCACCCACACAGGTCGGGCCAGATTGCCCCGACCCTTGCCCATTCTCATTCGTCCTCCTAAATATCGGCCCGCTCTCTCACCCGCGGCGGTCTTCGATGATGTCGTCCCTCCTGCCGCCGTCGAGCGCCTGGATGACGTCGCGGCCGTTCGTTCGCGTAGACGGTCGTCGCGGTTGCTCCCGACGATCGTCGGCTCCTCTCGGTCGACTGTGTCACGGACGGACGAGAGCGTTCCACTCAATTCTTTACAGACGCGCATGCCGCTCTGAGTACGATCGTGTGATGCAGCGAAGCGAACGCACGGTCCGTCCAAGGCAATGGTGAGTCGAAAGGAGAGTCATGAGGTCGAAGATCCATATCTTCCTTGCCGTCGCCCTGATGATGACGCTCACGGGACCGGCCGCCGGGCACAGCACGAAGTGGGAGGACCAGAACCAGGCAGAGGCGCCTGAGCGGGAGATGGAGATCCGCTCGGTAACACAAAGCCATAGGAATGGCACGCTCGACCACACGTCGAGCCGCGCCCACTTCATATCGTTCGTGATCGAGACCTTCGAGGATTTCGAGAACTCGCGCCTCGACGATTTCGAGACGGAGCATTGGGCGCTGATGATCGGGTTCAACCTCGACCAGCGCAAAGATTTTGACCGCATCCTCTACGTCGATGCGGAGCCGGATGCTTCAGATGGTTACACGCTGTACGGGGTGATGACGGGAGGGCGACAGCGTTTCGATCCGGACGACGAGGGCCGCTGGGTTCCGATGCGCCGCGTCCTTGGATACGTGCGGGTGGAGCGACCGAGCGCGAACGCAGTGAGCGTAGAGTTCCCGGAGTCGACCTTGAAGAAGGCGGGGGTCGACTCCTTCAGGTGGCAGGTCCGCACCGTCTGGCGCGACAAGGAAGGCTCCGACGAGTGCCAATGCACCGCGAACTCGTTCGACTACGCGCCTTCTCGGGGAATGCACCGAGGCCATACGTAGGCAACAAGCGGATTTGTCTGTTGCGACAGGTAGCGGCCCCCGGGTAATCCCTCCTCACCCGGCACGTTCGGACCCCGGCTTCGGCCGGGCTCCAACGGGTGCTGTCCTTACAGCACGACCTTGAGAGCGGCTCGTGCAGCGTTTCGGCTCTCTTGATCGTCTCATGGGTAAGACAACCGGGCGTGCGCGCCCGGCCACACTCAATATCGACCCCCGAGGAGCCATCGACATGCAAACCAAGCTAGCTACGGCGATGACGGCACTTCTGCTGGCGTCGCTCGCCACGCCAGCGTCAGCACGGGTACCGAGCAAGCGCATCCTGTTCGCCTCGTTCGACGGCTTCAGCTCGGGCCTCCGTTCGATCAAGCCGAACGGCGACGGCCGCCGCGCTCTGACCCAGTCCCAGCACATCAACCCCCGTTGGTCCCCCGACCGCACCCAGATCGCCTTCGAGAGGGCGCGCCGGGGCGACACCACGGCCCTCTTCGTGGCACGCAGGAACGGCGGTGGTGCGCGCCGGCTGACGCAGCTCCGTCGGGATTTCTACAAAGAAGGCTTCGACTGGTCACCGGACGGAACCAAGATCGCCTATGCCACCAGAGCGGACGAATCCTCCACGCACGACATCCACGTCGTCGACGTCTCGTCGGGCGAGAGCACCCAACTGACCGAAGCCACCGGCGATGAGTACGAGCCGGTGTGGTCGCCCGACGGTTCCAAGATCGCCTACACGACCATCACCACCGGCGCTGAACCGACCGGTCCGTCAAACACCGACATCGCGGTCATGGATGCGGACGGCTCGAACGAGACCTTGCTCACCGAGCACGCTCATCCCGACTACTCGCCACAGTGGTCGCCTGAAGGCTCGCGCGTCTCCTTCATAAGCGAGCGCGATGACGAGTACGCGTTGAACCCCGATATCGGCCCTTACTTCACCGAGATCTACGTGATGGGTTCCGCCGGCGACAGCGAGCGTCGCGTTACCGATCACAGGGTCTTCAAAGACGAGTACGAGTGGTCTCCCGACGGGAGCCGCTTTGCCTATCTGGGACGGTGCGACATCGATGTGTGCGGCGACAGGGAGACGGACGTCTACGCGATCGACACCGATGGAACCGGACGCCGCAACCTCACCCGAAACGAGCGTTTCGAATCGACCAATGACATCGAGTGGTCACCCAACGGCAAGTGGGTCGCCTACGTGTGGGTGCAGCGTGGGGGCCGCAGCTCGGACCTCATGATCGCCACAGCAGCCGGGGACCGCTCGATCAAGCGCGTTACGCACAGTCGGAGAAGCGGCGAGGGTGACCTGGACTGGTAGGGCCAGGAGCATTGGCCTGCCATCAAGTCAATCTTCCCTCATTGCCGGGTTCAGGACCACGCGGGGTGACTACAAACTCGACCCGAGAGGGGCGTCTACGTGAACCGCCTTCGTCCGCGCGGCATGCTCATGCCCGGACGGGATCGAGTCGAGCTCGATCGTGGCTCGGGACGACTTGCGGGACCGAGGAAGGGGACGTCGGGGCCGCTGCCGAAGAAGTCCGAGCAGGACGGAAATGCACCCGCGGGTGCTCTTCGGGAGCGGGCAAGGAGGGCGAGATGCTGACGGTGAGGGGATCCAGGAGGACGGGGGCTGTGGTGGCGATCGGCGTGGCGGCGGCTTTGTTCGCCGTCGGCGTCCAGGCCGGCCCGGCGGAAGCCGGCAAGAAGAAGAAGAAGAAGGTGGAACGGACGGAGGAGCGGCAGTACGTCGGAGCGACCGGCGTCCGCGGCGCGCAGGATTCTCCGTGCGTGGGCGAGCCCGTCGGTTGCGTCGTCTTCCCGATCCAGCCCGGGGAGAGATTCGTGTCTCTCGACGTCGCCGACGCGTCCGGGGACGACATCTGGGCCTCCGTCTACATCTACGGGTACAGCGACGGGACCGACACCCATGAGCACGTCTGCGGGAGCTCGGAGTTCCCGTTCGCGCTCGCCCAGGGCCTGGAAGAGCTCGTCGTGATCACGACGCAGACCACCGGGGGCGTCACCAACCCGTGCCCCGGCCCCGCGACTCAAGGCACGGTCACCGCGGTCTTCTCGAACGTCCCGTAGGGAGAACAAAGAGAGGCGGCCCGGAGGCCGCCTCTCTTCGGGCACGCAGGGTCCGGGGGAGGATCCCTGCGTTTTCGGTTACGGGAGCAGTCCCAGAGCCTGCCCCGCGTAAGGGATCGACTGCGAGCGCTCGAGGATCACGCGGTCGTCCTTCTGGACCGAGATCGTCACGACCAGCTCGGCCCTCGAGGCCTCGCCGCCGGTGAGCCAGCTCATGTCCCGCAGAGGCGCCCCCAAGTAGCAGGTGCCGCCACCGTCGTCCGCCGCACACCGGTACTGGCTCGAGTCGTAGCGACCCGTGACCTGCAACCGTACGGTGGTGGCGATCTTCGGGATGTGGACGAGCTCTGCTTCCATCTTCTCCTTGACCAGGCCGAACGTCAGGATGCCCACCGTCTTCTGTTGGTCCGACACCATGACGTTGACGTCGTACATCGAGGGGTCGCTCGGTCGCGGCTGACCCTTGAGCCGCACGATCGGGAAATGGTGCTCGTCGACGGTGCGCTGGAAGGTCTGGTCGATCAGCGCGATGTCCTTCCACGACGACATGTAGAAGGCGACATCTGCGATCCCCTGCTTCTTGCCGGTGGAGCTCAGCTGCACCAGGTACAGCTTGCCCGGTGAACCTTTGAACTCGAGAGCCGATCCGGCCTGACCCGACGTGCAGGCGACCTCCAGCGGAAGCCCCTCTGCCGTCTGCTCGTAGACCGCCAGAGCCGACGAGAACGTAGAGGAGACGTCGCCCATGACGGTGCCTTCCTCGGGAGGCGACAGTGCGTACCAGATGCTGCTCCGGATCGGGCTGCACGAAGGCTGCACCTCGTCGGGCTGCAGGGTCGCACCCTTGAGGCTGACCGTCTCCGAGAACGGCAGTGTCTCGACCACGGAAGCTGCCGAGCTCTCGTCGTTCGCCGGCCGGCGCGCTCCCTTCGCGTAGGCGGCCACCGACACCGAACCCACGAGCACTACCAGAACCACGCTTGCGAGGATCTTCTTCATGTCCCGCTCCTTTTCTTGTGGCCCGACGTTTCCGGACCCTGTGGACAGGATGAGGAAACGCGAGGAGCAAAGCGGTCGCCCAGCCGACCGGGAGGGTGTCTGTTTGCCGACTCTCCGACCGGCGCGACTAGGCGGCGCGAAGACCTGTCTTCAGGCGATCCCGACGCACGAATCCGGTTCCGGTAGGATCGGCGGGAATGCGGCGAAGTCTCCCGAACCACACGGCAGGCGCGGCTACCGCGGTCGTAATGATCGGCGGCCTCCTCTTGCTGTCGCTCGCCGCGCCGGGAGCCGCGGATGCCGCCGGCTTCCGGGCGCCGCGGAGCACGCCGGCCAAGGTCGTCGCCACGGGGGGTCCCTTCCCGTTCACGTGGGAGTGGACGCCGAGCGACGTCACGATCGCCGGTAACGGACGGGTGACGTGGGAGAACCCCACCGACGCGGTCCATCACGTCACGTTCTGGGCCGGACCGCGCGAAGGAAGCGCCCACGTGGACGTGCGCGGGTCCGTGACCATGAGATTCAAGGAGGCCGGCGTCTACAGGTACTGGTGTGACATCTTCGGTCACGCCGACATCGTGACCGTCGGCTACGACAGGGTCTGCGTCGGGATGTGCGGCGAGATCACGGTCGAGTAGCTTCGAGAGACCGGGCTCCCTTACGACCCGGCCCCTGCAAGCGTCGTTGTCTAAGGACGCTGCTACTGGTCGATGAGCTTGCAGATCGTCGCGAGCGGCTCCGCGAAGATCTCACAGGGGATGTCGTTCGCCGCGTGTGCAGGCGAGGCGACAGGACCGGCGGTGAAGACCGCGATCCCTGCGAGCAGCGCGGCGACCTTGAGTCTCGACATCTGTCTCTCCTGCGCTCGATTCCGGAGCTCGACCGCTTCAGGCCGCTGGCGTCACTGGCAGAGACTGCAGGGGAACTGCTCCTCGCCGCAGGCCAACGTCGTCACCCACGGACACGGAAGCAGGGGCCGGGTCCCGCCGCGGATGCAAGCGAGCTCCTCGATGAAGAGTTCCCGGATCGGCTTCGGATCGGAAGCGTCCGCCATCGTCAACACCCCGTGGGGGCGCACGGACCGACTTCCTCACCGCACGCCATCGTCGAGTACACCTGCCCGCAGATGTAGTCCCATACGGGCCCTCCCGTCGTGATCTCGGGATCGCCGCCCCGTATCTCGGCGAGCTCGTGGATGAAGAGCTCGCGGAGCTTCCCCGCTGTGCCGTCCATCTTGTCCCCTTTCGCCGTCCGAACCACATGTCTCGCGCTTCACGACAGCGGTGTCAAATCGCTAGGGGCGCCGTGGGCCGAACGCGGATCGACGGCGTCGCGCTCCTGGCGGACGACCGCGACGCCGGGCCCTACGTCGTGACGTCCTCGGGCTCGACCTCCTCGAGCGGGAAGACCGAGATGTCGAACGGGCCGGTGTGGGAGTTGACGACGAAACCCTGGAGGGCGACACCACCGGGGTCCGGCCCGTCGACCACGATCACGCCGAAGCCCAACTTCACGACGTTGTCGAACCCACCCCCGCGGGCAACGATCAGCTCGTCGAACCCGATCGTCGCCGCGGGCCGGTCGACGTCCAGCGGGAACGAACAGGGCTGGCACACCGGCTGCGTCGCGCCGGTGGCACCTCCGCCCTCCATCGGGCTTCCGGAATCAGAGTAGAGGTACAAGTGAACCGTCGCGCCCCCGCCGGCGGAACCTTGTAGCGGTTTGCCGCGTCGGTACACGGCTTTGACGAACGTGTCGAGCGTGTTCTCCTGTTGGCCCACTCTCCCCTTTGTCTCGAAGACGTGGGGGATGAGGAGCGTGCGCCTCTGGCCCCCCTGGCCCGAGCCGTCCGAGACCGCATCGTCGCCGTCGGCGATCCCGGACGGGACGTTCTTGAGCTGCTCCCAGTTCACCGGGTTCCCCGGGGAGTTGATGGTCCCCTCGGCGGACAGGCGCGGCTTCACGTGTTCGGACCAGAGGTGGCCGGCGTTCCGCCCGACATGGGCGACGCTGGGCGACGCCAGTGCCGAGCCCGCGAGGAGCCCGGCGACCAGGACGACGAGGTGGCGGTGGATACGGGGTTCGGCGGACATAGAACCCTCCCTTCCAGGGCTCGTGCCGCCGCTCCGTCAGCGTACGGGGGCGCCGGCGACGTGACAAGGACCTTTACGCCGAACCGGACGGTTGTCCCTCCTCGACTGCGTACAGAGAGACGCGCTCCCGCTTGCCCTTCAGCGCGACGCCCGTCCGCTCGGCCAGCGGCGAAGGCTGTGTCAGCAGCTCCTTCGTGCGGCTCGACAAGAGCACGGTGTCCCCCGTCACCCGCGTCGCCGCCTCTATGCGCGACGCCACGTTCACCGCGTCGCCGATCACGCTGAACTCGAAGCGGCCCCCGCCGCCGACGTTGCCCGCGACGACCGTTCCCGAGTTCAACCCGATCCCCACCGCCAGCTCGTCCCCGAACTCGTCCTCCACCGCCCTCTCGATCTCCCGCGCCGCGGCCAGGGCCAGGTCGGCGTGATCCGCCCGGCGTCGCGGCGCGCCGAACACCGCCAGCACCCCGTCGCCCACGAACTTGTCCACATGGCCCTTGTGTTCGTGGACGACCGGCACCACGCGTTCGAAGAGGCGGTTGATCGTCGCCACGACCTGCTGGGCAGGCGCCCGCTCGGCGAAGCCGGTGAAGTCGCGGACGTCGAGGAACATGATCGTGACCTCGACCTCCTCGCCGGCGAGGGACGTCCCCTCGCGGAGGATGTGCTCCGCGATCTCGCGGTCGACGTACGTCCCGAAGACCTCGCGCAGGCGCTCCCTCTCCGACAGCCCGGCCGCCATCCGGTTGAAACCGGCCTGCAGGAGGCCTACCTCGCTCCCGTCGTCGACCTCGACGCGGGCCCCGAAATCACCCTCCTCGATCTGCGCGAGCGCGCCGCGCATGGCACCGATCGGCGCCGCGACCGACTTCGCCGCGACCATGATGATCAGGCCGCCGCCGGTCAAGCCGACGGGGACAAGGAACCACAGCGCGAGCTCGACGCGCGGTGATCCGAGCGGCGTCAGCGCGATCGCCACGAACACGACCGCCGACCCGAGCGCCCACGAAGCGAGGATCCGTTGCCTCACCCCGAGCGTGTGCGGGCGCAGCGGGGTCGTCTGCGCGAGCGCCAGCGCGAAGACCGGTCGCAGGCTCTGGTCGACGAGAAGGTACGTCATCATCGTCGCGGCCAGGCCCCCGAGGATCCCGATCGCGGCGATGAGCAGACCGTATCGCGGGTCGTGGTGGACGGGGTTGCCGGGCACCATGTGGATCGCGGCGAACAGCGCAGCACCGCCGAACCAGAACAGCAGGACCCACGCCGCCTGGCGCCGGGGCTGGTCGAGCGTCTGCTCGAGCTCGTCGTCGGTCGGCGGACGGTCCGCGTCCAGCCAGCGCGCGACGGGCTCGAAGGTGCGGTACCCGATCCGCAGCGCGACGAACGCACCGCCGAGGACGTAGACGCCGAACGTCGCGAGCTCCAGCGCCAGGCTTTCCTCGGTCGCCGACGCGGCGGGGGATATCAGCGAGAGGAACAGGTACACGACGATCGCCGCGAGTACGTTGGCCGCGATCGCCCGGGAGGCCACCCGCGCGACGAACGCGCGCGTCGCAGGCACCCCGCCGGTCCGCCACGGACGTTCGGTGGTGCCGCTCAGCACCGCGGGATCATTCCGCCGGCGGACGCCGTCAGACGTGGAAGCCCAGGCGGGATCCCACGCGGGTCCCACGGTTCTTCCACGTCACCGTGTACGCGCCCTCGCCCGCGTGCGGGAAGTGCTTGCGCCAGCGGACGGAGTCGCCGAACTGCGAGCCCTGCTCCTCGATCCGGAAGCGCTTGCAGGTCGTGGAGTCGTCGGGTGCCTTGACGCAGACCTTGTAGCGCTTGAAGTACTCCGCCGCGAGCGTGATCCGGAGCTTGCGAACGCCGTCGACCCTGCGTACCGACTGGCACACGTCTCCGGACTCGCTGCACCGTTCCTGCGGCCGGTGGCCGGCGGACGCGGGCAGGGGAGAGACCAGGACGGCGGCGGCGGTCGCCGCGAGCAAGAAGGACTTCCGCATGGTGGGCTCCGTTCGGTAGGCGGGCGGGCGGCGATCAGCGTACGCCGTCGCAGACCCGAAACGGGAGGCCCCGCGGCCTACGAGCCGGCGCGCCCCGACCTCCAGTGCCGGAGCGTCGCGGCCCCCGCTTGGACCAGCGAGATCTCCGCCCTCGTGAGGCCGGACGCGCGCCGGAGGATCGGCGCGTCTCCGGCCTCGTACGCATCCTCGAACCTTCGCTCTTTCAGCAGCGCGGCCACACGCTCGAGATGGTTCGGCGGAGGGTCCCCGGGACGCACCGTCCGCACGTTGCGCGCCTCGCTCGGCACGAGGACGAGGACACCGCCACCGAGGGAATGCACCTGCAGCTCGCACTGGAGCGCCGTCAGGCTCGTGTACCAGGACGCCGCAAAGCCCGGCGCGTCCCAGCCGGCGCGCATGTAGCCGCACAGCAGGCTGTTCGACGCGGCGAAGCCACCGTCGTTGACCATCAGCAGCGGGAGCTCGCAGAACACCGACAGGATCACGTCGGGGAACTCGACGGACGGCACGACGTACCACGGGGCACGGACGCGGCACTTGTAGCGCCCGTCGACGTTCCGCAACCTTCCGAGCTCGACGTAGGCAGCCTCTTCGGCGGAGAGCTTCTTCCCTGCACGCGGGACGAAGAGGAGCTCGTGACGGTCCGGGGTGAGGCCGGACGTGTGGAGCCCGGCTCCGTTCAGCTTGCGCGTCGACGTCACCGCGGGCACGAGGCTCGCGGACGTGAGGCCCTGCGCCGCAAGCGTCGCGGCGTCGGGGTGGAAGAACGACTTGTCTCCCGCGACGTATCCGATGCGGAAGTGCACGTAGCTCTCGGCGGGGCGCGTCAGGTCGTGGACCTTCCCGCGGAGCAGCTCCTGGAGCGGCGGCGTCAGAAGGCCTTCCAGGAACGCGCGCTCGCCCGCGACGACTCGCTGCAGCGGGACCGACGCCTCCACGGCGGCGCGGTCGTCGCCGAGGTCGCGGGCGCTCTCGAACGCGTGGAGCTCGACCGAGCCCGTGCTGCGCCCCTTCCCGTCCGCGAGCAGCACCACCGCCTCCTGGAGCAGCCCGGGGAAGAGCCGGTCGCGCGCCCGCAGGACGCTGAGGCGCCCGAACGTCGCGCCGAGGTACTCCCATAGGGGCCGCGCATACCTCACGTACGTCACCTCGAAGGGGAGAACGAAAGCGAGACGTCCGCCGGGCCGGAGGAACTCGGACGCATGAAGCACGAAAGGCATCCAGACGCTCCCGCTGGACTGCATCGGGAGGCCGAGGACGTCTTTCGTCAGGCGGAGCGCGCGGGAGCGTTGTCCGCGCGGGAGGTGCCGGAGCCTGACGTACGGCGGGTTGCCGACCGCCGCGTCGACCGGGAACGGCTCGAGCGCGAGGAAGTCGCCGCGCAACGCGGAGTCGCGCGCTATCAGGCGCCGGGAGATCGCCTCCTCGTACGGTCTCTCGTCGAGCTCCACGCCTGCGACCTCGACGCCGTCCCAGCCGCGCCGGGCGGCGGTCTCGGCGAGCACGGTGAGGAACGAGCCGTCGCCGAAGCTGGGCTCGAGGATCCGGTCGGCCGGCGAGCGCAGCACCCATTCCGTCATCACGCGCGCGGCGATCTGAGGGGTGTAGAACGCGCCGAGCCGGCGCCGCGGGTCACGCTCGCGGGCTGAGAGAGCCGGAAGTCCCGCGGCGGTCGCGGCGCCTCCCGCCTCAGGGCCCAACCCCGTCAAGTAGACCTCCCTACTGGCTCGTCTGCGATGACGGAGATGACGCTACTTCTCTGCGTGCGTCCGAACGCGTCTATCCATGTCCGGTCGGATGCCGGACGCGACGAAGGGCCGGCAGTGCGCCGGCCCTTGTCATCGTGTCGCGTGGCCGCTCAGGCTCAGCAGCTGATCGAGTTCGTCGGGCTGCTGTCTGTGTATTCGCCGCTGCCGGGGTGCACCTGCTGATTGCTCGAGTTGTAGACGATGCCCGAGGTCATACGGGATCGGTACGTCCCCGAGACGCAGGACTTGGATTCGCTAGACGTTCCCACTTTCGTGTCGAACGTCGTGTCCAGCTCCGGCCCCAGAACGGTGTTCCAGCTACCGTCTGTCTGCTGCTTCTGCAGTGCTACGTAGATGTTGTACTTCGCGTGCTGGTCGGTGCAGACGATCTTCGCCAGGGCGGTGATGCTCGTCTGGTCCTTCACCGGCGTCTGTGCCTCCGGTGCGCACGTTCCGTGCGCTATGACTGCCGGAGCGGCGAACATCAGACCCGCGGTCACTGCTACCACGGCAAGTACGGCAATGTACCTCTTCTTCATTGGGATCTCCTCACTTTGCGGCGCCTCGACGGCACCCTTCCCTCATCTGTCCCCGGCCGGGTTAAGTGCACAGTTGACTGCTTGAGACGCGAATCGGCAAGGGGGTTCGGCGGAAACCTGCGGCGTCTACCGAGGCCGGAATGAGCACGGTGGACGCTGGGGAGGGGCTCCGACGAAAAACGGCCCCCGGGGAACCCGGGGGCCGTTCTCCTTTAGATCGCTGGTTTGCGGGTGGTTAGACCGGGCGTACGTTCGCCGCCTGCTTGCCCTTCGCGCCCTGCGTCACCTCGAACTCGACGGCCTGGCCCTCCTCGAGGGACTTGTAGCCCTCGGCCTGGATGGCGGAGAAGTGCACGAACACGTCCTCCCCGTCCGGCTGCGAGATGAACCCGAAGCCCTTCTCGTTGCTGAACCACTTCACGGTGCCCTGTGCCACTCCACACTCCTTTTCTGCCGATCGGGGGCCGACAAGCAACCTTGTCAATCACCACCCCCGACTGAGGTTACGGACGCTAACACAGGACCCCAATCCGGCAAAGGACCGCCTGGGCGAGAGGCGCGACCTTCGCGTACCGTCCGACGTTGTTCTTGGGGGAACACGCTCGGGGGAGCACTTGGGAGCATCCATGTCCGGAGACCGCGACAGACGGAGCAAACGCGCCGCGGCCGGCGTGCAGGAGCTCCGGAACCTCTACGAGAGCGCAGTGGGGCACAAGTGCATGTCCTGCGGCGGCGCAGGCGGCACCGCGCGTACGTTCGCCCCCACGGTTGGCGACGACGAGCTCTCCAACCTCGTCGTGCTCTGCGACTCCTGCGACGAGCGACGGGAGGCGTATTCCGCCGTAGACCCGGCGTTCCTCAGCCTCATCGTGACGAAGACGCGGCGCGAGCGAGCCGCCGTCGGCAGGGCCTTGAGCCCCCGCAACTCCCGGCGCGTGCTCGAGTACCTGCGGATGCGCGCCCTCTAGGGCGAGCTAGGTTCGGGCTCCGAACCGTCGCAGGACCCGCGCCGCCCGGGGGAGCTCGGGTTCCAGCGCGTCGACCAGGTCCTCGGTGGTCGCGACGCCGTACGCGTTCGCGGCGACGTATCGCCTGAGGGCGCAGTCGACGAGACGAGGGTTTCCGAGCGCGTCGAGCGCCTGGACACCCTGCACGTAGACGCCGCCGTAGTAGCTCCTCTCGTGCGCGTCCCAGTACGGCATGGCCGCGCCGAGCCGCCCCTGGGCGTCGCGGGGGACCGCGTAGTCCTGGAAGAAGCCCATGATCTCGTCGCTGCGCCCCTGCGCCCACGACGTGACGCCCTCGTCCAGCCACGGGTCGCGGGCCTGGTTGTTGCCGACAAGCGAGTAGAACCACGAGTGCGCCACCTCGTGCGTCGTCGCGTTGCGGAGGCTCTCGTCGCCCTGGAAGACCATCGTCGGATACTCGATCCCGGCAGAGCCGAGGTCGGGCATGATCGCCATCGAGAACGTCTGCCAGGGATACCCGCCGTACCTGCGCGACAGGTCGCGCAGCGCGGTTGCTATCGCGTCTGAGAACTTCCGCGGCGCCGGCTCGAGTCCCGCTGCGATCCCCACCGTCACGTCGACCGGGCGCGGTGCCTCGACGACCTCCCGGACGATGTCGAACTCACCGGCTGCGACGGCGAAGTCGCGTACCGCCCGCGCCTCCCACCGACCCGGGCTCGTCTCCGCTCCCGTGGCGATCACGTCCAGCTCCGGCGGCGCGCCGATCGCGACGTCGAAGTCGGCCGTGGGGCTGGTCGACGACTCCGCGAGCGACGTAGTGGGAGGGTCCGTCGCCCACCCGCGCTCACCCTCCCACGACAGGATCGGGAAGAACGAGCCGAGGCGCACCGACGTACCGCTCTGCGAGATCCGGTCCAGGAGCCCGTCGGGCACCTCGAGACGCCAGCGCAGGCGCGCGGTCACGCGCTCACCCGGCGGGAGCCGCCGCCCCAGCTCGTAGACGAGCGTCGTCGGGTCGGGACGCGTCACGGTCGCGCCTCCCTCCGCGAGCGTCGCCTCCTGCACGTCGAGCCGCGCGCCCTCCGCGGCGAGGCGCGGGCCGTTCGGCCACAGCCGGAACACGACCCGCCGCGTCGCGCGCCCGGCGACGAAGGTCACGTCGGACGTGCCCGTCACGGATCTCGTGCCGGGGTCGATGTCGATCGACATGTCGTAGTGGGGCCTCGGGTCGGGCCGCGGCGCGCGGCGCGGCACGTCGCAGCCGCCCGAGCGTGCTGCGGGTGCGGTCGTGCCGTCGGGCAGGTCCGACAGAGGGGGTGACGGAGGATTCTGCGAGCACGCGAGGGCGGCAAGCGCGATGCAGGCGGCGACGACCGTTGCGCGGCGGCGACCGGTAGCCTTCTGCGACGCAGCGGAGAACGCGGGGAGACGGATGGGAAGCATCGAGGTCAACAACCTGTCGCACAGGGTACCGGGGGGCCGGACGTTGTTGGAGGAGGCGACGTTCCGCGCCGGCGACGGCGACCACGTCGCGCTCGTCGGCGCGAACGGCACCGGCAAGACGACGCTGTTGCGCTTGATCGCGGGCGACGAGAAGGTGCAGAGCGGATCGATCCACGTCGACGGCGTCCTCGCGGTGATGAGGCAGTTCGTCGGCGTCCCGGGAGAGACGCTCACCGTGCGCGACCTCCTGCTCCAGCTCTCGCCGGCTCCGCTGCAGGCCGCGGCGGACGAGCTCGACCGGGCGGAGCGGGACATCGTCTCCGACGGCGGGAAGAGCTCTCAGCTGCGGTACGCGGCAGCCCTCGAGCGGTGGGAATCCGCAGGCGGGTACACGGCCGAGGTCCTGTGGGACACGTGCACGACGATCGCGGTGCATCGGTCGTTCGCGGAGGTGGAGAGCCGTGCGGTGTCGACGTTCTCCGGCGGAGAGCAGAAGCGGCTCGCGCTCGAGGTCATCTTCCGCTCCGACGCGACCGTCCTCCTGCTGGACGAGCCGGACAACTTCCTCGACCTCCGCGGGAAGGCGTGGCTCGAGGAGTCGATGAACGGGTCGCGCAAGACGATCCTGTACGTGAGCCACGACCGGGCGCTCCTCGCCGCCACGGCTCATCGCATCGTCACGGTGGAAGGGACCCGCGTGTGGACGCACGGCGGCGGCCTCACCACCTACAGCGCCGCACGCGCTCAACGGCTCGACCGGATGGAGGAGCAGCACCGTCACTACCGTCAGGAGCGAGAGCGGCTCACGCAGCTCGTGAAGGAGTTCAAGAGGAAGGCCGCCTACAACTCGGACTGGGCGTCGCGGGCCGAGGCGATGGAGACGCGGCTCCGGCGGTACGAGAAGGAGAACGAGCCGCCGCCGCGGCCCGCGCAGCAGAATGTCCGCGTGCGCGTCGCCGGGGGCCGCACCGGCAAGATCGCGTTCCGCGCGAAGCGCCTCGCGCTGCCGGGGCTCGTCCGGCCGTTCGACGCGGAGGTCCACTTCGGCGAGAGGGTCGGGATCCTCGGGCGCAACGGCACCGGGAAGACCCACTTCCTCCGGCTGCTCGCGGGCGACGACGTCGTGCACGAGGGCGAGTGGATGCTCGGGGCGCGCGTCGACCCGGGCTACTTCTCGCAGGTCCACGAGCACCCGGAATGGGAAGGCAAGACGGTCCTGGACGTCGTGACGTCGACCGGCCTCGAAAGAACCGCGGCGATGTCGGCGCTGAAACGCTACGAGCTGGCGGGAGACGCGCAGCAGACGTTCGGCACGTTGTCGGGCGGCCAGCAGGCGCGCCTCCAGATCCTGCGGCTCGAGATCGCGAGCCCGACGATGCTGTTGCTCGACGAGCCGACCGACAACCTCGACATCGCGTCGGCGGAGGCCCTGGAGAAAGGACTCGACGGTTACACCGGCAGCGTGATCGCGGTGACGCACGACCGCTGGTTCATGCGCGTTTTCGACCGCTTCCTCGTGTTCGGCGAAGACGGCGTCGTGGAAGAGGCGCTGGAGCCTCCCCTGGAGAAGGCGGGTTAGGAGCTAGGCCCCCGCCATCATCACGACACCCGCGACCGCAGCGGCGAGGCCCGCCATCTGGAGGCGCCCGATCCTCTCGCCCAGGAAGACGCGGGCGAGCAGGACCGTGCTCGCGGGATAGAGAGAGGTGAGGACGGCGACGATCGACAGCAGGCCCTCGCGCGTCGACAGCAGGTAGAGGAGGTTCGCGGCCACGTCGAGGAGCCCGGCCGCCACGATCGCGGAACGTACCCCCGGCGTAGCCGTGAGCCTGTGCCGGCGGGACAGCACGAGGGCCGCCAGCAGCGTGAGGCTCGTCGCCCGCGCGCCGACGAGCGGCCACAGCCCCGCGCCGTCCCCGGTCTTGTCGAGGAGGATGAAGAACAGCCCGAACGACGCCCCCGCCACGAGCGCGTCGGCGACCCCGGGCCGGCGGAGGAAGGCGACGGGCTCCCGCGCGACGTCCGCGGCCGGCTCGAACCCGGAGACGAGGACGACGGCGGCGAGGGCGACGACCACGCCGGCG
>JALZFC010000027.1 GCA_030861725.1 Actinomycetota bacterium | reverse complement strand
CCGCCGCGCGCGCGGAGGCCGGCGCTCTTCGCTCCGAGTTAGCGAAGCTCGAGCGCCGGGTGAGAAAGGAGGTCGCCGCGGCGAAGGCGGGCGAGCAGGAGGCCGCCGCGCAGCTGAAGGCGGCGCGCAAGGAGCTGAGCGCCGCGCGCCGGCGGATCGCCGGGCTCGAGCTCGCGGTGGAGTCGCTCGAGAAGGCTGCACGTCCCAAGCCCGCGCGGGTTCGCAAGGCGCAGGCCCCGCCGCGCCGTCCGCTGCCGGTCCCGCCGGGGCTCCTCGCGGACGACCCGTTGACGCTCGAGGCGTGGCTCGACGCGCCGGACGTCCACCTGCTGGTCGACGGGTACAACGTCACGAAGGCGCCGGAGGGCTTCCCCGACCTCGACCTTCCGTCACAACGCGAGCGCCTCGTCGAGCAGCTCGAGAAGCTGACGCTGCGCAAGAACGTGACCACGACCGTGGTGTTCGACGGGTCGGAGGTGGGGCCGGGCAGATCCCGCCTCGGGAGGAGGCGCGTGCGAGTGGAGTACTCCCGGCCCGGCGAGATCGCGGACGACCACCTGATGGCGAAGCTGAGGTCGTCGCCCCCGCATCCCGTCGTCCTGGTGACGAGCGACCGGGAGCTCCAGGAACGCGCCGCGGCCGAGGGGGCGACGATCGCGGTCTCCGCGCAGCTGCTGGAGCTGGCGCGCTGAAAAGTGTCGTACCCGTTCTCTAGCCTGACCTCGTGACCCGCACTGGGCGGCGCCGACGAGGAGGTTAGCGATGAGGATCGACTGTTCCGAGTGCCAGATGTACCGCAGCGATCACTGCGACGACTGCCTCGTGACGGCGCTGCTGCACCCCGCGTCGACGGCGGTCGAGATCGAAGACGAGCTGGACCCGCCGTTGCAGAAGCTGGCGGGGGCCGGGCTCATCCCGGTGCTCCGTTTCCGTCCCCGCGACACGCCGGAACGACCAACCACCGGCGGCGCGCCGGGAGAGGTGTCCCAGGCGGGGTAGCCGCAGGCTCCGCCTAGGCTCGGGGGATGACGTGGGCCCGGGCTCTGCTCCTGATCGCGACGCTCTCGGTCGCGGGGGCCGGGCTCGTCGGGCTCGTCTCCCGGACCCCCGCCGAGGTGCGCGAGCGTCCGCCGGCCGGCGACGCGACCGACCCCGACCTGGGGGCGACCTTCACCGACGATCAGGTCGAGCGGCACGGCGCGTACCGGCGGCCGGGCTACGTCTCGTACGTGGTCGGGCTCGTGCTCCAGGTCGTGACGCTCGCCGTCCTCGCGCGCGGCCCCTGGGGCCGGCTGGTCGCCGCGCTGGAGACGAGGATCGGCCCGTGGCCCGTGCGTGCGATGGTCGCGGGCGCCGCGGTCGCGCTGATCCTCGTCGCGGTGACGCTGCCGCTCGCGTACGTGCGCGGGTTCGTCGTCGAGCACGCGTGGGGCCTCTCGACGCAGGGGGCGCCGGGATGGGTCGCGGACCGGCTGAAGGGGGCCGCGGTCGGCGCGATCACGTCGGCGGTCGCGGCCGTCGTCTTCTTCGGGGTCCTGCGCTGGCAGCCGGCGACGTGGTGGCTCTGGGGGTGGGGCGCCTTCACCGGGCTGACCGCGGTGATGGTCTTCCTGTGGCCGGTGGTCGTCGCGCCGCTGTTCAACGACTTCACCCCGCTCGAGCCCGGCCCCCTCGAGGAACGGGTACGGTCGCTCGCCGCGGATGTCGGGGTTCCCGTCGACGACGTCCTGGTCGCGGACGCGAGCCGCCGGACGACCGCCGAGAACGCATACGTCGCGGGCCTCGGCGGGACGAAGCGGCTCGTGCTCTACGACACGCTCCTCGCCGCAGGGACGGACGACCAGACCGCGTTCGTCGTCGCTCACGAGCTCGGGCACCAGGCAGAACGCCATGTCACGAAGAACCTCCTGATCTCGTCGGCCGGCCTCTTCGCCGGGTTCGCGTTCCTGGGGTGGCTCGGAACGCGGGCGAGCCCGTGGGGCTGGGCGAACGCGACCGGCGCCGGAGACCTCCGCGCGCTCCCGCTGCTCGTGCTCCTGATGACGGTCCTGACGCTCGTGGCGATGCCCCTGCAGGCCGCGCTCTCGCGCCGCTTCGAGGCCGACGCCGACCGGATCGCCATCGGTCTGACGGGGGATCCCGACGCGGCCGTCTCCGCGTTCCGGAGGCTGGCGCTGAACAACCTCGCCGACCTCGACCCCCCGCCGGTCGCGGTCGCGCTGTTCTACAGTCACCCGCCGATCCCCGACCGGATCGAGGCCGCCTTGGCCACAAGTCGGGAAGGGCCCTAGACTGACTCGATCTGCCGAGCCCTTATTCCCACGCCTCGAACGGGGGGAACGATGCCTGCACAGACGATCATCGAGACGTTCCAGGACCGCGTCACCGGCCAGGGCGAGGCGGTCGCCCTGAAGTACAAGGCGGGCGGCACCTGGCACGACATCACGTGGCGCGAGTACGGCGACCGGGTCCGCCGTGCCGCGAAGGGGCTGATGGCGCAGGGCGTGAAGCACTCGGACAAGATGTCGCTGCTCTCGCTCAACCGTCCGGAGTGGCACGTGGCGGACATCGCCTGCCTCTCGATCGGAGCGGCGACGGCGCCGATCTACGTGACGAACTCGCCGGAGCAGGTCGCCTACATCATCGGCCACTCCGAGTCGAAGATCGCCGTCGTCGAGAACCCCGACCAGCTCCAGAAGGTGCTGAAGATGCGCGGCGAGCTCCCGGACCTGCAGAAGGTCGTGGTGATCGAGGGCTACGAGGGCGACGCCGATCCCGAGCTCGTGATGACGTGGGACGACTTCCTCGCCGAGGGCGACAAGGTCCCCGACGCCGACTTCGAGCAGGCGCGGCGGACCGTCAAGGCCGAGGACCTCGCGACGTTCGTCTACACGTCCGGGACCACCGGTCCCCCCAAGGCCGTGATGCTCTCGCACTCGAACATCATGTGGACCGCGCGCAGCTCCGAGGCGATCATCCCGCTCGGCGAGGCGACGAAGGGCCGCGCGGTGTCGTACCTCCCGCTGTCGCACATCGCGGAGCGCATGCTCACGCACCTGCTGCAGATCTACTACGGGACGACGACGTGCTTCGCCGAGTCGCTCGACACGTTGCTCGCCGACCTCCAGACGATCAAGCCGACGTACTTCTTCGGCGTGCCGCGCGTGTGGGAGAAGTTCTACGCGGGCGTGCAGGCGAAGATGGCGCAGGCGGACCCGAACGACCGCAAGACGAAGCTCGCCGGGAAGGCCATCGGGCTCGGCAAGGAGATCGCGAAGCGCGAGCAGGAGGCGGTGGCGCGCGGCGGCAAGATGACCGACGCGAAGATCCCGCTCGGCATGAAGCTGCAGCACGCGGCGCTCGACAAGGTCGTGCTGCACAAGATCCGCGCTGCGTTCGGGCTCGAGGAGTGCGAGCTCGCGCTGTCGGCGGCGGCTCCGCTGGCTCCCGACCTGATCTGGTTCTTCCATTCGATAGGCCTCAAGATCACCGAGGGCTACGGACAGTCGGAGGACAACGGGCCGACGTCGTGGAACCCGCCCGACGCGATCCTGATCGGCTCCGTCGGCAAGCCGATGCCGGGGCTCGAGGTGAAGATCGCTCCCGACGGCGAGATCCTCGCCCGCGGCGGCAACGTCATGAGCGGCTACTTCAAGGACGAGAAGGCGACGCGCGAGGCGATCGACGAGGAGGGCTGGCTCCATTCGGGCGACGTCGGTGAGTTCAACGAGCACAACTACCTGAAGATCACCGACCGCAAGAAGGACCTGATCATCACCGCGGGCGGCAAGAACATCGCCCCGCAGGAGCTCGAGAACAAGATCAAGATCCACCCCCTCATCTCGCAGGTCGTCGCGATCGGCGACCGCCGTCCGTTCATGACCGCGCTGATCACGCTCGACGAGGAGAAGGCGCCGGCCTGGGCGAAGGAGCAGGGGATAGAGGGCGGCATCGCGGCGATCGCGAACCACGAGCGCACGATCAAGGAGATCGAGGCCGCGCTGAACGAGGTCAACAAGGGCCTGGCGAACGTCGAGGCGATCAAGAAGTTCCGGGTCCTCGAACGGGACTTCCTCCAGGAGGAGAACGAGATCACGCCGACGATGAAGGTCAAGCGCAAGACGATCGGCGAGGTCTACGCCGACGTGATCGAGGACATGTACTCGAAGGAGTCGCCGGCCGCCGCGGCCGCAAAGGCGCCGGTCCGCAAGTAGCGCCGGAGCACCGGAAGGAAAGAGGGGCCCCCGGATCGGGGGCCCCTCTTTCCGCGCCGCCCCCGGCTGCCGCGCCGGCCGGATCGCCGCGACGAGGGAGGAGAAACGACCGGGTCGGCGAAAGCATCGCTCTGAGGGCCTGGTGGCCTGAAACCATCGAGCAGGAGAAGCATGATGAGAAAGAGGACTTGGTCGATACTGCTGGCGGCGGGGCTCGTGGCTTCGTCCTTCGCCCTCTCCCCGGCCACGGCGCAGGACGCGCCGGTCGTGATCCCGGACGTCGTCCAGATCGACGACCCGAAGGGGGACGCGAACGGCGTCAACGACCAGGACAACGCCTACGGCACTCCGGTGGCCGGCGAGGGAGACCACGTCGGCCCGGCAGGGGGGAACGCCACCGACATCCTGAAGGTGTGGTTCACGCACACGGTGACGGAGGTCTCGCTCAACATCCAGGTGAACGGCGATCCTTCCGGCCTCGCGTACGACACCTACTACCGCTTCTCGTCGAACGCGGGCGAGGGCCCGGTGGCGAACGACACCACCCGTGGCTGCCTCCAGTGGATCGCGTCGGTCAACGGCGTCGCCGGTGCGTACAGCGGCCCGACCGAAGGGAACCTCACCGACAAGTGCAACGTCGGCACGCCGGTCCTGGGGCCTCTCGCGATCTCGAAGGGCCCCGACACCACGTACGTGATGACGATCACGTTCCCCCGCTCGTACAGCCCGTTGCTGGTCGACGGGTCGAAGCTGACGGCTCCGTTCGGCGTGTCGAGGATCGTCTACGCCAACGGCATCCCGGTGCAGGGGACGGCTGCGTTCGTCACGCTGGACAACACGAAGCGGGGCGCCGACTACGACCTCACTGCCGCCGGCGGCGAGACGCCGAAGACGCCGGACCCGGTCAAGCCCCCGAAGAAGCCCAAGCCGGGCAAGGCGAAGGGCTGCGACAAGGGCAAGGGCAAGAAGAAGGGCTGCAAGCCTGCGCCTCCGGCGGCGTGCGCGCCCTACGTCCCCGGCGACAAGGGCAAGGACGCCGAGCCGATCGCCGTCACGGACGCGGCGACCGCCGACGCGCCGATCGAGAAGAAGATCGACATGAAGCTCGGCTGGACCGACTTCACCCCCTCGCAGGTCGACCAGCACTCCCATGCTTACTTCAACCTCCAGGTCGACACGGAGGAAGCCGAGAAAGGCCTCTGGGCGCACCTCGAGTTCCCCGACCGGCGCGACTTCGACCTCGAGCTCACGTACCCGAACGGGAACCAGGCCGCGGTCTCGGGTGGGTTCAACCCGCACCATCCCTCCAACCTGAGCGACCCGGGCCACGGCGGCGAGTCCACCACGCACTCGGAGACGCTGGTGGGCATCCGGACCGCGGACTGCGGGGGCTACACCCTCGACGTCGCGAACGCGGCGGGGGAAGCGTCGACGGTGACGCTCACGCTGTGGTTGGGCGAGCCGAAGACGGACCCGCTTCCCGAAGAGGGCGAGGCGCCGTAGAAGCGAGACGCGGCTCGTCGAATCTCGACGTCGGCTTGTCACGGGGGCCCCGAAGGGGGCCTCCGTTTCGCGTTTGCCTCCGTCGGAAGCAGGAGAGCGACGGGGGCCGCCGAACCTCCTCGTTGGGCCGGATACGGCTCACGCGGGCTCCCAGACGAAGGGATAAGGAAATGAACAAGCGGATCGTCGCCGTAGTCATTGCCGGCGGACTGGTCGTCTCGGCCGTCGTCGCCGGCCCTGCTACTGCCGCCAAGAAGAAGAAGCCCAAGAAGCCTCCGGTATGCGCGACCTACGCGCCCGGTGAGATGGGAGCCGAGGCGCCCACGGTCGTCGTCACCGATGCCCACACCGCCGAGGCGCCGCTGGTCCACGAGTTCTCGATCGACCTGAACGTCGACGAGGGACTCAGCGACTTCGTCAACAGCGTGAGGCCTGGGACCGTGCCGCACTCGACCCCGCACGAGAGGGTCAACGTGCAGGTCGACTCGGCTGCGGCGACCGCGGGCCTGTACGTGACGTGGGAGTTCGACACGCACCGCGACTACGACCTGTGGGCGTACAACGCGGACGGCACTGCCGCCGCTTCCTCTCACGGTTTCCAGCCGCTGATCGCCACCCAGGGTCAGTCCGGCGCGGCCGACCAGTCCAACACTTCGAGCAACCACGGCGGCGAGTCGACTGCCACCTCGGAGAACCTCGTAGGGGTCATCACGCCCGACTGTGGTGGATACACCCTCGACATGGCTTCGTACTTCGCCGAGGGCGGCGACTTCGAGCTGAAGATCTGGCTCGGCGAGGGCAAGACCGAACCCGGGGTCCCCGAGTAAGCAGACCGGAACGATTCTTCAAGAGGGGCCTTCGGGCCCCTCTTCTATTTTGTTCGACCGGCTCCGCCGTACACTTGCCGTAGCTGCGGCTACCTGACAAGGAGGCGACAGTGCCGGTAACGGTGAACGACGTGCGCGCGTTCAAAGAGCGCGGCGAGCGGTTCGCGATGCTCACGGCGTACGACACGCCCTCGGCGCGGCTCCTCGACGAGGCCGGGATCCCCCTGATCCTCGTAGGCGACACCATGGGGATGGTGCTGCTCGGATACGGCTCCACGGTCCCGGTGACGATCGACATGGTCGTCCACCACACCGCGGCCGTCGCGCGGGGCGTCGAGGACGCGCTCGTGATCGGCGACATGCCGTTCATGAGCTACCAGGTCTCCGTCGAGGAAGGCATGCGCAACGCGGGGCGCCTCCTCCAGGAGGGCGGCGCGAACGCGGTGAAGCTCGAGGGCGGGGGCCGCTCGGTGGAGCTCGTCGCGCGGCTCGTCGACGCCGGGATACCGGTGATGGGGCACCTCGGCCTCACCCCGCAGTCCGTGAACCAGCTCGGCGGCTACAAGGTCCAGGGACGGACGGAGGAGGCGCACCACAAGGTCGTCGAGGACGCGAAGAGCCTCGAGGCGGCCGGCGTCTTCGCCCTGGTCCTGGAGGCCGTGCCCGAGGGGCTTGCCGCGGAGGTGACGGCGTCGCTGCACGTCCCGACGATCGGGATCGGCGCCGGGCCGAGCTGCGACGGCCAGGTCCTCGTGTGGCACGACTTCCTCGGCATCTCGACCGGGCACCTGCCGCGCTTCGTCAAGCGCTACGCCGAGCTCGGGGAGGAGATCAAGCGGGCCGCCGCCGAGTTCGCCGCCGACGTCGCGTCCGGCCGCTACCCGGGGCCCGAGCATTCCTATCGCTGACCGTCATGCTTGACCGGTCCGTCCGTTAAGGGGCTTGAGTGGCCCCCTGCGGACGCCGATGAATGGGGCGATGAGCATGAACGACGTCCACGCGCCCGAGAAGCTCCGGTGTCCCGCGTGCGGGGGACTGAACGCGGTCGACGCGGCATGGTGCGGCCAGTGCCTGAAGCGCTTCGACGCGCCCGCGCCGCCGCCGCCGGTCGTCGAGCTTCCCGGGCCGCCCGCAGCCGCGCCCAAACCAGGCGTCCGGCAGGGCGCGTTCCGCTCCACGGAAGAGGGCATCGTGTGGACCTGCTCGGCGTGCGACGCCGAGAACCCCCTGGAGGAGCAGGCCTGCCGCGTCTGCGGCACCGCGTTCGCAGAGGCGTTGCGGCCCCCGCCGAAGCGTCACGTCGAGAGGGACCCGGGGACGGTAGCGCTCGTCTCGCTGTTCTTCCCGGGCGCGGGACACGCGTACCTGGGAATGTGGCCGCAGGCGATCGCACGTGCCGTCATCAGCGTGTGGGTCGGGCTGATGACGTTGTTCTTCGCCGCCGGGGGCAAGGGCGCGGCGACCGCCGTCGCCGCAGCGTTCGGCGTCGTCGCGTTCGCGCTGTGGGTGACGGCGGCTCACGACGCGTTCCGTGAGGCGAGCGACGAGCCGCGCCTCGTGCTCCTGCGCGGCCGGCGGTTCACGTTCCTGGTCCTGGGCCTGCTGATGCTGCTGCTCGGGTCGATGTTCCTGACGGCGCTGGGGAACCGGTAGCGGTCTCCTCTCGTCGCTCGTAACTCTCGGCCGAGAAGGCCTCAGTCCAGCCGCACGGCCTCCACCGGACCCTCCGGGCCCTCGACGTACCACGAGCCGCCCCGGAACGCTGCTCCCGTACGGCCGCGGCCGTCCAGGGCGAGCAGGCCGGCAGGGAGCCGGGCGCGATCGCCCAGCAGGCGGATTACCCCTTCGCACGCTTCCTGCGGATGCGCTCCGGCCTCGATCAGGAGCCCCGTCCGCGCGCACGCGAGCGACTCGAGGAACATCTCTCCGACGCCGGTGCCGACGACCGCTGCAGCCCTCGAGGCGTAGTGGCCGGCGCCGAACACGCCGGAGTCACCCATGCGGCCGGGCATCTTGCCGAACACGCCTCCGGTCGACGACGCCGCCGCAAGGTCGCCTGCGGCTCCGCATGCGACGGCGCCGACGGTGTCGACCTCGACCGGGTCGCCGAACCGCGCGACCTCGAGGCGGCCGCCGGCGCGCGCGTCCTCCCAGCGTTCGAGCTCCTCGGGGGCGACGGACACCTTTTCCATCGCAGCCCCGAACGCCGCCGCACCGGCACCAGTGATCAGCACGTGTGGCGTCTCCTCCAGCACCCTCCGCGCGAGCGAGACCGGGTGGCGGACGGAGACGGCGCCGACGCCGCCGGAACGACCGGTGGTGCCGTCGGAGATCCCGGCATCGAGCTCGACCGCGCCGGCGAGGTTCAGGACCGCGCCGTAGCCCGCGTTCAGACGCGGGTCGTCTTCGAGGACGCGCACCGCCCGCTCGACGGCGTCGAGAGCCCGTTCCGCGGCGGCGCCCTCGAGCACCCCGCCGGTGAGCGGCACGCGCTCCCGCTTCGGCACGCCGGCGACGCCTCCGTGCACGAAGACCAGGCTCATGCGGCGACCTTACGATGCGCCGATGCCCGTATACGTGATCGCCGACCTGCACGGCGCGTCGGATGCGCTCGAGGATGCGGTGCCCGAAGGCGCGACGCTCCTGCTGCTCGGCGACCTCGTGAACTTCCTCGACTACATCTCGATGACCGGGATCCTCACCGAGGTGTTCTCTGTCGAGACGGTCTCGCAGGTCGTGGACCTCCGGACCGCGGGGCGCGTCGAGGAGGCGCGTGCGGTGATGAGGGAGCGCTCGCGCGGGCGCGAGGACGAGATCCGAATGCAGATCGGCCGGCTCGTGAGGCGGCAGTACGTCGATGTGTTCGCCGCCCTGCCGGACCCGACCTACCTGATCCTCGGGAACGTCGACCATCCGGCGCTGGCCGATTCGTTCGCCCGGGCGACGCCTGCGGCGCGCCTCGTGACCGCGGGCGTCGTCGAGCTGGAGGGGGAACGGTTCGGCCTCGTCGGAGGCGCCCTGCCGACGCCGTTGAACGTCGCCGGCGAGATCGCCGCCGACGAGATGAGGACGCGGATCGCCTCCCTCGGCGAGGTCGACGTCGTCTGCTCCCATATCCCTCCGGCGGTCCCCGAGCTCTGCTTCGACACCGTCTCGGGCAAACGGGAGCAGGGGAGCGCAGACCTGCTCGAGTACATACGCGACGTACAACCGCGGCGGGCATACTTTGGGCACGTCCACCAGCCGCTCGTCTCGGTCATGTCCGTCGGGCGCACGCTGTGCGTGAACGTCGGGTACTTCCGGTCGACCCGGCGGGCGTTCCCGCATCGGTAGAAGGGAGTCGAACGTGGCGGAGTCGGTGAAGGACTCGATCGACGTGAAGGCGGCGGCGGCCGACGTGTTCGAGGTCGCGACGGGGTTCGAGGCGTACCCGGAGTGGAACGCGAACATCAAGAAGGTCGAGGTCCGCGAGACCGACTCCGAGGGCCGCGGGACGAAGGTCTGGTACCAGGTCGACGCGAAGGTGAAGGTCGTGTCGTACACGCTGGGCTACGACTACTCGGACGCGCCGCGCTCGTTCTCCTGGGACCTGCTCGACGGCGACGTGAAGGAGCTCACGGGCTCGTACACGTTCGACGAGTTCGACGACGTCACCGAGGTCGTGTACGAGACCGCCGTGGACCCGGGTTTCCCGATCCCCAAGCTCTTGAAGCGCCAGGCGCAGCGCGCGATCGTCCGGGGCGCGCTGGAGGATCTGAAGAAGCGTGTCGAGAGCAGGTAGGTTGGCCGAGTGAGCGAGCACGAGAGGGCCGCGCGATACAGCGACCTCTTCGGCGACCGCCCCGCCCCCCATGCCTCCGACTGCGCCTACTGCCCGTTCTGCGCGACCGTCGCGGTCGTGCGCAAGACCCATCCCGAGGTGATGGAGCACCTGGCGGCTGCGGCGCGCGAGCTGATCACCGCCGCGGGCATCCTGATCGAGGAGGCCGCGCACGTGGTCGCGCCTCCACCGGCTCCTCCCGAGGCCGCGGCGGCCCCGGAGCCGTCGAACGTCCGCCGCATCGACGCCGGCTGAGCGTCCGGCACGCGCCGCTCCCGCCGTATCCTCGCGAGATGGACGCGAACGGCAGCGTGGTCGTCGGCGTCGACGCCGGGGGCACCGCCGTGAAGGCCGCGGGCGTCACGCCCGGTGGGGACCTCACGGAACGCGTGGAGCACCCGACCGATCCCGCGGCGGCGACGAAGACGATCCTCGCGGTCGTCGAAGAGGTCCTCGACCGAGCAGCCCGCGAGGGTCGCCGCGTCGCCGCGATCGGCGTGGGCGCTGCCGGCTTCGTCGATTTCGACGCCGGAGCGGTGACGTTCTCACCGAACGTCGTCTACGACGACCCGCAGATCGCCACCGCGGTGCGCGAGCGGACGGGACTGCCGGTCTTCGTCGACAACGACGCGAACGCGGCCGTGTGGGCCGAGCGCGCGTTCGGTTGCTGCCCCCGAGCGAACGACGTCGTCATGCTCACGCTCGGCACCGGGATCGGGAGCGGGATCGTCGCCGGCGGGCGGCTCGTGCGCGGGTCGACCGGTGCCGGGGCGGAGCTGGGGCATACCGTCGTCGATCCGAGTGGAGCCCCCTGTCCCTGCGGGCTTCGGGGTTGTCTGGAGCAGCTCGCTTCGGGCTCCGCGATCGCGCGGCTCGCCCACGTCGCACTGGGAAAGGACCCCGACTCCGCCATCCCCGCCTTCGCGGAGCCGGGCGGCACGATCACCGGGGAAGCCGTCGCGAAGGCGGCGAGGGAGTACGACCAGACCGCGCGGGAGGTCCTGCGCAAGGCCGGAACGGCGCTCGGGATCGGGTTGTCGAACGCAGTCAACGTCTTCGACCCGGAGCTGATCGTCCTCGGCGGGAGCGTCGTCAACGCGGGTGAGCCCTATCTCGGCCCCGCGCGCGACCAGCTGAACCGCATGATGCAGGCGCAGCGGCGCAGGCCGATGCGGCTCGACGTCACTACGCTGCGCGGTGACGGCGGGATCCTGGGCGCCGCCGCACTGGCCTGGACCGAGCTGGGGGCCGCGGCGTGACGGGCGGCGACGGCACGCTGGCACGCCCCGCTCCCTCCGCGGCCCCGCCCGACCCGACGAGCCTGAAGGAATACGTCCTGCTGGTGCCGCGGCTCGCGCGCCTGCTCTGGAGGTTGTCGCGCGACCCGCGCGTACCCGCACGCGCCAAGGCGACGCTTTTCATCATCGCCGGCTACCTGCTGTCGCCGGTCGACGTCGTGCCGGACTTCATCCCCGGCATCGGCCAGCTGGACGACCTCGTCGTGGTCGCGTTCGCGCTCGACCAGATGCTGAACCGCGTCCCGCGCGAGGTCGTCCTCGACCACTGGGACGGCGACGAGGACGTGCTGGAGGTCGTGAGGCAGGTGCTCGACATCTCGACGGCATACGTGCCGGGGTGGCTGAAGAAGCGTTTCTCGTCGCGTTGAGCGGCGCCGCCGGCGTCGTCGCGCTGATCATGCTGGAGTGGACGGTGGGGCTCGTCGCCGCGGCCGCGTGGACGCAGTCGTGGGGCGTCGTCAAGCGCGGGCACTTCCGGATCACCGGCTACACCGCGGTTGCGCTGGGCGTCCTCGCCGTGCTCGCGCTGCGCGCCGCGGACGGAGTCGAGGGAGCAACGCCCGTCGCGGTCGCGGTGACCGCGACGGCGGCTGCGGTCTACCTTCTCGTGCAGTACTCGAACACCGACCTGCCGGCGGTCGTCGCCGGTGCCGGGGTGACGATCGCGGGTCTGGTGGCGCTCGGAGCCGCGGCCGGTTTGCTCGAGGGATGGCCGGCGGCTCTCGCAGCCGTGGAGGTGGTGGCGGGGGCCGCGCTGCTGGGCGCGGTGACGAACGGGATGCTCCTGGGACACTGGTACCTGAACCAGCCGGGGTTGAAGCCGTGGGCGCTCGCGCGACTGACGACGCTGGCGCTCGTCGCGACTGCGGCCACCGGCGCGCTCGGCCTTGCCGCCGCCGCGAAGCTCGCCGGAGCGACGACCGAGGGCGCCGTTCTCGGCATCCCCGGGTTCGGCGACTCGTTCGGGCTCGCGTTCTTCCTGATCTGGCTCGCGCTCGTCGCGTTCACGGGCGGCGTCGTGTGGGCCGCGCGCCGCTGCGTCTCGATCAAGTCGATCCAGTCCGCGACCGGGCTGTACTACGTCGCGCTGCTGACGGCCGGCGTGTCGGAGTTCCTCGTGCGGTACCTGATGGTGAACGCGGCGTGACCGTGCGGCTCGGCGTCACGCTCCCGCAGTTCACCGCCGACGCCGCGGTCTTCACCGACGGCATCCGGCGCGCCGAGGACCTCGGCTTCGACTCGCTGTGGGTCTTCGACCATCTCTGGCCTTTGGGCGCGAAGAGACGGCCGATCCTCGAGAGCTGGACCGCTCTCGCGTGGCTGGCCTCGATGACCTCGAGCGTGAGGGTGGGGGCCCTCGTCACGCGCTCGTCGCTGCGGCACCCCGCCGTCCTCGCGAAGATGGCCGCGACGGTCTCGGAGATCGCGCCGGGCCGCGTCTGCGTCGCGGTGGGCAGCGGCGACCTCGCCAGCAGCGACGAGAACCTCGCGTTCGGGATCCCGTACTGGTCGGGCCCCGACCGGATGGACCAGCTCGCCTCGGTCGTCGAGGTCCTCCACCGTTTCCGTGGGGGCGAGCCGGTGACGGTGGCGGACGACTTCACCGAGATATCCGGCCTGTCCGCGCAACCCGGCCCCCGCGACTACTCGTTGTGGGTGGCAGGGCGTTCGGTCGCCGCGTTAGACGTGGCCGGACGCCTTGCCGACGGCTGGAACGCGTGGGCCGCCTCGCCCGAAGAGTTCGCCCGCGCGGCCGCGGCGCTGAAGGAGATCGCCGGGGAGAGACGGGTCGAGCTGACGTGGGGCGGCCAGGTAGTCGTGGCCGAGACGGACGAGGCCGCGCACGAGCGTCTCGGACGCCGTAACCCCGCCCACTACGTCACGGGGGGCCCCGAGACCGTCGCCGCGTACCTCCGGAGGCTCGTCGACGCGGGGGCCGTCCACCTCGTGCTCGCCTCGCCGTTCGCGTCGGACACGCAGTCCTACGAGCTGCTCGCCGGGCCCGTGCGGGAGACCGCCGGGCTCTAGCCATACCCCCCCGGGGTATATACTCGGACGCACGATGAAGACAGACGCGCCTCCCGTCACCCGCGAGTTCGACGTCACGGGAATGACGTGCGCGACGTGCGCGCGCCGAGTCGAGAAGGCCCTCGCCGGCGTGGCCGGGGTATCCGAGGCGGTCGTCAACCTCCCGCTCGAGAAGGCGACCGTGAGCGCGGACGCGTCGCTCGACCCCGCCGCCCTCGAGGCCGCCGTCGCAGCGGCGGGATACGAGCTGCGGGGCGGCGCGGCTGCGGACGAGCCCGCCGCCGAAGGCCCCGAGGCGCGCCGCCTCGCGGTAGCGGCCGTCCTGACCGTCCCCGTCGTGCTCCTCGCGATGCTCGGCCCGATGCACGGCGACGTCCTGTGGGTGCAGGCCGCGCTGACTGCGCCGGTGTTGTTCTGGGCGGGACGCGCGTTCTTCGTCAACGCCGTGAAACAGGCGCGTCACCTCTCGGCGAACATGGACACGCTCGTCGCTCTGGGCACGTCCGCCGCGTACGGCTATTCGCTGGCGGCGCTCTTCACCCACGGTGAGGTCTACTTCGAGACCGCCGCGGTGATCGTGACGTTCATCCTGCTCGGCAAGCACCTCGAGCGGCGGTCGCGCCGCCGCGCGTCGGAAGCGCTCCGGTCGCTGCTCGAGCTGGGGGCAAAGGAGGCGCGCGTGCTGCGCGACGGAGAGGAGGCCCTCGTCCCCGTCGACCTCGTCGCGGCCGGCGACCTCGTGAGGATCAGGCCCGGCGAGCGCGTCCCTGCCGACGGCGTCGTCCGTGAGGGCGCGAGCGCCGTGGACGAGTCGATGCTGACGGGAGAGCCGCTCCCGGCCGACAAGTCGGAGGGCGACGAGGTCTACGGCGGGACGCTGAACACGTCGGGGTCGATCGTCGTCGAGGCGACTCGCGTGGGCGCGGACTCGGCGCTCGCGCAGATCGCGCAGCTCGTCGCGGCGGCCCAGTCGCGCAAGGCTCCGATCGAGCACCTCGCGGACCGGGTCTCGGGCGTGTTCGTCCCGGTCGTGCTCGTCCTCGCGACGCTCACGTTCGCCGGATGGCTCGTCACGGGACACGCGGCCGAGGACGCGGTCGTAGCCGCGATCGCGGTGCTGATCATCGCCTGCCCCTGCGCGATGGGTCTCGCCACGCCCGCCGCGATCATGGTCGGGAGCGGCCGCGGCGCGCAGCTCGGCATCCTCTTGAAGGGTGGCGACGTGCTCGAGCGGTCGGGCCGCCTCGACACCGTCGTGTTCGACAAGACCGGGACGATCACGCACGGCACGATGTCGGTGACGGACGTCGTTCCCGTCCCGGGTTGGGACGCGGACGAGGTCCTGACAGCCGCGGCGTCGGTGGAAGCGCCGAGCGAGCACCCGCTGGCGCAGGCGGTCGTCGACGCCGCACGCGAGCGCGGGCTGCGGCTCGAGCCGGTGGACGGCTTCGAATCGACCGCCGGCCTGGGCGTGGCCGGGAGCGTGCGTGGAGCCGTCGTCCGTGCGGGACGGACGGGGTTCGCAGGCGACACCTCTTCGGCGGTTGCAGCCGTCGCCGCGGAGCTCGAAGGAGAGGGCAAGACCGTCGTGTGGGTGTCGCGGGACGCCCGGCCCCTCGGCGCCGTCGCCGTCTCGGACACGGTCAAGCCCGGGGCCGCGCCGGCCGTGGCGCGCCTGCACGAGCAGGGGATGTCGACGGTCCTGCTCACCGGCGACAACCGGACGACTGCAGGCGCGGTCGCGGCCGCGGTGGGCATCGACGACGTGAGGGCCGAGGTGCTCCCCGCGGACAAGGTCGGCGCGATCCGCGACCTGCAGGCGAGCGGGCGGACGGTCGCGATGGTCGGCGACGGCATCAACGACGCGCCGGCTCTCGCCCAGGCGGATCTCGGCGTGGCGATCGGGACGGGCGCCGACGTCGCCCTCGAGGCCGCCGATCTGACGCTGGTCGGCGGCGACCCGCTGCTCGCGGCCGCGGCCATCGACCTCTCGCGGCGGACCCTGCGCACGATCAAGCAGAACCTGTTCTGGGCGTTCGCCTACAACGTCGTGATGATCCCGGCGGCGGCTCTCGGATGGCTGAGCCCGATGATCGCGGCGGGGGCCATGGCGCTCTCGTCGGTCAGCGTCGTCCTCAACGCGCTGCGTCTGCGGAGGTTCGCCGTCGCCCGCTGAGCCGGCAACGGCACGCCCGGTAGGGTCGCCGTCGTGGCCGACACCTTCCTGCTCGATTCCCCCAGCCTCGTCTACCGTGCGTTCTTCGCCCTCCCGACGACGCTGACCGACGCCCGGGGGAGGCCGGTCAACGCGGTGCGCGGATTCCTCGAGATGGTCACGCGCATCCTCGTCGACCATCGCCCCGAACGGCTCGTCGCCGCGTTCGACGCGGACTGGCGGCCGGACTTCCGCGTCGAGGCGTTCCCGGGATACAAGGCGGCACGCCCCGACGACCCGCCCGAGCTCCCGCGGCAGTTCGACGTACTCGCCACGATCCTCGACGCCGCCGGGATAGCGCGGGCCGAGTCGGACGGGCTCGAGGCGGACGACGCGATAGCCACGCTCGTCGAGCGGCTGGACCCCGACGAGCGCGCGGTCGTCGTCACCGGCGACAGGGACCTGCTCGCCCTCGTCGAGGACCCGCGGGTGCGGGTCCTGTTCCCGGTGCGGGGGACGAAGGAGATGACCGAGTTCGACGAGGCGGCCGTGGCGGCGAAGTACGGAGTCCCGCCGCGGCTCTACCCCGCGTTCGCGACGCTGCGCGGGGATTCGTCGGACGGCCTTCCGGGGATCCCCGGGATCGGCCCGAAGCGGGCGTCCGACCTGCTGGCGCGGTTCGGGTCGATCGACGGGATCCTGGCCGCGCTGGAGGAGCTCCCGGCGCGACAGGCGGACGCCTTCGAGTCGGGGCGGGAATATCTGGAGACGATGAAGACCGTGGTGACGCTGGTGCGTGACGCGGAGGTGGAGACGACGCCGTCCGGCGCCCCCGACGAGCAGACGCTGAGGGACCTTGCCGCGGAGCACAATCTCGGCAGCTCGACCGTGCGCCTCTTGCAGGCGCTGAGGGGCGAGCGATGACGACCCTCTTCCTCGTGCGACACGGCGCTACGGAATGGAACCACTCGAAGCGCGCGCAGGGCCAGGCCGACGTCGACCTGAACGAGACCGGGTACCGCCAGGCGATCGCGACCGCGGAGGAGCTGTCGCACGAGGCCGTCGTCGCCGTGTACGCGAGCGACCTCAAGCGTTCCTACCTCACCGCGGAGCCGATCGCGAAGACACACGGCGTGGAGGTGCTGACGAGTCCCGCCTTTCGCGAGATCGACCAGGGCGAGTGGGAAGGGCTCCACGTCGACGAGATCCGGCGCCGGTGGCCGGAGCTGTGGGGGCCGGCGCGGCACTACAGCACGCGTCCGGGCGGCGAGTCGCCCGCGCAGGTGAGGGAGCGCGCCCTGAGCGGTCTCGAAGAGGTCGTGCGGGCCCACCCCGAGGGCGCGGTCGTCGTCGTGAGCCACGGGGGGACGATCCGGTGGATCAGCGCGGAGGCGCTCGGCTACGACGACCGTCGCTCCGCGCGCATACGCGGGGTCGGCAACGGCGCGATCGTCCGTATGAGCGCGTCGCTCGAAGACGGCAAGCTCGTGCTGGGCGACCTCGAGCGGCTCGACGGCAACACGACGGACCTGGACGACCCAAATGATTAGGTTAGGTTCGGGTTCATGGAGCTCAGGCGCATCGGGCGGTTCCCGCCGTACGTCTTCTCGATCGTCAACGACCTGAAGACGCAGGCCCGGCGGTCGGGCGTCGACATCATCGACCTCGGGATGGGCAACCCCGACATCCCGACGCCCGATGCCGTCGTCGACAAACTGAAAGAGGCCGTCGACAACGTCCGGAACCACCGCTACTCCGCGTCGCGCGGCATCCCGAAGCTCCGGCGCGCGATCTGCGACCTGTACGAACGGGCGTGGGGCGTCGAGCTGGATCCGGAGACCGAGGCCGTCGCCACGATCGGCGCGAAGGAGGGCCTCGCGCACCTCGCATGGGTGCTGCTCGGGCCGGGCGACTCCGCGCTCGTGCCCGAGCCCACGTACCCGATCCACACCTACGCGATGCTGCTCGCCGGCGCGAACGTGACGGCGGTGCCGCTCTCGTTCGACTCGGACTTCTTCGCCGACATGGTCGAGTCTTACGAGCGGTCGGAGCCGAAGCCGCGCGTGCTGCTGTGCTCCTTCCCGCACAACCCGACTACCGCGGTCGCCGACCTCGACTTCTTCGCGCAGCTCGTCGACTTCGCGAAGACGCGGCAGATGGCGGTGATCCACGACCTCGCGTACGCGGACCTCGTGTTCGACGCGGAGCGGGCGCCGTCGCTGATGCAGGTGCCGGGGGCGAGGGACGTCGGTGTCGAGTTCTTCTCGATGTCGAAGTCGTACTCGATGGCGGGGTGGCGGCTCGCGTTCGCCGTCGGGAACCGGGACATGATCGCCGGCCTCACGAAGCTGAAGTCGTACCTCGACTACGGCGTGTTCCAGCCGATCCAGATCGCCGGGATCATCGCGCTGAACGAGTGCACCGAGGTCCCGAAGCAGATACGCGAGATCTACCGCGCCCGGCGCGACGCGCTGTGCGACGGGCTCGACCGCATCGGCTGGCCGATCACGCGCCCGCCCGCGACGATGTTCGCGTGGGCGAAGATACCCGACGAGTTCGTTCCCATGGGATCGCTGGAGTTCGCGAAACACCTCGTGCGCGAGGCGAAGGTCGCGGTGTCGCCCGGCATCGGCTTCGGCGCGACCGCCGACGACTACGTGCGCTTCGCGCTGGTCGAGAACGAGCAGCGGATCCGTCAAGCGGTCCGGGGGCTGCGCAAGGTGCTGGAGCAGGGTCCTCCCGCGACCGAGCGCGCGTAGCGTTAGCCCGCGAGCAGGCCCCTCAGGCAGAACGCGACCGCTTCGTCGGCGAGCTGCGGCCGGTCGCCCGTCGCTTCCCCTGCGGTGCCGAAATACGTCTCGACGAAGTGGAACGTCGCGCCGAGGATGCCGTGTGCCAGCAGGTCCGGGTCGCCGTGCCTGATCTCGCCGCGGCCCATCCCGTCCTTGATGTGCGTCGCGGTGTCGGCGGCGATGATCTGCTGGCCCTTCTCGACGAAGATCGAGAACTCCTCGTACCGGGCGGCGATGCGGATGAGCTCGAGGAACCCGGGGGCCCCGCGGAAGAAGTCGATCGAGGCGCGGATGCCCTGCTCGATGCGGGCGACGGGATCCTCGACGGACTCGATCGCCCGCTCCTGCGCGCGGCGCAGCTCGAGCAGGGACTCCTGGAGGATCTCCGAGAACAGCGCCTCCTTGGACTCGAAGTACCAGTAGAAGACGCCCTTGCCCACGCCGAGCGAGTCGCAGATGTCGCCGACGGTCGTCCCGTGGTAGCCCTGGGCGGCGAACAGCCGTGAGGCCGCCTCGAGTACCTGGACCCGCCGTTTAGTCCCTCGCTTCGTCAGCTTCCGCTCGTCCATCGGCGCCACCTTATTGTCTCGTGGCGGCTCGCCGAGGCGACCCGTCGTTGTCTCGTGGCGGCTCGCCGAGGCGACCCGTCGTTGTCTCGTGGCGGCTCGCCGAGGCGACCCGTCGTGTCTCGTTCCGGGCCCCCGCGGACGTGTAGGCTCCGCCCTCGTGGAAGGGGAGCGAGCGTCCCGCCGAAGGGTCCTGATCGTGGGGGCCGCGGGGCGTGACTTCCACAACTTCAACGTCGCGTACCGGGACGACGAGCGCTTCGAGGTCGTCGCGTTCACCGCCACGCAGATCCCCGGGATCGAGGACCGCGTCTACCCGCCGGCCCTCGCCGGCGCCCTCTACCCGGACGGGATCCCGATCTTTCCCGAGGGCCAGCTGGAGATGCTCGTGGCCGAGCACGAGATCGACGAGGTCGTCTTCGCCTACTCCGACGTCGCGCACGAGACCGTCATGCACATCGGCTCCCGCGCCCTCGCCGCAGGTGCCGACTACACCTTGCTCGGGCCTCGTTCGACGATGATCGCGTCGACGAAGCCCGTCGTCGCCGTCTGCGCGGTGCGGACTGGGTCGGGCAAGTCGCAGACGACGCGGGCGGTCTCCCGCATCCTGAAAGCCGCGGGGAAGAAGGTCGCGGTAGTCCGTCACCCGATGCCTTACGGGCACCTGCAGGACCAGCGGGCCCAGCGCTTCGAGACGTACGAAGACCTCCTGGCCGCCGACTGCACGATCGAGGAGCGCGAGGAGTACGAGCCGCACCTCGAGCAGGGATCCATCGTGTTCGCCGGCATCGACTACGGCGAGATCCTCGGGATGGCGGACCACGACGCCGACGTCGTCGTGTGGGACGGGGGCAACAACGACCTGCCCTTCTACAAGCCGGACGTCCACGTCACGGTCGCCGACCCGTTGCGCGCCGGCCACGAGACGTCGTACCACCCCGGAGAGGCGAACCTGCGCATGGCCGACGTCGTCGTGATCAACAAGGTCGACTCGGCGTCCGAGGAGGACCTGGCCGCTCTCGAGAAGACGATCGAGACCGTCAACGCCGGCGCGGCGGTCGTCCACGGACGGTCGCCGATCACCGTCGCGGACGGCGAGATGATGGAGGGGAAGAAGGTGCTCGTCGTCGAGGACGGCCCGACGCTGACGCACGGCGAGATGACGTTCGGCGCGGGGGTGGTGGCGGCCCGGCGCGCGGGGGCCGCGTCGCTCGTCGATCCCCGGCCCTGGGCGGCGGGAAGCATCAAGGGCGTCTACCAGACGTACCCGCACATCGGAGAGCTGCTGCCGGCGATGGGCTACTCCGACCAGCAGAGGCGCGACCTCGCGGACACGATCAACGCTTCGGATGCGGACGTCGTCCTCGTCGCGACGCCGATCGACCTGAGGAAGGTCTGCGACATCGACAAGCCCGCGCTGCGCGCGACCTACGAGCTCGACGACTCGCAGTCGAAGCCCACGCTGGCCGAGGAGCTGACGGCGAGGCTCGACCTCTAGGCAGAGCTAGAGCGAGAGTCGCCGCGCTCCGCCGACGACCGGCAGGATCACCCGGCTCTTGCGCAGGATCACGTCGACGGTCGCGTTCGTCTCGTCGGGGATCGTCCAGTCGGGGTCGCTGCCGGCGATCACGACGGCGAGGCGGTGGCCCTTCTTGAAGACGTAGTCCTCGCCGAAGATCTCCCACCGGAACCGATCCCTCTCGCCCGGCACCATGGGCTCACCCTCGCGGAGCGAGTTGCGGTGGCGTGCGTCCAGCCAGCCGCGCGACACGATCTCGTACGCCGCCTTGTCCACGGTCTTCTCCGTGACGAAGTAGCACGCGTCGTCGGCTTCGGTGCTCTGGCCGTGGCACGACTCCTTGGTGAGCGTGCGGATGCCCTCGTCGCCGCCCTCGTGAGCGATCCGCTCTGCGGTCCCGTAGTCGACGAGCAGCGCCGTGAAGTTCGTGTCGACCTGGTCGACCGTCGCCCGGATGTCCACTTTGATCCGGCCGCTGACCCGGACGGTGCGCCGGAGCTTGCGCGTGACGAAGATCAGGCGATTCTCCTTCGCCTCGAGCGGATCGGCGACCATCGTGCGCTCGGACTGCTCGGGGTCGTCCGTATACGTCACCGTCGTGCGCTTCGGCCTCTTCAGCCGGAACGTCCCCGGCAGCTTCTTGCGCGCGGGCGCGAGGTAGAGCGCGACCTTCCGCGCGCGGCGGTCCGGCCACGAGCGGTAGGTCTTCCACCGGTCGGGGCCGCGCTCGACGTCCGCGATCGGCTCGTCCATGATCCCGTTGTCGACGTCGTGCAGCCAGTGGTCGAACCAGCGGTGCAGCGTGTCGACCCACTCCTCGCGGCGGAAGTCGAACGGGTCGACGTGCCCGGTGCCCGTCAGCCAGATCTTGCGCGGCACGTCGTGGCGCTGGAGCGCGTGCCACCACTGCACGTAGTTGTTGGGCTTGACGTTCCAGTCGTTGAGCCCGTGGACGACGAAGACGCTCGCCTTCACCTTGTCGGCGTCCTTCAGGTAGTCGCGCTCGTCCCAGAACTCGTTGTAGTCGCCCTGCGGGTCGGCCGCCTTCGCGACGATCTCGCCGCCCTTGGCGCTGCACGTCGAGTTCTCGGTGAACGTGTTCTCGACCCAGTCCTTGCCGCGCTCCTCGTCGTCGCCCGGGGGCTGGTCGATCACGAAGGTGAACAGGCCGGGCGTCGTGTACGCGTTCAGGTACTGGACGCCGTTGTTCAGGTGGTAGTCGTACCAGCGGTCGATGGCGCCGATGGGGACGATCGTCTCGAGCCCTTCGACGCCGGTCGTCGCGGCGCCGTTCGCGACGCTCCCGTCGTAGCTCTTGCCGATCATCCCGACCTTCCCGGTCGACCAGTCGGCGACGACTTCCTGACCCGTCCCGGTGAACGCCTTGCCGCGGCCGTTGAGCCAGTCGACCGTCGCCTCGGCCGCGAGCTCCTCGGCCTCGCCCCCGAGGACCATGCAGCCCTCGGAGTTGCGTGTCCCCGGCATGTCCTGCAGCACGACGGCGTAGCCGCGCGGTACGAAGTAGTTGTCGTAGAAGAGCGGGAACACCTCGGGGACGAAGTCGCCGTCCTCCTCGCCCTTGATCTCGGCCTCGTTGCCGCGGCCGTTGCTCTGGTAGTACGGGCTCTGCTCGTAGATCACCGGGACCCGGAGGTCGTCCTCCGTGGCCGCGGGACGGATGATGTCGGTCGCCATCAGGTCCAGTTCCTGGTCGCCGTCGCCGTCGATGCTGGACTGGACGTATACCGTCTCGCGCACCGCGTTCTCGTAGGAGAAGACCGGCTGTGTCACGCCGTCGCGCACGGTGATCCGGGAAGGTTCCCGGCGCTGCTGCTTGGGAACGGGGGAGGCGCCTGCGGAAGCGGCCGACAGCCCGGCCAGGACGAGGGTGGCCGAGAGCGTGATCCGTCCGATTTGTCTCATGGGAGAGGGGTTCGCCGGAGCCGCCGCGTCACCTCCTGGTGCGCGATCCCGCGACCCGCGCCTCGGCCTCTTCCTCCGGGGGCCGGATCTCGTCGGGAGCGAGGCGTTCCGCAAGCTCGCGGATGAACAGGCCGACGTCCGTGATGATGCCCATCGACTGGAACGAGCCGCGGTCCATGAGCTTCGTGACCGTGGCCTGGTTGATGTCCACGCAGACGAGAGGGACCGACGCCGGCAGACAGTTCCCCGTGGCGATGCCGTGGAGCATCGTGCCGACGACGATGCAGAACCCTACGAGGGTGTCATCATCCGGCCCCCAGATGATGTCGCGCAGACGCCTCTGCACCTCGAGCATGTCGGTCACGACGCCCGGCAAGGGGCCGTCGTCGCGCACGCTCCCGCCGAAGAGGAAGTCCGCGCCGCTCTGAACGAGGTGGTAGACGATCCCGTCGTCGAAGACGCCGGCGTCGATCGCCGCCCGGAACGATCCGTGACGGCGCAGCTCGTTGATCGCCCGGATGTGGTGCTCGTGGCCGTGCTCCGCCGGCGTCCCCTGCTCGAGGTAGACGCCGAGCGACGTCCCGAACATGTTCGACTCGATGTCGTGCGCGGCGACGCCGTTGCCGGCGAAGAACGCCTGCACGTAGCCGGCGCGTATCAACGCCGCGAGGTCCGGACCCGACCCCGTGTGGACGACCGCCGGCCCCGCGACCCACAGGATCCGCTTGCCGCTCTCCTTCACCGCGCGCATCTGCCGCGCCACGCGGTCGACCAGCAGCGCCTTCGGCTTCTCGCTCGAGACGTCGGAGGACATGAACCCGAACTCCTGCGACGCGGCGTCCGGCTTCGCAGGAGGGTGCACCCGGATGCCGAGGCCGCTCATCACGATCTGCATGCCGCGCCGGACGTCGCTCATGGCGACGGTCCGCGCCGTGTCGCCGTCGATCGTCAGGCCGCAGTCCATCTCGGGCCGGGCCACCGGGATCCAGCGGCCGCCGATGCGGACGTCGGTGTCGAGGTTCGTGCTCGAGTAGAAGCCGGGCGGGAACGCCCCGTCGACGTCCGCCTCCGCGAGCGTCGCGTCCTCGACCGTCTCCGGGTTCGCCCCGTGCTGGCGCAGCCTCTCGATGACATCCCCGAGCTCGTGCTCGTCGGCCGCGGTGATCTCGATGCGCGCGAACGACTCGTCGTCCTGCTTTACGCCCAGGCGCAGCTCGACGATCTCGTACGTCGCGCCGAGCGCCACGATCTCGTCGAGCGTCTTCGGCAGCGCCAGCGAGTCGATGATGTGGCCGGCGAGCGTGACGGTCTCAGAGGGCATTGCGAGAGCGCTCCTTGATGAACTCGTAGGTCCGCCGGTAGACCTCGTCGCGATCGCGGTCGAGCGTGATGACGTGGTAAGAGTTGTCGACCCACACGAGCTGCTTGTCGTGGGACGAGACCGAGTCGTACACGAGCGGCGCCGTGCTCGGGTGCGCGGTGTGGTCGTGGTGCGAGTGCATCAGGAGGATCGGCGACCGGACCGCGCCGAGGTTCTGCCGGGCCTGCTTGACGAACTGCAGCATCACCCACGCGGCGCCGGTCGGGAGCCGGTCGTAAGCGAGCTCGCGCTGCTCGGGGTCGGCGATGTCGTTAGCGGCCCCCGGCAGCGACCGGAGGACCCGGCGGATGACCGGCGCGAGGAAGCGCAGCGGGTCCTTCGTCAGCAGGAACGTCGACAGCGCGACGATCCCGTCGACTCGCTCGGGGTCGTGGGCCGCGAAGTTCAGGCAGAGCGCCGCGCCGAACGAGAGCCCGACGAGATACACCTCTTCCTTCTCCGCGGAGAAGACGTTGAACGCGTCCTCGACGTGCGCGACCCATTCCTCCGCCTTGCGGGCGTTGAGGTCCTGCCACGCGGTGCCGTGGCCCGGGAGGCGCGGCGCCATCACCGCGATGCCGCGCTCCGCGAGGTAGTCGCCCAGGGGGCGCATCGACTGCGGGCTACCGGTGAAACCGTGCACGAGCAGCGCGCCGACGGGACCCTCGCCGAGCTCGAACTCCTCGGCCCCCTCGAGAACCTTGAACTCCTGCACGTGGGACATTTTCCCTTCCGTAACGTTGCTTGGATCGATGCGTCCAAACGTATATCCGGTCGCCGTACTTGACCGACAGGTCAATACGCGCACCTTGACCGGCTCGATAGCATCGAACGAGCGGACGTCGAGAAGAGGGGTTGCCGCCGCCACGTGTACTGGGTTTTCAAGGCCATTCTCAAGCCGTTGCTGAAGGCCCTCTACCGCATCCGCGTGGAGGGTCTCGAGAACGTGCCCAAGGAGGGGCCGGCCATCCTCGCCGCGAACCACCTGTCGTTCCTCGACTCGTTCTTCATCCCCCTCGTCGTCAAGCGGCGCAAGGTCACGTACCTCGCCAAGGCGGACTACTTCAAGTCGTGGAAGACCGCGTGGTTCTTCAAGAGCTGCGGCCAGATCTCGTGCGAGCGCGGCGGCGGCGACAAGTCGCAGCAGTCGCTGGGAATCGCCCTGGACGTGCTGAAGGACGGAAACCTCCTGGGCATCTATCCCGAGGGCACACGTTCGCCGGACGGCTACCTCTACAGGGGCCGGACGGGGGTCGCGCGGCTGGCGCTCGCCGCCGGCGTTCCCGTGATCCCGGTCGGTCTGGTGGGGACCGAGAAGGTCATGCCGAAGGCGGCGAGGATCCCGCGGCTCTGGGGCCGCGTCAAGGTCAAGGTCCGCTTCGGCGAGCCGATCGACCTGTCCCGCTACGCGGGCAAGGAGAAGGACCGCTTCGTCCTGCGGTCGGTCACCGACGAGATCGTGTTCGAGATCATGCAGCTGTCGGGCCAGCAGTACAAAGACGAATACGCGTCGAAGCGGGCGACGGAGCCGCTCCCCGAGGCGACGCGCTCGATCTACGTCGACGAGATCGACCTCTCCGAGGAGATTTTGGCCGGCTAACGCCGGCTTCTCGGCCGTTCGCCCAGGCGACCGGTCGCGCCGGCTAGGAGAGTTACGGCTCCGCCCAGCCCCTCGCCCGTTCCACCGCCTTCTTCCACCCCTCGTACGCCGCGTCGGCCTCGTCGCGTGACGCCGCCGGCTCGAACTCCGCGTCGACCGACCACCGCTCGGAGATGTCGGCGGGGGAGTCCCACACGCCGGCCGCCAGTCCCGCCAAATACGCGGCCCCCAGGGCGGTGGTCTCGCGCATCGCCGCCCGACGCACGACGACCCCGAGCTGGTCGGCCTGGAACCGGCAGAGGAAGTCCATCACGCTCGCGCCGCCGTCCACGCGCAGCTCGTCGAGAGGCTTGCCGGAGTCGGCCGTCATCGCGTCCACGACGTCCCTCGTCTGGAACGCCATCGCCTCGACCGCGGCCCGCACGAGGTGAGCCCTCGTCGTCCCGCGCGTGATCCCGACGTACGCGCCCCGCGCGTACGGGTCCCACTGCGGTGCGCCGAGCCCGGTGAACGCGGGGACGAGATAGCTGCCGGCGGTGTCGGGGACCGACTCCGCGAGCGGCCCCGCCTCGGCCGCGTCGGAGATGATCCCCAGGCCGTCCCTCAGCCACTGGATCGCCGCGCCGGTGACGAAGATGCTGCCCTCGAGGACGTGACGCGGGCCGTCGCCGAGGTCCCACGCCGCGCTCGACAGGAGTCCGTGCTCGGAGGCCACGCGGTCACCGGTGTTCATCAGAACGAACGACCCGGTCCCGTAGGTGTTCTTCGCCATCCCCGGCTCGAAGCACGCTTGGCCGAACAGCGCCGCCTGCTGGTCCCCGGCCACGCCGCAGACGGGGATCTCCGAACCTCCGAGGAAGTCGCCGGACGTCGTCCCGAAGGTCCCGCTCGAGGGCTTGACCTCGGGCAGGAGCGAGGCCGGGATCCCCAGCTCCCGGAGGATCCACGGGTCCCAGGCGCGGTCGTCGAGGGAGTACAGCATCGTCCGGCTCGCGTTGCCGGGCTCCGTCACGTGGCAGGCGCCGCCGGTCAGGTTCCAGATCAGCCACGAGTCGACGGTCCCGAAGGCGAGCTCGCCCCTGTCGGCGCGCTCCCGGACCCCCGGGAGGTTCTCGAGGTACCAGACGATCTTCGAGGCCGAGAAGTACGGGTCGAGGACGAGCCCCGTGCGCCGGTTGAGCTCGTCTTCCAGGCCCTCCGACCGCAGGCGCTCGCAGATGGCGGCGGAGCGCCGGCACTGCCAGACGATGGCCGGAGCGACGGGCCGCCCCGTCGCCCGCTCCCACAGGACCGCGGTCTCGCGCTGGTTGGTGATCCCGATCCCGGCGAGGTCCGCGGGCCGGGCCCCCGCGTCCTCCAGCGCGGCCGCGGCCAGTGAGGCGGTCAGACTCCAGATTTCTGAGGGATCATGTTCAACCCATCCCGGGTGGGGGTAGTACTGCGACAACTCTGCGTAGGCGCGCCCGCGCACGGAGGCGTCCCGGTCGAAGACCAGGACGCTGATGCCGGTCGTGCCTTCGTCTACGGAGAGGACCAGACCGGACATGCAGGAGCCTCCATTCGCTCGAGGGGGCGGGGGCAAGAGGGGTGTCACGGGGTGGGCGCATGCCCACTTTACGGATAGCGGGGAAGCGTGGCGAAGGCAAAGGATCAGGGGATGCAGTGCCGGCCCCTCTCGGGCAAAGCCAGCCTGTCCGGGATCAGGCGGCTCATCCGCGCCGACCTCAGCTCCGTGGGCGCCGACGAGTCCCTCGCGTTCGACTGCCTCGTCGCGATCACCGAGGCGTGCTCGAACGCCCTCCTCCACGGCCAGGCCCGCAGCCCGGGCTCCGCGCCGCCGGAGATCAGCTGGGACATCAGCAAGACGCAGGCGCGCTTCGTCGTCGTCGACTTCAGCACCGAGGAGTGGAGCCGGACGATCCATCCCTCGTGGGACTCGGACGGCATCCCCGACGACATGTCACGCCGGATCGGGGGCTTCGGCCTCGAGATCATGAAGGGCCTCATGGACGACGTCGACATCGAGGTCGCCGGCAACGGGACCCGGGTGACGATGGTCAAGCTGCTGACGGAGCCGCCGCAGACCTCGCGCAGCGAGAACGCCACCCGCCGCGGCGCCTAGCGCCGGTATCACTTCTTCAGCAGGATCTCCGCCTTCACCCATCCCACGCCGGCGTGCTCCATGCCTATCGCCTGGGCTGCGCCGCGGCTCAGGTCGAGGATCCGCGGCTCCACGTACGGCCCGCGGTCGTTGATCAGTACGACGACCCCGCGGCCGTCGTACTCGACGTGCAGCCACGTCCCGAGGGGGAGCGTCTTGCTCGCGGCCGTGTAGAGGTTCGAGTCGAAGACGTCGCCGCTCGCGGTCAGGTTCCCCTCGAAGCCCGGGCCGTACCACGACGCGAGGCCCTCGAAGGTGACGCCGGTCCCGACGAAGCCGTCGGGGATGCCGGGAGAGGGGCCGGCGGGGGAGAGGAGATCCAGGAGCGCGACCGAGGGCCGGGCCGCGGCCGCGGCGGCCTCACGGGCCTGCCTCTCCAGCTCCTCCAACTCGGCGCTCAGGTCCGCCAGCAGCTCGTTCCGCTCGGCCAGCGCCTGCTCGGCCTCCTCGGCCAGCGCGCTCGCCTCGGCCTCGGCCGCCAGCAGCGACTGCTTGCGCCGGTCCAGGCTCTCCTGCGCCGCCTCGACCGACTCCTCCGAGGCGAGGAGGTCCTCGATCGCCTCGGTGTCGGCCTCCGCGATCTCGCTCGTCACCTCGGCGTACGTGATCAGGTCGGTGACGTCCTCGGCCGACAGCAGGAGCGCCAGCCTGCTCGTCGTGCCGCTCTTGTAGGCGGCGATCGCCCGCTCGACGAACGCGTCCCGCGCGTCGTCCGTCGCGTCCTCGCGCTCCCCGAGCTCGAGCTCGAGCGTCCCGATCTCCGCGCTGACCTGCTCGATCCGCCGGTCCAGCGCGGCCTCCCGGCCGGACAACCCCTCCAGCCGCTGCTCCAACCCGCTGACCTGGTCGGCCAGCGCCTGGGCGCGCGCCTTCAGCTCGTCGATGTCGGTCGCCGAGGCCGGGGCCACGAGCGCGAGCGCGAGAAGGCCCGCGACCGCGGCCGCGACGCCTGGAGGCGCTAGCTTTCGGGGATAGAACGTCACCTATTGTGTTTCGGACGGCCTCGTGGCCGGATTGAGGCGTTCGAGCGGATCCCAGGAGGAAGAGTGGCTCGCATCGGCATCCTTACGGGAGGCGGAGACTGCCCCGGGCTGAACGCGGTGATCCGGGCCGTCGTGCGCAAGGGCGTGAACCAGTACGGGCACGCCATCGTGGGCTACCGCGACGGGTGGCGCGGCGTCCTGGAGGGGACGACGATGGCCCTCACCCGCGAGAGCACGTCCGGGATCCTCCCGAGAGGCGGCACGATCCTGCGCTCCTCGCGGACGAACCCCTTCAAGGAGGAGCGTGGCGTCGAGAGGGTGAAGGCCAGCCTCGCCTCCGAGAACATCACGGCGCTCATAGCCGTCGGGGGCGAGGACACGCTCGGCGTCGCGGCCAAGCTCGCGTCCGAGGACGTGAACGTCGTCGGCGTCCCGAAGACGATCGACAACGACCTGAACGCCACCGACTTCACGTTCGGCTTCAACACCGCGGTGCAGATATGCACCGACGCGATCGACCGGCTCCACACGACGTCGGAGTCGCACAACCGCGTGATCGTCCTAGAGGTGATGGGCCGGCACGCGGGGTGGATCGCGACGTACGCGGGGATCGCGGGGGGAGCGACGGCGATCCTCGTGCCCGAGCGCCCGTTCGACATCGAGGTCGTCTGCGAGCACATCCGCCACCGCCACAAGGAGGGTCACAAGTCGACGATCGTGGTCGTCGCGGAGGGCGCCAAGCCGATCGAGCAGGACGAGGTCACGCAGGAGGAGCAGGTCGACGCGTTCGGTCACGTCCGGCTCGGGGGCATCGGCGTGACCCTCGAGAAGGAGATCGAGGAGCGGACGGGGTTCGAGACGCGCGTGACGATCCTCGGCCACATCCAGCGCGGGGGGACCCCCACCGCGTTCGACCGCGTGCTCGCCACGCGCTTCGGGATCGCGGCGATCGACGCGGTGGAAGAGCGCGACTACGGCAAGATGGTCGCGTTGCAGGGTAACGAGATCGTGCGCGTCCCGATCGGCGACGCGGTCGGGACCCTGAAGACGCTCGACCCCACCCTGTACGAGACCGCGGAGGTGTTCTTCGGATGATCGACTTGCGTTCCGACACCGTCACACGACCCACGCCCGAGATGAGGCGGGCGATGGCCGAAGCGGAGGTCGGCGACGACGTCTTCGGCGACGACCCCACGGTCAACGAGCTCCAGGAGCTCGCGGCGGAGATGCTCGGCAAGGAGGCGGGGGTCTTCGTGCCGACGGGCTCGATGGGCAACCAGGTCGCGCTCGGCTCCCTCGCGCGGCCAGGCGACGAGGTCGTCTGCGAGAGCGGCGCGCATTTCCTGCACTTCGAGGGCGGGTCCGTGGCGGCGCATCTCGGGCTGGTAGCGCGGCCGCTGCCGGGCGTGAACGGCGTGATCTCCGAGGCGCAGGTGGCCGCTGCGATCCGCCCCGGCAGCGAGCACAACCCGCGCACCGCGGTAGTCGCGATCGAGAACACGCACAACTCCGCCGGGGGCCGCGTCTTCCCGCTCGAGACCGCGCGGGCGATCTCCCGGACGTGCCGGGAGCGCGACGTCGCGGTGCACCTCGACGGCGCCCGCCTGTTCAACGCGCAGGCCGCGACCGGAACGTCCGCGGCGGAGTGGGCGGCATGCGCCGACACCGTCAGCTTCTGCTTCTCGAAGGGCCTCGGCGCGCCGATCGGGTCGATGGTCGTCGGAGAGCGCGCCGTCGTCGCGGAGGCGCGACGGCTTCGGAAGCGGCTCGGCGGCGGCATGCGCCAGGTCGGCGTGATCGCCGCCGCGGCTCGGGTCGCGCTCACGAGCGGCGTCGACCGGCTCGCCGAGGACCACGCGAACGCGCGTCGTCTCGCCGAGGGCTTCGCGGATATCCACCCCGAGACGGTGGACCTCGCGGCGGTCGAGACGAACATGGTCTACGTGAACCTCCGTCCGCTCCGGGTCACCTCGCAGCGGGTGGCGGAGGGGATGCGGAACGAGGGCGTGATCTGCCTCGGCCTCGCGCCCGACTCGATGAGGCTCGTGACGCACCGGGACGTGTCGTCCGAAGACGTCGAGACCGCGCTGAAGTCGTTCCGGAAGGTCCTGGCGGCCTGACGCCTCCCGTTCCTGCTTGCTCGCGTTTGTGACCGCGCGCCCCGGGAATGACGGGGACATGGAGATCCACTTCTCCCTTTGTCTGCCACGGGACGAAGAAAGCGTTCCGGTGGTCCGGCACATCTGCCGGGATGCTCTGCTCGAGCTGGGGGTCGGACACGGTTGCGTGGGAGACGTTGAGCTCGCGGTCACGGAAGCGTGCACGAACGTCCTGAAGCACGCCGCGGGCACCGGTGACGAGTACGAGGTCTCGGTCGCGGTCGCCGAGGACGATTGCGTGATCCGCGTGGTCGACTCCGGCACCGGCTTCGACCACGAGACCGTGGATCGTGAGGCGACCGCGGCTCCGGGAGCCGAAGGCGGACGGGGCGTCTTCCTGATGGCGGCGCTGGTCGACGACCTCCGCTTCACCTCGAAGCCGGAGGTGGGCACGATCGTCCATCTCGAGAAGAAGCTCGAGCTGACCGAGGCGTCGGTGATCCGGCGCCTGCGGAAGACGTCCGGCGCGGTCGCGAACCGGCGCTGACGCCACATTCGGAAAAGCGCGCCATCCCTATACTCGTTCACATATGGCAGCCACTCCTGACGTCGTCATCGTCGGAGGGGGCGCCGTCGGGCTCGGCGTCGCGTGGCGGTGCGCCGTCGCCGGGGCATCCGTCCGGCTCTTCGACTCCTCGGGCGGCCGCGGCGCTACGTGGGCGGCCGCGGGGATGCTGGCGCCCGTCACCGAGGTGCACTACGGCGAGGAGCCGCTCCTCCGGCTGAACCTGGAGTCGGCGGCGCGCTATCCGGCGTTCGTGGAGGAGCTCGAGCAGACATCGGGCTCGCGCACCGGCTACCGGCGGTGCGGGACGTTGATGGTCGCGCTGGACGCGGACGAGAACCGCGCTTTCGACGAGCTCTTTCGCTTCCAGTCGGGGCTCGGACTCGAGGTCCAGAGGCTGACGGGGCGGGAGACGCGGGCAGAGGAGCCGGGGCTCGCTCCGGTCGTGCGAGGCGGGATCCTCGTCGCGGGCGACCACCAGGTGGACAACCGCGCGCTGCTCCACGCGCTCCGGCAGGCGTGCCGGAGCGCCGGCGTCGTCCATGACGTCGACACCGTAGCCGGCGTCGAGATCGCGTCCGACCGCGTCGTGTCCGTCACCGCGCGCGCCGGAGGCGTCGTCGCGTGCGGCCACGTCGTGATCGCGGCGGGGAGCTGGTCCGGGGGCATTTCGGGGATCCCCCCGCACTCGCTCCCGCGCGTGCGTCCGGTGAAGGGACAGCTCGTCCACCTCCGCGCGGACGCGGGCGCGCCGGCCGCCCACCACAACATCCGCGGCCTCGATGCGTACCTCGTCCCGCGTTCGGACGGCCGCCTCGTGATCGGCGCGACGGTCGAGGAGCGTGGGTGGGACACGACCGTCACCGCCGGAGGTGTGCACGAGCTGCTCCGGGCGGCGTACGAGCTGCTTCCCGGGACTGCGGAGCTCGCCCTCACCGAGACGATCGCCGGGCTGCGCCCGGGATCGCCCGACAACGCCCCCCTGATCGGCCGCACCCGCGTCGACGGGCTCCTGCTCGCGACCGGGCACTATCGCAACGGGATCCTGCTCGTCCCGGTGACCGCAGACGCGATCGCCGCAGCGGTGACGGACGGCGGCATCCCCGCGTGGGCCGAGCCGTTCCGTCCGACGCGTTTTGCGGAGGCCGCATGACGGCGACTGCGGCCGCGGGCCGCCTCGGCGGGACGCCGCGATGATAAGTGTCAACGGTGAGGCCCGCGCGGTACCCGAAGGCACGACCGTTATCGACCTGATCGCGTCGCTCGGTCACGACCCCGCGGGCCGCGGCATCGCTGCGGCCGTCAACGGCGAGGTGACGCCGCGCAGCGCCTGGGGCTCCACCGTCGTGGGCGAAGGCGACCGCGTCGAGATCCTGGCGGCGATCGGAGGCGGGTGATGGACGACCCGCTCGTCGTCGCGGGCGAGAGCTTCTCATCGCGGCTGATCATGGGCACCGGCGGCGCGTCGAGCCTCGACGCCCTCGAGCGGGCGCTCGTCGCGTCGGGGGCCGAGATGGCGACGGTCGCGCTGCGGCGCGTGGACCCGTCCGCGCGCGGGTCGATCCTCGACGTGCTCGGCCGCGCCGGGTGCAAGGTTCTCCCGAACACCGCCGGGTGCTTCACCGCGCACGACGCCGTGACGACGGCGCACCTCGCGCGCGACGCCTTCGAGACCGACTGGATCAAGCTCGAGGTCATCGGCGACGACAAGACGCTCCTGCCCGACCCCGCCGAGCTCCTGACCGCGGCAGAGCAGCTCGTCGACGACGGCTTCACCGTGCTGCCGTACACGAACGACGACCCGATCGTGGCGCGGCGGCTCGAGCAGCTCGGATGCGCCGCCGTCATGCCGCTCGGGTCGCCGATCGGGAGCGGCATGGGGATCCGCAACACGTACAACCTCGCGATCATCGTGGAGTCGGCAAACGTCCCGGTGGTCCTCGACGCCGGCGTCGGGACCGCCTCCGACGCGGCGCTCGCGATGGAGCTGGGCTGCGACGCGGTGCTCGTCGCGAGCGCGATCACGCGGGCGCAGAAGCCGGTCGCGATGGCGGAGGCGATTCGCAAGGCGGTCGAGGCGGGGCGGCTGGCGCGCCTTGCGGGGCGCATCCCGCGCCGGCTCTACGCGGAGCCGTCGACGACGTTCGAAGGCCTGGCGGATCTGTCCCGGGGAGATTGACGTGCCGATCCTCGTCGGGACGTCCGGATGGCAGTACAAACACTGGAAGGATCGCTTCTACGCGGGGGTGCCGCAGCGCGCGTGGCTCGAGCACTACGCGGAGCGGTTCCAGACCGTAGAGGTCAACAACTCCTTCTACATGCTCCCGAAGGAGCAGGCGTTCGAGTCGTGGCGCAAGCGGACGCCCGACGACTTCGTGGTCGGCGTGAAGCTCAGCCGCTACCTGTCGCACATCAAGCGTCTGAAGGACCCGCAGGAGCCGGTCGAGCGTTTCATGAAGCACGCCCGCTGGCTCGGGCCCAAGCTCGGCCCCCTGCTGCTCCAGCTCCCGCCTAACCTGAAGATCGACCTCGCCGGGCTGGACGAGACGCTGCGCCACTTCGGTCCGGACGTGCGCGTGGCGGTGGAGTTCCGGCACGACACGTGGTTCGTCGACGAGGTCAAGGACGTCCTGACGGAGCGCGGCGCGTCGTTCGTCCTCGCGGACCGAGGTTCGCAGCCGATCACGCCGTTATGGCGGACCGCGGACTGGGGGTACGTGAGGTGGCACGCGGGATCGGCCGATCCGTCGCCGTGCTACTCGACCGAGGACATGCGCGAGTGGGCCTCTCGGATCGCGGGGCTGTGGGGGCCGGACGAGGACGTCTACGCGTACTTCAACAACGACCCGCAGGGCTGCGCGCTCCGGGACGCCATAGTGTTCGCCGAGGAGGCCGAGCGGATCGGCTACGCGGCGACGCGGGTCCCGCCGCACTCCGACGTGCGGATCGGCGAGCTACCGGAGGGATAGCGCGGCGCTGGAGTACTCGACGCCGAGGGGGTCGATGACCACGCGCCGGTCGCCTTCCTCGACGACGCCGGCGACCAGGGCGTCGAAGCCTTGCTCCCGGCAGACGCCGACGACGTCGTCGCCGGCGCCGGAACGGCAGTAGACGGCGTATCCCGCGCCCATGTTGAAGGTGCCGTAGGCGTCGTCGTCGCTCATCCCGAGCGCCTCCACCATGAACGTGAACAGCTCCGGGACCGGGGGAAGCTCGCTGATCCGGTACGTCAGCTCGCGGTCGGGGCGCATGAGCTTGCGAAGGCCGTGACCGGTGACGTGGCTGAGGTAGGTGACCGGGATTCTCTGCTCCAGGAGCGTCCTTACGACCGGCACGTAGATCGCCGACGCGTCGAGCGCGGCCTCGCCGAAGGTCCTGCCGCTCGGGAGCTCCGACCGCAGGCCCTCCGGCAGCTCCGAGCCGAGCTTGCGCACGAGCGACGCGCCGTTCGCGTGGAGCCCGGTGCTGGCGACCAGCACGATCTCGTCGTCCGGCGCGAGGTCCTGCCCGAGGATCGGCTCGACACCCGCCGGGACGTGGCCGACCGCGCTGCCGGCGATCTCGACGTCCTGCTCCGAGACGAGCCCGGCCAGCGACGGCGACTCGCCGCCGCCCCACGTCGCGCCCGAGGCCTCGCATGCCTCGGCCCAGCCGTCGGTGAGGCTCCTGAAGCGGTCCCGGTCGGCGTACCAGCCGGGGCTCCCGGTCGCGAAGTACGCGTTGACGACGAGCGGCAGCGCGCCGACGCAGCAGAGGTCGTTCACGACCGCGGCGACCGCGTCGACGCCGATGTTGTGGAAGAGATTCGTTCCCGTCTCGTCCTGGTACTGCCGCGCGAGGAGGCTCTTCGTACCGAGACACTCGAGGACGAAAGCGAGCCGCTGTTCGCCGAGCGAGAACAGGAACGCCGGCTCGCCGCGGGACTTGTCGGCCGCCGCGCCGCCGTGGTTTCGGAGCTGGTCGCTCGTCGCCCGAGCAGCGGCCATCGCGACCCGTTTGGCCGCGTCGAGGACGTCGTAATCGACGCCAGCCTCCCGGTACGGATCACCCATTTTGTAAGGTTACTAACCGCCCTAGTAAGTTGCGAACTAATGGGCGAAGTACTCGTGGGCACGGCGTCGTGGACCGACAAGTCGTTGCTCTCCTCCGGCTGGTACCCCCGCGGCGTCACGAGCGCGGCCGACCGGCTCCGGTTCTACGCCGAGCGGTTCCCGCTCGTCGAGGTCGACTCCACCTATTACTTCCCGCCGTCCGAGAAGAACTCCGAGCTGTGGGCCGAGCGGACGCCCGCGGAGTTCACGTTCAACGTGAAGGCGTTCTCGCTGCTCACGCAGCACCCGACGAAGGCCGACGCGCTCTACAAGGACCTGCCGCGTCCGGAGGGAAAGAAGAACGTCTACCCCGACGACCTCGACCCGAAGACGATCGACGAGGTCTGGGACAGGTTCCTCTCGGCGCTGGAGCCGCTGCGGGCGGCGGGGAAGCTCGGGGCGCTGCTCTTCCAGTTCCCGCCGTGGTTCGTGATAGCGCGGAAGAACAAGGACTACATCCTGGAATGCGCGAAACGCGCGGCGCCGTTCCAGATCGCGGTCGAGCTACGCCACAAGTCGTGGATGACGGACGACAACCAGAAGGAGACGCTCGACTTCCTGGAGGGACACGGGCTCCCGTACGTGTGCGTCGACATGCCGCAGGGCTTCAAGAGCTCGCTCCCGCCGGTCGTCGCGGCGACCGCGGACCTGGCGATGGTCCGCTTCCACGGCCACAACAAGGAGGACTGGGAGAGCGGCTCGGTGCAGAAACGCTTCAAGTACCTGTACTCGGAAGAGGAGCTGAAGGCCTGGGCGCCGAAGATCGAGGACCTCGCAAGCGAGGCGAAGCAGACCCACGTGCTGATGAACAACTGCTACAGAAGCTATGCGCAAAGGAATGCGAGGGAGCTGGCGAAGTTGCTGACGGAAAGTGACGCGAGGTGAAGATGCCTGCAGCCATGCGGAGCGCTGCAATTGCGGGCCTGGTATTCGGTCTTGCGATGGGATTGGTGCTAGGTGCCATGTCGCGGAGCATCGCGGTCGCGATCATGGCCGGTCTCGTGGGTGGCGTCTTGTTCGGTATCGCGATTGCCGGATTCTCGGGTCGACAAACCAAGAAATTCGAGGCACAGGACCCCACGGTCGTACCGGGGGAAGTAGTCTTGAAGCGAGGGCCCGCCAACCACTTTCGTAGTGGAGAAGCGGTCGGCGGTTATCTGTACCTGACGAATACCCAACTTCTTTTTCAGTCTCATAGTTTCAACATTCAGAACCACCGACAGTCAGTCCCGCTTGACTCGATAACCGGCGTGCGACCGCGGATGACCTGGTTCCTTATCCCGAATGGACTACGTGTCACATCGTCAGCGGGCGTCGACAAATTCGTTGTGGACGACCGCGACGGTTGGGTACAGGCGATCTCAGCTGCTCGTGGGACCCACGAACAGGGCTAGTAAGTCGTTTCCAGGAATTGATCACCTTGCTGCGTGTTCTGTTCGGGTTCTTCCCGATCGAGCTACCCGGCCCTGCGCGACGCTATTCCGCTGCCTGTTGGCGAAGGATGCGCATGAATGTTCGATCCGAATCCTTGTTCGCCCAGGTTGCCTTTATGTGCTCCTCGATGTTTGGGACATCTTCGAGCACCGTGCTTGGCCAGAGATTGGCGTTGTACTCGACTACGCGCAACATGTTGTCAACATCGAACACTCTTCCCGTGCCGCGGGCTTTGACGAGGGCAACGGGTTTTTCTTCACGGATCCGAAGCCCCAACTCGAACAGCACATTGGGGTTGTGCTCGGTGAGGTCGCATAACACGAGGTCGGCTTCTAGGAGGTCATTCACGATCGTCGATTGAATAATGTCGCTGCCCTGACGCATCGCTGTGCGCACGAGGAAGCCTGCATTCTTAGCGGCGGGAGTGAAAATCTGCTCGAGTACCTCATCGAAGAAGCCGGGAGAGTGCGAATCGTCTCGCTCCGTGAATGGCATGACAACGAAGCAAACGGGCGCATCGTCAGCTCCCTCGGGAGCGTCGACAGTAACGGTGTCGCTCGCGCGCCCGTCGTCGGTCGCATCTCTCGGAGCTTCCGCAATCGAGTCGCGAACATGGCGCTTGCTCGACCCTGAAAGCGCCTGCTTAACGTCAAAGTTCTGCGCGATGCCGACGAACTTGCAGTTCTTTGTGAAGAGATCAACGAACTCGTCGTGCTGGTCCTCGGGAATGTTGAACTGTGATACAAGAGTGTTCGACAAGAACTGCCGCTCCGGGAGATTGTTGCCTCGGTAGTACTCCAGGACTTGTCGGAAGGCAGGAACGTTGAGGAACGCCTTGACCCACGCGTCTCGCTCTTCTTCCTTGTTGGCCGGATAGACGGCTTGTCGTCCAAGGGGGGTTAACGAGATCTGGCTCGTCTCCCGCGTTCCTTCTGTAAGCCCGTACGCTCGAGATGAGGCCGTGACGTAGAAGAAATTCCCCGACTTCGGACCCAGGTCTAGTGCGCGCGCTACCTCCTCGGTGCTCCAAGGGTTGCCTGCGTTGTGCTGCTTGATTGCCTGCGGGACCCGGAGCGCGTTCTCCAGGGTGCGCCGTGGGAAGAGCCTCTCAACGGGCATGTCATCCTCCGAAAGTTGCCGTCTAGGCTCCCAATCCTACTGACCTGGTCACAAATGCACGAGCGGTGTTAGCACCGCTCAAGGGACCCAAGCTCGCGGGACGAACGCTAGCTAGTCCTGATAAATATCGCTCGTCGCTCAGAAATGACCTGACCTTCTATGTTGTCAAGCGGCCCGGATCGAGGCCTCGGCCTCGGTCATGAGCTGGCGGAAGACGACGTTGGATAGTTGCCGCTTGAGACAGCGCATCGCCTCCTTGTCCGACTTGCCTGCTGTCTTCTGGCGCTCCATGTAGAGCTGAGTGTCGAGGTCCCCGCGGCGCCGGGCGATCGCCATCATGTGCAGTGCGTAGTTGAGCTGGCGGTTCCCCCCTCGATTGAGCCGATGGCGCACCGTGCGGCCAGATGACGCTTCCAATGGAGCCGTCCCGGTGAACATCGCGAACGAGGCTTTGGATCGCAGCCGGCGAAGATCTCCCACCTCTCCGAGGATCTTGGCCGCGGCGATGAACCCGATGCCGCGCAGCTGCGTCAATCCCGTGCCCGACTCGACCACCTTGGCACCGAGCTGCTTCTCCACCGTCGCGATCTTGTAGTTGATCCGGCGGATCTCTGCGATCTGCTCGCGGATGAGACCAGCGCGCACCGAACGGTCGTTGCGCAACATGACCAGCGCCGTCTGGAGGCTCCTCTTCGTCGTCAGTTTCGGGATCCGCGTCTCGTAGCCCGGGTGCGAGACGACGAGGTTCTTGTGAGTCCGGTTGATGAGCTGGGTCCTGGTGCGAACCAGCTGGTCACGGTGGTCGCTGAGGAGCTTCAGGTCCTGAAAGAGCTCCGTCCGCTGAGGCGCCGAGAGACCTTCACCGCGAGCTGCAACGCGTGCGATGGCGAGAGCATCTTGGGGATCTGATTTGCCGCGTGCGGGCGCCTTCTTGCGCTCTCGATGACTTAGAAAGGCGGGCACCTCACGGACGTCCTCTCCACGTTCGAGGAGGTGGCGAGCCAGCGCCGCTCCGAAGTTGCCCGAGCCTTCGACACCGATCAGCCGAGGGCTGCCGTGAGAGGCGACCCACCGTCTCAGGCGCTCGTGCTCTGTCGGGTTGTTGGCGAATTCCCGGACTCCCAAAGCTCGCCCGAGGTCGTCGAGCACCGCGACCGCCAGCGAGCTCTTGTGCGAGTCGATCCCCACCGTCACACCCATCCTGGCCTCCTTTCGCCAGCCGACCTACGATGTGACCAGCGGGAGGACACGCAGGCGTGGGGTCTCGAGCACCCTTCTATCAAGTCACTTCCGCTAGTCCGGTCCCGGCCGGAGGGACGAGTCAGGTCAGAGGTCATCGGCCTTACAGCCAAGACGTGCGGAAAACGAGTCACCTCCGGCCGGTTACCGGCACTCTCCTTGAGGCGGAGAGTTCACGGCCGGATTGTCACGCCTGCGGAAAAGTGATCTAGCACTGCGCTGATCCGGATGTAGACAACTGCTACAGAAGCTATGCGCAGGAAAACGCGAAGGACCTTGCTGACCTTCTGAGCAGGGAAAACGTATCTGTGCGTCTTCCAGCGCCGTCTTCAGATCGTTAGCACAGCGCTCCTAGTCCTTGATACACGCGCTAGTCGCGATAGCTATCGGAGGACAACGCGATGCCGTCGTCACCAGGCGAGGGCGTGCCGGCTGATGAAGCCGAGGCCGTCGCAGGCCAAGAGGGACTAGAGCCACTCTTGGGGCATGGGGGCTTGGCCATGGCCATTTCGCCAGTTCTCCACCACAGCGTTCTGAAACCACTGATCCGGCAGATTGGCGTGGTCGGGGGCGATGACTTGGAGCTCTCCCAGGTCTGAAGGCGACGTCGCGCAGGAGGGTGGCAGCTCCGAGACGCGAACTCCGTCCTGGCGGTGATTGCTTCGTCCGCCTTGCTACCGACCTCGTCTGGATAGAAGGGCTGCGTAGGCTGGTCGAAAAAGACGACCCGTGGCACGGGTCGGCTCTGCTGAACAACCACCGATGCAACGCTAGGTGGGCAACAAGGTGATATCCGACGGTGTTTGCCTGGCTTCCCATACGCGCGGTCGACGGGGCCCGTCGGCGTGTCGGCGACAATCGTTACCCGCGCCACGAGTCTGACCGAGCGCTCGCCGTGCTCCAGCCTCAAAGCCTGAGCGAGGCTGGTCATGTCGCTAGACAGGAACTGGAGGATCGACTCAACACGCTGCCGCTGTTCGTCAAGGTCTAGCTGTAGTTCCTAAAGACGTTGTTCACCCGGGTCCCGCTGGTGAACTGAGGGTGTCGAAGCCTTCAGACGCCAGGAGGAGCCCGGGTGAGACTCCACGCTAACGCGACCACATGCCCCAAGAGTCGATTGTTGCTGTGGCGGCGAGTGATCGAGGAGGGCTGGTCCCGAGCCAGGGCCGCTGAGGCGGCAGGGGTCAGCGAGCGGACAGCGGCGAAGTGGCTCGCTCGCTACCGGACCGAAGGCCCCGATGGACTCGTGGATCGCCCCTCGACACCGCTGACGAGCCCGGTGCCCGAGGATCGCATCGCGGTCATCGTCGGGCTACGGCGGCTCCGCATGACCGCGGGCGAGATCGCGGAATGCCTGTCGATGCCGATCTCGACGGTGTCGGCCCTGCTGCAGCGGATCGGCCTCGGCAAGAGGTCTGCCCTCGAGCCCTTCGAGCCACCCAACCGCTACGAGCGGCGTCATCCTGGTGAGCTCGTACACATCGATATCAAGAAGCTCGGCATGATCGGACGCGCCGGAAAGCGAGTGCTGGGTCAGGGCCCGGGGCGCCGGACCATCGGGGCGGGCTGGGAGTTCGTGCACGTGGCGGTCGACGACGCCACCCGCCTGGCTTATGTCGAGGTGCTCGAGAACGAGAAGACGTCGAGCGCGATCGGGTTCCTACGGCGAGCGGTTCGTTTCTTCGACGGCTATGGCATCCGACGTGCAAGGGGTGATGACGGACAATGGATCCGCCTACCGGTCCGCCACCCATGCACTCGCCTGCCGTCGGCTGGGGATACGGCATCTACGAACCCGGCCCTATCGCCCTCGGACGAACGGCAAGGCCGGACGATTCATCCGAACGATGCTCGGCAGCTGGGCGTACGCAGCTATCTACCGCGACAGCTGGCAGCGCCGCGACGCCCTCGCTGCATGGCTCGACTTCTACAATCACCGAAGACCACACGGCAGCCTCGGCCGCCATCCACCCGCTGAGCGGCTCGCTCAACTGGTGAACAACGTCGGTGGTTCTTACAGCTAGCACAGCGCTTCTAGTCTTCGTAACGCGTGACCTAGCGGCCCTCCGCCAAAATGTGCCTCTTGTGGCAAATCATCCATTTTGTTAGCGTGACGTAAAGTGCCGGGACAACAGGGGCCCCTCAATTCCCATCTCGTGTGACCGTCACGTCGACTGCCTCTGGGTGAACCACGAGCGCGCCAACTGCTGGGTCTGGCTCCGGGACCTCGGCTGGCGCAAGATCGACGATCGCAACGAGGAATCCTGTACCGAGATGTTCCGGATCGCGGTCGAGGCGAAGCGGCTCGGCGCCACCATCTCAATGCACGAAGAGCTTCGTGGCGACCGGTGGGTCATCACCGAGATCCAGGACTTCCCCACTGCGAGTATCGGGCCGGCTCAGGAGGTCACCTTCTCGGTCTCGGAGTGCACGTTCGCGTGGACCGCCGCGTACCACCAGCGCGGCACCCAGCTGACGGTCCGCATCCGGCTCGTTCCGGACACCGGCATCACCGAGGCGACGATGGCGGCCCTACGCAACACCTGGAAGACAGGGATAGAGAGCAAGTGGGGCAACCGCTTCGGCTGCTGCACGAACCCGGGGTGCGTCGGGCGCTGCCGGCTGCAGTTCGACGTCCAGTGGGTCACATCGAACGAGCACCACACCGTGCGCGTACGGCCCGGCCCCGCGCAGAGCAACAAGTCGACCTGGGATACGTCGGACGACGGCCACGCGGCGTCTCACGAGTTCGGACACATGCTCGGCCATCCCGACGAGTACTCCTCCGCCGCATGCCCGTCCCGGAACCCGGTCAACACCAACACCGTGATGGATTCGAACAGCGACCCGGTCGTCGAGCGCCTCTGCCGGCCGTTCTGCGATCGTCTCGGACAATCGACGTTCACCGCGTGATGAATACCGGACGAGACGCCCCGAAGCTTCCAACAGTCGAGGAGCTCGCCACCATTCTCGCTGGAGGCGTGGGCGGCCTCGCTGAAGCCCCTAAGGTCACCCTTTCGGCCCTCGGTGGTATGCCGTCGGAGCGTTACGAGTTCGACCTTGTCGTGGATCCCGCAGGCTCGGCGGTCGTGCGACTCATGGACGAGCTGAAGGGCCGACGAGTCGAGGAGCATCGCCTGGAGCTCGCTCTGGGAGAGACGCTCGAGCTGCTCGCGGGCCTGGATCCCCAGGAGCTGCTCGCGGCGGCACAGGCGGAGCTGCAGATACCTCCCGACAGTGTCGTCGGCGAGCTGACGCTGGAGATTGCGGGTACGCGCGTCGGCGTCCGCTTCATGGCGGATGAGGGCCAGGCGGAGACGGAGGGAGCGAAGCTGCCGCCTACCGTGGCGGCCCTCGTAGAGCGCCTGTTCGATCTGGGAAAACGCGTTACCGGCCTCGAAGGGATCCGGCCATGAAGCCCTGCGGCGGAAAGGATGAGAGATGCCCTGGTTGACGGACAAGCGCGTACAGGCCCTTTGGGCGAACCACGAGAACGCGAACTCATGGGCGTGGATCGACGGAGCGTGGCGGAAGTTCAGCGAAGGCAGCGCCAACGCGTGCACGAACGTGACGATTGCCGCCGCGCACGCGAAGGAGGGTAACCGCAGCGTCAACGTCCTGGTCGAGGGCGAACGCGTCAGGGAGATCTATGTCTGGTGACGTCTTCGACCCGATAAGGGGGTCCGAGACCATGTCGGCAGGGACGCCAGCGCCACTGACGCAAGAGCAGGTCGACGCCCTCGTGAAAGGCGTCGCGATTCCGGACCTCGAGACGTTGCTCGCATCACATCCGGGGTTCGTGAAGCCGCCCGACCTCGGCCCCCTGGCGGGGGCCGCGCCGGTGCCGCTCGATGGCGATCTGCTCGCGGAGTTGACCGCAGGAACGTTGAGCGACGAAGAACTCGCCAAGCTGTTCCCGTCTCAGGCGGGGGAGGCCCACGGCGAGGTTCCCGAGCCGACAGGGCAGGCGCCCGTGCCGCTCACGCTCGAGGAGCTGAAAGAGGCGGCTGCGGGCACGACGCCGGCGAAGCTCGCCGGCCTGCTCGAGGAGGTGGCGAGCCAAGCGCCGGTGCCGGATCTTGCCGCGCTCACGGGCGACGGCCCCTCGGGTGTTGGCCCGCTTGACGACCTGCTGTGCTGACGAAGAGACCTCGACGCGCAAAGTGGCGAGGGCGTCCTCGGTTCGATGGGGCCCTCGCAACGCAGGTTCAGGAATAGCGCTGCTGGCCGGGGCAAATGCTGGTCACGATAAGAATCACCTTTCGCTCAGGGACGACCAGCATGAATGCCTGGTCGCACAGCGCTAATCCGTTTCTAGACAACTACTACAGAAGCTATGCGCAGGACAACGCGAAGGAACTCGCTGAGCTTCTGACCAGGGAAAACGCACCTGTACGTGTTGCTGAACCGCCCTCAGATAGCTAGCACAGCGCTCCTAGTCCTCGATAAACGTCAGCAGGCGCGATAGCTAGCAGCGTTACGAGGTCAGTCCGCCATCGACCGCACGATCCGTTTGTACCGCGTGCGGTCCAGTCTTCGACTGCGGCGGAACGCCTCAGCCCGTTCGAGGGTCAAACGTACGTGGTGCAGATGCTGATCGCGATCCTGTTGATGCCGGCGGCCGCTCTCGGTGGCGGCGGCGGCGACCCGCCTTCGATGCGGGAACGTAACCGCATCCTCGTCAGAGCCTGCGGCCACCACCGCGCGGTCGGCTTCTACAAGATCGACGCCCGAACGGGCAAGGTCGTCGAGCGTCTCACGAAGGACCCCAACCTTCACGACAAGGACCCACGGTGGTCGCCGGACAGGCGCAAGATCTCGTGGATGCGCGGCGAGGTCTACAAGGAGGGAACCACCGGCGTTCCCGGTGAAATCTACGTCATGGACGCCGACGGCACCGACCGGCGGCGAGTAACCGATTCGGAGCTTCCGAACTTCGATCCGGACTGGTCGCCAGACTCGACGAAGCTCGTCTTCGAGCGCGGGTTCCTCGAGGAGTCTGACATCGTCACCGTTGACGCCGACGGATCGGGCGAACGCAGGCTCACGCACGACGACGGCGTCGACATCGATCCGGTGTGGTCGCCGAACGGCAGGTGGATCACGTGGTCGAGTGACTATGCGATCCGCAAGATGCGCGCCGACGGGACCGACAAGCAGAAGCTCACCGGAGCGCGGCAGGCAGAGCGGAGGGCAAGCGACGCAGCGCCGCGCTGGTCGCCGGCGGGGAACGCTATCCTCTTCGTGCGCTCGATCCACGGGAAGGACGACTGGAACAGGGAGCTGTTCACCATCCGCCCCAGCGGTCGCGGCCTGACCCGACTCACGCGCTCGCGGGCGGACGAGTACGAGCACTCCTGGTCTCCCGACGGCACGAAGATTGTGTTCCAGCGGCGGGGGTACGCGAGCGACGGGACGATTCGGCAGCACCTCTGGGCCATGGACGCCGACGACGGCAGCCAGACCCGTCTCACCGGGAACCTAGCGGTCAAGAACTGGTCCCACTTCAGCTTCTACCCCACGTGGTCGTCGAACGGGACGCGGGTCGCGTACACGAGGTACCGGACGCACTGTGGGCGCGCCGACCTCTGGGTGGCCCGCGCCGATGGCTCGGGGACGCGCCGACTCACGCGGACGGATCGCCTCGGTGAGATCAAGCCGAACTGGTATTCGCGTGGGGGCCAGGACCAGGTGTTCTGACGAGTCCTCCGGCCGCAGGAACGTCACGGCTCAAACGTCGAGCAGCGGGCCCGTCTTGAAGGCGATCCGCATCATTGGGGCTGATCGTTCATGTGGGGAGGTCGCGCTGGGTGCGTTGTATTAGCGCTGGTGACCTGCGCAAACGCTAGTCACGATAAATATGGGCTTTTCGCTCAGCGGCGATCTGCATGAACGCCCGGTGGCACAGCGCCTATCCTGATCTAGACAACTGCTACAGGGACCACGCGCAACGCAATGCGTCGGAGTTGGCAGACCTCCTGGCAGGTATGGAGGGGCTGTTGTTCCCAAGGACGTTGCCAACACTGGTGGATCATCTCGGGCTCGACACGGCGATTACGGGTTCTCTTATGTCACGCGTCGGGCAGAAGGATCGAGTGACCTGGTTGGGGACGCCGAGCGTGCGATCGGTTGCGTGAAGCAGATCTTGGAGAGGCTCGTAGTTCCTTCCGATGGCGCCGATAATCAGGCCTTACATGTTCGCGGCCGACTTCCACTCGCGGAGGCGCTGCGCGATGAGCTGGGCGCGCTCCTCCTCGCTCCCACCGTCCAGCACCTGGAGGTCTGAGGGGTCGGCTCGAAGGTAGATGCCGGAGGTCCGGGCATTTAGCCCCGGGTCGCGGTCCGAACGTGTGGTCCAGTACCCGGTGGCGCGGTCGGCGGTATCCAGCCTGATCTCGCCGGTGCCCTCGAGCTGCGGGGCATTCGGGTGTCGGGGACGCTCGCCCTTCCAGTAATAGAAGATGCCGGCCGGATCCCTGCGCTCCTTCGCAGCCTCGCTCCAGTAGCGGGCCGAAAGGGTCCCATCCTCCTGCCAGGCCCGGCCGGTCACGTTCAGACCACCGTCGCGGTCGCGAGAGATGCGCAGGAGGCTCACCGCCGACGGCTCTTCCTCGGTGCGCACGGTGAGCGAGAGCTGCCACCAGAGCCCCTCGACCGGGCCGCGGCGACCCTCGGTCTCGATCGCCTTGCGGAGCTTCTGGTTGATCGCGCGAACCTCCGCCGGGCTCGACGGGTCATAGCGGACGGAGGTCAGCCCGAGCAGGTCGCTCGGCAGCTTCGAACCGTTGGCGTGGACGATGAACGTGCGCCGGATGCCGAGTGCGCCGCCGAACAGCCCGGCCTCGAACACCACGTTGTCGCGCGGCGACGCCTGGCCGGACTGGGACGCATCCGTCGCTGTCCAGTCGTCCTGGGCGAACACGAACGCGGCGAAGTCGACTTCCTGGGAGAGCTCGACGAGCCGGTCGAGGGTCGATCGCCCCGGATTGAACGTGGTGGTCCAGGGCTCAACGGCGGCGACGTCCTCGAGGCCGCGCGCGATCGCCTCGATCAGTTTGGCCTGCTTGCCCGACGACCCGAGGAAGATGCGCGGCTTGTTCATGCGCGATTCATGATGACGGACAT
>JALZFC010000026.1 GCA_030861725.1 Actinomycetota bacterium | reverse complement strand
GCCGTAGCGGATCGCCAGCAGCGCCTCGCCGAGCGCGTGCGCGCCGGTGGCGCACGCCGACGACACGCAGTGGTTGATGCCGCGGAGCCCGAGCTGCATCGCGATCGCGCCGGCCGCGGCGTTGGGCATCAGCTTCGGCACGGTGAACGGGCTGACGCGCCGCGGCCCCCCTCGTGCGAGCGCCCCGACCTGTTCCTCGATCGTGTAGAGGCCGCCGATGCCCGAGCCGACGATCGTACCGGCGCGCTCGCGGTCGGGAAGGTCGCCGAGGCCGGCGTCCTCCCACGCGAGCGCCGCCGCGGCGACGGCCATCTGCGTGAACCGGTCGCACCTGGCCGCCTCGCGCGCCCCCATGTAGGCGGTGGCGTCGAAGTCGCCGACCTGGCATGCGATCCGCGTGTCGTAGCCCCCGACGTCGAATCCCTCGACGGGCCCGGCCCCCGAGCGTCCCGCGAGCAGCGCGTCCCAGACCTCCTCGGTCCCCGTGCCGATCGGCGTGACGAGGCCGAGCCCCGTGATGACCGCGGAGGTCACGCTCCCACTACGAGCTTCCGCTCGATCAGGTTCACGGCGTCGGCCACCGTCACCAGCCCCTCCAGCTCCTGATCGGGGATCTCGACGTCGAACCGCTCCTCGAGCCCGAGCGTCAGCTCCATCGTGTCGAGCGAGTCGAGGTCCAGATCGCGCAACAGCTCTGCCTCCGGCACCACCTTCGTGGCGTCGAGGCCCCGTCCGCTCAGGTGGTCGCGGATCGCCCCGAACACCTCTTTCCTGTCGGTCATCTCGTGTCTCCCTTCGTCATGCGGTCATTCCTCCGTCGATCGTCAGCACCGCGCCGGTGACGTAAGAGGCGGCGCGGGAGCACAGGAACGCGACCGCGGCCGCGACCTCCTCCGGCTCGCCGGGACGTCCTGCGGGTATCTCCTTGAGCAGCGCAGCGCGCTGCGACGCGTCGAGCCCCGCCACCAGCTCCGTCTCCACCAGGCCCGGCGCCACCGCGTTCACCGTGATGCCCTTCCGCGCGACCTCCCGCGCGAGCGAGCGCGTCAGCCCCACGACCCCCGCCTTGGCCGCGGAGTAGTTCACCTGTCCCGCGCTTCCCCTCAAGCCGGCCACCGACGCGACGTTGACGATCCGGCCCCACCCGGCGCGCAGCATCGGCCGGAGCGCGCGGCGGCAGCACGCGAACGTGCCGGACAGGTTCGTGGCGACCACGTCGTTCCACGCGTCGTCGGTCAGTCGCGCGGTCAGCGCGTCGGAGCGGCACCCCGCGTTGTTCACGAGGACCCCGACGCCGCCGAGGGCTTCCTCGACCTCGGCGAACAGCGCGTCGACCGACGCGGGATCGCCGACGTCGCCCTGCACGCAGATGCCTTCGCCGCCGGCAGCCTCGACGAGACGCAGCGTCTCCTTCGCCTCGTCGGGACGCGACCGGAAGTTCACCGCGACGGGGTGCGTGCCGGCGAGGGCGACGGCGATCGCGCGGCCGAGGCCGCGCGACGCTCCGGTGACGAGGGCGGCGTCAGACAAGAGCTGCACCCGTCGCCTCGTACGTGGAGGCGCCCGCTCGGGGGGCGGTCCAGTGGAGGAGGCAGGCTCCCCAGACGAACCCCGCTCCGAACGCGGTGACGACGACGCGGGCGCCGTCTTTCAGCTCCCCGCAGGCGTGGGCCTCCTCGAGCGCCAGCGGGATCGACGCCGCCGAGGTGTTGCCGTAGCGCCCGATGTTCGTGAACACCTTGCCGGGCGCGACGCCGAGTCGTTCCGCGACCGCCGCGAGGATCCGCGCGTTCGCCTGGTGGGCGACGACCAGGTCGACGTCGTCGAGCGACGCCCCCGCGAGAGCGAGTACCTCGGCGACCGAGCTGCTCATCTCCTGGACCGCCCGGCGGTAGACCTCGCGGCCCGCCATCACGACCTTCCCGTCCCGCGCCGCCATGAGGAGATCGGGACGCGATCCGTCGGAGTGGAGCACGAACGGTCCGAGCGCCGGCGCCGGGGCCTCCGAGACCACTGCAGCTCCGGCTCCGTCGCCGAAGAGGATCCCGGTCTTGGGGTCGGAGGAGTCGACGATGCGCGACATCAGATCGACGCCGGCGACCAGCACGTGGCGTGCCGAGCCCGCCCGGACGAGCGCGTCGGCCTGCGCGAGGCCGACGAGGAAGCCGGAGCATCCCGCGCTCAGGTCGAAGGCGCCGCCGTCGCAGCCGAGCGCGTCCTGTAGGAGCGACGCGGCGGCGGGAAGGGCGAAGTCGGGCGTCGTCGTCGCGACGATGACGTAGTCGATCTCGGACGGGCTGATCCCGGCAGCGCGCACGGCGGAGCGCGCGGCCGCGGCTCCCAGCGTCGACACGGAGTCCGAGGCGGATGCGATCCGGCGGCTCTCGATGCCGGTGCGGCCGGCGATCCACCCGCGCTCGAGCCCGAGCTCGTCCTCCAGCTCGGAGCTCGTCACGGCGCGCGCCGGCAGTGCCGTCCCCACGCCCGCGATGGCGGCCCCCGTCATTCGGCCCGGATCCAGAAGAGGGCGTCCCCGCGCGCGACCGGCTGACCGGGGACCGCGAGCATCCCCATGACCCACCCGCGGAATCCCGCCGGCACCGGCTCCGCGCCGGCGTTCGTCCGGACGTGTGCCAGGGGCTGGCCGGGCTCGACCCACTCTCCCTCGCACGTGAACGTCTCGGGGGGCAACGGCAGGAAACGTCCCGCGCAGGGAGCCACGACGAGCCGCTCGCGGATGACGACGCTCTCGGGAGCAAGCTGCACGTCTGCCTCGGCAGGGCTGCGCTCGGAGATCCCCGCAGTGGCCTCAAGCATCGACGCGATCTCCCGCCGCGACCGTGGCGGACGCGAGCTTGCCCGCGGTCCTCCCGGGGCCGAGGTCGACGAAGTCGGTGACGCCGGTGCGCGACATCCACTCGACGGACTCGCGGAACCTCACGCGCTCGGTGAGCTGGCGGACCAGCATCTTGCGGATCTCGCCGGGAGCGCGATACAGGCGTGCGGTGACGTTGGAGACGACGGGGACCCGGGGCATGACCACGCGCGTGTGGTCGAGCGCGTCCCGGACCGCGTCCGCGGCGGGCGCCATCGCCTCCGTATGGAAGGCACCCTCGACGGGGAGCAGGAGCGAACGGCCCCCGGCGGCATGGATCATCCGGGCCGCCTCGGCGAGGGCTTCGTCGGCGCCCGCGATCACGAGCTGCGCCGGCGAGTTGTCGTTCGCGACGACGGTACCGGTGCGGTTGCAGATGTCGCCGAGCTCGCCGGCGGTCAGCCCCTTGACGGCCGCCATGCCCCCCGGGGCGGCACGTCCGGCGTCCCTCATGGCGCGCCCGCGCGTGCAGACGAGCCGCAGCCCGTCCTCGGGGGAGAGCGCCCCGGCCGCAGCCAGCGCGGTGTACTCGCCGACGCTGTGGCCGGCGTAGACGTCGAACGGCTCCCCCTGGGACCCATGCGATACGAGACCCGCGACGAACAGCGCGGGCTGCGCGAGATCGGTCGGAAGGGTGGGGCGCGCGCGGTCGAGGCAGCGCTCCACCGCAGCGCGGAGATCGAACCCGAGGACGTCGTCCGCGCGCTCGAGCAGGGCGCTCTGCGTCAGCGCGGCATGCACGGTCCCCGCGTCCACCCCCTGTCCGGGGAAGAGCCCGCCCCTCACCGGCCCCTCCTCCTCGCCGACACGAGGAGCGCCACGGATGCCGTCACGGCCGCGCCGGGAGCCAGCCTCCGGAACGCGGTCCGCCGGGCGGCGGTGCGCGCGAGCCGCGCCAGCAGCTCGTCCGCGAACCCCGCGCGAAGTGACGCATCCGCAACGCGCCTGAGCGTCATCCGAGGTCCTTGTGCTTCAGCAGCTGCTGCAGGCGCGCGCGGGCGCGGTGCAGGAGCACCCGGACGGCACCCGAGCTGCGCCGCGTCAGCCGCGCTATCTCGTCGATCGTCAGCTCGCGGCGGTACCGCAGCCGGACGACCTCCCGCTGTGCGTCGGGGAGCCGCGACACCGCGTTCCACAGCAACGCGCGGTCCTCGGACGCGATCGCGAGCGCGGGTGCGGTCGGCGCGGGATCCGGATGTTGCGCCATCTCCTCGATCGGCAGGACGTGCTTCTTGCGTTCGGTGCGCCACGTCGCGACGGTGTTACGGGCGATCGTGAAGATCCACGAGCGGTACGTGCCGTCGCCTTTGAACGTCCCCGCGGCGGTGAGAGCCTTCAGGAAGACCTGTGCCGTGAGGTCCTCGGCCGTGGCACGGTCTCGGGTCTGCGACCGCACGTAGCGGTAGACCGGCTCGAGGTAGCGCTCGTACAGCAAAGTGAACGCGCCGAAGTCGCGCGCTGCCCTTGCTGCGAGCTCCTCGTCGCTCGGAAGCTCACGATCCGCCACGATGTTCGCCCACGCCACCCGCCGTTTGCCCTCCTCGCCTGCCGCCTTTGGGGTGTATGGACGTGGATCGGGGCCGGACGTTACGCCCGATTTCGCGCGAGACGCGCATCTCCCGGACTGCGCGTTCAAGCCCAGGGGGCGCGCGCGGACGACCGGCGCGAAAAAAACTTCCGCAGTTGACCGCATGGTCAACGCTCGCCGGAGATGCGGCAGAGTTGCATCCATGCGCGCGGCCGTCGTGGGGCATCTCGAGTGGGTCGACTTCGTCGCCGTCGATCACGTGCCCCGCGCGGGCGAGATCATCCATGCCCTCGAGTGGTGGCAGGAGCCCGGCGGCGGGGGAGCGGGCGCCGCCGTGCAGCTCCAGAAGCTCACCGGCGACACGACGTTCTTCACCGCGCTCGGCAACGACGAGCTCGCAGCGGCGACGCGCGAAGCGCTTGGCGCGACCGGGCTCCGGGTGCAGGCGGCGTCGCGCGACGAGCCCTCGCGGCGAGCGATCACCCACGTCGATCCCGCCGGCGAGCGGACGATCACCGTCCTGGGCGCGCGCCTTGCGCCGGCCGGCGCCGACGCGCTCGACTGGAAGTCGCTGACGCGGACCGACGCCGTCTACTTCACCGCCGGGGACGTCGCCGCGCTCGAAGCCGCCCGAGCCGCGCGCGTGCTGGTCGCCACTACGCGGGGCCTCCCGTTGTTGTCTCGCGCCGGCGTATTCCTCGACGCGGTCGTCGGGAGCGCGGTGGACGCAGGCGAGTCCTATCGCCGCGGCGACCTCGACCCCGCCCCCGGGCTCGTCGTGATGACCGGCGGCGAGCGCGGCGGCGTCTATTGGACCGGCGACGGGCCCGAGCGTCGGTACGGGCCCGCGTCCCCACCGGGGCGCGTCGTCGACCGTTACGGCGCGGGCGACAGCTTCGCGGCGGGGCTGGCGTTCGCACTCGGGCAAGGCGCCGACGCTGCAGGTGCCGTAGCGTTCGCAGCACGATGTGGTGCGGCGGCCGTCACGGGCCGCGGTCCGTACGGAGGACAGCTCACCATGCGCGACCTGTGACGGCGACGGAGGAGGGCGATGGCAGACGAGCAGAGGTTCCCGCGGGCGGCAGCCTGGTTCGCCTCGCGCCGGTGGGGCATGTGGATCTCGAAGAACGTCTACACGCCGCTGGACAAGCTCGTCTACCGGATCACCCGCGGCCGGCGCGGCCTCAGCCCCGCGCGAACGGTCCTGCTGCTAACGACGACCGGCTGCAAGAGCGGGCTCCCGCGTCGGGTGCCGGTCCTCTACCTGAAGGACGACGCGAAGATATGGGTGATGGCGTCTAACTACGGCGCGCCGCGTCATCCTGCATGGTCGTCGAACCTGCTCGCGCACCCCGACGCGACGATCCGCGTCGGCCGCTCGGAGAGACTCGTTCGCGCCCGGCTCGCGTCTGCCGGCGAGAAGGAGGCACTCTGGCCGCGCCTGGTCGAGCTCTACCCCGCCTGGGACGTGTACGAGGGGTGGACCGACCGCGACTTCAGGTTGTTCTGTCTCGAGCCGAGGCCCGGCTAGCTTCCCGCGCGTACCGCCGACTCGCTCAGCGCCGCGCGCGCTGCCTTCAGACGGTGCTCCTCGACCACCTCTAGCTGTGCCCGGGCGCGGTCGATCAGCTCGTCGAGCTCGTCGTCGGTGACGGCTGCCGTATCCGGATGCGCCTCTTTCAGCGACCGCCACAGGCACCACTTCCCCTGGATGCCGAGCCTGAGCGCCTCGAGCTCCACCAGGCGGCTCAGCGGTGAGTAGCCGGTGATCGCGCCGTTCAGCTTGAGGCGCCCGACCTTCTCGGACGCCCACGCGAGGCCCGGCTTCACGGGACTCTTCGGCACGTTGCTGCGTTCGACGACGCGTTCCAGCGTCGCCTGATCCTCCTGGATGTCTGCCACGAGCTGCTCGAGGAACGCCTCGTACTCCGTCCCGCGGTTGTTGCCGAGCGTCCGCTTCGCCAGCTCGACGCCGGCGACCGCGCCCGCGCGGTGGTCGTTCAGGTAGATCGACAACAGGTTCATGGGGTCCCCTTTGCCTCGGGCGATTGGGTTTTGCTTGATTGGGGTTACCCAGCGGCCGCGCCCTCAACCGGCGGCGGAGCGATAGGGTTGCCGCCGGTAGGGGAGCAGTCACCGCCGGGCCGGCCGCGCCAGTGTGTGGCTCTAATCCTCGGCCCGGCGAGCGATTGGAGGTGCGCGCATCGCACGGCCGAGGGTCCTTTTCCTGGCGTGTCATCTGCCTTACCCGCCCTACAGCGGGGGCAGACGGCGCGAGTACGAGCTGATCCGGCGCGCCGGTGAGGTCTTCGACATCACCGTCTGCGCGGTGTCGAAGACGTTCGAGGAGGACTGCGCGAACGCGCCCGCGCTGAAGGAGCACTGCCGGGACGTGTGGGTATACGCCGCGGAGCCTCCGCCGTCCGCCCCCTCGGCGGAGCCTGCGCTGGTCGTGCAACACAAGGCCGCGGACATGAGCGTGTGCGTCGCCCGTGCGGTGCAGGGCCGCGCGTTCGACCTCGTGCACGTGGAGGGGTTCTATCTCATGCAGCACGTCCCCAAGCTGTGCCCGCTGCCGGTCCTCCTGGTCGAGCAGAACGTCGAGTACGTGCTGTCGCGCCAGCGCGCCGCCACGGCGGTGACGAGGCACGAGCGGGACGCGGCGGTGACCGAGTACCTGAGGACGCTCGAGGCGGAGACCGCCGCATGGAGCCGAGCCGACCTCTGCGCGGCGCTGACCGCCGGCGACGCCGCCCTCATGCGCGCGGCGGTGCCCGGGCTCGACGTCCGGCTCGTGCCCGACGGTGTGGACCACCTGCCGGCGGCGGTCCCGGCCGCGGGCCGCGACCCCGCGAACGCCGTCGTGTTCGCGGCGAACTTCGGCTACCAGCCGAACGTCGACGCGGCCCTGTACCTGTGTGACGAGATCTGGCCGAGGGTCGAGAGGAGGGTGCCGGACGCGCGGCTTCTGCTCGTCGGCAACGCGCCGCCCGAGGAGGTGGTGGCGCTCGGTCGCAGGCGAAGCGTCGTCGTCACCGGACGGGTGCCGTCGGTGGACGCGTTCCTCGACCGCGCGTCGCTCGTCGTGTGCCCTCTCAGGGTCGGCGGCGGCATCAAGGTGAAGATGCTCGAGGCGATGAGCCGCGGGAAGGCGATCGTGACGACGAGCGTCGGCGCGCAGGGTCTCGACGGTTTCGCCGGCGCCGCCTTCCTCGTGGAGGACCATCCCCTCGCGTTCGCCCACGCGGTCGTGTCCGTCCTGGGGAACGGCGCGCTGCGGGCGCGGCTGGAGGACGGAGCGCGCCGGGCGGCGCGCCGGTTGCCGGCGTGGGACGAGGCCGCATCGGCGCTGGGGGAGTGCTATCGGGACCTCGTCGGCGGTGCTGCGATTGCCGGCTCGGTGACGACGGCGGGGGACGCGGCCACGTAACCTCCGGTCGTGGACGTCGACCGGGAGCTGGAGCAGCTCTACGCCGTGCCGCTGGAGGAGTTCACGCCGGCGCGGAACGAGCTCGCGCGCCGGCTGAAGGAAGCGGGGCAGGACGGCGACGCCGCGCGGGTCAAGAAGCTGAAGAAGCCTCCCGTCTCTGCCTGGGCGGTGAACCAGCTCGCCCGGCACGAGGCGGACGGGATCGCGCGGCTCCTGGCGCTCGTGGACCGCCTGAAGGAGGCGCGTTCCGCCGCGGAGCTGCACTCGCTCGGAGCCGAGCGTCGCGAGCTCGTCGCGAAGATGGCGCGTCGGGCGGGAGAGCTGATGGAGGCCGCAGGGCACACGGCGTCGGCGGCGACCCTCCAGCACGTGACGCAGACGCTGCAGGCCGGCGGCGAGGACGAGGAGCGCGACCTGTTGCAGCGGGGCGTGTTGTCGCAGGACCTCGCACCGGCCGGGTTCGACGCGCTCGGCTCCCTCGGCGCGTTCGACGACGCGCCTCCTCCGGTCCCGTCGCCCGCCGCGGAGGAGCTGGAGGAGCTGCGGCAGGTCGCAGCCGAGGCCGAGGAGGAGGCCGCGCGGTTGACCGAGGAGGCCGAGCGCGCGGAGGCCGCCGCGGTACGCGCGTCGGAGGCCGCGTCAAAGGCTCGGAGACGCGCGCGCGAGGCGCGGGAACGGGCGCAACGGGCCGCCCGCGCCGCGGGCTGACCGCGACCTACCCGGCGGCTACGCCCCGCTCCTGCTGCGCCTGGTGGTCGAGGCAGTAGCGGGCTCCCGGGAGGACCTCGAGGCGCTCGTCCGGGATCGCCTCGCCGCAGATCTCGCATTTACCGTAGGAGCCGTCCGCAAGCTTCGCCAGCGCGTGCTCGATGTCGTCCAGCCGTCGTGCGACGTCCTCCTGTACCGAGAGCTCCTTGGTGCGCTCGAACGTCTCCGAGCCGACGTCGGCGGGATGCTGGTCGACCGTGGAGAGCTCGGACAGGCTGTCCTCCTGGCCCTCGCCGCCGGTGCTCTCGATGCGCTTGCGCAGGTCCTCGAGTCGCGTCCGCTCCGTCGTCAGAAGCTTCGTTGCCCTGTCGTTGTCCATGCGCCGGGGTTACCCACGGCGCCGAGACCTAACCGCGACGTTCAGCAGGCGCCGAGGCCGGTGTCGTCGATGCAGTACTGGTTGAACGCGTGACGGATCACGGGCTGTGCGACGTTGCGCACGCGGATCCCTCCGGGTGTGACGCCCTTCTCCGAGCCCGCGTGCGCGTGGCCGTGGAAGACGATGTCGGCGCCCGCGCGGTCGATCGCCTCCGCCAGCAGGTAGCTGCCGAGGAACGGGTAGATCTCGAGCCGCTCTCCGCGCAGCGTCTCCTCGACCGGCGCGTAGTGCAGCACGCAGATCCTGAGATCGGCGTCGAGCGAGCGCAACGCGTCCTCGAGACGTCCGGCCGTGTCCTTCGTATGGCGGACGAAGCTCTTCATCTCCGGCTCGCCGAACTCCGTCCCGCACGCGCCCGCGAACCCTCCGCCGAAGCCCTTGATCCCCGCGACGCCGACTCGCGTCCCGCCGATCGTGACGACCTCGCCGTCGCCTTCCAGCACCCTGATCCCGCCGTCGACGAGGACGCGCGCGATGTCGTCGTTCTCGTCGACGTGGTAGTCGTGGTTCCCGAGCACGGCGAAGACCGGCAGCGGGAGCCCGTCGAGCTCCTTCGCGAGCACCACCGCCTCGTTCGCGCTCCCGCAACGGGTGACGTCGCCGGCGAGCACGAGCAGGTCGTTGTCGGCCGCGAGCCGGGGGAGGTGGGGCTGGAGGCAACCCGCCGAGTCCTCGCCGAAGTGGACGTCGCCGACGGCGGCGATGCGTATCACGAGAGCTGCTCCACCTCGGACCCCGGCGGGAACTCGCTCGCGCTCGTGTCGTTGTGGACGGAGTGGTCCGGAAGGAGCTCCGCGACGACCGCCGTCACCGCGTGCTGGCGCTCGGCGGTCCCGACCTCGCCGCTCAGGAACACGTCGCTCCCCCTGATCGAGACCTCGATCCCGAGCATCGAGACACGCGGGTCCGTCGCCAGCGCCTCGGCGACGTGCGCTTCGAGGTAGGGGCCCGGCTCCGGGGGGAGCGCCCGCGCCTTTCGTTCAGACGAAGGGCCGCCTCGGCGGGACTCCGGTTCAGACGAAGGGCCGCCTCGGCGGGACTCCGGTTCAGACGGCATGGATCTGGTCGTAGATCCGGCGGATCACGTGGTCCGATACCGGGAGGTCGTTGCTCTGCGCGTAGAGGAGGAGGCTCAGCACTCGGCGGGGGCCGTGTGACGACCGCCGCAGCACGTACTCCCAGTCGAGCTCCGACTTCGCCATCACCGTCAGCGCGTTGTACCAGTAGTGCGGAGTGTCCTCCGAGTGCGTGCACGCCTGCATGACGATGAAGTCCTCCGGCGGGACCACGCGCACGCGGGTCCCCTTCAGCTCGTGCTGCTGCGCGCGGGCGAGCATGTCCTCGTCGAGGTAGATGCTGTTGTGGACCCGGAAGATCACGTCGACGAGGACGTCCTGCTTGTAGGCCTTCAGGAGCCAGTCCTCCTTCGGGTCCTCCGTCGTGAAGCCGGCCTTCTCGAGCGTCTTCACGCACCGTTCGGCGTCCTCCGGCTTGACGAAGAGGTCGATGTCCTTCGTGGGGCGCGGCCGCCCGAACACCGCGGTGGCGAGGCCCCCGATCGCGAGGTACGGGACGCCCTCGTCCTCTACGGCGCGGATGACCTCAGCGAGGACGGCCCGGTACGTCGGCTCGTCGTCTGCTTCCTCGGTTATGCGCGCGTGCTCGTCGCCCATCGTGAGGTTGTCTACCCCGCAGCGCGCGGCGCCTAACCAGAGGGAAGAGCGGCCGGGTCAGCGGTCGATCTCGGACCAGCCGGCGACGCTGAGCTCACCCGTGGTCGTGGGGAGCGATGCGGCGAAGCACGAAGAGGATTCGAACGTGGCGTTGCCGCGGACTCGGAACGTGCGGGCGGTGACCGATCCGTGGAGCACCGGCGTCCCCGTCGAGTCGAAGTCGCCCTCGGGGGTCATGATCGCGCCCGTAACCTGAGCGTTGCCGGTGAACTGGAAGTTCCCGTTGCGGACGATGGCTACCAGGGTGCGGTTGTCCGACGGGTCGTTCGGGTTACACATCACGCCCGACAGCGCCTTCCACGTCGCCGACCAATTGATCGTGTTCGCGGTCGTGTTGGACGACGCCGGGAAGTCGAAGTAGGCGATCAGCGTGGGCGAGCCCGTGGGGAGCTCGCCGTTCTGCCAGTTGGTGTCGCTGGCGCCCGCGACGCCGTTCCGCCAGCACTGGTTGACCGCGGGTGCGAAGTTGCAATAGATGCCGCTCGTCTGGGCGGTCGCCTTCAGGATCCCGTACTCGTCCTCGGTGAAGTTCCGCACCTGGGCGATCCGATCCATGTCGGCCTGCGTGAACCTCGCGGTCGGCGGATAGCCGGGCAGGCCCACGCAGGTGTCCGCCGTGATCGCGCCGGCGTTGGCGCAACCCGTGCACGCGCTTCCGTCCCACTCGCTCTGCAGCGCGTAGCCGCCGTTCCTGGTGTCGTTGGCGTTGCAGTTGGGGGCAGGAGGGTGCTGGCGTCCCTTCGTCCCGGCGGTCTTCGCGTAGATCTCTCCGGTCGCGTGGACGGCTGCGGGGATGTTGCTGTCCCAGTTGAGCCCCCCCGACCAGCTGAACCCGCCGAACGCGCTCTGGTCGTAGACGTCGCGCATCGTGTAGTTGCTGTCGATCCCCGAGAGCGAGATCTTCCCGCGGCCGACGATGTCGCCCCTGGTGAAGACGCTGATGTTGTTCAGGTCGGGGTTCCCGTTCGCATCGATCCGGTCGGCGTAGATCCCCAGCGGGAACTTGGACTTGCCGGGGGTCGAGCGGATGATCTGGCGGACGACCCTCGTGCCGCTGCCCTGCGTCCCCGTAGCCGTGATCGCGTAGAGGTTCCCGCTGCGCGTCGAGCAGGGCGGCACGGTGTCGTTCGCCGCGGTCCAAGGGGCCGTCACCGGGACCCTCGGGTCCTGTGCGGGCTCGTAGATCGTCAGCAACACGTTGTACGTCCCCGGACCGAGGGTGCCCGGCGGCAGGGCGATGGGGGCCGACGCGCATCCGGCCTCCTTCATCGCGGCCGGCGTGATCACACCGTTATTCACGTTGAGCATGAACCGCTCGAGGCCCGCCTCGGCGGCCGCCAGCGCCCTGGTCGACTGCGCGTCCGCGGAGGTAGCGTTCAGCCCGCGGATGCTGAGGGCCGCGGCGGTCGTCGTGATGACGGTGAGAGCGGCTCCGACCATGATCACGGTCAGCATCGCGACGCCTCGCTCGTCTCGTGCTCGCATCCGGAGGGTCCTCTTCATCGCCGGTTCCTCAGCTGCGCCTCGGTGTAGTAGTTGGTAGAGCGGCCCCCGGTCGACAGGCTGAAGGCGAAGTTCACGCTCGTGACGTTCGCGAGCTCCTTGTCGACCAGCGTCGCGTTGCAGACGTCCATGTCCGTGATGTTGTTCGGCGTGCACGCCGCCTGGTTGATCTCGGCGAGAGACGTGACGCCGTTGAGATCCCAGTCGTATTCGAGCCGGTTGCTCGTGAACGAGAACACGTCGCTCTTGCACGCTCCCGCCGTAGTGCGGACGCAGTCGACGCCCTTCACCAGCGTCTCGGCCGGGAAGCCCTCCGCCGTCAGCGTGATGCGGTCGTTCGCGTCGTCGTACGCATACGTCACGACCTCGTAGTTCCCGGCCATGTCGACGCCGGGCCCGGCCGGGTTCGTGTAAGCACCGTCGCCGTTGAAGTCGATCTTGACGGTGAACGACTGGTAGGAGTCGGTCGGGCTCGTGCCGGGCAGCGCGATCCAGCCCGCCTCCCGGGTGTCGCGGACCATGCGGTTGATGCCGAGCCGTGCCTCTTCCGCCACCCGGACGTTGTCCCGGGTCGTGTCGCTGCTGCGCGCGCCGGAGAGCATCACCGACATGAACGCGGCGGCAACGAGGAAGAAGATCGAGAGCGCGACCAGGATCTCGACGAGCGAGTACCCGGCGTCGTCGGCCGCCCGCGTCACCGGTAATCCTCCGCCCTGCAGCTGAGCTTGCCGATCGAGACCGTCATGTCGGAGTCGGGATAGGTAGAGCTGCTGTCCGGCGAGAGCCACGGACCGCGCAGCGCGTTCGTCTCCATCCGGAGGATGCCGTTGTACTGGGCGGAGGCTACGCGGTCGTCCGTCGAGATGCTCGTCTGCAACGAGCTCATCGCCCAGTCCTTCAGGATCCCCCTCTTGCCGTTCCCGCTGAAGAGGTAGACGTCGAAGGTGTTGTTGGAGTTGTCGTAGATCAACGGTCCGTTGCCGCCGTTCAGGTCCTTGATCGTCTGCAGCGGGTTCGTGTCACCCGGCGGGACGGGGCCGTTCCCGCTCGAATACGTCTGAACGGGAAGACTGGTGACGAATCGGTTGAGCCCGGTGCTGCCGTTGTTGTTCGTGTCGGAGTGCCAGAAGAGGTCGCCCGACCACGTGCCGGTCGCGCTCGATGCGTAGGCGGGGTCGGCGCGGCTCTCGCAGGTGACGCTGGCCTTGAAGTTGTGGAGGTCGAGGAGGGCGTTCCCGCTAGCGAGGTTGTTCGTGGGGAGCAGCTGGATGTTCCCGCCGGCGACGATGTTCGCCTTGGCGTTCACGACCCGCGTCGACGGCGTGGTCGTGGCCGTGGAGTCGATCTCGACCTCGCCGCGGGGATCCTGTCCCGAGGGAGAGAACATGTCGACGATGCTCAGCATCTTGTAGGTGTTGCTGCCGAGCGTCGTACGCAGGTTATAGGGGTTCTCGGTAGTGGTCGTCCCGGGGCTTCCCGACGGGGAGTACTGCGGGTTCAGCCACATGTGGGTGGGCCTGTTCGCCGGGAGGTAGTTGGTCGTCCCGTTGAAGTCGTAGTAGCCCTTCACGAACGGGAGCCCGCCCGACACCGTAGGTCCGACACCCCTCGTGCCGGTAAGCGTGCCCGCCTCGGACGGGCCCACGTACGCCATCCCTGTCGGCGCGGAGACCTCCGAGTTCGTAAGGACCTGGTTCGTGGTCGTCGTGGCCGTGGTCGTCGCCGTGGCGTCGTCCGGGGCGTGCGCGTCGAGGACCGCGCCGGTGTTGACGACGTCGACCCCCACGTCGCCGGGCACCGCGGGATCGGCGGCCCTGACGGCGCGGTTGATCCCGGCGCGGACTTTGAGATCCGCCTGGGAGCCGCTGTCGAGCTGCTCCCCGTACGCCTGCGCGTTCCCGACCGTCATCGTGACCTCGGTCTTGCGCGGCGGGCTCTGCGTGTCCTGCCACGTCGCGTGCCCTTCGACGGCGTAGTCGATCTTCGCCTCGGCGCGGAGCTTGACCGTGGCCGGGGCCGTCGACCCACCACCACCACCACCACCACCGCCACCCGGAGGCGCCGACGGAGCCGCCGACCCGCTCGTCGGCAGGTTCGCGCGCATCCGGTCGCCGAGGTAGCTCGTGAGGTTGAACGTCCGCTGCCTTGCCCCGACCGTCCACGCGGAGGTCACGCCGACCTCCACGAGCTCGCTCGGCGGAGCGTCTGCCTCGCTCCCCGCGTTCCACGCGTAGCTCGCCGGCACGGGGACCGTCGTCGCCGGCGTCGCCGTGTCCTTGAAGGTCAGACGGATCTCGACGCTGTATCCGTCGGGGATCTGCGAGCTCGAGGGGATGCTCGAGCACGCGGGCGTGGCAGTGGTGTTGTCGCAGGTCGTGACGAACGAGTTCGAGAGCGCGTCGAATCCCGTGGTCGTCGACGGCGGCGCGTATGCCGGCGTCCGGCCCGGGAAGAAGTGGTCGAGCAGGTCGATCGGCCGGGGCGTGCCGGAGTAGGCCGCGTGGAACTGCAGGCCGCGGAGGCGCTCCAGCGTCTTCGCGGCGAGGTTGCGTCCGACGGATTCGGTCCGGGTCGCGGCGCCCCCCCGCATCGCGGTGCCCAGGAGCGGGACGATGCCGATCGTCATGAGGGCGAAGATCGTTATCGAGACGAGCGTCTCGACGAGGCTCAGCCCCCGTTCCGATTTCTGTCGGAGGGTCACGGCCGCGTCACCCGGCCCGTCATCGGCGAGACCGCGATCGTGCGCGCCGACCCGCCGTTCACCGTGGGGTGCATGAGACCGACCGACCCGCCGGTGGCGGTCCCGCGTGCGAAGAAGACGACGACCTCCGCGCCGGTCTCGGCGGCCGCGGCGCAGTTCGCGGAGATGGCGGGCGTGGTGACGTCGCCGAACGTGGCCGATCCGACGGTTACTCCTCCCGGGAACGTGCGACGCGACTTGATCTCGCAGGCTCCCGTGACGGCGTTCGCGCGGAGCGTGCCCCAGCGCGACGTGCCCTGCTTGAACCAGGCGCCCCACACCCACGGGTGGGTCTGGGTCGACGCGTCCTGCTGCTCGCCGCGGAGCTCGGTCACGACCTCGTCGACGGCGCCGGAGAGCGCCCGGACCTTCCAGTAGTGGCCGAACGCGGAAGCGCCGAGCGTGAGAACGACGGCGAGCACGGCGCAGGCCATCATCAGCTCGGTGAGCGTGAATCCCTCTTGTCTTACGCGCATCCGCCTTCTCCCAGAAGCCGTCGCCCTCCCCTGGGGCGTCTTGTCCCTTATCGGCGGGCTAGCCCGCGCACTTGACGAGCGGGGTCTGCCGCACCGCGGCGGGCGGTCCCGCGGGCCATGCCGGGGCCGGGGGGCCTAGTGCGCGCCGGGCTCCGGTTCAGGTGGGAGTAAAGGTGCGGCGGGGTCGCAGGCAAAAGCGCGTAGCTATAAATGGCTACTGGAAAATAGTCCCTATAAGGTCTTGAAACCGTATGCCGGCGTAGTTCATATTCACCCCAGGGATGGGCATCCAGCACGGGTGCTCCCCAGTCCTTCCGGATCAGCACAGCTCTACGCAACGACGGCAAGTGATGTTCGGAAACGACTGATTTACCCCCGATCTATTTCAAACCGGACATACCGGGACGCCATCCGGCCGAATGGACAGGTGGATGGGCGGAGGGAAAGAAAGGAGGCCAGAACGCAGGAATAGCGGCCAGGGAAGCGAACCAAGCAGCAGACGATCGTCCGTTCCGCAAGCACGAAGTAACGCTGGCACCAGGTAAGCCCCGCTCTAAATCCCCCCAACTAGAAAGTGAGTTCTCCATGACCCTTATTCGATCGCGCTTTGGTTTCAGAGCCGCGGTGGCTCTCGCGGCCGTCGCTTCCTTCCTGCTGGTAGGCCATCAGACGCCGGCGAGCGCCGAGTCCACGAGCACCCCGGTCGACTTCATCCAGCCGCACGAGTGCACCCTCGAGCTCGTCAACCTGAACGGCCGCTTCCACGTCGTCACGAACACGAACACGAACGCCGACGGCACCGTCCACCTGGTCGTCCACCAGAACACGCAGGGCGTGGACGGCATCGGCGCCCCCTCCGGTGACCGGTACGTCTTCAACGAAGGGACGAACGAGCAGACGAAGGAGTCCGCCGACGGCAACTCGGTGAACACGTTCTTCATGCACACCGAGTTCATCCACATGGGCGAGTCCCTCGGCTACATGGCCCCCGGCCTCGACGACCTGCACGTGAAGCTGCGTGTCGTCGTCACGCTGACGAACGGGGTCCCTTCGACGACGGTCTTCCAGGACCAGAGGGAGTGCAGGTAGGACGCACGTACCACATGGCCGCAAAGACGGGACCGGGGTCGTATCACGATCTCGGGCCGGCCTCCCGAAAGGGAGAGCGGGGCGGGCGGGAGCTCTTCGGAGCTCCCGCCCCCTTTTCTTTCCAGGCAAAGTCTGCCAGTATCCGGCCAGTGGTGGGCACGGCGAGCTCGAAATAGCTCGGATTGCGTATGGATTCGTGCCCGATTTGCGACCTATCGTGGCGCGATTGGCCGATCTGGGAGGAATGGATGCGACGTCGCATTTGGGGGAACGGGCTGGTTTCTCTGCTGATCCTGCTGACGGTGGCGACGGTGTTGCCGGCGGCGACCGCCGGTGCCGGGCTCGGGAGCGCTTCGGACTCCGACGGCGACAAGTTGTTCGACGGCCTCGAGGCCAGGCTGGAGCAGGGCACGAAGGACCGTATTCCCGTCATCGTGCTCTTCGACGAAGGTACGTCCGCCGAGAAGGCCGCCGCCGTCCGCCGTGACCTCGGCGGGTTCGACGTCTCGTACGAGTACCAGACGATGCCCGGCCTGGCGGCGTCGCTGACCGAGGGACAGATCCGGGCGCTGGCGAGCCGGCCCGACGTCGAGCAGGTGCAGCTGAACGCGCCGGTCGACTTCGCGCTCGACACCGCCCGCGCCGCGGCCGGGATCGACAAGGCCCGTGCCGACTTCCCGAGCGTCGACGGCAACAACGAGAGCAGCACGGTCTGCGGGGGAGCGCGGCAATACTGCAAGGACGACGTGGTCGTGGCCGTCCTCGACAGCGGCATCGACGTCAACCACGTGGACCTCGACGGCGGCAAAGTCATCGGAGGGACCGACTGCAGCTCCGCCACGTGCGGGGGCATCTTCTGGAACGTGGACGGGAACGGTCACGGGACCTACGTCTCGTCGATCCTCGCGGGCGAAGGCGACGGCAACCCTTCAATGCAGGGGGTTGCACCGGGCGCCGCTCTGGTCTCGGTCAAGGTCGGCAGCAGCTCCTCCACGTCCGCAGCGGTCGACGCGGCGCTCGAGTGGGTCATCGCGAACAAGGACACGTACGGGATCGACCTCGTGAACATGAGCCTCGCCGGGCGAGACCCGTCCGACGGGACCGACAGCACCTCGCGGCTCACGAACAAGCTGGCGGCGGCCGGGATCACGGCGTTCGCCGGCGCGGGGAACGGCGTGCCGGACCCGGGCGGCGTGAGCTTCCCCGCCGTCGCGAAGTACGCCGTCACGGTCGGGAGCATGGCCGATCCGGGAGACCTCGCCGCGAACGAGCCCCCCGGGTTCGCCCTCTGGTTCGGCTCCGAGCGTGGTCCGACGCTCGACGGCAGGATCAAGCCCGACATCGTCGCGCACGGCGTCGACATCACCGCGGCCCAGACCGGGAGCGTGAACGGCTACAAGCTCTCCGGCGGCACGAGCGCCGCGTCGCCGTTCGCCGCCGGCGTCGGGGCCTTGATGCTCGACGCCAACCCGTCCCTCGTCGCCTCCGGGACCGCCTGCGCGGTCGGCGACACGACCCTCGAGTGCGCGGACGGGGTCGTGGACTCGACGGTCACGGTTCCGCTGAAGGACGTCATGACGGCGACCGCCGACGACTTCGGCGCCCCCGGCAAGGACAACGAGTATGGCGCGGGGAGGCTCGACGGCTACGCGGCGATCGACGCGGCGTCGCCCGCGACCGGGTCGGGAGGCCCGGCGATCCCGTCGCACACGCACTTCTCCGGCGCGCTGGCGGCGGGCGCGTCCGTCTCGCACGCGATCGACGTGAACGCGACCACCTTCCCGATCACCGCCGTCGTCATCATGGCCGACCGTGCGGCGGGCGCGACGGAGCCGGACTTCGACGTGGCGATAGTGGACCCGGCGGGGGCCGTTATGGCGTCGTCCACCGGGACGTCCAACTACCGCCAGGACACCGCGACGCACCGGCCCACAGCGACCGGGTCGTACTCGATCCGGGTGACGTCCGCCGCGGGAACGGGCACCTACTGGCTCGACGTCTCGTATGCCGGCCCGGCCCCCGCGCCCGCGGCGTCGTCTTCACCCTCCCCGAGCCCCAGCCCCACACCCACGCCCCAGCCTGTCCCCGCGGCTCCCACGTCGGCCACGGCCACGGCCGTTCCGGGCTCGAACAGCCAGATCGACGTCATGTGGACCGGGGTCGACTCCGAATCCGGGTACCACGTCGAGCGCTCTTCGGACGGCACGTCGGGATGGGCCGTCGTGGGGTCGACTGCGGCCGACGTTCTCGCCTACCGTGACACCGGCTTGGCGGCCTCGACCACCTACTACTACCGGGTGAGGGCATACAACGCCGCCGGTACGTCGGAACCGTCGAACGTCGCCTCCGCGAGGACGAACGGAGACGTGACCGCTCCGTCCACCCCCACGTCGGTCAAGGCGTCGGTGACCCGGGGGAAGATCACGGTGTCGTGGAAGGGATCGACCGATTCCGGAGGCAGCGGCCTCGCCGGCTACAAGGTGTACCGGGCGACCGGCACCACGGGGACGTTCGTGCAGATCGGGACGACGACGATGACGTCCTACGGGGACACGACGGTCGTGAAGGCGACGACGTACACGTACTACGTCGTCGCCTACGACAAGGCCGGGAACCACAGTGCCCCCTCGGCCAAGGTGAGCGCCAAGGCCACGTAGGTGGCCGGTTCGCAGGGTTCGAGCGGGTGGCGCTGCGGCGCCACCCGCTTCGCGTCGGGGGCGTGCCCTAGGCTGACCTCATGCCCTCGCGTACGCTCACGAGCCCGTTCCCGGTCGACCTCGCGCTGACGTTGCGGCCGCTGCGGTGCGGGGGCGGCGACCCGACGATCCGTCTCGGCCCCCGTGCGGCCTGCCGGGCGACCACGACCCCCGAGGGCCCCGCGGCGGCGGCCTTCGCTCTGGCCGGGTCGTCGATCGAGGTGCAGGCGTGGGGGCCGGGGGCGGAGTGGTGCCTCGACCGTGCGCCGGACCTGCTGGGGCTGCACGACGACCCCGCCGCGTTCGCGCCCGAGCACGCGGTCCTGCACTCGCTGCACCGGCGGCTGCGGGGGCTCCGGATCGGTCGGTCGGACGCGGTCGTCGAGGCGCTGATCCCCGCGATCCTCGAGCAGAAGGTCACGAGCGTCGAGGCGCGCCGCTCGTATCGAAAGCTCGTCACGGCGTACGGCGAACCCGCGCCCGGACCTCTCGGGTTGACGCTGTCGCCGGCGCCGGCGCTCCTCGCGGCGCTCCCGTACCACGCGTTCCACCGCTTCGGCATCGAACGCAGGCGCGCCGAGACCGTCCGGACGGCATGCTCCTACGCCCATCGGCTGGAGGAGGCGGCGCTGCTGCCGCGTGACGCGGCACGCCGGCGCCTGCTCGCCCTTCCCGGCGTCGGCCTCTGGACGGCCGCGCGCGTTGCGGGCACCGCCTTCGGCGACGCCGACGCGGTCGTCGTCGGCGACTACCACCTCCCGCACCTCGTCTCGTGGGTGCTGGCGGGGGAGCCGCATTCCGACGACGCCCGCATGATCGAGCTCCTCGAGCCCTTCGCCGGCCACCGGGGCCGCGTGCTGCGCCTGCTCGTCGCCGGCGCGGGCGGCCCCCCGGCGCGCCACCCCCACCGGCGCCTGCGGTCGATCGCCGCGATCTAGTCGCCGTTACCGGCGCTTGCCGCGATACGTCCTTCGCGGTGGGATGGCCACTTCGGCCCCGCCAGAGGGCGGCGCAGCGGCCGCGGCGAAAACAACCTGGAGAACGCCCGATAGGGAGGGAGATCATGAGGAAGCTGGTCGCAGCCGTGGGGGCCGCGCTCGTCGTGGGCGGCGTCTCGGCCGCTCCGTCGGCCGGCGCGCCGGCCACCGGGTTCGCCAGCTCGAACGTCGAGCACGTCACGACGGTCCCGCTCGAGGCGGGATCGCCCACCGGCGCGCGCCTGCTCGGCGACTACCTCTACGTGGCGGGGGCGAAGAGCTTCTCGATCTACGACGTCTCCGACCCGGTCGCGCCGGCGTTGGAGAGCATGACACCGGTCGGCTTCCAGTTCGCGAACGAGGACGTGGACACGAACGGCGAGGTCCTGATCATGTCGGCGGACACGCAGATCCGGAAGCTCTTCGTGTGGGACGTCACCGACAAGAAGAAGCCCGTGAAGCTCGCGGAGGTCGAGGACATGCGCGACCACAACTTCGCGTGCGTGCTCGACTGCACCTGGGCCTACGGCTCGCGCGGGACGATCGTCGACCTGCGGGACCCGGGCGCGCCGCGCGTCGCCGGGAGCTGGGGCGGGGGCGTCACGCCGGGCGACGGCTACGACACGACCGAGGTGGCGCCGGGGATCGTGCTCGCGTCCACGCGGATCCTGCGGGTGCTCGACGCCCGCAAGGACCCGGCCGAGCCGAAGGTGCTCGCGAGCGCGACCACTCCCGACTACAAGCTGCTCCATTCCAGCCGCTGGCCCCGTGGCGGCCGGGACAGGTTCGCCCTCGTCCAGGAGGAGACGTTCGCCGAGGTCCGCTGCGACGAGACGTCCGGCGCGTTCATGACGTGGGACACCAGGCGGTGGCGCAAGACGGAGACGTTCCGGCTCGTCGACCAGTACCGGGCGACGAACGGCACGTATTCGGACGGGAACCCTCCCGCGAACGTCCTCGGCTGCACGGCGATGTGGTTCCAGGAGCACCCGGACTTCGCCGACGGGGGCCTCGTCGCGACGGCATGGTTCGAGCACGGCACCCGCTTCCTCGACGTCGCGCCGGACGGCGGCATCAGCGAGGTCGGCCACTTCACGCCGTGGGGGGGCTCGACGATCGCGTCCTACTGGATCACCGACGAGATCGTGTACTCGGTCGACGTCGTCCGCGGGATCGACATCCTGCGTTTCGACCCCTCCTAGGCGGTCACGCCCTCCGAGGTGGGGCACACACCCATTAGGGACGAAACGGACAAAGGGGAACGGCAGAGAGCGGAGAACTAACTCCCAGAACCTTCCGCCACCCACAGGGGGTACGTCTTGCTCTCGATCAAGCTCCGCGCCCGCCGCGTGCAGGCCCTGATCCTTCTCACCGTCCTCGTAGCGGCCGCTGCCGTGCAGGGCCTCACGACCGCAGGAGCGGCCGCCGACGGGTCCGCCGGCAAGGCCGTCGCGCACTACGCCGGCGGCAAGGTGATCAAGGACCCGGCCGTGGTCGCCGGTGCGCCCGACGCGCGCATGTACAACACCGGCATCGACGCGCTCGAGCCCACGCTGGGGCTCACCAAGAAAGGCGAGGTCTTCTTCGTCGGCGTCGGCGGTGCCGGCGCGTCGATCATGCGTTCGACCGACAAGGGCATGACATGGGAGGACAAGTCGCCGAACGTCGGCGGGGTCCACACGCACCCGATCACGCTCGACCCCTACGTCTACGTCGACGACCGCACCGACCGCGTCTTCACGATCGACCTGACCGTCGCGTGCTCGTACATGTCCTACAGCGACGACAAGGGCGAGAGCTGGGTCACCAACCCGCTCGCCTGCGGCCGGCCCGTGAACGACCATCAGACGCTGTTCGCCGGGCCCCCCGTCTCGAGCCCCACCGTCGGCTACGACAACATCGTGTACTACTGCTGGAACGACGTCGCCACGTCGTCGTGCAGCAAGTCGCTCGACGGAGGCCTCTCATGGCACGTCGCCGGCGAGCCGGCCTTCCACCCGGCCGAGGTCGAAGAAGGTGCACCCGGCACGCGCCACTGCGGCGGGCTCCACGGCCACGGCGTCGTCGGCGACGACGGCACGATCTACCTCCCCAAGGAGCACTGCGAGGAGCCGTGGGTCGCGATGAGCCGCGACGAGGGCAGGACCTGGGAGCACGTCCGGGTCGCGCCGCGGGGCACCGCGATCTGGGGGCCGGACCCGAGCGTCGCCGTCGACGCCAAGGGCAACGTCTACTACCTGTACGTCCACAAGGACCGGCTCCCGTACCTGACGGTCTCGCGCAACGGCGGGTACTCGTGGAGCAAGCCGAAGATGGTGGGTTACCCGGGCCTCGGCGAGGTGGCGCTGGCGACGGTCGACGCGGGCGGTCCCGGCAAGGTCGCGATCGCCTACTACGGCACCGACGACGTGTCGGGCAAGATCGACAAGCGCAACTACGAGAAGGCGGAGTGGAACTTCTACATGACGATGTCCGCCGGCGTCTTCGCCAGGAACCCGGTCTTCTACTCGGGCCCGATCAACCACCCGAGCGATCCCGTCGCGCTGAAGGAGTGCGGCCCGCGCCGTTGCTACGACGCGCTCGACTTCATCGACGTGGTCGTCGGCCCCGACGGCACGCCGTGGACGTCGTTCGTCGACAACTGCACGAGCCCGTGCGTCCCGAAGGGTGCGCCGGTGCCCGTGGCGAACGGGATCGTGGGCCGGTTCGTCGGAGGCCCGAGCCTGAAGTAGACGCATCTCCGTTTCCGGCAGCCCCCGCGACTCCTGCGGGGGCTGCTGCGCGTTTGGCGCCCGTCTCGGAAGGGAAGGAAGCAGCCACAGGCCGAGCAGCGAGCCGCACCGGAACCATCCGCGCCGGCGGCGAGGTGACCTTCCGGCGCGGCCGGAGGGGCGAGTGCTGATGCGGGTAAGTGACCTTTCGATCCTCGTCGAGACGCGCGCGCGACGGACCACGATCCGGTGCAGCGGTGATCTCGACGTCTCGACGTGCAGGGAGCTGCGGGACGCGGTGAATCGCGCCCTCGCTCGCGATCCGGAGCTGCTCGAGCTCGACTGCTCGAGGATCTCGCTGCTGACGGCGGCCGGGATCAAGTGCCTCGTCGAGGCGGAGCTCGCGTGCCGCGCGAAGGGCGTCCCGCTCGACATGGCGCTGTCGCCGGAGGCCCGCAGCGTGCTGGACGTCGTCGGCCTGTGGTGGCTGGGCGTCGTCAAGGACGGGATCGCGGTCGAGATCGCACTCGAGCAGGCCTTGAGGCGGTACGGCAACAGGGGCCTCGACGGGACCTCCGGCTCGCTCGAGGAGCCGCGCGCCTGACCCGTTCGCGGGTCGGCGGGCCGCCGCACCGGCTCCACTCCTTCGTTTATCGTCTTCGCCGAAGCAAGCACGCTCCGCCGCCGCGGCGGGTGCCGCGCTCCCACCTCGAGGAGGAATGGAACCGATGACCGCACTTGCGCACGCGCTCGGCCGGAGGACGACGGTGCAGTCGTCGCTGCTGACGGACCTCGCACTGATCGCTCTCGGGAGCGCGGTGATGGCCGGGCTCGCGCAGCTCTCGTTCCGGCTCCCGTTCACGCCGGTCCCGATCACCGGGCAGACGCTCGGCGTGCTGCTCGTCGGCGCGTCGCTGGGGGCGTGGCGGGGCGGCGCGGCGATGCTGCTCTACCTCGGCGAAGGGGCCGCGGGGCTCCCGGTCTTCGCCGAAGGCGCGTCCGGAGTCCACTGGCTGACTCCCGCCGCCCCCACCGGCGGATACCTCTGGGGATTCGTGGTGGCCGCGGTCGTCATCGGCCTCCTCGCCCAGCTCGGGTGGGACCGGGGCCTCGGGAGCGCGATCGGCGCGATGCTCGTCGGCGAGGTGATCATCTTCAGCTTCGGCGTGCCGTGGCTCGCGAACCTCTTCGACATGCCGGCCCAGACGGCGCTGGAGGCCGGGCTCTACCCGTTCGTCGTCGGCGAGGTGCTGAAGATCATGGTCGCCGCCGGCCTGCTCCCCGCGGCGTGGCGGCTCGCGGGCCGCGGGGATGCGTCGATGTCCCTGCCTTCGTTCCGCCGCTAGAGCGATCCTGCATGCCGTGCCACCTGTGCGGGAAGGTCCAGACGGACCCGGTGCGGGGGGCCTCGCCCTGGGCCCGCGGCGTGATCGCGGGCGAGCAGGTGCTGGTATGCCCGGATTGTCAGGCGAAGGATCGGTCGTGGACGGACCTGCTGCAGCGATGCCCCGCGTGCTCCGGTACGAGGCTGTCGATAGTCCTCGGGTCGGTCGTGTGCCGGGAATGCGGCGCGCAGTCCTGATCCTTCCGGGGGCCGCGGCGATAGCGCGTTATCCTGCGCCGGGAACCGAAGGGATCACGCTTTGGCGGCGTGGCCGAGTGGTTTAGGCAAGGGCCTGCAAAGCCCTGTACAGCGGTTCGATTCCGCTCGCCGCCTCCACGGATAGCCCGGCGAGGGCCGGGGCTCCGTTAGGATGCACGTTCGATACAAGGGGGCGTTAGCTCAGCGGGAGAGCGCTTGCTCGACACGCAAGAGGTCAGTGGTTCAATCCCACTACGCCCCACAAGAGAAAAGGCCCTGCTGACAGGGCCTTTTCTCGTTCCGCCTCGGGATCGTTAGCGCGTCGCCCAGCACTCGGTCTCGATCAAGGTTGGCGCAACGATGGTCGTCATGCACTCGAGGCACGTGACGCAGGTGTTGAGGCTCGCGTCCCCGCCGCCCCGCACATCCACGAGGTGTTCTGAGGGGAGATCCGACGTCAGACAGCGCAGGGTCTCCCTGGACAGCTCCAGCTTCTTATGAGATTTCATGTCTCTGCCCCTTCCCCGATACCCAGCCGCTTCCGTTCCGCAGGAAGGTCGACTCTATCCCCTCTCGCGTCAAAGACTGCATGGTTGCGGGACTGACAGCAAGTGGCAGGAATGGCCGCCTTCTCCCCCCGCGGTGGGCATCAGATCGTCAGCCCCCACCGCGGAGGAGGCGGCGGAAGTGGTCCGCGTCTCCGAGCAGGTACCGGTTCTGGTCGCAGTTCCCGGGTACCCCGGGGACGGAGTGTTTTGTGGGCTCTTGGCCGTCCGTGAATTGGTGGATCGCGATCGCCTTCCACGCTCGTGGTCGGAACCGCTTGGGATCGCCGGTCACATAGGCCGCCAGGATGAGGCGGCACCCCAGGTCGTCGTCGGGGTTGCCCATGTCGTCTCGCCAGAACGACCCGGTGTAGACGAACATCGCGTTGCGGGGAGCAAGCTCCTTTACGCGGCGAACGATCTGACGGTTGATGTCGAGGATCTCGGCGGGGGACTTCCGCGGCCACAGATCCGGGTTGCCCCGCTCGATGTCGAAGACCAGGAAGTCGTCGGGCCGGGGCTTGGCGACGTCGACGAAATGCTCTGCTTGCGTCGAGGGGTCCGACAGCCCGGTACAAACGTGGTACAGCCCGCGGATGAGGCCGGCATCGCGGATGGCTCGCCGGTTCTCGGCCGCACGATCATCGGTTTCGGTCGTGCCGATCGTCATGCGCGCATAGCAAAAGGTGAAGCCGCCTTTAGCCATCGCGACGTGATCGACCTGTCCCTGATGCTGCGACACGTCATAGCCGAGCGCCGGCATCTATCCGCCCCCTTCGCCACCGTCGATCCCAACCCTGGGATCGACCCCGAGCATACCTAGCGGTTAAGCAATTGTCATATGAACGTACCGAAAGGCCCGCGGGACTGGTCTGCCTACCGCACTCCTTTCGATCGGGCCACAACCTGATTCGTCCATGCTGAGCGCCCCACGCCGTGGCTGCTGTTAGCCGGCTAACTCCCGTCGCCAGGAGATGGGACCGGGCAGCTCGAATGCTTCCCGCTCGCAGCCCCCGATGCGGCCCGCAAGCCCCCGAAGCCGAAGAACCGCGTGATCGAGCTCGCGTACAGCGAGCCGGCGCTCGGCACCGCGGGCCTCGGCGTCTGCTTCCAGGGAACTCGGTGTCATGCGCCTCGATGACTGTTCCGGCAGCCGATGCCGGCACGTCCTCGTCGGTGCTGATGTTCGTGTCGCCGTCGAACCGCAGGAGATCGAGGCTGTCCCGGTCGGGATAACGACCGCCGTAAGTGGACGCCCGCCAAGTCTGGCCGCACTCGAACGGTAGCTGGAATGCCCGGGCGGAGGCGGGCGTTGGCCTATTGCGCGTTCTGTGCGTTCTCCGGCGACCCTCGACCGCGGTTCCTCACGAGAATGGCTGCGCTAGAGGTGGCAAGGAGGATGAATGCAGCCGCAATGCCTAGAACGGGGAAAGACTCCGAGGTGGAGGGACGCGTCGAACGACTGAGAGAGGTTGGAAGCCCCGCCTTGATCAACATCCCCCTGAGAGACGCCGGGGCCGAATACCACCCGCCTGACGATTCTTCGCCGGTCCAGAAGTGCTGCCCGGGAGGCATGTAGGTCCAGACGACGTCCGGGGCGTAGGGGTAGACGTATTGAGTGACGGAGGCTGGGCCTTCAGGTCCGTTCAAGGTGTAGGTGACCTCGTATCGCGGTCCGAGATCTGCTGCAGGACGCGTCGTCACGAGATCATCGGATCGACCGGCATCGAGTTGGGGGAAGAAACCGGACTCCTGGACCATGGTGGCGAGTGTCGCTCCGATCGTTGCCTGCCCAGGGGGCCGTAGAGACCGTCCTCCTTCGCCGGCTGCGTCTTGGGGCGGAGGCGGCCTCCGGCCGCAAGGGCAAGCACAAGATGGTTCGGAGAGCCGGGTCCGTCGAAAGGATCAATCGGCGCGGCGGACGTCGGACAGGGACAACCGAGATCCATGACCCTTCGTGGTGCAGCCGGCCGAGCCAGGTACGTCCGTCAGCAGCGCGCCGTTGTCCTGAGGAAGCACGATCCTGACGCGGAACCGACCTTGGTATCTCTTGCACCAGTTGGACCAGAGGACGACTGCCGAGGCCCTTTCTCCGCTGTCGAGCACGATCCGTCGCGACCCCGAGCTGCTGCGTGTGGAGCGCAGGAGCACGTCGCCGCGCTCATCGACGAGCAGGGCGCGGAGGCCCGTCCAGAGGAGGCAAGGCCGGCGCGAGCTGTTCGTGAAGTACCAAGTGCCGCCGTAGCTACCGGCAGCCGCTCCCCATCTTGGCTTCAGGCTCAGGTGTCGATCGCGACACTGCCGGGGCGAAGAGGCGGTGGGAGAAGCCGACGTGCCCGGCGGCATGGTCGCTGAAGGAGCGCGAGCGGTGGGTGGTCGATCGCCGATACCCGGGTCCGGTCCCGACGTGCACGCCGAAAGCAGCGCGATCACCGCAAGGCTCGGTCGCAAGGTCGATCTCATCTCTAGCCAGACGCTACTTCGACCTGTAACGGCCGGCCGGCCCCGTGTTTGTGGTCGCCTTCATGTGCTCGCCTTGCTGATTTGTACCCTTTGTGGAAGACTTCCAGGTCGTCCTGGATGCCGCGGGGCATCCCAGCGAAGGGAGCACAGGATGCGACGCTTGATTACGGCTGCCGTGTTTTCGGCAGCGGTTGCTATCGGATCATTCGGGGGAACGGCCTCTGCCGTCGACGAACACGCTCCCCATGGCGGGCCGGGATCGCACACGCACCACGTCCATAAGGGCAACGGGGACTGTGAAGACATCGACGAGGTCGCGTTCGAGCCGCAGCATCGTGGGCTGCATCGCGGAGCGAACGAATCCGGGCCGGGGCAGGGCCCCTTCCACGGGACCTGCGCAAGCCACCCGCAGTAGGTCCAACTCGCGCGGACGCTCGTTCGCTATCCCATTCCCTGGTGATCGGTTTCGCTGTTCAGCAGAGCAGCAGCGGAACCTGACCGCTGAACCCCCGGGGTGCCCAGGGAATCGGCCTCGGCAGCTCGAATACTTGCCCCGAAGCGGCCGATTCGGGGAGGGGTCATGGACAGGAAGATCGTCGTCACGCTCGTTGTGGCACTGGCCTGCGGCTTGGTTGCAGCCCCCGTTGCGGCCCGCAAGCCCGCGAAGCCGAAGAACCGCGTGGTGGAGCTCGCGTACAGCGAGCCGGCGCTCGGCACCGCGGGCCTCGGCGTCTGCTTCCAGGGAACCTCGTGCCTGTTCTACGGACCGCCGGCGGCGGGCGAGACCTCGTTCAGCGTCGAGATCGAGGACGACCTCGGGCAGCCCGTGCCGGCTACCGTGATCCAGGACACGAACGGCGACGGGAGCTACCTCGCCACCGACGACCTCAGCGTCGGGATCTGCGGCGAGACCGAGGAACCCGTCGAGATCGAGCCCGGCAAGGCGGTGTCCGTGTGGGTGTGGCGGGCCGGCGCGACCCCGCCGTGTCCCGGAACGGCGACCTCGGGGATCGCTACGGCGACGTTCTCGAGGAAACCCTGAGAGGCTCTCGTCAGCCCCTGACGCCGTAGCCGTACCGCCTCAGGAACGGCAGCGCGACGAGCGTCGTGATCCATCGCTCCGCGCGGCCCTGTGCGCGGCGCCATTCGGACTTGTCCTCCAGCACTAGCGTCCCGGTGGCGAAGCGCGACGGGTTGCCTGCGATCGTGTGGTTCACGCCGAGCGTCACCGTCCGCTCGTCGAGGAAGGGCGACGGCCCCGTCTCGTGCAGGAGCTCGCGCGCGCGGTCGATCGTGGCCCGAGGAGCTGCGACGAAGTCCTCGTAGCGCACGCGCAGCGACCGGGCGGGTCCGGCGCGGCGCAGGACTGCCTCCGACCCCAGGTTGAGGAGATCCCACCGCACCGTCGCGTCGAAGGCGCTCCGGCGCCGAACCTCGCCGTCGCCGCGCGCGGACGTGTACTTGCGGTTCCGCCACGAGTACGCGGACGCGTGCGGCTCCCGGACGAGATGGACGTAGAAGGGGTCGAACTCGTCGAGCGTCCCGAGGAACGCCGCGTACGACGGCCGCTTCGACGTGTCGACGACCACGCGCGCGCCGGTGACGGCGGCCAGCGCGTCGTAGAGCCGCCTCATGACGGAGGCATAGCTCTCGAGTGCGTGCCAGCTCCGCCCGCGGCGGTGCCTCAACAGCTTGACGGTGTTGTGCTCCTTCACGATCGCGTGCTGCCACGTCACGACCTCGTCGAGGTCGACGTCGCGCAGCCGCGCGAGGACCTGCGACCACACCGGGCATTCGAAGACGATGCTGCCGCAGCCGCACCGCGAGCTGCGGACGACGACCGGGTCCCAGAGGAACCTGATCTCCCCTCCACAGAAGAACCCGTCGAGCTCGCCCAGGACGTTGCCGAAGATCGTGCTGCCGCTCCGGCCCCGTCCCAGGACGTAGAGGACCTTCACCGTCGAAGCGTAGTGGGGGCCGGGAGATAAACCCGCGTCCGACGGCTAGGCCAGGCGCTCCAGGACCTTCCCCTCGCCCGAGACCCTCAGCGCCAGCGGGACCACGTCCACGTGGTACTTGCGCGCGAGCCCGGGCTCCTGCGTCACGTCCACGAGCAGCACGTCGTCGCCGGCGTCGCGCAGCGTCCGCTCCAGCGAACGGCAGTCGCTGCACAGCGGGTGGGTGAACTGGACGACGCTCTCGCGCGTGATGCCGAAGTCGGATGCCTCCACCTGGTCGTGGTGACCCGGCCTGATGCCGCGGAGCCGGGAGACGACCCGGTACATGCTGCAGCCCATGCAGAAGCCGGTGACCACCGCGAGGGTCGCCAGCGCCGCGACCATGGCGACGAGCGCCCAGCCCAGGGCGTGCAGCCCCGCGGCATGTGCGGCGGTCGCGCCGAGGAGGAATGTCGCCCCCAGCACGTTCGCGAAGCGCGGGGGCCGCGCGTCTTCGACGGCGCCTTCTCCGATTCGTGGCTGGACGACCTCGAAGTAGAAGACGCAGGGGAGGCAGTAGCGGCGCCCGAAGACGAGCCCCACGGCGAGCTGCAGGCCCATCAGCCCCGCGATCCACCATTCGCCGGTCAGCAGCGCCAGCGACGTCAAGAGAGCGACGGCGCCCTGGTTGAAACGCGGCGCCCGCTCGTCGACGACGTCCGTATCCCTGTACGGATCGGCCGTTCGGTGCGAGGCACTTTCCACTATTTGCACGGGTAAAAGAGTACCAGGTGGAGGAGCAATCGGATCCTCGCCGCCGCGGCGAGCTCTCCGACGATCCCGCAGTCAACTCGTTGCTCTTGGAATGTTGTCCACGAGGTTACATAATCGAACCTTCGCTCGACTACTGGGAGATGGACGACTTGGACCGCTTACCGATCTGGAGCGGAGGCATCTTGGTGTTCCTCAGACTGGTCCTCGGGATTGTGCGGCGTCTGCCCAGGGCCGTCACGGAGCGGCCCGGCCGAGCCGTGCTGCTGATGGCCCTCGGCATCTCCGCGTGCACCTCGGATGAGCAACCCGAGGTCGCGGGCCCTCCGCCGCTGCCCGACCCACCCTTCATCTCCAGTTCGGACGGGATCCTTGCCACGACGTTGACTGCCGCGCCCGGGACGGTGTCGTTCAACGGCCGATCGTACGAGACGAACCTGTACAACGGCCAGTACATCCCTCCGGTCTGGCGGCTCTCCCCGGGAGACAAGATCGAGCTCGAGCTCGTGAACGAGATGTCCGAAGGTGCCGCGTCCCCACCTGCGGGGACGCACGGCTCGCCGGACCAGAGCTTCACCAGCCTCCATTACCACGGGTTCAACGTCTCACCGATGGCTCCGGCCGACGACGTCTTCCTCGAGGTCTTCCCGCAAGGCGAAGGACCCACGCCGACCTCGTACCAGTACACGGTCCCCGTTCCGGCAACCCACCCGGAAGGGTTGTTCTGGTTCCATCCCCACCCGCACGGCATCAGTGAGCCCCAAGTCCTCGGCGGCATGTCCGGAGGGGTCATCGTGGGCGACATCCTCAAGGACTACTACCCGAAGCTGGTCGGTTCCCGCGAGCGGGTGATGCTGCTCAAGGACTTCCAGGCCGACTCGGACCCGGACGCTCCGCTGCTGAAGACCATCAACGGCGTTCCGCAATCCGTCAACGGCGTTCCCCAAGCCTCGATCTCGATCGCGCCGGGCGAGGCCCAGTTCTGGCGCTTCGCCAACATCGGGGCAGACGCCTTCTTCGACATGCAGCTGCAGGACCTCGACGGCAACGTCGTGCCCATGTACGTCATCGCCGTAGACGGCAACCCTTCCGTGCAACCCACTCAGATGTCCAGCCTGTTTCTCGGCGCGGGGGCGCGCATGGAAGCCATCGTGATCGGCCCACCTGCCGGGAGCTACGTGCTGAAGAGCCTCAAGATCGACACGGGCCCGCAAGGCGACCCGAACCCGGAAGTCGTGCTGGCCGAGGTCACCTCCAGCGGAGGGGCATCGAACCCCGTGACGCCCGAGGAAGTCGCCGACCTGCTTCCCGCCAAGGCCGAGGCTGGGCTTTCCGCCCTGCTGGACCGGCGCCGGGCCGGAGTGGTCCCGAATCCGCGGACCTTCGTCTTCTCCGAGTCCAACGACGGAGACACTTTCTACATCAACGAGCGGGTCTACGACCCCGATCGCATCGACACGACCGTCGAGTTCCCGTCGACCGAGGAATGGACCGTCACCAACACCTCGGGGGAGCTGCACGTGTTCCACATCCATCAGCTCGACTTCCTGGTCGAGGAGATCAACGGGGTCCCTCAGCCCGTAAACGGCCTGCAGGACACCATCACGCTCCCGGTCGACGGCGAGGTGAAGCTCCTGATCCCCTTCACCAAGAAGACGATGCTGGGGGAGTTCGTCTACCACTGCCACATCCTCGGCCACGAAGACAACGGGATGATGGCCAATATCGTCGTGCAGCAATGACCTCATGCCGCGCGTCTCCACATGTTTTCGACGGCCCTGGGTAGGTCTAGGAGACCTATCGACAGCGCACCGAGGAGGACCCATGGTCGACAAGAGGGCGGAGGCCCGCCAGGAGATGGCCGACGAGATGGAGGGCGCGGTCGCCGGCCCCGGGGTCGTGACGTCGAAGAGCCAGGCCCAGGGCGGAGCCGCCGGGATGCTCGGGTTCGGGTTCATCGGGCTCGTCCTGGGGGTGATCCTCGGCCTCGTCGCGTTCGGAGGGTCGGCTCGGGCCGTGATCATCTCGGGCGTCTCGTTCGCGTTCGCCGGCGGTACGGCGGGCCTCCTCATCGGGGGCTTCGTCACGCCGCGCGAGAAGCTCGACGAGGGCAGCACCGCCGCCGACAAGTAGCGATCTCAGCGCGGCTTCGGCGCGGGGTAGCGCGACCGCAGCAGCAGGTCGAACACCCGGTCGGGGAGAAGCCGCCGCGCCGTGATCAGCGCCCGGCCCATCGCGGGGTAGACGTACCGGGTCCTGGGCCTCCGCGCGCCGACGGCACGCTCGATCACCCGCGCGACGCCTTCGCTCGTGCCCATGCCCCTGGCCTTCTCCGAGTACGCCCCCGCGACCACGCGCGCCACTCCCTGGTTGAACTCCGCATAGGGCCCGTCGTGGTCGCCGAGGTCGATCGATCCGACGTTCACGTCGCCGAAGCGGGTCTTGATCACGCCGGGCTCGACGACCACGACGTCGACGCCGAACGGCCTCACCTCGAACCGCAGCGCGTCGCTGAGAGCCTCCACCGCGTGCTTCGTCGCGTGGTAGACGCCGCCGCCGGGAAGCGTCAGCCTCCCGCCCATCGAGCTGACGTTGACGATCTTCCCCCACCGTTGACGGCGCATCCCGGGGAGCACGAGCTGCGTCAGGCGCGCGAGCCCGAAGAAGTTCGTCTCGAACTGCCTCCGCATGTCGTCCAGGGCCACCTCCTCGACCGCGCCACCCTGGCCGTAGCCCGCGTTGTTGACCAGGACTCCTACCGCTCCGTGCTCTTCCTCGACGGCGCGGACGGCGGATGCCATCGACTCCTCGTCGGTGACGTCCACGCGCAACAACCGGCAGCCGAGTCCCTCCAGGTCGGCGACCGAGTCCAGGCGCCGCGCCGACGCGTAGACCGGCCAGCCTCTCGCGGCGAGGTGGAGCGCGGTCGCACGGCCGATCCCGGACGAGGACCCGGTGACGAGGACGGCTCTGGAGCGCGCTGGGGGCATCGGCTGCCGAGGATGCCAGACGCGCGGCTAGAGGTGCGGCGAGAACGTCGCGGTAAGGGTCCCCGTGGTAGCGAACCCGAAGGTGTGGTTCGGGCAGGCCCCGGAGAAGAGATGCACCTCGATCGGCCTGCGGCTCACGAGACGGTAGAGGTTCGCGGGGGCGCAGAAGATGTCCTGGAGGTCACGCTCGCCGCGGTCGCCGCGCTGGTACACGTGCACGAGAACGCCCTTGCCGAGCGCGTCGTCGGCCGCGAGGTGCATCCAGCGGTCCTGCGGGCGCGGCGTGAAGACGATCGGGGGCATGACGGCTTTCGTCGAGACGGTGTAGTGGTAGGTGTCGACGCCGTGCGAGTAGAGGTAGTCGTACGTCTGGACGTGCGGCTTCCCCCCGCCTCCGCCCGAGGCGGAGGCTCCGCTTCCCGGGACCAGCGCGAGGACGCAACACACGACCAGCGCGGGCCGGAGGAATCGACGCGAAGGCATGTCTGAGGCTTCGCCGGGCGGTGCTCCGGCTCCTGCCGCGGTCGCGGCCTCGGTCTCGCGAGGAAGGTGCTCCAGGTGCCGTCAGCGGTCGTCGTCGGGCTGCCGGTCGCGGGTCTTCCACCGTACGACGGAGCCGCCGAAGAGGACGCTGAGCCGGCAGCGCTCGCACTGGTGGCGGGTGCCGTAGTCGGGCACCTGCACCGCCATCATCGGCTCACCGCACTGGGGGCATGGCTTGTTCGACAGGTACTTCTTCGTCGGCGACGTCCGCACCTCGACCGTCGTGGTCGTCGCCGCCTCCTGCTCGCGCCACATGTAGAGCGTGCCGCCCGCCATGCTGAGCCGGCACGAGGCGCACTGCCACAGCCGTCCCATGTCGCCGACGTCGACGATCCACATCCGCCGTCCGCACTTGGGGCAGAGCTTCTCGGGCTTCTCCTGGAGCGCGCTCATCCGCTCGCCGGGTGGCGAGCGCGGCGCGCCCCGGCCGCCGCCGCGACCGCAGGATGGTCCGCGTTCTCCTCGAGCAGCCGCAGCGTCCCTTCGCGCGCGCTCGCCGACAGCGCCGCACGGTCGAAGTACCGCATCGAGTTCGTGCCATGGGCCTTCAGCTCCGTCAGCCACGGCCTGACGACGAAGACGTCGACGCCCGCGGCGCGTGCGGTCAGCACCTCCCGGCGAAGCGTCCGGGCGAACAGCGACCGCAGGAGCACGCTCGACCACAGCCGCAGATCCCTCGTCCCCGGCTCGTCGTCGCGCCGGTAGCCGAGCGGTGCCACGCAGACGACGGAGCGGCACCCCGCCGCGACGGCGAGGTCGAGCGACGTCGCGCTCACGACGCCGCCGTCGACGTAGTACCGGTCGCCGATGCGCACGGGTGGGAAGACGCCCGGGATCGAGGTCGACGCGCGTACCGCCTCGGGGAACGTGGCCTCGGGTGCCCCCGGAGCGCCGAACGCGACGCGCTTCCCCGAGTACAGGTCGGCGACGCAGATGTAGACGCCGTCGCGCGGCCACCGCTCGGGAAGGTCGTCGTGCAACCTGAAGCGCGTGTCCTCCGTGGAGTAGAGGCCCGCGGGGAATGCCTTGCGAAGGGCTCCGACCGGGACGCGTCCGCGTACCGCTTTGTTCCAGTACCCGCGCGAGGCGGCGACCGCGAACATCGACCCGACGCTTCGCCGCACGCGCTCGCCGCGCGAATGCCACAGTGGCGTGAAGATCGTCCGGACCTGGTCCTTCTGCGACGCCTCGTCCCGCTCCGACGCGGGGTGACGCCCGTGCGCGTACTCGTAGAAGTCGTCCCCGGTCCACCCCGACGCGATGTACGAGCCCATCACGGCACCGGCGCTGGTGCCGACGATGACGTCGGAGCCGCCGAGGTCGACGCCCCATTCCTCCAGCGCCTTCAGGGCCCCCGCGTGGTAGCCCATCCCGACGAGCCCGCCGCCTCCGAGCACGAGCGCGCGCCGCGGGGGCGAGGTGGTTCGCCGGGCTACCCCAGAGGGCTCCATCAGTAGGAGAACCTACCGCCCGCCGTCACCTGCGAGAGCGGCTTCTTGAGGTTGTCGTAGCGAAGGACCTCGGTCATCCCGGCGGATCCGTACAGGGCGCGCGCCGCAGGGAGGTTCGTCGACGCGGCGGTCAGGCCCACCCTCTTGATGCCCCGGTCCCAGTACACCGCGAACGACTGCAGCAGGAGCAGGCGACCGAGGCCGCGGCCGCGCGCCTCGGGCACCGTGCCGAGATATTGCACCCAGCCGAGGTCGGGGTACTGGTCGCACAACGAGAAGGCGGCGACCTCTCCGTCCGCGAGCGCCAGGTGCCAGGTCGCGGGATCGAACGTCTCGGCTTCGGTCTGCTCGAGCCACCGCTCGAGCGTCTCGGGCACCCACCGCTCCCCCTCGTACTGCGACCAGGCGCGGTTGAACGCGGCGTGGACGGCGGCGTCGTCGCGTCCGGGCTCGTACGTCCGCACGACGACCCCCGCCGGCACCGGCGGAACCTCCGGGCGCTCCGCCAGCTCGACCTCGAGCCGCGCGTAGTGATGGGACTCGACGTAGCCGGCGGCCTCGAGCAGCTCCCGCGCCCCCGGGTTCAGGTTCGTGACGTTCTGGCGGACCATCCCGTCGCGGCTTCCCTGGACCGCGGCGCGCCGTTCGCTGAGATGCAGCAGGTGCGCTCCGATCCCGAGGCCGCGCGCGGCGGGGTCGACGCGCACGTCGGCCAGGCCCTCGAAGACCCACCCGTACGCGACGCTTTCCCCGGCGCGCTCGGCCACCCACGTGTCCGCGGCCAGGTCGAAGCCGCCGGTCCGCCACCGCCACAGGACCTCCTCTTCGTCGCTGTCGACGCGGCCCATGTCGGCGGCATCGCACGCGCGGTAGAGCCGGACGAGCTCGGGGACGTCTGCTGCGGCCGCGGGTCGCACGACCACGCCCGGGGGGAGCGGCATCGTGTCACGCTATCGCGCCGCCGCTCGGGGAGAATTGGCACGACATGATCACGATCTCCGGGCTCAGGAAGTCGTTCGGCGCGCGCGACCTCTTCCGCGACGCGCAGCTCCAGGTGGGCGCGCGCGACCGCCTCGCGGTGGTCGGGCTGAACGGGACGGGCAAGACGACGCTGTTCCGGATCATCGCGGGGGAGCAGGAGCCGGACGAGGGCGAGGTGGCGATCGCCCGCGACGTCGTGGTCGGATACCTGCGCCAGGAGACCGACGCGCTGCGCGGACGGACGCTTCTGGAGGAGGTGCTGACCGCGGGCTCCGAGGCGACCGAGGCGGGGCACCGGCTCGCAGTCCTCGAGGCCGAGATGCAGACGCTGCCGCCGGGCGACGACCTCGACCGGCTCGTCGCCGAGTACGCGCGCCTGCAGGACCGCTTCGCGACGCTCGGGGGCTACGAGATCGAGGCGGACGCCAAGCGGATCCTCGCCGGGATCGGGTTCGCGGAGGAGGCGTTCGACAAGCCGACCGGCACGCTCTCGGGCGGCTGGCTCATGCGCGTCGCGCTCGCGAAGCTGTTGCTGTCGGCCCCCGACGTGCTCCTCCTGGACGAGCCGACGAACCATCTCGACCTCGAGTCGGTGGACTGGCTCGAGCGCTTCCTCCGCGGTTACGAGGGGGCGGTGCTGCTGATCTCCCACGACCGCGACTTCATCAACGGCATGGCCACGAAGGTCGTCGAGATCGACGGCGGCCGGCTGACGACCTACACAGGGGACTACCAGTCGTTCGTGGAGCAGAGGGCCGAGCGGGCGCGGCTGGCCGCGGCCGCCGCCGCGAACCAGCAGCGCAAGGTCGCGCAGACCCAGGCGTTCATCGACCGGTTCCGCTACAAGGCGACCAAGGCGAAGCAGGTGCAGAGCCGCGTCAAGGCTCTGGAGAAGATGGAGAGGGCGGAGGGGCCGGGGCGCCGCGCGCGCACGATGAAGCTCTCGTTCCCGCAGCCCCCGCGCCCCGGCCGGGTGGTCCTCGAGCTCGCCGGCGTCGGCTTTGCGTACGGCGAGACGCGCGTCTACGACGACCTGAACTTCGCGATCGAGCGGGGGCAGAAGATCGCGCTGGTCGGCCCCAACGGCGCGGGCAAGAGCACTCTGTTGAAGCTGGTCGCCGGCGCGCTGACCCCGCAGAGCGGCGAACGGAAGCTGGGGCATCAGGCGAAGGTCGGCTACTTCGCGCAGCACCAGATCGAGGAGCTCGTGCTCTCGAACACGGTCGTGCAGGAGCTGCAGAGGGCGGTCCCGTCGGGGACGACCGTGGCGGCCCGCGACCTCCTGGGACGGTTCCTCTTCTCCGGCGAGGACGTGGACAAGCCGGTGTCGGTGCTGTCGGGCGGCGAGCGCAGCCGGCTCGCGCTCGCGCGCATGCTCGTTTCGCCGGCGAACCTGCTGTGCCTGGACGAGCCCACGAACCACCTCGACATCCCGAGCCGCGACGCGCTCGAGGACGCGCTGGAGGAGTACACCGGGGCGATCGTGCTGATCACGCACGACCGGCACCTCATCCGGAGCATCGCCGACCGCATCGTCGAGGTCCGGCCCGGGCGCGTGACGTCGTTCGACGGGGGCTACGACTCGTATCTGGAGAAGACGCAGGCGGAGGAACCCGCCGCGGGGCCGGGTGGCGCGTCGGTCGACCGCGGCCCCCGCAGGAGCGCGAAGGAACGCCGCCGGGTCGAGGCAGAGGCCCGCGCGCGGACCAAGGACCTCCGCGACCGCGTGACGAAGATCGAACGCCGCCTCCACGAGGCCGGCGCCGAGCTGAGACGGCTCGAGGGCGTGATGGCGGATCCCGAGGTGTACTCGTCGGGCACGGACGTGGCCGCGCTCGTGCGCGACTACGAGTCGGCGAAGCGGCGGATGGCGCGCCTCGAAGGGGAGTGGGAGGCCGCGGCGGAGTCGCTGGAGGAGGCGCAGGCGGGGGCTTAGCCCCCGGTGCTACAGATGGCCCTCGAGCAGGCTGCGGTACTCGACGTCCAGCGTGTCGAAGATCCGGTCCTCGGCGATCTGCATGAGCGCCTCGATCGCGAGGAACAGCGGCGAGTCGAGGGCCTGGCCGAGGATGCTCATCAGCCGCTCCTCCGCCTCGTCCGTGAGCCCGAAGTTGCGGGACCACGGCGTCGACCGCATGAAGTGGTCGACCGCGGCCTTGTCGGCCAGCCGCCGCTCGTCCACCACCGCGGCGATCGAGCGGGCGAGGAGGCCCATCTCGAGCGTCGCCCTCATCTCCGTGCGGACGTAGTCCTGGAGGAACGCCCAGTCCTCGGCGCTCAGAAGGTGGCGCCAGTGCGCGGTCAGGTCGTGCGTGGCAGGGTCGAGCTCGCGCAGGACGTGGTTGATGCGGGCATGCTCTTCACCGGTGAAGGAGATCCGAGGCATGGGGGGTCCTTGCTCACGATGGTCCGATGGACGTGCAACGGCATTATCAGGATGCGGGGACTAGTCCTGCAAGCGATTTGCCGGAACTGCGTACGGCCGGCCGCTGCCCTGCGGCGTAAATCGGCCGTGGAACCCTCTCGGCGTCCGGGGCGTGTAGGGGGGCATGGAAGCCCGTTTGCCGCTGAGGACCGCCCCCGGTCTCCCTGCGCTGGCGGAGCGCGAGTTGGCTGACAAGGAGACCGAGCGGGACAAGCGCCTGGCGTCCCTCTTCTACGAGCACTACGACCCGATGAGGAGGCTCGCCTACGTCATGCTCGGCGACGGCGACGCGGCGGAGGAGATCGTGATGGAGGCGTTCGCGAAGGCGCTCACCGGGTGGCGCAGCTTCCAGAGGGTCGAGTGGCCTCCGGCGTACCTCCGGCAGATGGTCGTCAACGCGTGCCGGTCGAGGATGCGGCGGCGCGCGATCGAGAACCGCGTGAACTCCTTCGTCCACCACCGCGACGAGCAGCGCGAGAAGACGTTCGAGGTCGAGGACCACGGGCTCGGGCTCGACGTATGGGCCGCGGTCCGGGCGCTGCCGGAGCGCCAGCGGACGTGCGTGGTCCTCCGGTACCTCGAGGGTCTCACCGAGCCCGAGATCGCCCAGACCCTCGACTGCCCCCTCGGCACGGTCAAGTCCCAGCTCTCGCGTGCCCGCGCCCGGCTGGCGGACCATCTCGGCGCGGACTTCATGACGGGGGAACGCTGATGACGCCGGACGACTCGCGGCTCGAGGAGGCGCTGCGCTCGGTGGGCGACGACTATCTCCGCAGGAACCCGCCGGACTTCCCCGCGGCGAGAGCGAAGGTGCGGCGGCTGCAACGGCGTCGCCAGTGGCGCAACGCGGCGGTGACGGGGCTCGCGGGGGCCGCGGCGGCAGCGATCGCGCTGTTCGCGTGGCCCTCGCCGCGCGCGGCGGACGAGGCCCTCCCGCCGGCGGGGCCGCGGGTCATCTCGGAGGTGACGATCGCAGTCGGCGACGGACCGAGTGAGGTCGCCGTCGGCAGCGGCGCGATCTGGGTCTCGAACAGCGAGGACGGCACCGTGTCGCGCATCGATCCCTCCTCGAACGAGGAGGTGGCGACGATCAGCGTCTCCGGCTCGCCCGGGGACCTCGCGATCGCGGGCGATGGGACGGTCTGGGTCGCCAATCCCGGCCTCGGCGCGGTCCAGAGGATCGACCCCACGAGCAACGCGCGCACCCCCGACGTGCTGATCCCGGTGGCGGAGGAGTCGAGCTCGCTCGACCTCGCGATCGACCGTTATCTCTGGGTGTCGGTGGTGGGACGGGAGCTCGTGCAGATCGATCTCTCCACAACGGACATCGTGCGCACGATCACCGACGTGACGCCGGTGAACGTCGCCGCGCGGACCGGGCGCGTGTTCGTGCTGGAGGGCGACGGGACGGTCGTCGAGCTCGATCACCTGACCGGCGAGCGGACCGGCTTCGAGCGGAGCTTCGACATCACCGACCGCGGCGACGTCCACCTCTACGGAGGCAAGCTGTGGGTCGCGGAGGGAGACGGGAGCACGCTGATGGCGGCCGACGCGTCGGATGCCTCGGCCCCCGTCGAGACCTACCGCTTCGAGGGGACGTACAGCGAGATGGTGCACACCCCCACGCAGGTCGTCGTCCTCTCGGACACCGGCGCGGGAGGGATCCTCTCGTCGATCTCGGCCACCGGCACCGACACGTTGGACGGCGTCGACCTCGACGGCTCGCCGAGAGACCTAGTGCAGGGGTCGGGCTCGCTGTGGATCTCGAACTTCGACGCGGGGACCGTGACGCGGGTCGAGGCGGTGCCGGGCATAGCGCAGTAGCGCGCCGTTAGTGTGGCGGGATGGAACCCGGGCGCCTCGTCGCAGTCACCGTCATAGGCACCGACCGTCCGGGGATCGTCGCGGGCGTGACGAAGGCGCTGTACGACGCCGGCTGCAACCTCGAAGACGTCACGTCGACGATCCTGCGCGGCCATTTCTCGATGGTGATGATCGTCCGCGCAGGTGCCTCCGCGGAAGAGCTCGAGGCCGCGCTCGCGCCGGTCGCGCGCGAGATGGACCTCGTCGTCGCAGTGCGGCCGGTCGAGGAGACCGACGCGGTCCCCGCAGAGGCCACCCACCTCGTGTCGGTGTACGGCGCCGACCACCCCGGGATCGTGTTCCGCGTGACCGACGCGCTCGCGCAGCGCGGCGCGAACGTCACCGACCTCACGTCGCGCGTCATCGGTTCGCCCGACGAGCCGGTGTACGCGCTCATGCTCGAGGTGTCGACACAGGATGCCGGCGGCGTGGCGGCCGCGCTCGACGCGCTCAGGGCCGAGGTGGGCGTCGAGGTGAGCATCCACCCGATCGAGCGGGACGTCCTCTAGGCGTGGCGGTCCGGCCCGTCTGCCGGCTGCCCGCCGCGGTGCTGAAGCAGCAGGCGCAGCCGCTCGCGGGCGCGGCCGGCGAGAGCCTTGCGGCCGACCTGGTCGACACGATGAGGGCGTCGCCCGCGTGCGTCGGGCTCGCCGCGCCGCAGATCGGCGTCTCCCGCCGCGCGTTCGCGCTCGACGTCAGCGACCATCCGAAGACGACGGTGTGTCACGGGCTCGTCGTGCTGTTCGACCCGGTGATCGTCGAGAGCTCGGGCCGTGTGGTCGGCCGCGAGGGGTGCATGAGCGTGCCCGACCTGACGGCGAACGTCGCCCGGGCCGCGAGCATCGTCGTCTCGGGCACGACGCCGGAGGGGAGCCAGAGGGTGATCGCGACTGAGGGCTTCGAGGCCCGCGCGTTCCAGCACGAGATAGACCACCTGGACGGCCTGCTGATCCTGGACCGCGTCGCGTCCCTGACGACCGACGTCTTCAGGCGGAAGGTGTATAGGTAGGAAGACCCCACCGTCGCCGAAGGCGACGAACCCTCGCGCCGTGAAGGTTCGCATATGACGGGATCGCTTGCGATCCCGTTAGGGAGAATCCGGCAAGACTAGAAGCTTCGCCTTGCGCGTGCCGCGGCGGCGTGAGCGCGTGACCCGGTTCCGCCCCGCCCGTTTCGACTCGTACAGCGCCTCGTCGGCCGCCTTTATCAGGCTCTCCGGGTCCGCCGCGTGCGCCGGGAAAGTCGCCACGCCCGCGCTGGCGCTGACGGACGTCACGGTCTCGATCTCGGCGATCGTCGTCCGCAGGCGCTCCGCGACCACCAGCGACTCCGCCGACGAGCACGCCGGGAGCACGACGGCGAACTCCTCGCCCCCATAGCGCGCCGCGGTGTCGAAGTCACGGCACGCCGATGCGAGGACGTCGGCCACCAGCTTCAGCACCTCGTCGCCCGTCTGGTGCCCGTGCTTGTCGTTGAGCGACTTGAAGTGGTCGATGTCGACCATGAGGAGCGTCACGGGATCGCCGCTGCGGGCCGCGCGCGAGAGCTCCCGCTCTAACGTCGCCGCGAACGTCCTCCGGTTCGCGAGCCCGGTGAGGGCGTCCGTCTCGGCCAGCTTCTGGACCTGCTGGAGCAGCCACGAGTTCCGCAACGCCAGCGCGGCGTGCGACGCGAACTGGCTCACCATCGACACCACCCGGCGCTCGACCCGACCGGCCCGCTTCGTGCCGTGCTCGAGGACCAGCGCGCCGATCGTGGTGCCGTCCGCGGACAACGGCACCGCGACGAGGTTGCGCGCGAACGGGAGGACGCCGGCCAGCCACTCGCCCGCGTCGAGACCCTTCACGAGGACCGGGTGCCGCTCCTCGAGCACTCGTCCCAGCAGGCCGTCGACGCGGACCGGTACGTCCGGGAGCTCTCCCGGACCGTGGAACGCGAGCAGCTCGAGAGCGCGGCCCTGGCCGCCGATCACGGCGCCGCGGGTGAAGCCGAACGTCGTGCAGACGTCGTCGAGCAGGATCCGCGCGACTTCCGCCGGCTCGGCCTGGGGCTCCAGGCGCGCCGCCGTCGAGGCCAGTGCCTCGACGTCCGCCTTGCGCCGGCGGAGCTCTCGCTCGTTGACCGACGAGAACGCGGTGGTGGCTCCGGCGACGAGCCAGAAAGCGACGACGTTGAAGACCGACGGGCGGCTCTGCATCGCATCCGCACCCGAGTCGATCTGCGGGACGATCCCGGACGCCTGCGCGTAGAAGACGACGAAGAACAGCAGCGAGTGCCAGAGCGCGAGCTTCAGCCCCGTCCGGTACGACGCGAGCAGCGTCACGCCGATCAGATGGACGTAGACGAGGAACCGGAGCGGGCTCTGGGTGCCGCCGGTGAGGTAGAGGACCCAGGCCAGGAACAGGCCGTCGACGAGCAGCATCCCGCCGACCGTCACGAGCCCGCGCGTGCGGCCGGCGCGTCGCAGGCCCTCGCCGGTCGCGGACAGCACGAGGTAGCCGACGGACGGGAGGAGCAGGTCGTCGAGACCCGTGCCGACGACTCTCGAGGCGAGGCCGCCCGCCGCCAGCACGACGAGCGCCAGCGCGGCGCGCAGGGCCTGCAGGTATCCCATCCGCTCGCCGAGCGAGACCATCTCGCCGGCGGCGTGTCGTGCGGGTTGGGTCACTCGAACCCCAGGAGGTCTTCCTCCGCGTCGAGCGCCGCGAGCGCGAGCTTCGGGTCCCTGCGGTCCACCCGGTTCTGCACTAGGACGAAGGCGCCGACCGCCAGCGCGAGCAGCATGGGGAACGCGATCTGCCCGGCCACGTCTACGGCCGACCGTGCGATGCGCTCGAGGAGCGAAGGAGCGGGTGCGTCGTGCGGGGGGACCGAAGCCGTGGCGGAAGCGAGCGTCGCGACTGCCGTGCTACCGGCGAAGCCGTCCGGCGAAACCGCGGCGGCGATCTCCCGCGCGGTCCGGCTCCCTGCAACGTCGGTCGGGGTACTCGTGCGCCCGCCCGCGGCGTCACCGGGATGCGTGCCACCGGTACCACCCGTCTCGGAGCCCGGGGGGGTCGAACCGTCGCCGCTCGGTCCGTCGACGGCATCGACGATCCTGTCGACTACGGCACCGGCGTTGTTCCCCAGTTCGCCTTTCACGTCCTCGACCGTCCCGGTGACGGCTTCGACGACCTCCTCGACCGGGCCGGTGACGCCGCCCGTCACCTCGTCGACGACACCGCCGGCGCCACCACCACCGGTCACCTCGTCGACTGCGCCGCCGACCGGGCCGCCGCCGGTGACCTCGTCTACGGTCTCGTCCACGTCGCCGGTGACCTCGTCCACGCCGCCTGTCACCTCGTCGACCTCGCCGGTCACGTCCTCCACGACCTCGTCGACGGCGTCACCGGCGCCTCCGGCTACGTCCTCGACGACGTCCGTCACCGGCTGCGTCACGCCCTCGAGCTCCTCGACGGGAACGGGAAGCGTCGTCACCTCGGGCACGGCGGTGCCGGGTGCGGGGGCGGGAAGCTCGGGCAGTACGGGATCCACGGGGGCGTCGGGGACGCCGGGGTCCGGGAGCGGGAGGGCCGGCGCGACCACCGGCGGCACGGGGGCCTGGGGGAGATCCAGCCGGGCGGCGCCTGCGAGGGGCGCTCCGAACGCCACTATGAGGACGGCGCCGGCGGCGCCGATCGCGAGCCGGTGGGACTTCGGGCGGTCGAGCTCGTCGGTCACTTCATCCCCCCTGTAGGCCGCGACGCCGCGAAATGGGAACGAACGGCGTCACCAGAGGTATCGGCACCGTCCGCTCCTGCTTTAACTACGTACCCGGGGGGATTTCGCCGCCCCGGGAATGCCGGGTGCCACGCTCACGTTCACGATTCGTGCCAGTCGAGATCGCGCGGATCTCCGCCCGAGGTGGTTTGACGCACCCCGGGGGCGTCCGTAGAATGTCGAGGCTGTACAGGAGAGAGAGAGGACATTTGGTGCTGAAGGACTTCCCAGGGGTGTGCGCTTAGGCACAGGCGATTTGCCGACTGCCAGAAGCCTCCCCGCCGGCCCGGAACACTCAGCCGGCGGATTTTTTTGCCCCGGAAATGCCTTCGGTCACTCGAAGACCCGCTCTCGATCCGAAGCTGGAACGGATGAACCTTGGAAACTCCATAGCGAGCGCGAGCATCTATACCAAGCTGATAAGGGCGTACGGTGGATGCCTAGGCGCTAGGAGCCGACGAAGGACGCGGTAGGCTGCGAAAAGCTCGGGGGAGGAGCCAAACATCCATTGATCCCGAGATGTCCGAATGGGGGAACCCACCAGTGGTCATGCGCTGGTACCCAGGTCTGAACACATAGGGCCTGTGGAGGGAACCGGGGGAATTGAAACATCTAAGTACCCCGAGGAAGAGAAAGTAAATAACGAGTCCCTGAGTAGCGGCGAGCGAAACGGGATCAGCCCAAACCTTTGTGGTGTCAAAGCCTTGCAGCGTTGCCACAAGGGGGTCGTGGGACCCATCGGACCGGGTGCAAGACCGGTCAGGGAGTTACAAAGTCAGCGGTTAGCCGAACTTTCTGGAAAGTTAGGCCAAAGAAGGTAATAGCCCTGTAGGCGAAAGCCGACTGACCTCCCGATGGTGTTCCCAAGTAACACGGAGCCCGAGAAATTCCGTGTGAATTTGCGAGGCCCACCTCGTAAGGCTAACTACTTCCTAGCGACCGATAGTGAACCAGTACCGTGAGGGAAAGGTGAAAAGTACCCCGGGAGGGGAGTGAAATAGCACCTGAAACCGTGCGCTTACAAGCAGTCGGAGGATCTGCATGGGTTCGCCCATGCATCTGACGGCGTGCCTTTTGAAGAATGAGCCGGCGAGTTATCGATGTGTGGCGAGGTTAAGGCGTGAGCCGAAGCCGGAGGGAAACCGAGTCTGAATAGGGCGTCTTAGTCGCATGTCATAGACCCGAAGCCGGGTGATCTATCCATGGGCAGGTTGAAGCGAGGGTAAGACCTCGTGGAGGACCGAACCCACCAGGGTTGAAAACCTGGGGGATGACCTGTGGATAGGGGTGAAAGGCCAATCAAACCCGGTGATAGCTGGTTCTCCCCGAAATGCATTTAGGTGCAGCGTCACGCGTTCAGTACCGGTGGTAGAGCACTGGATGGGCTAGGGGGCCAACAAGCTTACCGAACTCAGCCAAACTCCGAATGCCGGTACTCCAGAGCGTGGCAGTGAGACTGCGGGGGATAAGCTCCGTAGTCGAGAGGGAAACAGCCCAGATCGCCAGCTAAGGTCCCTAAATCTTTGCTAAGTGGAAAAGGATGTGAAGTCGCCCAGACAGCCAGGAGGTTGGCTTAGAAGCAGCCACCCTTGAAAGAGTGCGTAACAGCTCACTGGTCGAGTGATTTTGCGCCGATAATGTAGCGGGGCTAAGCAAAGTACCGAAGCTGCGGCATTGCTCACTTCGGTGAGTGATGGGTAGGGGAGCGTTGTAACAACTGCGAAGCTGTTCCGTGAGGGGCGGTGGAGTGGTTACAAGTGCGAATGCCGGCATGAGTAGCGAAAGGGGAGCGAGAAACTCCCCCACCGTATGTCCAAGGGTTCCTGGGGAAGGTTAATCCGCCCAGGGTAAGTCGGGACCTAAGCCGAGGCCGAGAGGCGTAGGCGATGGACAACTGGTTGATATTCCAGTACCACCACACGCGCGCCCACGCCGAAGCGAGTTGCTAAGGGAAGCCCTTCGGGGCCTACCGACCCACTCGCCTAGGCGAGCAATGGGGTGACGGAGGAGGGTAGTCGGACCCACGCGTTGGTTGACGTGGGGTAAGCAGGTAGGAGGGTCCCCTAGGCAAATCCGGGGGACCGCTAACTCCGAGACGCGATGCCGACCCGCTTGAGGGGAAGCCGATGAGCCCATGCTCCCGAGAAAAGCCTCTAGCGAGCTCGTGTGGTGCCCGTACCCCAAACCGACTCAGGTGGACAGGTAGAGCATAC